>CAVRNI010000001.1:0-33849 GCA_963722415.1 Ilumatobacteraceae bacterium
CGATCCGCCCATCGGCGAAGAGCTCCCCCCGCCAGTCGCCAACGACTGACGTCGGGCGAACCCGGGCGTCCAACGACGCCGGGGATCGCCGTGCGACAATAAGGCGTCGTGACCCGCCGTGTGCTCCTCATCGTGATCAGCGCGCTCGCGCTCACGGCGTGCCGTCTCGACGTCGAGGTCGACGTGGCCATCGCGCCTGACGGGACCGGCACGGTCACGGTGCACGCCGTGGCCGACGCCGAACTGGCGGGCAAGGTCCCCGGGCTCGTCGAGGATCTGCGTTTCGACGATGCGATCGCGGCCGGATGGACGATCGACGGTCCGACCACCACCGACACCGGCGATGTCGAGATCACGCTGTCGCACACGGTGGCATCGCCGCAGGAGCTGGCGAACGTGCTCAACAGCATCGGTCCACCGTTCACCGCGATGGCCGCCGCCCGGACCACCGTCGACGAACAGACGTCGAACGCGATCGATGGCGTGCTCACACTGCCGAACGGGTTCGAGTCCTTCGCCGACGCCGATCTCGTCGAGGCCGTCGGTGGGCTGCCGTTCAACGACGAGTTCGCGGCGAGCGCGACGACGCCGGCCGAGTCGATGTCGGTCACGTTCCGCGTCTCGCTGCCCGGCGAGCTGGTGTCCACCACGGGCACCGAGGTCGACCCCGACGTGTTCCAGTGGACGGCACCCCTCGACGGGTCGTCGGTCAGCGTCACCACCCAGACCGTGCAGCGACCGGCCGAGGGCGGCTCGTGGGCGGGGCCGCTCGCGACGGCGGCGATGGTCGCCCTGATCGTGTGGATCGTGCTCTCGGTCGCGTTCATCGCGTTCGTGCTGGGCGCACGGCGCAAGCGCGCCCGGCACCGCCGTGTTCGTGTTTGATCGGTCATCAGAGCGAGCGCGCTGCGGCCCGATATGGCCCACCGTGTCGGCCGGATTGACAGGAAGCCCTGTCAACTCGCGCAGGGTGTCCTGTCACCGCCGCGTACCGAGCGGGAGTCCGGACGCGACGGAGGTGGTTGCTACCGAAGTAGGACGACAGGTAGCATCCTGGTATGAAAGTGAGTGTCAGCTTGCCCGACGATGACGTCGACTTCCTCGACTCCTATGCCGATCGCGCAGGCTTCGCCTCTCGCTCGGCCGTCGTTCACAAAGCGGTACGACTGCTGCGCGCATCCGAACTCGGCGCCGCCTACGAGGACGCTTGGTCCACATGGGAGGCCAGCGACGACAGCACTCTCTGGGACGCCACCTCCGGCGACGGCCAGTCCTGATGCGACGCGGCGACATCCGCCTCGTCGATCTCGAGCCAGTGCGAGGCGCTGGGGCCAACAAGCAACGACCGGGGATCATTGTCAGTAACGACGGCGCGAACAGCACCGCACAACGACTCGGACGCGGGGTCGTCACAGTCGTGCCCGTCACATCGAATATTGAGCGCGTCTATCCGTTTCAAGTGCTGCTCGTCGCGCGGGACACCGGGTTGGCCGCAGACTCGAAGGCGCAAGCGGAGCAGGTCCGATCGATCGCCGTTGAGCGCATCGGCCCACGAATCGGATCAATGACCGCCGAGCTGCAAGCCGCACTCGACGAGGCACTCCGACTCCATCTAGCGCTCTGACCATCCACTCCACGCCAGGGACCGGCCGACTGGACGTGCGAGTCTGGGTGTCACACCGAACGTCGTGCTGGGCAATGAAGGGGCATGGGCGTGGACGGAAGCACCATGGGGGAGGGATCGTGCGCAGCTGAGGCACGGTTCGCCCAGCTGTACGCGCGCTTCTACAGCCCGATCCGTGCCTACTGCAATCGCCGTGTGCTTTCCGAGGCCGGCGACGACGTGGTCGCCGAGGTGTTCCTGACGATGTGGCGCCGCTTCGACGAGGTGCCGGAAGGCGATGCCGCGCTCGTCTGGCTGTACGGCGTTGCGTACCGGGTGATCGGGCACCAGTGGCGCAGTGTCACGCGCCGCAGCCGTCTCCGGTCACGACTGCAATCCGCCGAGACACGGCCTGTCGTGGGCGCGGACGACAGCGGACGTGACGATGTCGACTTGCGGCGCGTGCTCGCTGCGCTCGCTCGACTCAACGCAACCGACGCCGAGGTGCTGCGCCTCGACGCTTGGGAGCAGCTGTCGGCGGTGAGCATCGCCGCCGTGCTGGAGATTGAACCTGATGCGGCCAGGCAACGGTTGCATCGCGCCCGTCGCCACCTGGCCCGTGAGTACGACGTGCTGTTGTCTCGCCCTTCCTCCACCGTTGCTCCGTTGGGAGGTGCTCAGTGACCACCGAAGACGAAGTGATGCGCCTGCTCCGACGGGCCGACCCTGACCGCGGTCGCGCTGACGCCCCCGCCGTCGACGGCACCGATTACCTCGCCGCGCTACGCACAAGGAGTACGACCGTGACACTCATCGACATCGAACCCGCCCCGACGCAACCCGAGGGCCGTCACCGCTGGCCGATCGTCGCCGTCGCCGCCGCGGCCGTCGTGGCCATCGTCGTCGGAGCTGTGATGCTCGCTGCTCGCGAGGACAGCGAACCCCCGGTCCCCGCCGACACCACCGTCGCCCCCGACGTCCCCGACGACGCAACCGCCGCCGAGGAGATCGCTCGCGGCTTCCTCGACACCTACGCCGCCAACGACGCCGACCAAGCCCTCACCTACATCACCGAGAGTGCCATCGCAGCATTGTGGGGGTCGGTGGCGGTGTTCCGAGGGGATCTCGCCTGGAACGTGGCGACGGGATTACAAGATGATGGTCAGCGACTGCGAACTACTCGACGATGACCCTGAAGCCGGCATCACCCTGCGCTGCGGTTTCGACTTCCACCAGTTGGGCTCCGACGCCCTCGGGATCGACCCATACGGCGACAACTGGTGGGATCTCACCGTTCGCGACGGCGAGATCGTCTCTGCATCGAGTCAGTCCGGATCTGACCGGTGGGTCAACGAGATGTTGTTGCCCTTCAACGACTGGATCAAGGCCGAACATCCCGACGACGTCCTGGTCATGTACACCGACGATTCCCAGGGAGACAGGCAGTTCACCGCCGAGGCGCTCCAGCTCTGGGAGCAGCGCACACAGGAGTACGTGCAGACCGTGCTGACGAGTCGCGAGGCCTACGCCGCCGCCGTCGGCTGCGATCTGTGCCACCCGGGGTCCCGAGCTCGGGGAGCTGGCCGTGCCAGCCGAGGGGGCGCTCGATCAGGTCGCCACGGAGAACACCGCCGCGGCCGCCGATCCTGGCGCAAACCTATGAGGAGCTGACGGCACTCGACGCGCCGCCGTCGACGGACATGACGGACGTACCAGGACTTCCGCAACAAGCTCTCCCGCCTCCGCCGCATCGCCGAAGACTCGGCGGAGGCGGCCACCGCCGGCGATACCACTCGCCTCGCCGAGCTGGACGTCGAGTACCACGAAGTGCGCCAAGGCATGACGCAGCGGTCCGGCCGGATCTGGCCTCGAGGAGTGCCTTGCGAGCCTCCCAAGCTGAACCAGCCCAACGCGGCGCTAGATCAGTTGCATGATCGGTTCGCCGCCGACGAGGCCGTTGGCTTGGCGCACGCAACGCCCACCGCGGACGGCGCCGCCGTTGTAGGCGAGCCGGAGGCAGTTCCGCAACGCCAGCTCACCCCAGTAGCTCGGGTGGATGCCCTCTTGCAGCTGGTACGGACCGAAGATCGTCGTCACGGTTCGGATCTGGCTCACCCACTCGGTCTTGTCGACGGCGCCGGCGCTCTGCCAGGTCGCGACACCCTTCTCCTCGAGCAGGCCGACGCCCGACTCGCACAGGCGGCGTCCGTCGAGGGCGGCGACGTTGTCGAGGAACACGATGTTCGTGAGGCCGGTCTGCGCCGCACCCTGGGTCAGCGCCTGATTCATCTTCACGACGGCGGTGTCGTTGGCCCAATCGGCATCACGGTTCCAGACGCCACACCCGCCGACCGACTGCCGTGTCCATCCGCTCTCCGCGTACCGGATCTGGCCGCCGCGCGGCAGCGGCGAGGAGTAGGTCTGGACGATGATCTTGTAGTCGCCGGACCCATAGCCGGCAGCCGTCATCGCCGCCGCCACGTTGAGGATCGCGCCGGCGACCTCATTGGTGCGCGCCGCGACCGCGCTCGCGGTGAACCGGCTCGAGATGCCCGAGTCGTCGTAGCAGTAGTTCTTCCACCACGACGGTGACGTCAGCCAGTTCGTCACGCACTGTTGCACGATGTCGGCGAAGCCGAAGTTGTTGGCGCCGATCAGCACCGTCACGGCCTCGACGTTGTGCGTCGCGGCGAACTCTTGGAGCATCAGCGCCTGACCCTTGCCGCCGGCACCGTTGTAGAAGTCGAGGCCCGGCTTGAAGGTGCTGCCCGCCTGCGTGTACGTGCGCGCGCCCGAACAGGCGAGGTTCAGCGAGTTGGCACCACCGAAGATGTGCGCCTCGGCCGCCTCGGAGCGGTGGCAGCCGGGAATCTGCTCGGCCGTGCGCGTGGCGTTGTCGAAGTAGGCGTCGGCGCCACCCGCGTCGACCTTGCTCGACGACTGGTTGGTGTTGCCGGCCCAGCGGCCGGCCTCACCGGAGATCGCCGAGTCACCGACGGTGACGATCCACGGCGTGCCGGAGTTCGGTCCGTCGGCCGAGACGGTGCCCGACGCGACGCCCGCGACCCCTGCGATCGTGGCGGTCGCCACGAGCCCCATGACGAGTGTGAGCGCACGGGTGCGCCCGGACCGTCCCAGCATGACAACCCCCTCAGATCCGCCGTCGCGACTGGACCCCGAGAGTCTGATCCAGGCCCGAGAGCCTGTCCAGTGTCGTCCGCAATCAGTTGTGGCGGCGGCGTCCGCGCCGCGTGGCGATCAGAGCCGGGAGGCGCTCGGCTCGCGCGTGACATCCTCGACGCGCGAAGTCCGAGGTGTCGTCGCGATCGTGCCGGTCGACTGCAACTCGACGAGCGCCGGCACGGGATCGGGATCCTGGAATCGATCGGTGTCGTCGAAGCTGCCGTTGTCGAGGTCGATCGTCCAACACGACGCCTCGAGGGCGATGCCCGTCGGGTCGGTGAAGAAGATCGAGCGGAGGATGCCACGGTCGACGATGTCGGAGACGTCGCAGCCGTACCGTTGGAGCCGTGTGCGCAGCGCGCCGAGGGCGGCCTCGCCGTCGAGGTTCAACGCCAGATGGTCGAACTGCGATGCGAGCGGGTAGGCGACGCCGACCGGCTTGGCATACCGCTCGTGTTCGACGTCGTAGTACTCCATGAACGCGACCGTCTGGGTCTCGCCGACGCGGAAGAAGTACGCGCGGTACGCGTCGGTCGAGACGGTCGCGACGATCTCGGCGGCCAGGACCTCGTGCCAGAAACGCATCGTCGCATCCATGTCCGTCGGTCACGAGCGCGACATGGTGAACGCCTTCCCACAAAGGGGACTTGCTTGTCATCGGACTTCCTCCAGGGCTGACTACCGGAACCCGTCGGAGGAGGGTTCTAGCACGCCCACGCAGGCAAAATGCAGCCGCGAGCAAATAACAACGTTAGGCCAACGATGGGTGACTCAGCCCCCACGAGCAGTGACGGTCAGCACCTCCACGCCGTCGTCGGTGACGATCACGGTGTGTTCGAATTGAGCGCACGGAAGACCGTCGTCGGTCGCCACGGTCCAGCCGTCGTCCCACTCGTGGTGCGTGTGCGCGCCGGCGGTGAGCATCGGCTCGACCGTGAAGCACAGGCCCGGCACGAGCGTCATCGGATCGCTGCGAACGTCGACGTGCGACACGTGCGGCGGCGCGTGGAAGATCTCACCGATTCCGTGCCCGCCGTAGTCGCGCACCACGCCGTAGCCGCGCGAAGAAGCGAACGATTCGACGGCCCGCCCGATGTCGCGCAGGCGACGTCCCGGGGCGACAGCAGCGATGCCGGCCAGCGTCGCCTCACGGGTGCTGTCGACGAGCGCGCGGGTGGGCTCGTCGAGGGCATCGAAGCCGCCGACCGCGAACGTCGCCGACGTGTCGCCGTGCATGCCGTCGACGTAGGCGGTCACGTCGATGTTGACGATGTCGCCGTCACACAGCGGACGGTCGTCGGGAATCCCGTGGCACACGATCTCGTTCACCGATGTGCACACCGACTTCGTGTACGTGCCGTAGCCCAGCGTGCTCGGGTACGCGCCGCGTGCCAGGTACGCGGCGTGGGCGATCGCGTCGAGCTCGTCGGTGGTGATGCCGGGCGCCACTGCCGCGCCGGCCTCCTCCAGCACCTCGGCCGCCACTCGGCAGGCCCTGCGCAGACGCACGAGCGCGTCGCCGTCGATGATCTGGTAGCCCGAGGGTGGCGAGCGCCGGCCGGTCCCGACGTAGGGCGGGCGCGGGATCGAGGCGTCGACCGTCCGCATCGGCCCGACCGCGCCCGGTCGAACGGCGTGCCGGCGATAGCGCTCATGGTCGCCGTGGCAACGCTTGAGCTTCGACCGGCTGCCGCACCAGCACGGTTCGTTGGCGCGCAGCCGGCTCATCGCGCCGACCGGCGGGGACGCAACTCGCGCCAGGCCACGATCTCGGGCCGCAGCCAGAGCGCGGCGCGCCCGCGTCCGAGGCGAACGACCGGACGCGGCAGGTCGCTGTAGCGTCGGAGGTAGCCGAAGACGCTGTTGGGGTGCGACAGCCCGAGCAGCTGGGCCACTTCATGCGAGTCGCAGAGATCGTCGGTGTTGACCATGGGACACATCAGTGATGACTCTAGTCGTAGACGTCAACAGGTGTAGACGCACGGGAGGCACCGGTACCCTGCCGACCCTTCGGCAAACAGCCGTGCCACGCTCTCGGAAGGATCACATGAGACGTCACCGGAACCACCGTCGCTGGCATGCCACGACGATCGGGGTCATGGCCGTCGCGCTCACGATCCTCGCTTCCGGATGCCGCGACGACGGCAACGACGGCTACAGCCGTGAGGCCGACGAAGCGCCCGACGCGACCGACGCGGATGGCACCCCGTCGTCTGACGCCTCCGACGCCGGCGACGCCTCTGACGTCGGCGACACGTCCGACACGTCCGACACCTCTGACACGTCCGATGCTTCTGACACGTCCGACCCTTCTGACACGTCGGAGTCCGTCCCGGCTTCGGACGCGACCGATCCCTCGGACACCACCGACAGCCAGCCACCGAACGGCACGGTGGCATCGGGTGGCTCGGCGACAACGACGACCACCGTCGGCTCGCAAGCACCGACGAGCACCCAGTCGCCCACCACCACCCAGCCAACGAGCACAACCCAGCCACCGACGACCGATCCGGACACCGGTCGACCCCGGCGTCGCGGCGTTCTGCGCCGCCTACGTGACGGCGGAGACGACGTTCGACCGGGGTCCGGACATCGACTTCGGGAACTCCACATCGGAGCAGATCGCCGCCGCCGTGGAAGCCCACAACGCGGCGCTCGAACCGTTGCTCGCCGAGGCGGCCGCAACTGCCCCCGCCGCCATCGCCTCCGACGTCGAGACGGTGGTCGCCCTGATCCGCTCGAGCCTCGCGTCGGGTGATGACCTCGCGTCGAACGCCACCTACCGGGCGGCCGACGAACGGGTCGACGTGTTCATCGCCGACTCGTGCGGGTACGCCACGTTCAACGTGTCAGCGGTGGAGTACGCGTTCGAAGGACTCCCGAGCTCGATGCGCGCCGGGCGAGCGACGTTCGAGTTCACGAACGACGGTGCCGAGATCCACGAGATGGTGGTGTTCCGGATCAACGACGACGTCACCGAGACCGTCGACGAGTTGCTGGAGCTCCCCGAGGAGGAGGCGCTCGCCAAGGTCGAGTTCGCCGGCTCGACGTTCGGCGCCCAGGGCGAGACCGACGTCGAGACGCTCGAGCTGAGAGCCGGCAGGTACGTGGCGCTGTGCTTCGTCCCCGTCGGCACCACCGAGGTCGAGTCGCCCGACGGCAACGCCGAACCGCTCGGTCCGCCGCACTTCACCGAGGGCATGCAGGCCACGTTCAACGTGACCTAGCCACGGGCAGCGGCGGGCCGGCGACGTCGCGTCGCGGCGCATCGAACCCGTGACGCGAATCACCCGAAGTGGCTACATGGGGCCAAACACGCACCCTTAGCCTCCGTGGCGGCTCCCGACCCGTCCGCCCCCCGGACGCGCGCTCGCGGGAGCTCTCGAGGCAGGGAGAGGACCCACATGACACCGACACGACACGCCCGGCGAGCCCATGTCAGGGCGATCGCCGCGATGGGGTTGACGTTGGCGCTCGTCGCCGCCGGATGCGGCGACGACGACGATGCGACCGTCGACACCTCGGCCGAGACCGACGTCCCGGTCGCGACGACGCCGGATGGAACGCAGGCGCCCGTCGACACCGACGCGCCGGCGGACACCGACGTCGACCGAGTCGACCGACGCACCCGAGACGACCGGCGCACCCGAGACGACGGCTGCGTCGACCGAGGCCGACGCAGCAGCGTTCTGCGACGCCGCGCTCGACGCCGAAGGCACCGCGATGCAGGGCCCGGATGTCGACTTCGAGACGGCGACGCCCGAAGAGATCGCGGCGGCCACCGAAGAGTTCGCGACCGAGCTCGAGCCCAAGCTCGACGCCGCGTTGGAGACGGCGCCCGACGAGATCGCGTCGGAGGTCGAGACATTGGTCGGCCTCGTCCGCGAAGGTCTCGAGTCCGGCGACGACACGTCGTCGGATCCCGAGTACATGGCGGCTGACGAATCGATCGACGTCTACGTCGCCGAATCGTGCGGGTACGACACGATCGACGTGTCCGCCGTCGAGTACGCCTTCCAGAACCTGCCGAGCACGCTCCCGGCCGGTCGCACCGCGTTTGCCTTCACCAACGAAGGTGAGGAGATCCACGAGATGGTGCTGTTCCGGATCAACGACGACGTCACCGAGACGATCGAGGAACTGCTCGCCCTCCCCGAGGAGGAGGCGCTGGGCAAGGTCGTGTTCGCCGGTGTGACGTTCAGTGCCCAGGGTGGCACCGACACCGAGACGATCGAGCTGGCGCCCGGTCGCTACGGCGCGGTGTGCTTCATCCCCGTCGGCACGATGGACATGACGGCCCTGCAGAGCGAAGAGGAACCGTCCGGTCCGCCGCACTTCACGGCGGGTATGCAGGCCGAGTTCACGGTCACCTGAGACGCGCGGGCGTCGCCGTCCGGCTCCGTTGACACGTTCAGCGGGGCCGGACGTGACGCGTCACACCCCCTTGTCATCGTCGAGGCCATGGCCAAGACGAGGGTCGTCCACGCGTGCAATGAGTGCGGCACACCGCACCCGAAATGGGCCGGTCAGTGCTCGGGGTGCGGCGCGTGGAACACGCTGGTCGAAGAAGTCGCCGCGCCCTGCGAGACGACGAGCGCCGAGTCGTCACTCGCGGCGTCGGCACCTGTCCTGATCGGCGATGTCGACACCCAGGTCGGCCGGCCGCAACCGACGGGCATCGGCGAGCTCGACCGGGTGCTCGGCGGCGGCATCGTCGCCGGGTCGGTCACGCTGCTCGGCGGCGAGCCAGGCATCGGCAAGAGCACGTTGCTCCTGCAGCTGCTGGCGTGGTGGCCGGCGACCACGCTGTACGTGAGTGCCGAGGAGAGCGCGCAACAGGTGCGCCTGCGGGCCGAGCGGCTCGGCGCCGTGCGCCCCGATCTGTGGTTGCTGGCGGCGACCGCGGTGCCCGACATCGTCGCCGCCATCGACGAGATCCGCCCCGACCTCGTGGTGGTCGACAGCATCCAGGCCGTCGCCGATCCGGTGCTCGGGTCTCCACCCGGAAGCGTCGTGCAGGTGCGGGCGTGCGCGCACCGGTTGGTGGTCGAGGCCAAGCGGCGCGCCATCCCCGTCGTCATGGTCGGTCACGTGACCAAGGACGGCGGTCTCGCCGGGCCACGCGTCCTCGAGCACGTGGTCGACACGGTGTTGTCGTTCGAGGGCGACCGGCATCACTCGTTGCGGCTGCTGCGCGCCACGAAGCATCGGTTCGGTCCAACCGACGAGCTCGGGTTGTTCGAGATGGCCTCCGGCGGTCTGGTGGGTGTGCCCGACCCGAGCGCGTTGTTCCTCGCCGACCGCCGCACCGGCGTGCCCGGATCAGCCGTCGCCCCGACGATGGAGGGCAAGCGCCCGATCGTCGTCGAGGTGCAAGCGCTCACCGCGGCCGCGCCGTACGACGTCCCCGTGCGACGCACATCGCAGGGCATCGACGGCGGGCGGTTGGCGTTGCTGTTGGCGGTCCTGCAGCAGCGGGCGCACCAGCCGGTCGGCAACGCCGACGTCTACGTGTCGACGGTCGGTGGCGTGCGGCTCGTCGAGCCCGGGCTCGACCTCGCGGTGTGCATGGCCGTCGTCAGCGCCCTCACGGGCCAGCCGATGCCAGCCGACCTGGCCGTGTTCGGTGAGGTCGGCCTCGGTGGCGAGCTCCGCCAGGTCGGCCACACGCGCCGTCGGTTGACCGAGGCGGCGCGGCTCGGATTCGCCCGCGCCATCGTGCCGGGCAACACGCCCAACGGTGTCGAGGGCATTCGAATGATCCGCGCGTCCACGCTGTCGGAGGCGCTGGCGCTGGCCGGAATGGTCAGCGACGCCATGCCGCCACGGACGGGAAAGGATCGCAGCCAGTAGTCTTCCGACATGCCGGTCCGGTACAGCGGTGCCAACGAGCAGATGCGCAACGCGCTCGCTCGGGTGGCGCCGGGCACGCCACTGCGCGACGGCATCGACCGCGTCGTGCGCGCCAAGGCGGGCGCGCTGCTCGTGTTGTCGGACGAGCGCGACGTGCTGGCGATCTGCTCGGGCGGCTTCCTCGTCGACGCGCCGTACAGCCCGCAACGGCTGTCGGAGCTGGCGAAGATGGACGGCGCGATCATCATCTCGACCGACGGCGATCGCATCGCGAGGGCCAACGTCCACCTCGTCCCCGATCCGACCGTGCCCACCACCGAGACGGGCACCCGCCACCGCACCGCCGAGCGCGTCGCCCGGTCGCTCGACGTGCCGGTCATCAGCGCCAGCGAGGAGATGGGCGTCATCAACGTCTACGCCGGCGGTTCGAAGCATCAGCTGCAGGAGATCGGTCGCCTGCTCGACCGGGCCAACCAGGCGCTCCAGACGCTCGAGCGCTACAAGATGCGCCTCGACGACGCGATCGCCAACCTCACGGCCGTCGAGGTCGAAGACGTCGTGACGCTGCGCGACGTGATCCTCGTCGTGCAGCGCGGCGAGATGGTGCACCGCATCGCCGACGAGATCGAGACGATGATCATCGAGCTCGGCGTCGACGCCCGGTTGCTCAGGCTCCAACTCGACGAGCTGTACGGCGAGATCGACGACGAGCTCGACCTCGTCGTGGCCGACTACCTGCCCACGGGCGGCGACGTGCTGCAGACGCTCGAGGAGATGTCGCGGCTCACCGACGACGAGGTGCTCGATCTGCGGATCGCCGCCGCCACGTTGCACCGCGAGGGCGACTCCAGTGATCTCGAACAGGAGCTGGCGCCGAAGGGCCTGCGGCTGCTGCACCGCGTGCATCGTCTGCCCCACAAGACGGCAGCCGCGATCACCGACCACTTCGGAGGCCTGGCCAAGTTGCAACGGGTCACGATCGACGACCTGATGGCTGTCGACGGGGTCGACCTCGCCACGGCCCAGCTCGTGAAGGAGACCCTCGAGCGGGTCACCGAGAGCACGATCCTCGACCAGTACAGCTAGTTGCCGGTCATGCGGTGGAGGTCGAGCGCCTCGTCGAGAACCTCGTCGGTGACGCCGTGCGCCTTGGCCACCTCGCGCAGGGGTCGCCCGGAGGCAGCTGCTTCTTTGACGATGACGGCAGCTGCGTCGTAGCCGATGTAGGGATTGAGAGCCGTCGCCGTGGCGAGCGTGTTCTCGGCATGCCGCTCGCAGGCGTCGATGTCGGCCTCGATGCCATCGACGCAGCGCTCGGCGAGCAACCGCGTCGCCGACGTCAACAGGTCGATCGACTCCAGCAGGTTGCGGGCCAGCATCGGCACCATCACGTTGAGCTCGAAGTTGCCCTGCATCCCGCCGACGGTGATCGCCACGTCGTTGCCGATCACCTGGGCGGCGACCTGGGCCACGACCTCGGGAATCACCGGGTTGACCTTGCCCGGCATGATCGACGAGCCCTTCTGCAACTCGGGCAGGACGATCTCACCGAGGCCGGTGCGCGGTCCGCTCGACATCCAGCGCAGGTCGTTGGCGATCTTGGTGAGCGAGACGGCGACGACCTTGAGCGCGCCGGACGTCTCGACGAGGCCGTCGCGGTTGGCCTGGGCCTCGAACGCATCGGCGGGCGGGCGGATGTCGAGACCGGTCGCTTCGGTGAGCTGGGCGCGGACCCGCGCCGCGAACTCGGGGTGGGTGTTGAGCCCGGTGCCGACTGCCGTGCCGCCGAGCGGGATCTGCGCGAGGCGCGGGACGGCATCGCTGACGCGGGCGTGGGCCTGGCGGATCTGCGCCGCGTAGCCACCGAACTCCTGCCCGAGCGTGACCGGAACGGCATCCATCAGGTGCGTGCGTCCGGCCTTCACGACGTGCGCGAACTCCTCGGCCTTCGCCGTCAGCGACGATGCGAGCGTGCCGAGGCTCGGCAGCAGATCGTTGGTGATCGCGTCGAGGGCGGCGAGGTGGACGGCGGACGGAAAGACGTCGTTCGAGCTCTGGCCGAGGTTGACGTGATCGTTGGGGTGCGCACCGCCGCCGGCGATGGCCGCGATCACCTCGTTGGCGTTCATGTTCGACGACGTCCCGGATCCCGTCTGGAACACATCGACGGGGAACTGGCCGTCGTGGTCGCCGGCCGCCACCTCGTCGGCGGCGTTCGCGATCGCCTCCGCCAACCCGTTGTCGAGCAGCCCGAGGTCGGCGTTCACCCGCGCCGCGGCGGCCTTGATCCGGCCCAACCAGTGGATCACACGGGCGGGGATCGGCGTTCCCGACACCGGGAAGTTCGCCACCGCCTTACGGGTCTCGTCGCCCCACAGCTCTGCCATGTCGTCACCTCCTCAGGCGCGTCCAACCTACTGACGGAAGCGGCCGGGTCGCGCCGGGGCACGGCTGGCGACGGCGCGAGCGCGTCAGCGCGAGAGGCCGGGCTGGATCGATGCCGAGGCGGTCGCTTGGTGCAACTGCTGTGATCTCTCGATCGGACCGATCGGCCGGGGCGAGACCGTGCAAGCGACCGTGACCTCGACGAGGCCCGCCGTCTGGAAGCGCGAGACGTCGACGACGATCAACGGCCGCCCGAAGCGATCGAGACCAGTCAGCGTGTCGGACGCGGCGCGCTGCGCGGCTCGCATGGCCCGGTCCGGGCTGACCTGGCGGGCGGCGTCCTCGGCGGCCAGTCGGGCGGCCGACGAGACGCGGGCCCTGCACTTGCTGTCGCCCAGGACGGCGACGATCATCGCGATGGCGACGATGGTCGAGCCGGCGAACAGGAGGGCGACGACGAGGTCGCCGCCGTTCGGTACGTCGAAGATCGACGCCGTCGACGAGGTGTGACCGATCATCGTGAACTCACATTCCCCGTCGGCGCGTGGCCCCCACCTGGGTGACATACCCACCGCGGCGCGTGACCAAACCACGCCGCACCGCGGCTGTCGTTCTGTGCCCCGACGCGCTCTCCAGCGTGCACGATCGCCCCCCAACCCCAACGTCGCCGCTCCCAACACGGCGTCGGCGGGCACTGTACGACGCGAGCGACCTCCGCGGTTGGATGGTCGCTGTGTGTGGCGGACCCGGCGACGGCGCAGACGAACGCTTGACGATCGAGCGCTATGCGAACCAGGGGTGGTCGGCGGCGAACGTGGCTCGCGCCCCGGCGGCCGTGGTCGGGCCGGTCGGGACGCGATCGGGTGCCGCGGCGCGCAGACCGGATCGGTCGGCGGCCGAGAGCGCGCACGTCGTCGTCGCCGGGTCGATGCCGTAGACGCGGGCGGCGTTGAGGCCGAGGATGCGGGCCTTGACGTCGGCGGTCAGCGCCGGGTAGCCGAAGCGCTCCTGGTACTCGGGTGTGATCTCGAACGCCCGGAACGCCTCGATCTGCCCCTGCGGCGATCCGTACCAGATCGAGTCGGTCCCCCACAGGATGTTGTCGGGGCCGAGGGCGACGAGCAGCTTGCCCAGCACGTGAGCCGCCTCGTCGGGTCGCTGGATCAGGTTCCACCACGTCGAGCCGAGCTCGGCGTAGACGTTGCCACCCGCCCCGATCCCGGCGCCGTGCAGCGAGGCGATCAGCCGGTCGACGCCGCCGGCGCGCGCTCCTGCCTCATCGCCCGGGTACTCGCCCTCGGTGACGGCGGTCTCGAAACCCGAGTGGTAGATGCAGAACGTCAGGTCGGGATGGTTGACGGCCGCCGGGCCGACATCGACCGGCGACGCCGCGGCCGGGCCGAGGCCCTTGTGGACGCAGATGATCCGCTGGCCGAGCGCACGCACCTGATCGCAGAACGCGTTGCCGATGTCGTCGTCGAGTCGCCACGACGGGCCTTCGTGCGTATACGCCTTCCACGCCGCGATCTCGTACTCGGCCGCGGTGGCCGCCATCGCGTCGAGCGCCGCCGGCAGCTCTCCGATGGTCGGTGTGGCGTGGCCCTGGATGAGGACGTGGCCGACACATCCGAGTTGTTCGACCTGGCGGCGGGCGCGCTCCATCACCTCCGTCGACAGCGGATCGGGGTCGGCGACGACGGGGATCGCGGACAGCACGGCGACGGCGGTGTCGCTGCCACCGAGGACGAGGTCGAGCCAGGCGTCGATCCCCATGCAGGCCGCCGGGTCGTCGCCGCACGACGCCTGCGGGAAGCCGAGCCCCCAACCCTCGTTGGTGCCGGGCTCGTATTCGAGGAGATGGGTCTGGACATCGACGACGAGCTCGCTCCCCGCGAGCACGGTGGTGGCGGCCGCCTCCTCGATCGTCGACTCCGGCGGCAACGAGAACGTGCCGCCGGTGCCGAGCGTCGTGTCGCTCGGCCGGGTGCCGGCCGGCTGCGTGTCACGCGACGCGGTGGACCCGGGACCCGTCGGCGCCGGCGCCCGCGAGGTCGTCGTGGCGGCCTCCTCGCTGCTGCATGCGGCGAGGGCCGTCAACGTGGCCGCCATCCCGCAGCTCGACCGCAGGAACGCGCGCCGCGACATCCCCAACCGCCGGGCGTTGGTGTCGGCGACTTCGAGCGTGCGCCGGATCGCCTCCGTGACCAATTCCGAGCGCGGCAACGGCGCGTACTCGCCGTTCGACAGCGGGTGGAAGGCGAGCGGCAGGCCGGGCTCGTCCGGCGCGCGCCGGGTCATGCAGCCGATGGTAGGCCCGCCGCCGTCACGAGTCGACGCGGCGATTGACGATGGTGTGCAAGCGTGTAATGATCATTACATGCCAGCTGACAACGATGCTCCCATCAGTGCATGGTTCACCGGGCGCCTGCCCGACGCCTGGACGTCCGCCGGTGCGCCGACCGTCACCGTCGATCGCGAGGAGATCCACGTGATCCTCACCACGGCCGCCCCGGAGCTCGCCGACGACGTCGACGACGCCAGCCGGACCGAGGCGATCGAGGGTCGCATCTCGGGCTTCCGCGAAGACACCCGCGAGCAGCGGATGGCGATCGCCCGCGAGGCCGAGCACCGCTTCGACCGCAAGGTCGCGTGGGGCCTGCGCATCGGTGACCGCACCGTCCTGTTCACCCACCTCGCCGTACCGGTGATGACGCGCCTGCGCCAACCCGAGCGGCTCGTGCTCGACACGCTCGTCGGCGCCGGCGTGGCGCGTTCGCGCTCCGACGCGTTGGCGTGGTGCGTGCGCCTCGTCAACAAGCACAGCGAGACATGGCTCGCCGACCTGCGCGGCGCGATCGCCGACGTCGAGCGCATCCGCGCCGACGGCCCCGACCAACCGGCCGCCTGATCCGCGCTCGCACTTCGCTCGCGGCCAGGCGCCGGCAACCGTCGATTCGCGGCACGACTACCGTCGTCGCCATGGATGAGGCGCGCGGCCGATCCGCCGGGCCGACGATCAGCTACTGCCGCAGTGGCGGCGGCCGGTCCGGTGTGCCCGAGGAGGAGTGGCTGACGGCGCACGGTGACGAGTTCCACGCCCGCCGCACCACCGGCGTCGCGGCGGTCGGCCATTTCGGGGGCACGCTGACTGCCGACGAGGCGGCCCGGCTGGCGGACGCGGTCGCCGCCTGCGAAGCGGCCGAGCCCGCCCATCCGCAGGCCCCTCGACGCGGCGCGACGTCAGTGCAGATCGACATCGACTCGACGTCGGTCCACTACCAGAGCGGCGCGCCGCCTTCGGGCCGGTGGGCGCGACTCGACCAGGTGCTGCGCGACCTGTGCGACGCGATCGTCGACCGTCCAACCGCGGCGATCGCGATCCAGGCCACCGACGACGGTGCCGAGCTCGTTCACCGCGGCGGCGATCCGATCGCGGTCGACCTGACGGACGGCACGTTCGTCGCCATCGCGTTCACGGGCGGGGATCACGAGGAGGCCCGATGGGAGGGCGCGCTCGAGGGCGGTCAGGTGACGGCCGAGCCGGGGTGGAGCACGCCGGTCGCGATCGGCGAGCTCCCCGGCGGCGACGACATGACGGTGCACGTCATCGCCCGCTTCACGATCGGCGAGGGTCGCCACGCCAAGCAGGTCGAGGTCACCCACACCGGCTGACCCTCCGAACTGTCTGCTTCATAACGCGCTCCGGGGCATCTCACGCAGACAGATCAGGGGGTTGGGCCGGCTTGGGCGACAGGAGTTGGTGGCGGAGCTCGACGAGCTTCGACGCCGGTTCGCCGTCGCTCCACGGGTCGGCGGCGATCACCCGCTCGTAGCACTGCCACTCGTGGCGGACGCCCGCCAGGTCTCCGTTCGACGCATGGGCGCGCATCCGCAACGCGATCAGGTCCTCGTGTCCGGGCAACACCCGCAGGCCCTGTCCGGTCGCCCAGAACACGCCGTCGATCTGCCCGAGCGTGAGGTGGTGTC
Source organism: Ilumatobacteraceae bacterium (assembly GCA_963722415.1). Lineage (GTDB taxonomy): Bacteria > Actinomycetota > Acidimicrobiia > Acidimicrobiales > Ilumatobacteraceae > JALOLG01. Next base: position 17,012 of record CAVRNI010000001.1, read on the forward strand.
GGGCGAGCTCGGCCGCCGCGGACGTGGCGAGCAGCACGAGGTTCGACGTGATGCCCTCGGCGTCGGGCCACAGGTAGCTGGTGCCCTCGAACGGCATCCCGCGCACCATCTCCACTGCGGGGCGCAGCATCTCGATGGCGTCGGTGGTCTGACAGCGCCTCGCCTTCGCCAGGCGGTGCTCGACGAGCTCGGCGTCGGTGCGCACCATGACGTGGAGTGGGAGCTCCTCGGTCAGCGTCCGGCCCAGCCATTCCTCGCCGGGTGCCGGTTCGACGAGGCGAGCCATCGCCCGGCGTGCTTCGGACACGACATTCGAGAACGTCGCGTCGCGGACGTCGAGATCCCACAGCGCGGTGCGAGCAAGGGTGCGCGTCGAACGTTGGCGATGGGTGGCGAGCCAGGCGATCAGCTCACGCGTCTTCGACCGCTCGAACACCGCCGCGTGGCCCTGCTCGTCGACGACGTCGACCGGTCCGAGGAGGCGGACGAGCAACGACCAGTCAGGGACGGTCGCTTCGCCGTCCGCGGTGTCACGCGGATCGTCGTCGCGATCGTCGAGGACGTCGAGCCCGGCCGAGGCGTGCTCGACGAGCTCGGTGATGGCGGTCAGCTCGTCGCCATCGAGGCCGAAGGGGATGACGTCGATCCCCATCGGTTCGAGCCGCCAGGTCGACGCCCGCTCGACCAGCGTGTGACGCGCCGCGTCGAGGGATCCGGCGACCACCACCGCTAGCCCGGGCACCCCACGCGCCGGGAGCGTGTCGGCAACTTCGCCCACGTAGTCCGACGCCACGAGCAGGATCGCCGGTTCCCACGCCTCGCCGCCGACCATCCGCGAACGCAACGCGAACGTCGACTCCGTCGCCAGGGCCGTGCTCCCGAGAAGTGACGTGGCGAGGTCGAACGCGGCGTCGAACGAATCACACCCGACGTGGTGGCGATGACCGACGAACGTCGCCGGATCGAGCCCGACGCCGACCAGCTGGGCGACTTCCGCGAGAACGGACGTGCCGAGCGTGGCGGCGATCGCGGTCGACGACGGCATCGGCGCGGTCGGCTGCGGCATCGACGGCCAGGACCGTGAGCGCTTCGAGATCGACATAGAGATCACGGGAATCCGGCGTGACGCCGAGTTGCACGAGTCCGACACACGGTGCGCCCACCGGCCGCGCTGCCGGGCTCAGCGATTCGGTGGTCGTCGTCGCGGCGAGATGCCAGCGGTCGCCGGTCGACGAGAACGGCTCGTCGGTCGGGCACGGAGCGCTCAGCACGATCTCGACGGCACCCTGGTCGTCGACCATCACGGCCAGGATCCGCCGATCGCGGTCGCTGAGCTGGCTGGCGGCGGCGCGGATCGCGATGTCGACGCGAAGCAGCCGTTCGTCGGCACCGATCGTGCGGAGCGCACGTTCCGTGGCGAGCGATCGTGGCGTCGGCGTCGGAACCCGCGCCCGTGGACCAGCCGTGCGGAGGCGTCGGAGGCGGTGCGCGCCCACCAGTGTCAGCACCCCCACCGACAGCATCGCCGCGTGTTCGAGGCCGAACATCCGCCGGCCGTCGATCACTGCCGTCATCGTGCCGAGATCGCCGACCGCTGGCGGCGAAGCGATCACGGCGGGCGCGCGGCGGCTCGGTCGTGGTCGCCGGCGCATCCGGCGCGGTTGGTACGGCGAACGTCGGTGGTGGTGCGGGAGGTGCGATCCGGTCGACGGTGACCACGTCGGGTGCCGGGGCCACCGAAGGAACCGCCACGGGTGCGGCGGCGACCTGTGGCGCGGCGAGCGGTGGCACGGTCGCGGGGGCAACGGCGGTCGCATCCGAGGTCGGAAGCTCGAGCCGCCATCCGGGCATGATCAGGTCGGGCTCGACGAGCACCGAGCCATCGCCCATGTCCTCGCCCCGGTTGAGCTCCCAGATCTCGGGCCATCGAGTCGGCGCACCCATCTCCTCGCCGGCGATCGACCACAACGTCTCGCCCCGTTCGACAACGTGCACGTCGGCGGTCCCGGGAGCTGGGCTGGTGTCCGCCACCCCTGGTGCGACGACGCCGGCCGGGAGCACCAGGACCCAGCCCGGCTCGATGTACGCAGCGTTCGTGAACCGATGCCCATCGACCATCACGGCGCCAAGGTTGAGATCGAGGATCTGCTCGGCCACGGCGACGGTCTGACCGCGATCAGCACCGGCCAGTCGCTGCGCGATCTCGTACACGGAGTCACCCGCCTGCACGGTGTAGGTGATTCCGCCGGGGCCCGCGGGAACTCGTTCGGGCATCGCCGGCACAGATGGGATCTGCGCCGGAGCGACGACCGCCGAACTCGCTGTCGTGGCGCGAACCGGCAGCGCGTGCGTCTCGGCGCGCGACGCGTGGCTGGTCGGGAGGACCACGATCAGACCGGCGGCCACGAAACGCGCGACCCGTTGCGACCAGCCGAGTCCGCGGATGCTCGGCAGCGTCATCCCGCCGTGACGGACCATGTGGATGGTCTCGGCCACGATCGTGACGAGGATGACGCCGACCGCCACCCAGATCGCGGCAAGTGCGACGCGGACGATCACGTCGACGATCACCGACTCGGTGAGACGGTTGGTCAACGCCTCGCGGATCGCGGTCGTGTCCCAGTGCCACGGCGGATCGACCCCGGTCCACGGCGGTGTGCCGCCGAAGCGACGTCGTGCGACCCAGGCCAGGCCGACCGGCGCGAGCACGACCGCGGCCAGGGCGAGGAGCGACGCGAGCAACCGAGTCGCGGATCGTGTCCCGGCCGGGTGCATCCGATCAACCTCCTCCGACGACCTGTGGGCGGCCAGGTCCGCAAAGTGGAAGCACGTACTCGGCGCTCATGGCGCGCCCTGCGCCCGCGCCGATCCCGCTCCGGTCACGGTTCGGCCCGCCGTGTTCACCTCGACAGCGACCGTGACCCGGTCACCGACCACGTCGATCGCGGTGATCCGGCCGTCGAGGTCGTAGGCCTCGAGCAAGCGCGCTGCGGTCGCCTCGGCGGCGGCGCGGGCCAGTTCGCGGTCGATGTCGATCGTCCCACCTGGCACTCGCCGCAGGGCGTCGATGTCGACCTGCTGGGCGCCGGATCGGGCGGCCTGGAAGGCGATCGACTGGGCGGAGGCGCGATCCGACGACCGCACGGTCGACGTCCCGTGCCAGCCAGATGATCGCGCCCGCCGTGAACGCGAACATCAGCACGACGCCGGCGACCATCGCCGACCCACGGTCGCCACGGCCTCGGCTCATGGCGCGGACTCCGTCGCCCGGAAGCGATCGATCGTGGCCGTTGCCGTGACCGAGAACAGGCGACTGGTCGACTGCGGGTCAGGTGGGGCGACGATCTCGATGCCGCGGGCCGACACCGAGCACGACACCGTCACCGCCACGAGGCCGCCCGATCCGAACCGCGTGACATCGACCTGGGCCGAAGGCGAGGCGCACGTGTCAGGGTCGGTGAGCATCGCACCGACCACCTGTTGGGCTGCCGTGATCGCGGCCGCCGGCGAGCGTTCCTGAGCGGCAGCCTGCGCGGCCGACTCGGCAGCGGTGCGTACCTGCGCACGCGAGTCGACCTGGCGCGACAGGAACACGACGAGCAATGCCAGACCGATTGCGACCGGCGCGACGAGGACGAGGCCGAGCGCTTCCGCTGCACCTCGATCGTGAGCCGCCGACGGTACGCGCCTCACGGTGTCCAGCCTTCGAGCGGTACGGCGGCGACGACGGAGACGTCGGTCGAGGTGCCACGGATGATCCCCGGTGCCGCGCCCGACACCGTCACGGTGACGAGTTGACCGTCGTTGGCGACGACGACGTCGAGCCGGCGCAGATCGGTGTCGGCGGCGAGGATCGCCAACGCCGAGTCACGAGCGTCGCTCGGCGGAACACCGGCGCGGGCCACGAGGGCCGCCGTGTCGCGGGCGATCACCCGCGCTTCGGTGCGCGCGTGCCCCCACATCGCGGCCTGGAACGCGGCGAACGCGAGCACGACGAAGACCGGTGTCAGCAGTACCGCTGTCAACGACGACGCGGCGCCGTCGTCACCGCGCATCCGCCGTGATGTCGGACGCTGCATCGTGCCGCGCGGCGACACCCGGAACCTACGGCGCCGATGGGGACTGGACGGGTGTGTTGGCCTCGTCGCGAATCTTGTTCCACAGGATCGCGGCGATCACGGCGACGCTGACGCCGGCGGCGACGAACCACAACACCTGTTCCAACGACACCGCGCCGCGATCGCGGGCGCTGCCCCACGTGACGGACTCCGGTCGGACACGTTCGATGGATCCGTGCAACACCGCGTACACGGCGTGGACCACCCCGGTCGCGACGATCGTGACATCGTTCATGGTCGGTGCCTTTCTGAATGTGCGGTTCTGGATGTGACGTCTGGCGGGGCCAGCTCTGGATGAGAACGACAGCAGTTCACGAGAAGCTCAGCGCCGGGTAGATGACGAGCGCCATGAAGATCAGCGCCATGCCGACGATCGGCGCCGTGAGACGGCTGGTCCGCAGGCGCGCCTCTGACTCCTGTTCGGTCGCCAGCGTCGACCGGAGCGTCGAGCACTTCGCGGCGAGCGTGCGTGCAACCGGCGCGCCTTCGGCGGATGACAACGCGGTCGTGGCGGCGACCTGCTGGAGCTCCACGAGACCGAGGTCGTCGGCGGTCGCGCTCAACGCCTCGACGAGGCTCCTGCCCGTCGCCCCGACCTCTCGCATCCGACGCCGGAGCTCGACGAACAGCCGCCCATCACCGGCCCGCGCGGCCTGTTCGAGTGCGCCCTCGTGCCCGCTGTTGCCGGCGAGCAGCATCGTGACGACATCGAGATACGCCGAGAGCTGGAACCGCAGATCGGTCTGCACGTCGCGGGCGCGCTCGGTCACTGCGCTGTCGATGAGGAGTGGTCCGGCGACGAGGCCGGCGAGCGCCAGCGCGACAGGTACGAACACGCCGAGCGAGACGACGCCCGCCGCCTGGAGCACGCCGAGGACGACAACTGGTCCGAGCGCCCCCACGACGGCGGACAAGGCGAGCGCGCTGATGTGCGAGTCGAGCGACCGTTGGACGAGGCGCAACTCGACCGCGGTGGGGAAGAGACCGGGTGCGACGGCGGCGAGTCGCCGTCCACCGGCGCGGACGGGCCGCATCACGGTGATCGCGTCGCGGTCGAGGGTGGTGCCGGTCGGACCGGGTCGGCGAAGGTGGGCGATCACCCGCGCGAGCGGCGGACGAGGCTGCCGCCAGCCGTCGACGCACAGCGCGAGCCCACCCACGCCACATGTCGCCGAAAGCACCAGCAAGGCAACAGGCGTTCATGACAACCCTCGCTCGAGCGTCAGGAAGCGACCGGCGCGCGGGAAGCGAGCGAGGCGCTGAACACGGGCCAACAGTCCGGCGTATGCCGCGACGGCGACGGCGAGGAACAGCTGACCGCTCGGCTCGTCGTACGCCCGCAGGTAGTCGCTCCGCCCGAACACGAACAGGGCCACGACGAGTGCGGCCATGATCGCGGTGAGCATCGTCACCTCGCGCCGGGTGGGTGCCCGCTCGGCCTCGACCAGCCGCCGCCGGTCGGCCTGCTGGCGTGCCTGCTCGGCGAGCGCGGACAGCACGCCGACCGTCCGCGCGCCGCGGCGCACGGCGATCATCAGCCCGGTGGCGACGAGGTCGCCGATCGGATCGTCGATGTCGTCGGCGAAGCGCCGGAACACGATGTCGGGATCTTGCCGGCCGAGGCCGGCCACCAACCGGCGCACGTGCGGGCGGATGACCGGTGGGCAGGTGCCGACCGTCGCCGCGATCGCCCCGATCGGTTGGTCGCCGGCGATCAGGACGTCGCGCAGGTTCTCGATCCAGGAGGCCAGTGCGTCGATCCGCTCGATCTCGACCTGTCCGTGCCGCTGACGTCGGTGCCATCCGGCCGCGGCCCACCACGCGCCGACGCCGAGGACGACAGCCGGCACGATCCAGCCCGACACCAGCAGGACGGCGGTCGCCGTTGTGATCGAGATCGCCAGCTGGCTGCGTCGACCTCGTTGCATGTGCAACCGATGTGGCCGCGTGACGATCACATCGGGCGTGGAGGCGATCAGCAGCCCGAGGGCGGCGAGCGCCGTCGACACGACGAGCACGGCGACCGCCACGTCACCAGCTCCCCGTGCTCGCGAACAGTGTGGTGTCGTAGCCGGCGAGGCGCAGCCGTTGCAGGTGTCGCGGCGAGAGCGGAGCGAACTGCTCGAGCTCACCGCCGCGGCCGATCCCCCACACTTCGGTCGTCGACACCCCTCCGGCTTCGCCGAGGCCACCGACCTCGACGATCGACGTGACGCGGCGGGCGGGTGCATCGTCGCCCATCTCGTTGCGGATCAGGTCGATGTGGACGACGAAGTCGACTGTTTGCGCGATCAGGCTCCACACCGCGAACTCGGGGAGCCGGGTGTTCGACTTCGACACGTAGTAGGCGAGGCGATGCAGCACGATGTCAGCGGCGTGGGCGTGGATGGTCGCCAGCGAGCCGCGCTTGCACATCGAGGCGACGTCGAGCATGTCGAGCGCCTCGTCCTCGACGAGCTCGCCGACGACGACTCGGTCGGGATTGAGGCGCCTGGTGAGCTCGACGAGCTGGCGGGTCGTGATCTCGCCTTCCCCTTCGGCGTTGGCGTGGCGGGTGAACAGCGTCGGCGCGTCGGGATGGCGCGGATCGTCTTCGAGGTGCAGCTCGAGCAGGTTCTTCTCGACGGTGATGATCCGCTCGCGTGGCGACACCTCACCCAGCAGCTCCGTGAGGAGTGTGGTCTTGCCGGCGCCTGGCGGGCCGGACACGAGGATCGTGAATCCGCACCGCACCATCGCCGACAGTCGCGGCACGACTGCCTCGGGGAACATGCCCAACGCCGCCAACCCGCGCAGCCCGACCCGCCGCACCACGAAGCGACGGATCGCGATCCGAGGGTGGGTGGAGATGCCGTGTTCGGTCGCTCCCCCGAGCACCATCACGACCCGCGAGCCATCGGCGGCCTGGAACGTCAACATCGGCGACGACGTGTCGAGGCGTCCCTCACCGGTGCGGGTCATCCGTCGGGCGAGGCGCTTCTGATACGCCGTCAGCTCGGCCGCCGACGACCACAGGCGTCCCGACGTCGAGCTTGCGACCATCGACGAACGTGACCCAGGTCGATTCGTGCGAGTTGACGTCGATCTCCTCGACGGAAGCGTCGTTGATGTACGGCTCGAGCGGGCCGGCGCCGGTGAGGTCGGCGACGACGCGAGCACGGACCGAGCGGTCACTGAGCGGGTCGAGCGGCCGCTCACCGCCGGCGAGCCGGATCTGGTTGATCGTCGCCAGCTCCTCACTGAGCCACGCGCCGACGAGCAACTGCTGACGTCGAGCGTCCGCCGCCAGCGAGACCGAGGCGCGGCCCCGTTCGGCACCGTCAGCGCGCGACAGTTCGTCGAGCTCGATCGCCTCGACCAGCCGGCTGGCGATGCGTTCGATCAGAGGCGGCACGAGTTCGGCGGTGTCGGCGACCAACCAGCGCTCGGCGAGGGTCACCGGCCGACGCTCCATCGGTCGGTCGCGGCGAGCGCAATGAGACGATTCGAGACGTACGCGGCGAGGGTCGCCGCGCTGCGCAGGAGCGGGAGCCGCAGGAGCCGGCGTGGTGCGACGCCGCTGCGCCCGGCGAGCACGGCGGCGGCGAGCGGATCGTCGGCGAGCTCGAACACGGTGGGCGGGACGACCGCACCGCTGCCGACGAAGCCCGCGATCTCGCCGGGATCGAACGGCGTGCGTCCGATCACCGCGAGCGTGGTCTCGACCCCTGCGGCTGCGAGCTGCTCGAAGGACTCCGCGAGACGCTCGAGCCGGACGGCTGCGGCCCGTGCCGACTGCTGCGCCTGGCGGTGCACGACGACGGTGAGTGCCGACTGCGCGACGACGGGTGCGACGCCACTTGCTCCGGCGCCACCGAGTCCGGGGAAGCACCCCGTGTCGGCGACGACGACCGGTGAGGCGAGCGACGCGAGCGTCGGGAAGATCGAATCTGCGGCCTCGGCGATGGCACGCGTGGCCTCGACCGCGCGGACGGGGGCGGGGATCACGCGCAGACCCGACGGTGTCGTACGGCTCAGCCGTTCGATCACCGACCACTCGCCGCCGGTCGCCCGCGTCACGACCGCCGACAACGACGGGGTGAGCGGGATGTCGAGCCAGGCCGCGAGCGACCCGCCGCGAGGGTCGGCCTCGATCACGAGCAGGTCGTCGCTCACCGGCCACGCGGCGGCGAGCGCGAGCGTCGTCGTCGTGGCGTGGTCGCCGGCGATCGCGACCAGGCTCACGAGCCCTCAGCCCCTGCTTCGACGGTGTCCGCGTTGTCGGAGTAGGCGTCGTCGGCGCCGGGCTGGACGAGCACGACCCGGACGTCGTCGCTGGCGACGACCGGTTGCCGCCAGTTGCTCGGGAACCTCGACGGACAGCGAGAGCGTGCCGGTCGCAGTCGCTGGTGCGGTGGGCAGGCCGACGACGCGCCCGCTCACGATGGTGGGTTCGGTCGCCGCGGCGTCATCGCCGTTGGCCGGCACCACGAGCTGGACCTGGGAGCGCTCGCGGAGCCCGACCGGAAGCGCACCCTCCGGTACCTGGATGGCGACGACGGCTGCACCGGGGCTGATGAGGGGCGCGCGCTGCAGAGCCTCGGCGACGACGAGCGAGCCGGAGACGAGGCGCACCTTGGCGAACTGCCCGACGATCGTCGACACATGGTCGGCGCCGACCGTGCGGAGCGTGTCGTCGGCGTCGACCTGGATCGCTCGGACATCCTCCGGCACCACTTGCTCACCGGCAGGGACATCGCGGACCACCTGGAGGACCGACTCGCGGTCGTCCAGGCTCGAATAGACGAGCACGTTGCCACCGATCGCGACTGCAACCAGCGCCGCCCCGGCGGCCACCCGAGCACGCCGCCTCGATGCAGGTCGAAAGCCGTGTTGCGGTTGGTCGGCGGTGATCGTCGGTGTCGCGACCCGCGGTTCGGTCAGTGCCACGCGCTCACCTCGATCCCTGCCGAGGCGCCCACGAGGAGCACCGTGAATGCCGCCACCACGAGCCCCGGCCCCAGCGCGACGTGTCGGGCCCGTCGTGTGATCCCCCACGCGGCGGTGATGGCCGAAGCCAGGCACAGCGTCCACAACGCGAGCTCCGGTCGAATCAGTCCGAGCGTGGCGCCGAGCGCGGCCGCCGCCTTCACGTCGCCGAATCCCATCGACGTGGGCGCGATCAGGTGCAACACGAGGAGCGGAACCGCCAGGAACAGCGCGCCCAGCACCACACCTCCGACGGCGGTGAGCCGACCGATGAACGGATCGAGCGCGCAGACGAACACGACCGGAACGATCGACAGCAGGACGAGGCGGTTCGGGAGGCGACGTTCGGCGGCGTCGACGATGGCCGCCGCGGTCAGCGGGAGGAGGGCGGCGACGACGACGAACGACATCGGCGCCAGCCGGACGGCGATGACCACCGCGCCGAGGCCGACCACGGCGGCTGCGGTGACGGTCCCCGCGGCCACGAACGGGGAGATCGACCGAGTCGGTTGTGCCGTCGTCGTCGTGAACATGAACGCCCGATCATTCGTGCAGTCATGGCCCCGCCGCCGCCCCCAAAGCGACGCCTGCGACAATAGCCCGGCGACGCGAGCGCGAATTCCGCCGCTCACGCCGACCGTCGCCCGTCCGAATCACGGCGGCGTTTCGTGTCGGTTTCCGGGACCATCTGCACCGAGACCGAAGGACCGTCGAGCACCCCAGGTGACCAACGACGGATCACGGCTTCGATCCGGCGGGCCGTCGCCCCGGCACGCCGGACGACGTGCTCCCAGGTGACCCGGACGACCACATAGCCGGCCGCCGCGAGCGTCGCGTCGCGCTCTCGATCCCGTGCGAACTGGGCGCGCGACGTCACATGGAACTCCCAGCCGTCGCATTCCACGACGACGGGCGTCCCGACGATCACGAAGTCGACCTCGAGTCCCTCGATGATCGGGTGGAACTCGGCCGGTGGGAGGTCGTGGTCGGCGAGCAGCCTCGCCATCGCCGGTTCGAGCACGCTGTCGGCCGGCTTGTCGCCGAGCGGCCAGGCCAGCACCGCGCTGCGCAGGGCGGCGATGCCGGTGCGGCCCTGTCGGGCGTGGCGCTCGACGAGCGCCCGCAACCCGGTCGGGAGGACCAACCCTGCGATCACGACCTGCTCGACGGCAGCCACCATGCCGCGGGGGTCGACGGCGGCGAGATCGCACAACATCCGCAACGGGTTGGTCACGACGATCCCATCGCGGGTCGCGGGTACCAGATCAGCCCGATCCGTCGGACGGTGGATCTCGACCCCGACGAGTTCGGGGACGCGTTGGTTGCGGGCCAGCACGAGATCGACCGGATCGTGGGTGGGGCGCTCGACGCCCCACAAGAACGCGGCCGACCGGTGCGAGGCGACCGCCCCGCGACCGATCGACAGCACGGCTGCCGCGATCCGCTGCTGGCGCGTGCGGGGCGAGCCCCACAGGCGGGCGACACCTGGTTGCACCATCTCGAGTTGCACCGATGCGAGGGCGCGGTACCACGCCGCCCGCGACACGCCCGCCTCGATCGCCGCGGTGCGGGTGATCAGCCCATGGTGACGGAGCGCCCACGGCTCGACGAGCGAGAGATCCACGCCACCCTGTGGGTGGTCGGATGCCGGATCGGGAAAGCCGGACAACGATCGCCGAATCCGCCGTTACATCAGAGCCGATTCCGGGTACTTTGGGGGCCACTGCGGTTCGACAGTCCGGACGGGTGCCAGACAGCAGCCAACATCCACCCGTCGCCTCACATCGGACACGACATGCAGTTCACGCCTCGCCACAGGGCGATCCGAGTATTCCGAGATCCCCGTCTGGTGGGTCGTCGGCGTGCTCGCCGTGATCGTCGTCGTGGCGCCGTTCGACGGCAACGACTACCCGGCCCAGGTGTACCACACCCTGTTCGCCGAACAGCTCGGTGGCGTGTTCAACCTGCAGTGGTTCGCGGGTCACCACGTCGCCGGCTACGGAATCCTCCTCGCACCGGTCGCCGCCGTGGTCGGCATCGGCGTCACCGGCATCGTCAGCGCCCTCGTCGCCAGTTGGGCGTTCGACCGGCTGCTCGTCGGGCTGCCCGGGCGGCAGTTGGCGTCGTGGTGGTTCGGCGTCGGCACGCTCGTCAACCTGCTGATCGGGCGGCTCACGTTCGCGATGGGCCTCGCCCTCGGGCTCTGCGCGCTGCTCGCGCTGCGGCGTGGGCACTACGCGCTGGCGCTGGCGTTGGCCTCGGCGACGATGCTCGGCAGCCCGGTCGCCGGCGCGTTCCTGGCGCTGGCCTTCGCGGCCTGGACGCTGAACGACGTCCCCGACCGGCTGTGGCGCGGCGTCGGGCTCGGCGTGGCGTGCTTCGGGCCGTACGTCGTACTGATGCGCCTGTTCCCGTCGGGCGGATGGTTCCCGTACCACGCCCAGTCGTTCCTCATCGGCATCGGCATCTCGGTGCTGCTGCTCGTGTTCATCCCTCGGCAGCACCGTGTGCTCCGCATCGCGGCGGCGCTTCACATCGTCGCGGCCGTCGCGGCGATGGTCGTGCAGACGCCGATGGGCGGGAACATCAACCGGCTGACGATGTTCTTCGCCGGGCCGATCCTCGCCGCCGTCATCCCGGTCGACCGCCGCAAACTCCTGTTGCTGCTCGCCGTGCCGCTCCTGTACTGGCAGTGGAGCCCGTCGATCGACGCCGTCGTCGACGCACCGACCGACCCCACCCGCACGGCCGAGTACTACGCGCCACTCGTCGCCGCGTTGGACGACGTCGTCGAGGAGCACGGCCCGGTGCGCGTCGAGATCGTGCCGACGCTGCGTCACTGGGAGGTGGCCGAGGTGGCGCCCGAGATCCCGATCGCCCGCGGCTGGTGGCGCCAGCTCGACATGGAGTACAACCCGCTGTTCTACGACGGCACACTCGACGCCGCCTCGTACCGCGAGTGGCTCCACCGCGAGGCCGTGTCGTACGTCGCGCTCCCCCACAGTGAGCTCGACGACGCCGGCGTCGGCGAGGCGGCGCTGATCGCCGAGGGGCTCCCGTTCCTCGAGCTCGACCGGGTCCTCACCGACTGGACGGTGTACGAGGTGGTCGACCCGCGGCCGATCGTCGCCGGACCGGGCACGCTCGTCGAGTACGGCCTCGAGGACCTCGTGATCCGCGTCAGCGAGCCCGGCACGCTCCACGTCGCAGTTCGCGCCAGCCCGCACTGGAAGCTCACCGGTCCCGCCGGCTGCCTGGCCGAGAGCGGCGACGGCTTCGTCGACATCACCGGCGTCGAACCCGGCATTCTCCGGCTCACGATCGACGTCGAGTTCTCCGCCCTCTGGGACGGCAGCCCCGACGGCTGCGCCGTGTCGAGTTGAGTTCGACGGCTCCGGCACGTCGGTCCGGACATCACGTCTGGTCGCCGACTCGTCCGCCAGATTGACGTCGAGCTTCAGCTGCCGGCGGTGAACTCGACGAGCACCGCGGTGTCGCCGTCGCTCGTCGTTTCGGAGACGACGCCGACGCCGCGGGCGTAGGTCTTCTCCTCGACCACGTCCGGCTCGAGGGGCGTCCAGTCGCGGGTCACGATCACATCGTCGAAGTCGCCGACCGGCGTGCTCGCCGAGCCCGACACGGCGATCACCTCGCCCATGTCCTCGGCCGTCCCAGGCAGGTACTCCTGGCGGTAGCCCTTTCCTGTCACCGCCGGCTCGGCGGGCATCGCGATCCCGGGCAGGGCACCGCCGACACCGGCCTCCCAGGCGCCCTTCGTGCTGGACGTGCCGTCAGCGTCGAAGGACGTCGTGTCCTCACCGAAGTACCACACGTTGCCGGCGGTGTCCTGGGCGAACCAGTCGTACGTGTCTTCGACGACCTCGCCGTCGACCGACGCCGACGTCGTGGACGACGATCGTCGACACGCCCATCACGGTGCGCCGCTCGTCGAGCACCTCGACGACGACGCCGGTGACCTCACCGTCGCTGCTGCGCTCCTCGTAGACCCAGCGCGAACCCGGCGACAGTGGCATGAACGGGTTGTCGACGACGTCGCTGAAGTCGGCCGGATCGATCATCGGCGAGTAGTCGCCGCCGTCACCCGGGTCGATGACGGGCTCTGCCGACTCGCCAGCCGCACTCGCCGCGGAACCCGCTTCGGTGGCGGCGGTCTCGGTGGCCGCGTTGCCGGCGGGATCGTCACCGCACGCGGCGAGGAGGAGCGCCGCCACGATCGCGGCGAACGCAGTGGGCCGTGTGACTCGCACGTGGGGCTCGATCAGTCGTCGTTGGCGCCGTCGTCGTCGGCTCCGCTGTCGTCGTCGGCGCTCGAGCTGACCACCTTGAACTGCGCGTCGAGCTGCACGTCGACCTGGCTGCCGTCGTCGAGCGTCACCTCGATCTCGTACAGGCTCTCCTCGTCGCCAACCTCGGTCTCGGTCACGCGGCCCTCGCCGGTATCGGCGAGGGCGGCCGCGCTGGCGCGCTGTAGGGCGTCGCCGCTGATCGGGGTGTCGGTGTCGTCGTTGCCGGCGGCGGCGATCGTGATGCCGGTCGCGGCGCCGCCAAAGGCCGCAACCACGACGGCTCCGGCGGCGATCATCGTCTTGCGCTTCATGGGTCCTCCATCAATCGTGCCCTCCATCAATCGTGCCCTCATCAATCGTGCACGGCATCGGGTTGAGCGGTACATCGTCCACTGTGCTCCTCGAATGCTGACGGGAGCCTGAACGACGCGACCAGCCCTTCACCTGACGGTCAGGTCCGCTCGGGACCGACCCGGAAAGAGGTCAGCAGTCGATGACGAAGGCCAGCGCGGCGGTGACCGTCGGATCGTCGGCGCGGTGCATCTGGGCACTGCCGGCGAGCGCGTCGCCGTCGAGGTCGACGGTCGGGTCGAGCGCGTTCCACACCATGGCCGGATCGCCGGGCTCGGTGACGACGATGAACCATTCGTCGGCGGCCGGGTCGCCGTCGACCGTCAACGTGAACGTCTCGGCGACGATCGGTGACACGATGAAGCGACTCTCGTTGGTGCACGTCACTCCGCTGACCGCCGCCGTCTGCCCACCGAACGAGACGTCGGCCGCGCCGTGCAGCTCCGTGACCGCGGCGGCATCGTTGTCGACGTCGGCTGCCTGATCGAGGGACAGCTCGTCGTCGTCGCCGCAGCCGCTCACGAGCGACACGGTCACGAGCGACATCGCCGCCAGCGCGATCGAGGCGAGGCGGGGGCGGCGGATGCTCGGGTGGTCGATCACGTGGCGTCGACCGTACCGCCGCCGTCCCGCCGCAGCGTGGACTGCGCGGCGTGAACTGCGTCTGCCGCAACGACGGCGATCCGGGACGGGTGGGGGCCGCTTCGGTTCACCCGTCCCGGATCGTCAACCTGCGATCGGCGCTCAGCCGATCGGTGCCGTCTCCGCCACCAACTGGATCGACGCCCGCAGGTCGATCTCGGTGAGCTCGCCGCCCTCGATCACGACCGGACGCACGTCGGCGCCGGCCGCGTCGAGCACCCAGTAGCGACCGGCCACCAGCTCGGGGTAGACGGCTGCCGTGATCGTCGCCGCACCGTGCGGCCGTGTCCAGACGCCGGTGTGCACGGCGATCGGTGGCTCGTGCTCGGAGCGCAGGTGGAGCTCGGACCCGGCGGTCACCGGATCCATGAGCACCACCATCGCCCCGATCTCACCGCCGATGTCGAGCACCGGCGGACCACCGCGCACCATGTGGTGCACCGTGTGGTTCACCACGCTGTGAACCACCGGTGCGTGACCGTCATGACCGTCGTGCGAGTCGTGGTCGTGATGGTCGTGATGACGGGTGCCGTCGGCGTGGGTGTGCACGGCAGCACCTCAGGCCGACAACGGCTGCACGTCGTAGCCACTGACGGGGTGGTCGAGGTACGGGAACACGTCGAGGTAGCTGACGTTGCCGGGCGGCGACACGCCGTCGTTGATCAGCGTCGCCGCGCCGTCGGGCACGTACGTCCTTGTCGACGAGCGGATAGGTCGCCCCCGCGATCGCCTGCAGCTCGACGGTGACGATGTTGTCGAACACCCGCCGCCCGTTCGGGAAGCCGGCGAGGTCGCCGCCGAGGATGCCGTTGAGGTTCACCGTGTCCGGCGCGGTCGGCGGGATCGCCACGTTGAGGCGCAGCATGTCGGCGTACGTCGGGCCGGTGAAGTTCTGGAACCCGGGGATCGGGCCGGCCGGGATGCCGGTCAGCAGGATCGCCAGCAGGTCAGCCCGATCGACTTCCGTCAGCGTCGCCAGGTTCGGGAACACGCCCGGATACAACACCGGCAGCAGCTTCCCGAGCTCCGGCCGGGAGACGTACTGGGCGAAGTCGGAATCGCGGTGCGGCGGCAGCGCGTTCCAACGGTCCTTGCGTCCCATCGGAACGATGACCTCGTTGAAGAGCGGGCATGCCGAGCCGCGACACCTGCTGGTACGGGCCGGACGACCAACTGCGGTGCTCGTCGTGGTAGCGGCCCTTCTGCCGGTACGCCGACGCCCACACGCCGATCACGGCGTCGGAGCCCAACGGATCGGTCGGCACCTTGCCCTTGCGAGTGAGGCGGCTGATCGGGATCTGGATCGCGATCGTGTGCACGTTGAAGGCGCGCAGGGCGTCGATGCCGGGTGCCGCCGGGGTCGGGATCAGGTGGAGGTTCTGGAACGGCCGCAGTGCCGCCAGGTCGAAAATCGATCCGAGGTCGACGTAGAACCCGTCGAGCCGCTGCCCGGCGAACACGACGATGCCGTCCTCGAGCGAGTAGATCGCGGCGTTGGCGAGGTCGGCGTACGCCGGCGTCGACCGCAGGCCGATGTTGCACGGCGGCGACGCCAGGTTCTTGCCGAGCGTCCTCGTCCGCTTCCCGGGCCGGTCCTCGGTGACGGTGAAGAACTGCGGGCGGTTGAAGCTGGCGCTGTCGAGCGAACCGATCGGTCCGGTGTTGTAGAGGAACGAGTCGGGGTTCTTGACGACCGTCTTGAACGTGAAGTCGTAGGTGATGTCGGCCCGCCCGTCGCCGTCGTTGTCGATGTTGATGCGGTACAGGACGTCGTCGCCGAACTCGAAGAAGTTGGGCCCGCCCGCCGGATCCTCGAGTGGGATGTAGTTGGTGATGATCGTGACGGTGTCGGGACGATCGGGGCTGACGAACGCGTAGGTGTCGGTGCTGTCGGCGACGGGATCCTTGGAGATCTCGGGTGCCTCACGGTGTGACGACATGGTTCCCCCTCACAGGCTCTGCCGCGAGGCGGCGTGCAGGATGCGGCGGACGAGTTGCGGGTCCTTGACGACGACCTCATCGGTGCCGTGGAGGATCGAGACCTCGCCGAGTTTGGCGTCATGGACGCAGAACATCACCGGCTCGTTGCCGCCCATGGCGAAGCCATCGGCGAAGGAGCCAGCGGAAGCGTCGAGGGCGGCATTGGCGCCCTCGGCTGCGTTGACGGCATTGGCCGATGCAGGTGCAGCGGCGGCTTGGCGACTCAGGGCGCCCATCGGCACCGCAACAGCGGCAGCACCGGCGGTTACGCGCAACAGGTCGCGTCGTGACCAGGTTGACAAGATGATCTCCTCTCGGGTCGGCGGTCCCCCAGCGGATCGACCGCTCACACTGTTCGTCGCCGGTCGCGGTTCGGATTGGCGCAATCCCAGACCTCGACACGGCGTTCACGAGTGGAGTACGTTCGCTTGTTGAACTGACTGAGAAGACGGAGGAACCCATGTCGGATGAG
>CAVRNI010000002.1:0-273664 GCA_963722415.1 Ilumatobacteraceae bacterium
GCCGGTCTCGTCAACCTCTACCTGCCGCTGTCCCATCGGGATCGAAGTGGGTGTTCATGCACCGCTGGGACGTGGAACGCGCGGTGAACCTGATCGTCGACGAGAACATCACGATGTCCGCCGTCGTGCCGACCGTTCTGCGCGAGCTGCTCGACTCGGCACGCCTCACCGAGCTGAAGGGCGCGTCGCTCGTCTCGCTCGCGGTCGGAGGCGCCTCCGTCCCAGCACCGTTGGTCCGCCGGGTCGGAGCGCAGTACGGCGACCGCGTCGCGCCTGGCAACGGGTACGGCTTGACCGAGACGACGGCCGGCGTCATCGCCGCCGGCGGAGCGGAGTACCTCGCCCATCCGGACAGCGTCGGCAGGCCATTCCCCGTCGTCGACGTCCGCGTCGTCGATACCCAGGGAAGCATGTGCACGACCGGCGACGTCGGCGAGCTGTGGGTGCGGGGACCCAAGGTCATCCCCCGCTACTGGAACAACGCCGCGGCAACGGCCGAAGCGTTCACCGATGGTTGGTTCCACACCGGTGACCTCGCGCGACAGGACGACGACGGTCGTGTGTACGTCGTCGACAGGCTGAAGGATGTCGTCATTCGCGGCGGCGAGAACGTCTACTGCGCCGAGGTCGAAGCCGCGCTGCTCGAGCATCCGGACGTCGAGGACGTGGCCGTCGTCGGCGCGCCGCACGACAGCCTGGGCGAGGAGGTGGTGGCCGTGGTGCGCCTCTCGAGGCCAGGCGCAGTCGATGCGAGCGTCCTGGTCGGGTTCGCGCGCGACCGGCTGGCGTACTTCAAGGTCCCGGCGCGGATCGTCGAATGGGACGCCGAGCTCCCGCGCAACGCATCCGGGAAGGTGCTCAAGCGCGAGCTTCGCGAAGAGGTCGTGCGCGGCTCCCGCTAGTCACCCGTCAGCGGGCGGAGATCCCCCGCAGGAACAGGTCGCCGAAGCACTCCGCGACCTCCTCCGGAGTGAACGAGCCCGATTCGTGGAACCAGATGTAGATGTAGTTGTGGAGGCCGAGCCAGCCGAGCGACGCCAGCCGGACGTTGCCCACGTCGAACTCGCCGGCGTCGACGCCGTCGCGCAGGATCTGCTCGATCACTCGCTCGAAGGTCCGGCGGCTGCTTCGGAACTCCTCGATCGCTTCACCCTGGAGGCTGCGGAACTCGTGGAGGAACACCCATACGTGATCGGGGTACGACACGATGATGTGGATCAGCTCGCGCCCGAGGAAGCGCAATCGCTCCGACGCCGTTCCCTCGCGAGCCACAGCGGTCTCACCAGCCGCGATGACATCGGCGATGACGCGGTCGTGGATGAGCGCGAGCAGGTTCTCCTTCGACTCGATGTAGTAGTAGAGGGCGCCGCGACCCAGGCCCACTGCGTCGCCGAGCTCGGCAACGCCAGTGGCGTGGTAACCACGGGCGGCGAACAGCCGCGCCGCTTCGTCGACGATCTCACTACGACGTAGTTCCCACGCCCCGTTGTCTCTCTTGGCGCCGACAGCCACGCTCGTCTCCCTGCACCCGCTTTTCGGTGCTCCCGCCCCGGACGATCAAATGTAGCCGTCACATGAGGCAACACTCACGACTCGAGGGGCTCGTCGAGTCCGACCGTCTCGAGCACGCTCCAGTCGAGGTCGGTGCGATTGGTGAGGATGATGAGGTCACTGAAGCGACCCGCCGGATCCTTGACGTGGTCCTCGAGCAGGGCTTCGGCGCGGAAGCCGAGACGTGTGAACAGGGCGATGGTCGACTCCTGTTCGGCGATCACCTCGACCGTCACCTTCGTCAGGCCCGACTCGAGCGCAACACGCAACGCGTGGCGGGCGAGACGCTGCCCGACCCCTTGCCGCCGTAGTCCGGGGTCGACCACCAGCCGCAGCTCTGCGACGTGCCGTGACCAACCGACGCCAGGGATCAAGGCGACGTATCCGACGACGCGTTCGGCGGCGCGGGCGACGAAGCGGCGGTCGCCGTTCGCCTCGGTCCAGCCGCGCACCGTGTCGCGCTCACTGACGGGCTCTTTGAAGAAGGTGCGGTCCCCTTCCGGGACGTTTTGGAAGAACTCCCACACGTCGTCGATGTCGGCGGCCGTCAACTCGGCGATCTGGATGTCGGCTGGGACGGTCATCGCGTGTCGCTGTGCCCCTCGAGCCATTCGGCCATCGCCGGGATCGACACGCGGTGGGCCTTGCCACCGACGATGAGACCGACATGACCGGATTCGAACTGAAGATCGTCGAGCCCTGGGACGAGTGGGAGCAATGGCCGGTTCGACTCGATCGGGACGATGTGGTCCTTGGTGCCGACCGCGTTCATCACCGGGCAGGCGATCGACGAGAGATCGAGCGGGCCACGCGCGGTGACCAGTGTGTTCTGCGCCAAGCGGTCGTCGCGGATCAGCCACTCCGCCATCTGACGGAAGCAGGCGCCCGGGAACGGGATGTGATCGGTCGCCCAGCCGTGCATCGCCTGATGGGCCGCCAGGTACTCGCTGTTCTCGAGGTTCTCCAGCAGCGACGCATACGCGACCATGTCACCCGTGACGCGAGTCGACGTCACGCCGCGCAGGACGGTCTCGGGGGGCACGTTGCCCGTCTCGTCGATCAGGTCGGACGCATCGAGACGCCCGTCGCGTAGCAGTGCGGTCATCCCACCCATCGCGGCGAAGTCGATCGGCGTCGCCAGCAGGCTGAGTGTGCGCAGCGGGATCTCGGGGTGGCCGGCGGCGAAGATCAGCGCGAGGACACCACCGAGGCAGTAGCCGAACACGTGGATCTCGTCGATGCCGCTCGCGCGCATGGCCGACGCGGAGGCGAGCGGGATGTACGTGTCGCAGTAGGTCTCGAAGCTGTTCTCGGCTTCGGTCGCGTCCGGGACACCCCAGTCGAGCATGTACACGTCGAAGCCCCGTGCGATGAGTGCCTCGACGAAGCTGTTGTCGGGGCGCAAGTCGAGGACGTACGGCTTCGAGACGAGGCTCATCACGAGCAGGATCGGCGGAGACAGGGTGCGGCACTCGCTGCGATACCGGTACAGCTGGACCTTGTCGCGACGCCACACGACGTCCTTCGCCGAAGCTCCCACAACGGGCCGTCCGACGCCCGCGAGGTGTCTCAGACCGTTGCGGGCGCGGACGGAGTTGCGCTCGACGTCACGCCGAACTCGCTCGAGCAGTGCCGCCGGTGTTGGAACCGTCGGCATGCAGCCCTCCCTTCGGCCGAGCAGTTGCCCGCTTCCTCGTGGTGTTCGCAGAGGACCCCGTCGCCCTGAGCTTCGCAGGCGTCGCGGTGCCGCGCGAGGCGAGCGACGCGAGGTACTCGGCGTTCTCCCTGTCGGCAAGATCGTTGCGAAGTTCGCGAACCTCGCGCTCCAACCGCGTGATGTGCTCGAGCAACCGGTTGACGTCGCTGCCGGCCGGCATGTTGAACAGGTGCAAGGTTCGCCGCGATGAGCGTTCGAGTCGCCGTTCGAGCTCCCTGCGACCGCGTTGGGCGAGCGCAGCGACAGTAACGGCGTTATCGCTCTTCGCGAACTCATTCACCGACGGCCCGACGCGCTGTTCGACAGCGTCGAACAACTGCTTCCACAACGGCGACGATGATCCTGCCACGATCCCTCGACGGCGAGGCTACCCGTCGCGACGGCGTCTGACGCCCGTAGGGTGGGGCGATGGCCATGGCTCGCCGGCTTGCCGCCGCGGCGATCGTCGCGCGCGCGCAACCTCACGCCGTTCGAGCGACCGGACCGGTTGCCGAAGGCGATGCTCGCGATGAGGCCGTGGGGGACGACGCTCGCCGGCGTCGTTGCAGCCGCGGCGGCGCGGTATCCAGATCGGGTGGCCGTCCACGACGACGTCGGGAGCACCACGTATCGCGAGCTGTGGAGCCGTGTCCAGCTGATCGCCGGCGGCCTCGCCACCCGAGGTGTCGACGCCGACGCCCGGGTCGGCCTGCTCTGTCGCAATCATCGCGGGTTCGTCGAATCCCTCGTCGCCGTCTCCGCGACGGGGGCAGACGTCGTCCTGCTCAACACCGGGTTCGCCGGTCCGCAGCTGGCTGACGTGGTCGAGCAGGAGGACATCGGGTTCGTCATCCACGACGACGAGTTCGCCGACCTCGTCTCGACGTGCGGTGCGCGAGCGCTCGACGAGTCCGCCTTGGACGAGCTGTCCCGGTCGCCGGAACGGATCCAGCCACGACGCACCCAGGGGCGGATGGTCATCCTCACGTCGGGCACGACGGGAAGGCCGAAGGGTGCGGCTCGGGGTAACGATCCCTCGGCGGTCATCGGCGTCGCGGCCCTGCTCGAGCGAATCCCGTTCCGAGTCGGCGACACGCAGGTGATCGCGGCTCCCCTGTTCCACGGATGGGCGCTCACCAACCTGCTGCTCGGTTTCGCCCGCTGCACCACCAACGTGCTCGCCCGACGATTCGATGCCGAGCTCACCCTGCGCGCCATCACGAGCCACCAGGCCGAAGTCCTCGTCGTGGTTCCCGCGATGCTGTCGCGGATCCTCGCCCTCCCACCGGAGGTGCTCGTGTCGGCGCCCACGCCTCACCTCCGTGTCATCGCATCGAGCGGCTCGGCTCTCGGGAGCAAGCTGGCCGCGAGCGTCCTCGATCGCTTCGGCCTCGTCCTCTACAACATCTACGGCTCGACCGAGGTGGCGATCGCGACCGTCGCGACACCGTCGGAGATCCGCGCGGCGCCCGCCACCGCCGGGCGCCGAGCGTTCGGTGTGCGCGTCGAGATCCTCGACGAGCGCGGGGAGCCCCTGCCGGAAGGATCCGTCGGCCGAGTGTTCGTCGGCGGCTCGATGCGGTTCGAGGGCTATACGACCGGGGGCGGGAAGGAGGAGATCCGTGGTCTTCTCTCATCGGGTGACCTCGGGTACTTCAAGGACGGACTGCTGTTCGTCGAGGGTCGAGAAGACGACATGATCGTGTCCGGCGGCGAGAACGTGTTCCCCATCGAGGTCGAAGAACTGCTCAGTCACCACCCGGCGATCGCTGACGTCGCCGTCGTCGGCGTGACGGACGCCGAGTTCGGTCAGGCGTTGGCGGCGTTCGTCGTGCCCGCCGACGATGCCACGCTCGGCATCGAAGAGGTCCGCTCCCACGTGCGCGACCACTTGGCGCGCCACAAGGTGCCGCGCCAGGTCGTCTTCGTCGACGAGCTTCCTCGCAACGCCACCGGGAAGATCATCCGCCGCGACCTGGTGCAGTCGATCGACGGAGCCGCGGCATGAGAGTGATGCGAGGGTTCGATCCGATCCTGGAACCGGTGAGCGCACGGGCGATGACGCTCGCCGAACCGTTGACCCGTAACCGGCTCGGTGCCGCCGCCCTTCGCGCCGGGATCCGGTACGAAGCGCTCCTCCGCGATCAGCAGCAGCGCTACTTCAGTGCCGTCACATTCGGAACCGGCCATCGCACGAAACAGCAACGATGGGCGGAGGAGGAAGCGGGCGAACGGCAGCGCCTCGCGCCGGGTCGTCCCGTGCGAGGCGCGGGTGTTCCCGTCGTCTTCTGGCACGGCCCCGACAGCGTCGAGAGCAGCGGCCGGCCGGTCGTGGTGCTCGTGAACGGATGGACTGCGTCGGGCTTGATGTGGCCCGCCGACCTGCTCGCTCGACTCGGCGAGACTTTCGACGTCATCAGGATCGACAACCGTGGGTCGGGCTACTCCCGCACCGCGCCGGCGCCATTCACCATCGCCCAGCTCGCCGACGACGTTGCGGACGTGATGCGTGCGGTGGGTGCAGGGTCAGCGACCATCGTGGGATTCTCGATGGGTGGCGTCATCGCCCAGGAGCTCGCGTTCCGCCACCCACGTCTCGTGGAGCGGCTCGTGCTGTGCGGCACGCGGCCGTCGGCGCCCGCTGGGATCCTTCCGCCGCAGTCCGTCCTCGACACCATGATGTCGTCGCCTCGTCGCGGTGAGCCGCTGCACGAGTACGTCGATCGGGTGTGGCGCACGGTCGTCGGGCCAGGTTTCGCGGAGGCGAGCCCGGACGCGATGCGTGAGCTCGTCGATCTCGCCTGTGCGCGTTCCACCCCCCGGGCAGGAACGCTCGCGCAGATGCGAGCGGTGTCGAGCTGGCATCGCGCTCGACTCGATGCACCGACTCTCGGTACCCACCACGGTCATCCACGGCAGAGACGATCCGTTGACGCCTGTCGGCAACGGCATGCGACTCAGCCAACTGATCAGCGGGTCGACGTATGTCGAGCTGGCAGGCGTCGGCCACCTGATCCCGTTCGAGGCGCCGGAAGCGGTCGTCTCGGCGGTCCGTGCCTGACCCGTGCCTGACCGTGTCTGACCTGCTGCGGACGCCATTGCGCGGCCGGACAGGTGGGCGCAGACTGGTCGAACCCGACGAGAGGGAGGCAGTCATGTTCGTGCAGGTGATCGAAGGCAGGACCAGCGACCCAGCGGCGTTCATCGAGCAGGGCGATCGTTGGCAGCGCGACGTGCGACCCGGTGCGATCGGGTACCTCGGTGTCACGGCGGGAGTCACCGCCGACGGACGCACTGTTGCCATCGTCAGATTCGAGGACGAGGCGTCGGCCCGCGCCAACGCCGAGCGTCCCGAGCAGACGGCGTGGTTCGAGGGCTTTGCGAAGCTCTACGACGGCGAGCCCACGTTCACGGAGTCGAGCGATGTCACCGAGTGGATGGGTGGCGGCTCCAATGACGCCGGGTTCGTCCAGGTGATGAAGTCCACCGGTGTCGACCGCGCTCAGGTGGAGAAGATGGACGCCGCGTTCGCGCCGTTCGCCGACCAGCGGCCCGACCTCCTCGGCGGCCTGCGCATCTGGACCGGTCCCGGCTCCTGCATCGACGTCGCCTACTTCACCACCGAGGAAGAGGCCCGCAAAGGCGAGCAGGCCGAGATCCCCGACGAGATGAAGGAGCTCATGAGCGACTTCGACGGCATGGGTGAGACCGAGTACCTCGACCTCACCGACCCTCAGCTGCGCTGACGAGTCCTCAACGCATCGATCTCCCGGTGGTCCGCACGAGGACACCCCACGTGGCGACCAGGAACACGACCGCGAAGGTTGCGAGAACGAGCCAGTAGGTGCCGGTGGAGTGTGTGCCCGCATCGCCGTACGACGCGAGCAGCGGAGGCCCCAGTGGTGAACCGCCGTCGGCGAGGATCCGCCGCGCCCCGAGGTCGTGACCGATCACCTCGAACGCCCACCGCGATGGGATCAGCAGGCTGAGGGCGGCGCCCGGCCCCGCCATGAGGTTCACCGGGAGGATGGCACCCGAGAACAACACCGCGGGAAAGCACAGCATCGGCAGGGCCAGCGTCGCCTGCGCCACATTTCCGACGGAGGCGGAGGTGAGCAGTCCCAAGCCGAGGGCCGCGACCGCGCACAGCAGCAGGCCGACGCCGATCGAGGCGTACGTCGGAAACGAACGGCTGGGCAGGCGGTCCAACAGACGCAGCACACCCAGCAGGGCCGCCACGACCAGGAGGAGGAACGGGACGAGGACGGTCACCTTCGACGCCACATACGCGCCGAGCCGCAAACCGACGAGCCGCTCGCGGCGCAGGATCGTCCGCTCGGTACAGATCTGCAGCAAGCCGTAGGTCAGCCCGAAGAAGAAGGCGGCAAAGACGACCCAGAAGCCGATCATCACCATCGAGCTCGGGCTCGGGTCGTCGAAGTCGAACGCGCCGGGCCGGAACAGGATGGCGAACATGCCGATGACCATCGCCGGTGACCCGACCAGGATCGCGAGGGTCAAGCGGTTGCGCACGAAGGTCTCCAACGTGCGCCGTGTGAGGACACCCCATTGCGTGAGCCCGCTCGCCACTGGTCGACTGATCACGTCCCGGGGATCGGCGTCGGGCACCGGCACGGTCGCGGCTCTGCCGGTTGTGTCGGTGGTGCCGGCCAGATCGGCCAGGCGTCGGTAGAGCTCCGGGACCGAGCTGACCTCGAACTGCTCGAGCGCCTCGTCGACGCTTCCGACGAATCCCACGCGTCCACCTCGCGTCATGAAGACGATGCGGTCGCATCGACCCAGGTCCTCGACCGAGTGGGTGGTGAACACGACCGTCGCCCGCCGGTCGGCGAGCTGGCGGAGACGGGTGATCAGCTCCGCGCTCGTGACCGGATCGAGGCCCGACGTCGGCTCGTCCAGGAAGAAGACACGCGGATCGGTGAGCAGCTCGACGGCGATGCTGGCGCGCTTGCGCTGCCCGCCGCTCAGCGAGCCGACCCGCACGTCGGCGTGATCGGTCAACCCCACGGCGCCGATCGCGTCA
This sequence comes from Ilumatobacteraceae bacterium, assembly GCA_963722415.1. Lineage (GTDB taxonomy): Bacteria > Actinomycetota > Acidimicrobiia > Acidimicrobiales > Ilumatobacteraceae > JALOLG01. The sequence continues at coordinate 8,292 of CAVRNI010000002.1, forward strand.
CGGACGGCATCGTCGACCTCGGCCACGCGTGCCGACGACGGGAGCCGCAGCCGCGCCGAGTAGCGGAGCGTGCGTTCGAGTGGCAGGTCGGCATGGATGATGTCGTCCTGCGGCACGTAACCGAGCACGCTGCGGAATGTGCCCGGGTTGGCGTAGACGTCGACGCCGTCGAAGCGCACCGAACCGGAGATCGCGGGGGCGATGCCGGCGATCGCCTCCAGCAGCGTCGTCTTGCCGGCGCCACTGGGACCGACGATGGCGACCAGCTCGCCGGCCGTGATCGTGAACGAGACGTCGTCGAGGAGCGTCAGCTCACCCTGGTTGCGGACCCGGACCCGCCGGGACAGTTCGTTCACGTCGATGCGCACGCCCCGGGGCGCGACCATGGCGGCGTGAGCCACCGTGACGGCGCTCGTTGCGTCGAATGTTTCGCTTCGGTTCTGCTCGAGATGTGTCTTCACGGTGCAAGTCCCCCAGGTCGGCGGTCCAGATAGCACGATCGGTCGTACTATCTGGACACAGTACGACCGATCGTGCTATCTTGTCAAGATGCCCGGACAACGGAGACAACGCGCCGACGGAGAACGCACTCGCGAAGCGATCGTGCGCGAAGCGGTGTCGCTCGCGACCCGCGACGGACTCGAAGGCCTCTCGATCGGCAACCTCGCCGGCGCCCTCGACATGAGCAAGAGCGGCATCTACGCCCATTTCGGCTCGAAGCAGGATCTCCAACTCGCCACCGTGGACGAAGCCGAACGGATCTTCCAGGCCGAGGTCATCGACCCGGCACTCGCCGCCGCGCCGGGACTCGCCCAGCTCGTCACCCTGTGCGACGCCTTCTTCGACCACCTCATGCGGCGCGCCTTCCCAGGCGGGTGCTTCTTCGCGGGCGCCACCCTGGAGATGGGTACCCGTCCGGGACCGGTCAAGGAACAGATCGCGGCGTTTCAGGGCCGACTCACGGCACTGATCCGCCAGTTCTGCGTCACCGCGATCGAGCACGACGAACTCCCGGCCGACGAGGACCCCGACGCGCTCACCTTCGAGCTCAACGGCATCATCCTCGCCGCCAACGCCCACTTCGTCCTACGCGGCGACCCCGCCGCACTCGCCATGGCCAGAAACGTCGTCCGGCGACGACTCGGGATCTCGACGGCATCCATCGCCCCCATACCGACGGCGATGCCCTAACAAGCGACGAGCAGGCTGCGCACGACGGCTGCGGCGGCGTTGGAGCCTTCGGCGATGGCGTTGGCGACGGACGGCATCCCGACGCTGGCGTCACCGGCGACGAAGACGCCCGGGACACTCGTCTCACCGGTCGGGCCGATTTCGACGGCGTCGGCGGCGATCGGGTTCGGCGGCGCAAACCGCAGGCCGAGCTCGGCGGCGAGGTCGCCGCGCTGGTGCAACACGGCGGGCACGAGCAAGCCACCGCAGGGTCGCTCGGTGCCGTCGGCGAACCGGATCGTCGACAGGTCGTCGCCCGGGCCGTCGACTTCGGCGACGCGCCGTTCGTCGACCGTGACGCCGGCGACGACGAGATGATCGCGGTCTTCCTGGGTGAGCCGGGCGGGACCGTTGGTGAGCAACGTGACGTCGCCGCTCCAGTCCGTGAGCAGCAGGGCTCGGTGCACGCCGGTCACCGGGTCGGGGTCGAGCACGCCGAGGGGCCGGTCCCGAACCTCCCAGCCGTGGCAGAACGGGCAGTGGAACACCGAGCGTCCCCATCGCTCGGCGAGACCGGGCAGTTCGGGGAGGTGGTAGTCCATGCCCGTCGCCAGGATCATGCGCCGGGCCAACTCGACCGAGCCGTCGGTCAACGTCACGGCTGAAGCCGCCCTCGGTCGATGACGCCGCGGTCACCGCTCCGTCGCGTACCTCGACGGCGGGGTAGGCGGCGAGCTCGCGGCGCCCGGAGGCGTACAGCTCGGCGGGCGGGCGGCCGTCATGGCCGAGCAACCCACCGATGCCGTGGGCGGGGCGGTTGCTCTGCTCGCCGGCGTCGACGAGCAGGGTTCGCCTGCGGGCTCGTCCGAGGACCAAGGCGGCCGACAGTCCGGCGGCTCCGCCACCGACGATGATGCACTCCCAGCGTTCGTTCATGACCCGTACGGTACGGGTGCCCTCGGTGGTGGCAAACTCTGTTGCCATCATGGCAACAAGACCAAAGCAGACGTCGATGCCCACCGAGACCACCGAAGAGCGCGTCCGGCGTCGCTTACGTGAGCTGCGCCTCGCCAACGGGCTGACGTTGCGTCAGGTCGCGGCTCGCGCCCACCTCGACGTCTCGACGTTGAGCCGGCTCGAGTCGGGCCAGCGGCGGCTGGCGCTCGACCACCTGCCCTCGCTCGCCGACGCGCTCGGCGTCAGTACGGACGAGCTGCTCACCGTGCCCGGCGGCGCCGGACCCCCGGGTCGTCGCCCGGCCGATCCGTCGCAACGGTCTGACGATGTGGCCGCTCAACCATGTCGGTTCGACCAACCGGTTGCAGACCTACAAGGTGCACATTCCGGCGTCGCGGCGCCGTCCGCCGGCAACGCTGCCCGTCCACGACGGCCACGACTGGATGTACGTCCTGTCCGGCACGCTCCGGCTGCTCCTCGGCGGCGAGGACCTCGCCATCGAGCCCGGCACCGCGGTCGAGTTCATCACCACCACACCGCACTGGTTCGGCGCCGTCGACGGCCCGGTCGAGATGCTCGCCATGTTCGGCCCACACGGCGAACGTGCCCACCTCGACCCGCCACCTCCGTCATAGATCCAGAGGTCGGCGACAACGAATCGCTTGGTCGCCCCGCTCCTATGCGTCGACCGGAGTACCGACGACGTGGATGACGGGCAGATTGGTGTTGCGCTGGATGCGGCTCGGAGCGTCCAACTTCAGCCACTTGGAAACGCTGTGGGGAAGCGTCGACACGATCACGGCCTCGAACGCGTCACTCCCTTGCTCGCGCAACACGCTCGCCACCGCGTCGACGGGATTGGCATCGCCCACCTCGCCCGTGACAGGGATCCCCTCGATGGTGAAGCGCAGCCGCGCTTCTTCGAGATGCTTCGCGGCCTCCCGTCTGACGTGGCCTTCGGTCCACGTCACCCCCGGCCCTTGATGCAGCTCGGGCACGACGAGATGGAACGTGCACGGACCCTCCGCCAGACGATCGCGCAAGGTCTCGAGTAGCTCGGCGGTGCCGAGGGTCTGGTGGGCGACGACGAGGTAACGGCGCACGGTCCCTCCTTCACGCGGATCTCCAGCACCGACATTACGCCACCCCGTCCCGTCCTGCGTCCGGGCGACGAGCACCCGCGCGGATATCCCCGAGTGCGCACGACGAGCGAGGAGTTTGAGCGACGCGTCGGTGGGTACTTCGAGACCGAGCAACACGTGGAGGTCGACACATGACTCAACACACCGAAGTACACGATCGCACGTCCACTGAACGCGCGGCAGACGTATCGCGCGGCTTGCGGTTCCTCGTCGTGGCCGTCCTCGTCGCCGCGATCGTCGTCGTGGCGTTCGACAACCGGGACGACGTCCGCCTTGGCTACGTGTTCGGAGACGCCCAGGCGCCGGTGTGGATCGTTCTCGTCGCCGCCGGAATCGCCGGCGTCATGATCGGTTGGCTCTTGCGGCACCGGCCACATCGGCACTGAGCGATTCGCCGCCCCAGAGCGCACGACCCGACCTACCCTTGGGCGTCGTGTCGGAGGTCGTGTTGCCCGGTGGGGTCGGGAACGCCGGGACGGTGGTGCGGCAGGGAGCGCACGTGCTGCGACCCTCGAACCCGCACACTCCGACGATCCACGCGTTCCTGCATCATCTGCGGGCGGTCGGCTTCGAGGCGGCCAGCTTCCCGGTCGGGATCGATCCCGACGGCCGCGAGCGACTGCAGTTCATCGAGGGCGACGTGGCGTGTCCGCCATATCCCGCGTGGGCACAGAGCGACCTCGCCCTGGCATCGGCGGCGGCGTTGCTGCGGCGACTGCACGATGCCAGCGAGCAATTCCGGCCGCCACCCGATGCGACGTGGAGCACGGAGATGGCCGATCCCGAAGGCGGACCGGTGATCTGCCACAACGACGTGTGCCTCGAGAACGTCGTCTACCGCAACCAGGTCGCGATCGGCCTTCTGGACTTCGACTTCGCTGCCCCGGGACGCCGGGTCTACGACCTCGCGCAGTTCGCCCGCATGTGCGTGCCGATGGACACCGATGACGATGCCGTTCTCCTCGGACGCACGCCTCCGTTCGACCCGTTCCGCCGGCTCCGCGTCGTCGCCGACGCGTACGGCCTCCCGCCGGGGCGCAGCGAGTTCCTCGACGTGCTGGGCGAAGGGATCGCGCGCGGTGGCGAGTTCATCCAACGTCGACTCGACGAGGGCAACGAGGCGTTCGCTGCCATGGTCGCGACGACGGGTGGGATGGCGAAGTTCGACCGTCGACGAGTGTGGTTCAGCGCCAACCGTGAGCGCTTCGCCGAGGCACTCGGCTGACGCTCATTCAGCGTTCGTGTCGAGTGCCGAGACCGGGTTCAACCGATCGCGAGCTCGCCGTGCCGTCCCGCCATCGGCCTCCACCTTCGTACGCGGCCTTCGGCGAACGATGCACCCGATCAGGCCACTTCCCGGAGGACGCCGCATGAGAGATTCATGCTCGCTGTCGTCCGCCGCTCCGGGCCAGATCGTGTGAGCGATCGAATCCCACCAGATTCGAGCCGCCGGCCGCCCGCTGGCCATCGTCAACACGGGTGGTGATCCGGGGCAGGCGCCGGCCCGGTCGACCTACGAGCGGGTCGGTTTCACCAGCCTTCCGTCAGAGCAGTACTTCATGATCGTGGCGCCGGGTGACGACGGCGACGACCGTGCGCGATGAAGGGTTAGTCCCACCAGTCGAGCACGCGGAGCGCGCGGAGGGTGTTCCACCGACTGGGCGCTCCGACGCCGTCCTCGAGGTCGAAGTGGACGCGACCCGGATGGATGCGGTCGAGCAACCACCGCCCGTCGGGCTGCCGCTTGGACCGCACCACCTCGACGGCCTCTGCCATCCGGGGATCCGGAGCCGCGCCGGCGAGGCGGAAGTAGTCGAGTGCACGCAGCACGTCGTAGCGCCAGTAGTAGGGGAACGCGAACTCGAGATACGCGGGGTCGACGACTTCGCCCGTGCTCTTGCGACGGAACAGGCCGCGCTCGAGCAGGTACTGCTCACCGCCGCGACGGGCCTCGCTCACGGCGGCGGAGCCGCCGGTCGCGCGCTCGAACTCGAGCAGCCCGTCGAGCACGTCGATCGTCGTGTGGAACGAGGAGCGCACTGACCCGTTCTCGGCCTCGCAGTTCCAGCCGCCGTCGGCGAGCCGCTCGCCGAGGATCCGCTCGACGATCGCGGCGACGTCCACCCCGAAGTAGGCGCCGGTCTCGATCGTCCGGCCGTTGATGCACGGCTCGACCTCACCGTCGAAGTACCGCTGACCTTCGTGCTCCCAGCGCCCGTGCTCGGCGACGAGCGCGATCGCGCGGCGGGCCGCGTCGGACGCCGGATCGAGCCCGAGGATCTGCAGCGTCTGCAGGGTGTGCATCGTCGCGGTCCACGGTTGCCCGGGTTCGCCGCCGGTGTAGGCAGCCGGGAAGCACGCGCCGCCCGCCCACAACCCGTCGGCACCCTCGGCCGCCAGGAGGCGGGCGCCCCAGCCCTCGTGCTCCACGCGCGCTCGCTCGGCATCGACCTCGTCTGGCGAGGCGTCCGTCAGATCGCGCAGCACCTGCCAGCGGATGGCGGGATCTCCCTCGAGCAGCCAATCGAGCACGTCCACGGGCGAAGGCTAGATCGGGTCGTGGTTGCGGCTTCCTATACCTTGCACTACTATGCATCATGCTTCGAGCTATGGGGGAGGCGGGTGTGCACATCGACAAGGATCTGGTCGCGGCCTCGGCGACGCCGCTCGTGCTGGCGATCCTGGCCGAGGGTGAGAGCTACGGCTATGCACTCCTGAAGCGGGTGCGTGAGCTTTCCGGCGGTGAGCTCGAGTGGACCGACGGGATGCTCTATCCGCTGCTCCATCGCCTCGGCCGGCTCGGGTACGTGACGACGGAGTGGCGGACGTCGCCCGAAGGGCGTCGCCGCAGGTACTACGCGATCACCGACGACGGGCGAGCCGCGCTCGCGGAGCAGCAACGGCAGTGGGTGACCGTCACGCGTGCGTTGGGTGACGTCTGGCGAGGCTCCGGCTGGCTGCCGACGGCCCTCGGCGAGGCGTGACCGATGGATGGCGTGGAGTCACAGATCGCCGAGTGGCGGGCCTACGTCGCGAAGGCCCCGGCCGTCAACGGCCGCGACGTCGACGAGCTCGAGGCTCATCTTCGCGACCAGATCGCCGAGCTGGACGCGGCCGGCCTCACCGCCGACGAGGCGTTCCTCGTTGCCGTGAAGCGGATGGGCGACCTCGACACCCTGTCCCGGGAGTTCGCACGCGAGCACAGCGGCCGACTGTGGAAGCAGCTCGTCCTGAGTGGATGACGACGAGCCGGCGCGCCCGTCCAGCGGGTGGTTCGAGGCGCTCGTCTTCGCCTTGGCGGCGGCCGTCGCGATCCAGGTCGCACGCCTCGCTGCTCAGTTCCCCGACGAGGAACCGGAGTGGCTGCTGCGGAACATCAGTCTGTTCGTGTTGCCGTTCCTCGCCGGGTACTTCGCCCGCCGACGGCAGCTCGACACCCGGCGATGGGTGCTCACGGCCGCGCCGTTCGTGCTCGCTCGCGCTCGTGGTCAACCTCTACCCGTACGACGCGGACTCGGCCACCGAGCTCCTCGTCGCGCTCCATCTGCCCGTCGTGCTGTGGTTCGCGGTCGCCTACCCGTACATGGCGCGGCACGATCCGATCGCACGAGCGGCGCATGGACTTCGTCCGCTTCACCGGCGAGTGGGTCATCTACTACGTGCTCATCGCGCTCGGTGGCGGCGTGCTGCTCGGGCTCACGGCGCTGATCCTCGAGCCGATCGGGCCCGACCTCGCCGAGCGGGTCGTCGAGTGGGTGCTGCCGTCGGGCGCGGCCGGTGCCGTGATCGTGGCGGCGTGGCTCGTGGAGTCCAAGCAGCACGTGGTGGAGAACATGGCGCCGGTGCTCACCATGCTCTTCACCCCGCTGTTCGCCGTGATGCTGACCGTCGCCGCGGCCACCTACGCCGTGTTCGGGGTCGCCGGCGCGTTCGACCGCGAGCTGCTCGGCGTCTTCGACGCCCTCCTGGTGGTCGTGCTCGGGCTCGTCCTCTACGCGATGTCGGCGCGGGAGCCGTCCCGACCGGCCGGGCTGATGGACCGCGTCCAACTGCTCGCCGTCGCGAGCGCCCTCGTGCTCGACGTGATGGTGCTCGGCGCGATGGTGGCCCGGATCGGCGATCTCGGGTTCACCCCGAACCGCGCGGCAACGCTCGGCCTCAACCTCGTCCTGCTCGTGAACCTGGCCGGGACCGCGTGGCTTTCGATGCGGTTTCTCAAGGGACGGATCACGTTCCACCGCCTCGAGCGATGGCAGACCTCCTACCTCCCCGTCTTCGCCCTCTGGGCGGCGACCGTCGTCGCCGTGCTCCCCCCGCTCTTCGCCTTCAGCTGACAGCGAACCAGCTCGGCTTGTATGAATGGCTGTGCGCTGTGCGTGGGTATCTCGATGGACTCTTTGAGCGCTGACGTTGCTCGTGGCCATGAGGGGTTCACTGCGTTCTACGACGCCGAGGTCATTGGTCAGGTTCGAAGCGCGACGCTCATCGTGGGATCACGAACCGCCGCGCAGGACGTCGTGCATGACGCGTTCATCGCGGCTGAGCCGGTGGTCCGAGCTCGAATCCTTCCAGCACGCTCAGATCGGTGACTGGCAGGCACTCGCCACAACCACACGACCGCACATCGCCGCCGCCGGCAACGTCGACCAACACACGCTGCACGACGTCCTGTCAGCAACGAGGATCACCAGCCACGAGGACCGGTTCACGATCACGATCAGCACGATGCCCGACGGCTACGTCGAACTGGTTCCACCACACGCCCTCCCAGCCGACACAACCCCACGCCGCACGCTCGCCGAGACGGGCGGAGCACTCGCCATCAATGAGGTCTCCGAGTGGGCAGACCCCCTCCTCTACGCCGCATCCACCGGTGCCGACATCACCCGCTACGCGCTCGACACAACCACCGGCTGGAGCGGAACCAGCACCTCCAGCCCGTACGGAACGATCACCTTCGTCGTGTGGTCCCCCAGACCCGGCGTGCTCCTCGAGATCGACTCGACCGATCCCGGCCGGAGCATCGATGACCTCGTCCAGCTCGCCAACGACACGAGTGTCATCCCAGCGACCGAATGGGACGACACCTACCCCGGGTGATCGGGGCGCCCGGGTATCGTCCATGGATGCTGCTCGCTGAGGAATTCGTCCTGCTGGCGCTCACTCCGGACGGGGCGCCCGCGAGGGGGTACAGCAACCACTCGGACACGGCCGTTGGCGTGACCGGTGCGCTGCTCGCGGAACTGAGCCAGGAAGGTCACCTCGATCTGACCGACGGACGCATCCACCTGACCGGAACGAAGCCGAGCCATCCGTTGCTGCTCCAAGTCCTCGACAACGTCTCGCCGCACGAGGGCAAGAAGTTGAAGAGCCGCCTGCCGAGCATCAAGCATTCCGGGTGGAGTGAGGTGGTCGACCACATGATCGAGCAGGGGAAGCTCGGACGTGAGCACCATCGGTTGCAGCCAACCCGGCATCCGGTGCTGTTCCTCGAGCAGCAGGCCGAGATCCTGCATCGGGTGAGGGCCGCAGCAACGACTGACTGTTCGATGGACGACCGGACGGCAACACTCCTGGCGTTGGCCGGACCGTGTCAGTTGCTCCAGGTCGTCGCGCCAGATCGGGCCGACCGCAAGTTCGCGAAGCGACGCATCGAAGAGGCGGCGGCGCGAGTGCCGGCAGCCGAGGCTGTCAAATACACCATCGATGCAACCGCCGCGGCAGTGGTCGTCGGGAGCTGACCCCTGCCTCAGCCGATTCGCTGATGCTTCATCTGCGGCGAGGCGAACACGTTCGTGATGTGCTCACCACGCAGGAACTCGTCGAGGCGGGCCGCCTCGACGTCGAGGAGCCGCCGCGCGTCCCGGGAGATCTGCTCCATGAGGATGAGCCGGACCCGCTCCTGATCATCCTGCACCCAGCACCCGACGATCCGCCCGTTCACCCACACCGTCGTTCCTGCGTTGCCGGCCGAGTCGAAGAGGTACGGCGTGTGCGCCCGGTCGAGGTAGAACGCCCGCTCGCGCCAACCCATCGTCGTCGGATCGAGTGTCGGCAGCAGCGTCACCCACGGCTCGGCCTGCGGCGGTGCCTCGAGGTCCGCCGTATCGGCCGGCAGCACCCACCCGGTCGATCCGTCCTCCAGCGTGACTTGAACCGCCTCGACATCTGACAGCGCCCTGCGGACAGCGCTCTTCGTCGAGCCGAGCCACCAGACGAGATCGCCCTCCGTCGCCGGCCCGAACGTCCACAGCCAATGCCGGACGACGTCGGCATACCCGGCCTCGGCCTCGATCGGCGTCATCGCCTCGCCGAGCCAGCTCGCCATCGACGTCCACAACGGCCGAGAGATCCGCCAGTGTCCGGCGTTGCGCCCCCGCACGACGTCTCCGGCAGCGGAGAGGATCGTGAGCAGCCGCGACATCGTCGACACCTCTGCCGACCACTTCGTCCCGGGCGCCGCCGTGAACGTCCCCCCGAGGTGCGGAAGCGCATCGCGCAACTCCCGCGCCGAGAGCTCCGCTCCGGTCAGACGATCGACGATCTGCTGCGATGCCGCGGCGATCCAATCCGCGCCCAGCTGCGCCTCCAGTTCGCCAGTCTCCTTGGCAAGCCGGCGGCGTTCGGTGTCGGCGACTCGTCGTCCAGCACACCCGGCCACAGCGGGCAGCAGGTCACGCGTGACGACGAACAGCGTCCGCCGCATCGCCATCGGCTTGACAAGCGACCGTTCGTCGTAGAGCGCGGCGTCGACGTCCTCGACGGTGAGCTCGCGCACGCGGGCATGCAGGGCCAGGTACGGCGTCGTGGACTCAGTGGCGTGCAGCGCAGTCATCGCCGTCGTCGCGGCCCCGATGGTGCCGTACCGGTGGTCGGAGGCCAGACCGTGCCTGCGAGCGATTCGGGCCCGGCGATGAGCGTCCGTCACTCGGAGCATGCGCCATTGTGCTCTCCCGGTCGAACCGTTCGGCTGAGGCGTTCGTTTTCAGGGGTCAGGCGCCGTTCGCTCGGCGCGGGCGGAAATCGAGGCCTCGTGTTCGGGCTAAGGTGCGGCGCCGAACACCCGTGGCAGACAGGAACACGATGTCCAAATACGTCATAGGGATCGACGGATCCGAGACCGCCGCCAAGGCGGCCGCACGGGCAGGCGAGCTCGCAGCCGTGACCGGTGCCGAGCTCCACGTCGTGTGCGCCTACAGCGGAGGCCGGTCGGCCACCGTGCAGCTCGGTGCCGACTCGTTCACGTTCTCAGGCTTGATCGACGCCGAGCAGACAGCCGAGCAGCAGGTCGCCAAGTACCGGGCAGCCGGCCTCACGGCGACCTGCGGGGTCGCCGAAGGCAAGCCGGCCACCGTCATCCTCGACCAGGCCCAGCAGGTCGGTGCCGATCTCATCGTGATCGGCAACCTGCGCATGCAGGGGGCGAAGCGGGTCCTCGGTGCCGTCGCCAACGACATCCTCCACCACGCGCCCTGCGACGTCCTCTGCGTGAAGACCGTCTGACTCGCAACGAGCAAGCGGCGCGGTTCAGGGCGCGAAGGCCGCGGTTCGGATGCGCCGCGAGCGTCGGTGTCGGATGCGCCGCGAGCGTCGCCATCCGCCTCGGAGTCGAACCAGCTCGGATAGAACTCACGGAAGTCGCGCTGGATCTGGTCGAGCGGCAGATCGTCGAAGCTGCCACGTTGGCGGATGTACTCCATGTGCCGGTTGCCGGCCTGGTCGAACGGGTGCATCAGCGCGTCGTCGGTGCCGTCGAACTCGAGCACCTTGACCCCGAACCGCTCACACAACCCGACGTTGAACGCGGAGCTGAGCTTGAACCACCGATCGCCGAGCAGCAACTCGCTGTAGCCGTGCCACATGAAGACATCGGTGCCCATCTGCGCCTGAAGCTTCTCGCTCGTCAGGTGGTTCCGCACGTCGGCAAAGCCCAGCCGTGCGGGGATGCCTCGATTGCGGGCCGCCGCCGTGAGGAGCACCGACTTCGGCACGCACCAGTTGCTCGACGACGTCGCGACCGCGCTGGCCCGGTACGAAGCCGGATCGGACTGCGTGTTGTAGGGGTCGTAGCGGATGCCGTCGCGCACGACGTGGAAGAGGGCGATCGCAGTCTCGACCGGGTCGGTGCGGCCGTCGGCCGCGGCGGCTGCGAACTCGTCGATCGTCGCGCTCTCGCTGTCGATGAACCACGTCGGTGCCAGCCAGGCTGGATCGATCTGCACGCCGGCGAGCCTAAGGGCGCGGAGCGCCCGCGCGACGTGCATCTGGACGTGCATCATGGGGACGTGCATCATGGCGACATGAACGGTTCGCTAGAAGTCCAGCTGGCGGCCGCCCACGCGCGGTATGCCGCCAAGCGGCCCCACAGTGAGGCGCTGTTCGAGCAGGCGTGTCGCGTGCTCCCTGGCGGTTCCACGCGCTCGGTGCTCGACTTCCGCCCGTTCTCGTTCCGCGTCGCGCACGCCGAGGGATCGCGGCTCGTCGACGTCGACGGACTCGAGTACACCGACTTCCTCGGTGACTACTCGGCGGGTCTGCTCGGGCACGATCCCGGTCCCGTCGCCGCGGCAGTCCACGCCGCGCTCGAGCGCGGCTGGAGCTTCGGCGCCACGCACGTCGACGAGATCCGGCTCGCCGAGCTCGTCTCCCAGCGGTTCCCGTCGATCGATCAGGTGCGCTTCACCAACTCGGGCACCGAGGCGAACCTGATGGCGCTCCAGCTCGCCCGCCACTGCACCGGGCGCGACCGGATCGCCGTGTTCGATCACGCCTATCACGGCGGACTGTTGTACTTCGGCCACGGTGGCGAAGCGCTGCAGGCGCCGTTCGACTACGTGCGGCTGCCGTACAACGACATCGACGGCGTGCGCGCCGCGGTCGACGAGACCGTGGCGGCGCTGATCGTCGAACCGATGATGGGGGCTGCCGGCTGCATCCCCGCCGAGCCCGGATTCCTCGCCGGGCTCCGCGACGTCTGCGATCGCTCGGGCGCGCTGTTGATCTTCGACGAGGTGATGACGTCGCGGATGAGCTCCGGAGGCGTGCAGCTGCGATCGGGCGTGGACCCGGATCTGACCACGTTGGGCAAGTACCTCGCCGGCGGGATGACATTCGGCGCCTTCGGTGGACGCGCCGACCTGATGGCCGCGTTCGACCCCCACCGAGGTGGTGAACTGACCCACGGCGGCACGTTCAACAACAACGTCGTCACGATGGCCGGAGGCGTCGCCGCGTTCGAGCGAGCTCCTCACGGCCGACGTCCTCGACGCGCTGTTCGAACGAGGTGAGAACTTGCGGGCGAAGGTCGCAGCATCCTCGAGCGCTGCACACTGCCGCTGAGCGTGACGGGGATGGGCTCGATGTTCACGATCCACGCGGTGGCCGGCCCGGTGCGTTCGCCGGCCGATCTCGCCGGCACAGACGTCGTGCTCAAGGAGTTGCTGTTCCACCATCTCGTCGAACGTGGCATCTTCCTCGCCGCCCGCGGCTTCGTGGCGATGTCACTGGCCATCACCGACGCTGACTGCGAACAGTTCGTCGATGCGCTCACCGACTCGGTCGCCGCGATCGAAGCCGGCTTGCGACCTCAGGCGAGCGCGGTGCCGACGAGCTGATAGCCGAGCTCGAGCTCGGCCGCGCGTCGGACGTGGGCGCTCATCTGTGCCCGGCTCATCGTGCTGGTGTGCAGAACGACCTGGAGCCCGAGTCCGTCGAGCAACGAACACAACCGCCACGCGGCAGCGAGCGGATCCTCTGAATGGAACACCCCCGACTCCACGCCGGCGGTGATGACCTGGGCGAACACGTCGACCCAGCCATCGTCGAGCTCCTCGGAGATGCGACGGATCTCGGGATCGCGAAGCGCCTCACCCCACACGTCGATCCACAACGCCCAGCTCTGATCGTGGCGAGGCGAGGGGAGGTAGGCGTCGATCGTGTACTCGAGCTGCGCCGTCGGGTCGACGCGCTCGGCGATGGCCAGCATCACCGCGCTGAGCTCCTCGGCCGCGGTGTCGCGCAGCATCGCCTCGAGCAGCTCGTGCTTGGTGGCGAAGTGGTAGTGGATCAGCCCTGTGCTCACGTCGAGCTCGGCAGCAACGTCAGCGACGCGCAGGTCGTGCAGCCCGCGGGCGAGTGCCACCTTGCGCGTGGCGGTGATGATCTGCGCACGGCGCTCCACTGCGCTGATGCGCGTGTGGGAGGGCCGGCTCATCGGGGCGAAGCGTAACCGGCAGTGCCCTGTCGCGAACACGCGCCACGAATCAACAACCAGGATTCAGCAGACCAGCACGAATCAGCAACCAGGAATCAGGCACAGTGCGGCGAACAGCAACTGGTGCACGTGGGCGACACCGTTCTCGTGCTCGGTCGACAGCACCCCATCGGCCGACAGTCCGGCGTCATACGTGCCCTGCACGGCCTCGCACATCGTGAGGTCCTGCTCGACCACCACACGCGTCGCGGCGAGGTCCTCGTCGCGGCGCTCGGGTGGAACCGACGGATGCCAGAAGTACTCGCGCTCGACATGTGTCGTCGAAGGCCCGGTCGGTGTCAACCGGAACGTTGCGGCAAAGCCGGCGAAGCACGAGATCGCGGTGTTGGGGAACAGCGTGAAGTAGCCACCGTTGTTGAACGACTCAGGCGCGGCGACGTCGGCGACCGCCGCCCAGCCCGCATCGCCCGGCCGGCAGTCGTGCAGCGCCCGTTCGGACGCGTCACGCGGTGCGAGCGGACGATCCCAAGCGAACACCACTGGACCCTCGGTCGCGATCGGGTATTCGTAGCCGGTGTTGGGCAGCTGCGAATGCACGAATGGCGTGTGGTAGTTCTCGCAGTAGTTCTCGAGCAGGACCTTCCAGTTGAACGCGCAGTCGTACGCGGTCCGCTCACCGAGCTCGAGCTCGTCGAGCCGGTAGGGATCGAGCGCAGCACCCAGCGGACCAGGGTCGAACGGCGCCGCGCGCGCGTCGAGGTTGACGAGGATCGATCGGGCGAACGTCGTGACCGCGATGGGGAACAATCCGTAGTCGTCGGGATCGAAACCCTCCGGTTCACCGACCCCTGCCGACCGCGCCAGCGTCCCGTCGAGCCGGTAGACCCAGGCGTGATAGGGACAGGAGAGCACCGACGCGTTCCCGCATCCGATCGCGAGTGGCGACCCGCGGTGACGGCACACGTTGAGGAAGGCGCGCAGTCCCCGCTCGCGGTCGCGCACGACGAGCACTGGTGTGCGCCCCGCGTGCGTCGCCAGGTACGAACCGGGGGCGGCGACGTCGTCGGCCGTACCGACGCCGACCCACGACTTGGCGAACACGGCCGCCAACTCTCGTTCGTAGTGATCGGCATCGGAATACCACGCGCCCGGCAGCGTGCGCGCTCTCGACAGCGGCTCACCGAGACGGTTCTCGATCATTGCCCTCGACCCTCTTACTGACTCGTCAATCAGTAGACTAGCCTCGGCATCGGTGGCCATCAACGCAGCTCACACCAGCGCCACTGGCCGGACCGAGCATGGTGGTCGGATCGAGCTCAGTGCACTGCGCAAGGAGTTCGGCGATTCCGTCGCCGTCGACGACATCGATCTCGTGATCGAGTCGGGAGAGTTCTTCTCGTTGCTCGGGCCATCGGGTTGCGGCAAGACAACGACGCTGCGGATGATCGGCGGCTTCGAGCAACCGACCAGCGGAAGCATCCGCCTCGACGGCGTCGACCTCGTCGACACGCCGCCCCATCGCCGGCCGGTCAACACGGTGTTCCAGTCGTACGCGCTGTTCCCGCACCTCAGCGTCGCCGACAACATCGCCTACGGCTTGCGATGGCGACGCGACGGCGAACGACTCGGGCGCGCCGATCGCGAGCGGCGCGTCGGGCGGGCGATCGAGCTCGTGCGGCTCGGTGGACTCGAGAAACGACGACCGGCGCAGTTGTCGGGTGGACAACAACAACGCGTGGCACTCGCACGCGCCCTCATCCTGCAGCCGTCGGTGCTGCTGCTCGACGAGCCACTCGGCGCGCTCGACGCCAAGCTGCGCAAGGAGCTGCAACAGGACTTGGCTGCTCTGCAGGACGAGGTCGGGATCACGTTCGTCTACGTCACCCACGACCAGGAAGAGGCGCTGACGATGTCGGACCGTCTGGCCGTCATGGACGGCGGCCACATCGCCCAGGTCGGCACACCGGAGCAGGTGTACGAGCAACCGGCCACGGCGTACGTCGCCGACTTCCTCGGCGTCGCCAACCTGCTCGACGCCGAGTGCACCGGCACACCGAGCGAAGGGTTGCGTTCGATACGCATGGGCTCGTTCGACCTCCGCGCTGCGGGTGACACCTCGAACGGACCAGTGCGCCTCGTCATCCGGCCCGAACGGGTCAGGGTGATGAATGCGACGGGAGCGCACACGAGGACAACTGCGTGCCGGCGATGGTCGAACGCGTCGTCTACGTCGGCTCCGTCACCCAGGTCTACCTCCGGCTCACCACCGGTGCGTCGCTGCAGGCGCTCGTCGCCAACCACGACGGCCCGCCCGACTGGCCAGAGGGGACGCCGGTGGTCGTCTCATTGCCGGTCGACGCTTTGCGTGCACTCGCCGTGTGATCTCGCGGTCAGATGTCGAGGCGGGCGAAGTCCTCGACCGCAGAGCCACGTGCGCCGCGCCGGAACAGCCGCAGTGAGACCAAGGCCAACGCGATCGCCACAGTGGTGCCGAGCAGCATCGCCGTCGCCAGCGCGTTGAGTGCAGGCGTCGGTGACCCGCGCACGTTCGAGTAGATCTTGATCGGCACCGTCTCGCTCGACGCGTCGGCCGACAGGAACGCCGAGATGACGAAGTCGTCGATCGAGGTCGCGAACACGATCATCAAGCTGGCGAAGATGGCCGGCCCGAGCAGCGGCAACAACACGGTACGCAGCGCCTGGATCGGCGTCGCGCCGAGATCCTGGGCAGCCTCCTCGACGTCGCGCCCGATCGACAGCAGGCGGCCGCGCACGATGACGACGACGTACGACACCGAGAACGTGATGTGTCCGAGCAGCATCGCCGGGCGGCCGAGCGGGATGCTCGTGTACAGGTTGTCGAACACGAGGAACAGCATCGCCCCCATCACGATCTCCGGGGTCGACAGCGGCACGAGCATCAGCAGGTTCGACGCCCGCGCGCGTGCGGCCACGCCAGCGCGCCAGCCCGAGTGCGAGCCCCACACCGAGCGGCGTGGCGATCAGCATCGTGAGTGCCGCCAGCGTGAGACTGTTGATCATCGCCTGGCGCAGGGCCGGGTCGTGGACGAGCGACCGCTGGTCGTCGCCCCACCACCAGCGCATCGAGAAGCCCTGCCATGTGCTGCGCGACCGTCCGGAGTTGAACGAGAACTGGACGGCGATCAGCACCGGCACGATCGACCACAGGATGTAGACCCACGTGATCGTCCTCAGCATCACGGGTGGTCGCCACGGGTCGCCCCACCACGCACCGACGCGTCGCGTGATCGCCCGCATCACCGCACCTCTCGCGTCGCCCGATCGGTCGACCACATGTAGTACGCCATCGCGACCATCAGGAACACCGACAGGATCACGACCAGCGAGGCACCGGCGTTCTTCTGCGAGCCCTCGAACAGGTAGAACTCGATCTGGTTGCCGACCATGCTCGTGCGCGGCGATCCCGACAGCAGGTCGGCGGTGTAGTAGTCGCCCATCATCGGCAGTGCCGTGATCACGGCGGCGGCCAGGATGCCATTGCGCGACATCGGCAGCGTCACCCGCCAGAACGTGCGCGCCGGGCCCATCCCGAGATCGCGCGAAGCCTCCAGCACCCGCTGGTCGATGCGATCGAGGGCGGCGAACAGCGGCAGGATGAGGAACGGGACGTAGCCGTACGCGAGGCCCATGATCACGGTGAACGCACGCCCGTCGAGCCAGTTCGCGCGGTCGATCCCCAACAGCGCCGCGGCATCGTTGACGTAGCCATCTTCCTGGAGCAGGTTGACCCACGCCAGCATCCGCATCAGATAGTTGATCCAGAACGGCGCCAGGAGCAGGCCGAGCAGGAGGCCGCGGCGACGGCCGGCCTTCCGCGACACGTAGTAGGCGACCGGGTAGCCGATGAGGAAGCAGATCGTCAACGCCAGGCCGACGTAGAGGAACGTGCGGACGAACACCCGGCCGAGCTCACCGCCGAAGACCCGTCCGAGGATCTCGTCGAACAGCGTGAAGTCCCACGCCAACGGGTTCCAGACGGGTACGGCGTTGCCGAAGATCGGGTCGAGGTCGCCGAACGCGACGGCCAGGATCGCGTAGAACGGAACGAGGAACAGCAGGATGAGCCAGACGACACCGGGGGCGGCGAACGCCGGCCACAGCCGGCGGGTCGAGGTAGATCGATCAGGCACCTGCGATGAACTTCGACCAGGCGTCGTCCCAGATCTTCTCGCCGGCGAGACTCAGCTGCAGCAACTGGTAGCCGCGGTCGAAGTCCTGAGGACGGATGATCGCCGATGCGAGATGCGTGGGAACGAAACCGTCCGCCACGGCCGAGTCGGGGTCGAAGTCGTTCTGCGGTGGTTGGTACCCGAGCCAGCCGTAGTTCTCGATGGCGTGCGTCTTGTCGAGCAGGTAGTTGAGGAACGTGTGGGCGAGCACGGGGCGTTCGGCGCCGCGCATGACCGCGATCGCATCGCTCCCGATCATCCCGCCGCCGTCGGCCGGATACCAGTAACCGATGTTGTCGATCGTCTCACCCTCGGGCAGGTAGTACTGGGCGTTGACCACATCACCTGACCACGCCTGGTGCACCCAGGTGCGCTTCTCGGGCAGCACGGTGTAGGCCTCGGCCCCGAGTTTCACGGCGACGAGGTCGTTCAGTTCGTTCACGTCGGCGAACGCGGCGTCGATCAGCTCGGCGTCCTCCGTGTTGACGTCGGTCTGGCCACGGCGCAGCAACGCCATGCCGAAGACCTCGCGGTCGTCCTCGAGCAGGTACACCTCACCCGCGTTCGCGGTGTCCCAGAAGATGTCGTAGGGGTTGTCGAACATGTCGGGCGACTTCACCACGGAATCGACGCGATAGCCGATGCCGGTGGAGAAGAGCGTGTACGGCACCGAGTAGACGCCGCCCTTGTCGTAGAACGGATCCTGCAGCGACTCCCACACGTTCGTGATGTTGGGGATGTAGCTCTTGTTGAGCGGCTGCAGCAGGTTGCCGGCCGCGACCTTCCCGATCACGTCGGCCGTCGGGAAGTACACGTCGAACTGGGTGTCGCCCGACGAGAGCTTGGCGATCGCCTCATCCATGCTGATGAACGTGGTGACCTCGACCGTCACCCCGAACTCCTCCTCGAACGCGGCGAGCACGTCGGGCGAGATGTACTCCTGGTAGTTGAACACCTTGAGCGTTCCGGTCTCGATGGGCAGGCCGTCCTCGATCGGCTTGACGTCGTCGAACGTCGGCAGCGTCACCGGGTTGTCGGGCCGCGAGAGCTGCACCCCACCGGCGGCCGCGTCGTCGTCGTCACCACCACACGCAGCGAGCAACGCCGGGCCGAACCCGGCCGCCGCGGCGCCCAGCATCGACAACCGGATGAAGTCGCGACGCGGGATGCCGTCGACGCGTGGGCGCCGAGCACCCCGCTCCCGTGGATGGAACACCATCGCGCCTCCCAGCGAACTGCAAACCTGGCCGCGAACTGCAAACCTGGCTCATGCGAACTGCAAACCTGGCTCATGCGAGCCGTGTGCCGACACTTCGTTCGTGAAACTGGCTTACTGACTGATCAGTCAGTTACACTAGCGCGATCGGCCGGCGCATGTCGACACGATCATCGACGCCATCGTCCCAAACCCTCAAGGTACAACGGCAATCGGAGGAGTTGTGAGCGCATCACTCGAGACCATCCCTGTCGCCGCCCCCGTTCGCGTGGCAAGAGCGATGTCGATGTCCCGAGCGATGTCGACGCGGTCGTGGTCGGCGGCGGCCACAACGGCCTCGTCGCCGCCGCCTACCTCGCCAGAGCCGGCCTGCGCACCGTCGTGCTCGAGGCCCGCTCGACCACCGGGGGTGCGGCCACGACCGAGACGCCGTGGGGTCCCGACTTCAAGATGACGGCGCTGTCGTACGTGATGAGCCTGATGCCGCCGACGATCATCCGCGACCTCAGCCTCGAGGCGCACGGCTACCACGTCGTGCCGATGGGCCCGAGCTTCGTCGCGTTTCCCGATGGCCGCTACCTGTACGTCCACGACGACCCGACTCGCAACGTCGAGGAGGTCGCCAAGTTCTCGCGCCGCGACGCGGACCGCCTCGCCGAGTACGAGGCGTGGTTGCACGGCGTCGCCGACGTGCTCGCCCCCCTGCTGCTGCGCACGCCGCCCCGCATCGGGTCGCGTCGCCCCGCGACCTGCTCGACCAGCTCCGCACCGCATGGGGCCTCCGCGGGCTCGACGTGCGCGGCACCGCCGAGGCGACGCGCCTGTTCACGATGTCGATACGCGACCTCCTCGACGAGTGGTTCGAGTCGCCGGAGCTGAAGGGCGTGCTCGCCATCAACGGGGTGATCGGCACATGGGCCGGTCCCGACGAGCCCGGGACCGCGTACGTGATGATGCACCACACGATCGGCGACGTCGGCGACGGCCAGCTCGGTTCATGGGGCTACCCGATCGGCGGCATGGGTGCGGTCAGTGATGCGATCCGCCGCTCGGCCGAGTCGTTCGGCGTGACGGTCCTCACCGACTCGCCCGTCGCCAGCATCGACGTGCTGAATGGCAAGGTGCGCGGCGCGACGACGGCCGCCGGTCGCACGTTCCGGGCCCCGATCGTCGTCGCCGCCACGCATCCGCAGATCACGTTCCTCCGCCAGATCGACCGGGCCGAGCTCCCCGACGACTTCGTGCGCGACATCGAACGTTGGCGCTCGCGCTCCGGAACCGTCAAGGTCAACGTCGCCCTCTCCGCGCTCCCGAACTTCACCGCCTGGCCGGGCGACGAGCCGCACGAGAAGTACACCGGTGCGATCGAACTGTGCCACTCGATCGACTACGTCGAGCGCGCCTTCCAGGACGCCCGCGAGGGTCGCGCCGCGGCACGCCCGTTCTCCGACAGCGTCATCCCTTCGACACTCGACCGGACACTGTGCCCCGACGGCACGCACGTGATGTCGATGTTCACGCAGTGGGTGCCGGAGTCGTGGTCCGACGAGCCGCACCCCGCCGAGCTCGAGGCCTACGCCGACCGGGTGATCGCCGGCTACGACGAGCTCGCCCCCGGCTTCGCCAGCTCCGTCATCCATCGCCAGGTCATCGGGCCCTACGAGATGGAGCACGAGTACGGGCTGATCGGCGGCAACATCTTCCACGGCGAGCTCACGCCCGACCAGCTCTTCCACATGCGCCCGGCGCCCGGCTACGCCGACTTCACGACGCCCGTCGACGGGCTGTACCAGTGCTCGTCGGCGACGCACGGCGGAGGCGGCGTGACCGGCATCCCGGCGTTGCTGTGCACGCGCCGGATCCTCGCCGACCACCGCCGAGCCAGGCTGCTGCGGCGCTCCGGCATCGGGCGCGGCCGCCGTGGGTGAGCCGCTCGATCCGGGAGTGATCCACCCGGTCGAGCTCGACGCCGCGCTCGATCCGACGACATCGGGCTGCATGCTCCCGGCCGCTGCGTACCGCGACGACCGCGTCCTCGCCTGGGAACGCTCGAACCTGTTCGCCGGCGCCTGGGTGTGTGCCGGACGATCGGTCGAGCTCGACGCGCCGGGGCGCGGATCGCCGTGGCCGTCGCCGACGATCAGGTCGTGCTCGTGCGGGGCGCCGACGGCGTTCTGCGCGGGTTCTTCAACACCTGCCGTCACCGCGCCCACGAGCTGATGCCGTGTGGCGCGACCGACGACCAACGGTCGATCCAGTGCCCCTACCACGGCTGGCGATACGGGCTCGACGGTGCGCTGATGTCGACACCGCACTTCGAGGCGCCCGACGGCTTCGACCGGACGCTCCACGGCCTGACACCGGTCGCGGTCGAGGAGTGGCACGGCTGGGCGATGGTCGACGTCAGCGGATCGGCACCGCCGCTGCAGCGCTTCGTCGACGGTCTCGAGGACCGGGTCGCACCGTACGAACCGGAACGACTCGTGGTCGGCGGCACCCATTCATACGAGATCGCCGCCAACTGGAAGCTGGTCGTCGAGAACTATCAGGAGTGCTTCCACTGTCCGCGCATCCATCCCGAGCTGTGCGCCGTGAGCCCCGCCGCCAGCGGCGAGAACCACGACGGCCACGACGGGATGTGGATCGGAGGGTGGCAGGAACTGCAACCGCACGCCGACACGATGTCGCTCACGGGCGCCAGCGGCGGGGTGACGTTCCGCGGCCTCGACGAGGTCGCCCGGCGCCGCGTCGACTACCTCGGCCTGCTCCCCAACCTCCTCGTCAGCCTGCTCCCCGACTACGTGATGACCCACCGGCTCGAGCCGCTGGCGGCCGACCGCACCGCGATCGAATGCCAGTGGTTGTTCGATCCCGCCGCCGCCGGACGGGACGGCTTCGATCCGTCGTACGCGATCGACTTCTGGGACATCACCAACCGCCAGGACTGGGCGGCGTGCGAGGCAGTGCAACGCGGTGTCACGTCGCGTGGGTATCGCCAGGACCGTTCGGCCTCGACGAGGACGCCGTCGCCGGCTTCACCCGCCTGATCGCCCACGCCTACGTCAACGGCGCGCTGCCCATCTCATGAAGTTTCGGCGCTCTGACGCCGCCGAAACTTCACGAGTTCGAGGGGAATCATCCATTGCCAACGACCCCGGCCGTGTCGTACACTACTGACTGACGCGTCAGTAGGAGCTGACGCTGACACAGGAAGTCGATATTCCCATGGCGCTCGTCAGTCCGCTGACCGATCCCGGCCCCGACGCGCTCGACGTCATGATCGCCCGAGAGGAGGCCAGCCTCCTCGCCCGCACCACGCAATCGCAGGCCCTGCACGTGACCGCCTGCGCGTCGCTCGCCGGCGGTGTCGCGTCGTCGTGGCAGGACGCCCCGCCGTGCCCGGTGTGGATCAGCCACGGCAAGGGACCGCACGTGTGGGACGTCGACGGCAACGAGTACGTCGACTTGCACGCCGGCTTCGGCACGATGGTGATCGGCCATGCCCATCCGGCGATGGTCGCGGCGGTCAACCGGCAGGTCGGGCTCGGCACCCACTTCGCCCAGCCGACACCCGACCTCATCCCCGTCTCGGTCGAGCTGGCCCGCCGTTTCGGGCTGCCGTTGTGGCGCTTCGCCAACTCCGGCACCGAGGCCACGATGGCCGCCCTGCACCTGATGCGGGCCACCACCGGTCGCCAGCGCATCATCAAGGTCGAAGGCAGCTACCACGGCCACCACGACGCGGTCCAGGTGTCGGTCTACCCGGAAACCGTCGACGCCGGGCCGCCCGACCGGCCCCGCCCGGTTCCCGAACACATCGCGGTGTCGAGATCACTCGCGGCATCGACCCACGTCGTGCCGTTCGGCCGGCTCGACGCGGTCCAGCGCATCCTGCTCGCCCACCCCGGCGAGATCGCGGGAATGATCATCGAGCCGGTGATGATGAACATCGGAGTCGTCCCGCCACCGCCGGGCTTCCTCCAGGCGCTCGCCGACCTGCTCCACGCGCACGGTGCGCTGCTCACGTTCGACGAGGTGAAGACCGGGCTCTCGATCGCGTCGGGGGGCGCCGTCGAGCGCTTCGGTGTCGTGCCCGACATCGTCTGCCTCGCCAAGGCGCTCGGTGGCGGCGTTCCGTGCGGCGCGATCGGTGGCACCGCAGAGGTGATGCAGGTCGTCGTCGACGGCACGTACGACCAGGTCGGGACGTTCAACGGCAACCCGCTCACCGTGGCGGCGATGAAGACCGTGCTGCTCGAGATCCTGACGCCGGCCGCGTACGCACACTTCGACGAGCTCCGCGAAGCAGCTCGTCGAGCGCGTCCGCCACACGCTCGGGAGGTACCGCATCCCCGGCTACGTGAGCGCGTTCGGTGCCAAAGGTGCGGTCGTCTTCTCGCCGACCCGGGTGCGCAACTACCGCGACTTCTGTGCGTACGACTCGCGCTATGGCCACGCCCACTGGCTGTACCAGCACAACGGCGGCGTGTTCCTTCCGCCGTGGGGGAAGGCCGAGCAGTGGACGCTGTCGGTCCAGCACACGTCGGCCGACGTCGACGTGGCGGCACGCAATGTCGAGCGCTTCGCTCGCGACCTGCGTGGCTGACATGACGAGCTCGATCGACGTGTCGCCCAACGGTTCGATCCACGCCCGGCTCGGACGCGTCGGCTTGCCGGCCCCGATCTCAGAGCTCGCGCGACGGGTGTGGGACGTGATCGTGGTCGGCGGCGGCCACAACGGACTCGCGTGCGCGGCCTACCTCGCCAAGGCCGGCAAGTCGGTCCTCGTGCTCGAGAAACGAGAACGTCTCGGCGGGGCGTGCACGCTCGACGAACCGTTCCCCGATCCCGGCTACAAGGTCAGCCCGTGCGCGTACGTGGTCGGCCTGCTCGACAAGCGGGTGATCGACGAGCTCGAGCTGCGCCGTCACGGCTACAAGGTGTACGTCGCCGAACCGCTCATCTGGTGCCCGTTCGACGACGGCACGTCGTACGCCCAGTTCCTCGATCCCGGCCGCACCGCCGCCGAGATGCGCGTCAACGGTTTCTCCGAATCCGACATCGAGGGACAGTTCGCCTACGAGGACTTCTTCGATCGGATGCGCAAGGCGTTGCGCGAAGGCACTCGCGACACCTGGCTGGGCGACGCCCCCAATCGGGCGGAGCTCGAGGAGCTCCTCGGTCACGACCCCGAACTGATCGACGCGTTGTTCGACACGTCGATCGCCGACGTCATCGACCGCTACATCGCCGACCCGCGTCTGAAGCAGGCGCTGTACGGCCAAGGCGTGATCGGTGCGTGGGCCGGGCCGCGAAGTCCTGGCACGGCGTCGATCAAGTTGATGCACTTCCAGGGCACGCTCGAAGACACGCCGATGGCGTGGGGTTACGTCGAGGGTGGCATGGGCCGCATCTCGTTCGCGATCGGGGAAGCTGCGGCGGAGGCGGGCGCGGTCCTCGCGGCGGGCGTCGGAGTCGCCGAGATCCTCCCCGGCGACGGCGTGGTGCTCGAGGGTGGCGAGGTCATCCGCAGCCGCGCCGTCGTCTCCAACGCCGACCCGAAGGTCACGCTCAGCCTGCTCGGCAACGCCGCCCAGCCGGCGTTCCGATCACGGATCGGCGCCTGGCGCACCACCAGCCCGGTCGTCAAGCTCAACTGCGGACTGTCGCGGCTGCCGCGCTGGACCGCGCTCCCCGACGCCGAGTGGCCGAACCGGGCGCCGGTGTCGATCACGGTGCCGATGGACGACGCCCAGGCCGCGTTCGACGACTGCCAGCGCGGCATCCCCTCGCCCGGTTTCGCCGAGCTCTACTTCCAGACCGCGTACGACCCGACCGTGGCGCCGCCCGGCAAGCACACGATGTCGGCATTCGTGCAATACGCGCCGTACCACCTCGCCGACGGCACGTGGGAGACGCGGCGCGACGAGATCGGCCGGCGGATCATCGGCCTGATCGGGCGCTACTGCGACGTCGAGGAGATCATCGAACACGTCGAGGTGCTCGGACCGCCGGACATCGAGGAGCGGGTCGGGCTCACCGACGGCCACATCTTCCAGGGCGAGTGCACGCCGGACCAGATGTGGTGGCGCCGCCTCGCGCCGCGCTCACCGGGCGACGGCGTCTACCTCTGTGGTGCCGCGACGCACCCGGCCGGCAGCGTGATCGGCCTCAACGGTCGCAACGCGGCCATGGCCGTCCTCGCCGACCTCGGCGACTAATCCCTGTTTGTGTCACCGCAACCGGGACTGGATACCGGATGCGGTGACACAAACCTCTTGGTGGGTTCCCGGTTACCGGGTGCACCGCTACCGGACTGCGACCTCGGAGCTGTAGACGGCGTTCGCCGTGGCGTCCCCGTCAGAGTGGCTGACCAACGGGTGGGCCAGATCGGTGTTCCATCCGGCGACGGAGATGCGCACGAGCTGGGTACCAGCCGGCTTCGGGTTGTTGGGTGCCTCGAACTGGAACGGGCTGCCCGTGCTGAGCACCGGCGCGTTGCCTTGGTGGGCCGGCACACGTGGGAACTGGCCGACGGCGGTGGTGAAGCTGCTCACGAACTGTGCGGCCGCGCCGTTCTGCCGCACTTCGGTGCCATTGAGGCCCTCGACGAACACGATCAGGTCGTTGACGTCCAACGGACCGGCAGTTCGCGGCCTCGATGCGGAACGAGACGGCCTCACCGGTGTTGATGGCATCGCCGGGCGGATCGACGGCGACGATCTCCAATGTGATCGATTCATGGGGATAGGCCTCGATCGCGGCGACGAGGTCATCGATGATGGTCATGGTTGGTCTCTTTCGTGGTCAGCGAGGTCGGCGGTCGACGCCGACTCGTAGTCGTGCCGCTCCGGTTGGAGCGAGGGCAGGACCCGACAACCCGCGAACGGATACACAGACGTTCGGGATTGACGCGATCGGTTGATCGCGCGCGAGCGGTCAGTCGCCGATGAGCTCGGATCGCAGCTCGCGCTTCAGGAACTTGCCGCTGGCGTTGCGCGGGAGTTGCTCGGTGCGGAACCAGATCCGGGCCGGGATCTTGTGCTTGGCGATCCGCTCGGCGAGGAACCGCCCGCAGCTCGGCCTCGTCGAGCGTCGATCCTGGATGCAGCACGACCGCCGCGGCAACCGCCTCGCCGAGTCGTTCGTCGGGGATGCCGAACACGGCCGCTTCGGCGATCTCGTCGTGCTGATGGATCGCCGTCTCGACCTCCGAGCAGTACACGTTCTCGCCACCGCGCAGCACCATGTCCTTGGCGCGGTCGACGATGAACACGAAGCCGTCGTCGTCGATGCGGGCGATGTCGCCGGTGTAGAACCACCCGTCGCGGATCGCCTCGGCCGTCGCCTCCGGCCGGTTGAGATAGCCCTTGATCACGATCGACCCACGAACGCACAACTCGCCGACGGAGTCGGCACCGCTCGGCAGATCGTCCCCCATCTCGTCGACGAGCTTGGCGTCGAGCGTCGGCACCACCGGCCCACACGACGCCGGCTTGGCGAGATAGAACCCGGCCGAGTTGGCGGTCACGATGCCGTGCGTCTCGGTGAGGCCGTACCCCGTTCCCGGCGAGCCCTTCTCCAACGACTTCTCGATCTTGCCGACGAGATCGGGCTGCACCGGCGCACCACCACCCGCCATCCCGAGCAACGACGACGTGTCACGGGTGCTCCAGTCGGGATGCGACAGCAACTCGCGGCTCATGGTGGGCACACCCGAGAAGTTCGTGACGTGCTCGCGCTCGATCAGCTCGAGCGCCCGGCCTGGATCCCATTTGCGCGTGAGCACGATCGTGCCGCCGAGGAGGGTGGCCGGATGCAGCAGGCAGTTACAGGCGGTGACGTGGAACAACGGGGTCGGCGCCATGAAGACCGGCTGGGGAGGCACCGGGGGCGGCGCCGCGCTGCCGTCGCCGCCGGCGGCCGCCCGCGCCCGCGCCTCGGCGGTGCTCGAGACCATCCCCATGAACAGCAGGTTCATCACGTTGTGCACCGAGCCGCGGTGGGTGAGCTGGGCGCCCTTCGGGAAGCCGGTCGTGCCCGACGTGTAGAAGATGCATGCGTCGTCGTCGGGATCGATGTCGGCGTCGGGCAACGTCGCTGGCGCCCCGTCGGCGTACACCACATCGGTCCATCGCGATGACGTCGAGCGCGGGTGGTCCGGCACCACGCGATCCGAGCGCACGGCGATGACATCGAGCGGCGCGGTGTCGCGCAGCCCCGGCAGGATCGGGATCGCCCGCTCGAGGCGCTCGTCGTCGGCGATCAGCACCTTCGGGCGCGAGTCGGCGAGGCCGTACTCCATCTCGGGACCCGTCCACCACGCGTTCATGCCGACGACAGCAGCGCCGAGCGACACGGTGGCCCAGTAGGCCACGACCCACTCCGGATAGTTCCGCATCGCGATCGCGACCCGATCGCCGCGCTGGACGCCATGCACGTCGCGGAGGTGGTGGGCAAGCGTGCGAGACATGGCGCTGATCTCGGCGTAGCTGTGGCGCTCGTCCTCGTAGACGACGTAGGTCTTGTCGCCGTGCGCGGCCGCCAACTCCCACAATGTCCGCATCGTCGGTGGCGCGGAGTCGAACACGCGCACCGGGACGCCGCGGACCTCGATCTCGGTCATCGCGAACGGCGCGCCCGCTCCGATCATCTCCTGCCAGACTGCGCGGTAGTGCTCGATCACGACAGACGATGATGGCCGCGTCGGCACGTCCGATGCGAAACGGGACCAAACCGGAACCTCGTCCGCCGACGAACTACCCACGTGAACTTCGACATCGACCGTTATGTCGCATCCGTCGCCGCCCTCGACGATTCCGACATCGACTACGACGACTTCCGTCGCCACCCGCTTCCCGACGATGCCTTGCGCTGCCTGCGGTACATGCACGACGTCGAGCACCACACCGTGTGCTACCTGCGTGACCTGCTCGTGACCCGCGCCCACGACGATCCCGTCATCACCACGTTCCTCACGATGTGGGCCTACGAGGAGTTCTGGCACGGCGAGGCGATCGGCAAGGTGCTGCGGGCGCACGGTGAGATCGCCGGCCGGCCGCGCATCGACGCCGCGCGCGAGCGGGTCGGCAGCGGACGGCTCGGCACGCTGGGGACGATGTTCGCGTCGATGTTGACCGAGCACATCGTGACGGTGTCGCTGACCTGGGGTGCGGTGAACGAATGGACCACGCAGGCGGCCTACGTGCGGCTCGCGCAGCGGACCGGTCATCCGACACTCGCCGAGCTCGTCCGGCGGATCGCCAAGCAGGAGGGCCGCCACATCGACTTCTACGCGAGCGAGGCGACACGCCGCCTCGAGAATCGCCGTGCGCAACGGATGACGCGCTGGGCGCTCACCCGCTTCTGGACACCGGTTGGCTCCGGCGTCATGCCGCACGAGGAGACCGTGCACCTCATCACGTATCTGTTCGGCGATGACGAGGGGGCCGAGATGGCGCGCCGGATCGACCGTCGCATCGATCGCCTCCCTGGGCTCTCGGGGCTGGCGCTGATCGATGGCGCCCGCCGCGACTACGCCCTGACCCGATCGGCCGACGAAGGTCGCCGCGACGACGCACATGACCGGATCGGTGGACGACCTACAGTCGGCGGCGTGATCCGACCATGATCCGACTGCGACAGGTCGCACTCGTCGCCAGCGACCTCGACCCCGTCGTCGCCGGGCTCTGCGGGGCACTGGGGCTCGACGTCTGCTACGTCGACCCCGGCGTCGGCGAGTTCGGTCTCCACAACGCGCTGATGTTGATCGGCGACCAGTTCCTCGAGGTCGTCTCCCCGACCCGCGACGGCACGACGGCCGGCCGCTTGCTCGAACGGCGCGCCCGCGACGACGGGAACGGCGACGGCGGGTACATGGCGATCTACGAGGTCGACGACCTCGACGCCCGCGTCGAGCACGTGCAGGGCGCCGGCGTACGCGTCGTCTGGTCCGTCGATCTCCCGACGATCCGGGCGCGGCACCTGCACCCACGCGACGTCGGTGGTGCGCTGGTGTCGATCGATCAGCCCGCGCGGCGCGGCGAGTGGCCGTGGGGCGGGCCGACGTGGCGCGCCCACGACGGCAACGGCGTCGTCAGCGCCATCGCCGGCGTCTCGATCGGTGCGGCTGACCCGGACGCGATGCACCGGCGGTGGACCGAGCTCGGACTCGACCACGCCGTGCAGTTCGTTCCGGCGAGCGAGCGGGGCGAGGGGATCGACGGGCTCGACCTCGTCGCCACCGACCGCGCACGCGCCGGCGAGACGATGGAGCTCTGCGGCGTCGTCGATCCGCCTCGTGTGACGGGCGGGTCAGCCGCCGGCGACCGGCTCTGGCACGTCGACGCCGATCGGTTCGTGGATGCGGACGCGGGCGTTCTTCTCGAGTGGCGGATGCGGGTCGGCCAACAGCTCCAATGCCCGATTCCTCTCCTCGGGTGTGAACGGCCGCGTCGTGTGGCAGAACTCGACCATGTTGTTGGAGGGATCGCGGATGTAGATGCTGACGCAGAACTCGTGATCGACCTCGAGCACCTTGTGGCCGTGACGTTGCCAGCGCTCCCGGTGCGCGTCGAGCGCCTCCTGCGTCGGCGCGTCGAACGCGATGTGGTTGACCCACCACGGCAACCCGGCGGCGGCGTTGATGTCGACCGGGAACTCGTTGCCGATCTCGGAATCGTGGATCTCCCAGAACGCGATCATGCCCTGGTCGGCCGAACCCCCCACGGCGCCGCTCGTGTCATCGAGCACGGCGCCACTCGTGTCGTAGAAGAAGTGCTTCGAGTACCCACCGTGCTCGCCCGGGTTGGCGGCCGTCACCACCTTCACGAGCTCGAACCCCATCACCTCCGTGTAGAAGCGGTGGGTGGCGTCGGTGTCACGGGTGGCGAGTGCGACGTGGTGGAATCCCATGTCCCCAGTCTCGCGCGCCATCATGACGGGATGTTCCTCGGAGAGGATCTGTTGGCCTGGCTGGTGCTCGCGCTCGGCGGCGCCCTGTTCGTCGGGAACGTCGCGGCGATCGTGCGGCCACCCGACGTGCAACGCGACCAGGCGAACCTGACGCGGGCGCCGATCGCGCGCAGTCTGGCGATGGCGTTGCTCGGATTCGTCGCTGCAGTGTGGGCGCTCGGTTCGCTCATCGTCGGCTGATGGACAGCCGACCGCTGCGACTGCGGTTCGTGACGTCGGCGACGCGGGCGACGCAGCTCCCCGAGTCGAGCGCCGAGGTCGCGTTCGTCGGGCGGTCCAACGTCGGCAAGTCGGCGCTCATCAACGCCGTCGCCAACACCAAGCAACTGGCGCGGGTCAGCAACACGCCGGGGCGCACCCAGTTGATCAACATGTTCGAGCTCGAGGGGGGTGGCACGCTGGTCGACCTCCCCGGCTACGGCTACGCCAAGGTCCCCGACCGGATCCGCAAGGACTGGCCGGAGATGATCGAGGGCTACCTGCTCGAACGCGACAACCTCGTGCAGGTGTTCGTGCTGGTCGACGGCGCGATCGGTCCGACCCCCCTCGACGACCAGATGCTCGAGTGGCTGCGGGCCAACGGCGTGCCACACACCGTGGTCGCCACCAAGCTCGACAAGGTCAAGTCGTCGAAGCGCCCGGCCCGCCGCCGCGACCTCGCCGCCGGCTGCCGGCTCGACCCCGACGACATCGTCTGGACCAGCGCCACCAAGGGCGAGAACATCGACCTCCTCCGCGACTTGGTGCGCTCGCATTTGAAGTAACCACCCGGTTCTGTCTGCTTCAGATTGCCCGTGGCGCGGTTTGAAGCAGACAGTTCCGGAGATCGTCTGTCGAGTTGACGCTTTGAGCGACAGTTCGGATTGGTACGGCATATAAACGATATCTTTATGCCCATATGGCAGCGTCACGATGCGCCCCTTCCGGAGCCGGCTCCCGATCTCCCGTTCGATGCCCTCTCCGAGGCCTTGAAGGCGGCCGGGGAGACGACCCGGTTGCGGATCCTGGCCCTGCTCGCCGAGACCGAGCTCACCGTGTCGGACCTCACCGAGATCCTGCGTCAGTCGCAGCCACGGGTGTCACGCCACCTGAAGCTGCTCACCGAGGCCGGCCTCGTGGCCCGTTCGCCGGAGGGTTCGTGGGCATTCTTCCGACTCGCCGATGTCGGGCCGTGCGCCCGCGTCATCCGTGGGGTGCTCGCCGACCTCGACCCCGCCGACCCGACGATCGCCCACGACCGGCAACGGCTGAGCGCAGTCCGGGCCGACCGTGCCAAGGCGGCGCGGGAGTACTTCGCCCGTCACGCCGCCGACTGGGACCGGATCCGCCGCCTCCACGTCGCCGACCAGCGGATCGAGCAGTCGATCGTGAAGGCGCTCTCCGGCCAGCAGTACCGCTCGGTGCTCGACCTCGGCACCGGAACCGGCAGGATGCTCCAGCTCCTCGGACCGCGGATCGAGCGGGGCCTCGGCTTCGACCAGTCACTCGAGATGCTCGCCATCGCCCGGGCCAACCTCGATCGTGCCGGCCTGCGACACTGCCGGGTCCGCCAGGGCGATCTCTACTCGCTCGGCCTTCCACGGAACTCGTTCGACGTCGTCGTCATCCATCAGGTGTTGCACCTGCTCGACGACGCCGCCGGCGCGATCCGCGAGGCCGCCGGCGTGCTGCGCCCGCAGGGCCGACTCGTCGTCGTCGACTTCGCGCCGCACGACCAGGAGTTCCTGCGTGTCGATCACGCCCACCGTCGTCTCGGGTTCTCCAACGAGACGATCAACCAGTGGATGGACACGGCCGGACTCGACCTCATCACCCACGAGAGCCTCACGCCCGACACCGATTCCGCCGCCAAGATCGCGATCTCCCTCTGGGTCGGCCGTGACCGACGCCCTGCAACCTCCGACGAACTCACCTATCAGGAAGAGGTCGCGTGATGCGTGTCTCGTTCGAGATCTTCCCTCCCAAGACACCCGACGGGTTGGACGCCTTGTGGCAATCGATCGGCCAGCTCGAGCCGCTCCGGCCGAACTTCGTGTCGGTGACCTACGGCGCCAACGGCTCCGATGCCGAGCGCAGCCACGCGACCGTGGAGCGCCTCGTCGGTGAGACGTCGCTGACCACGGCCGCCCACGTCACGTGCGTCGGTCAGCCCCGGGCCACGGTCGACGACGTCGTCACGCGTTACTGGGAGGCGGGCGTGCGGCACATCGTCGCGCTGCGCGGCGATCCCGCCGGCGGCGTCGGCAACCGGTACGAGCCGCACCCCACCGGCTACCGCAACGCCGCCGACCTGGTCGCCGGCATCAAGCGCCTCTACGACGCCGAGATCTCGGTGTCGGCCTATCCGGAGAAGCACCCCGAGAGCCCGACCGTCGACGCCGATCTCGACATGCTCGCCGCCAAGGTCGACGCCGGCGCGACGCGGGCGATCACGCAGTTCTTCTTCGACAACGACCACTACTTCCGCTACGTCGACCGCGTGCGGGCGCGCGGCATCGAGATCCCGATCGTGCCGGGGATCATGCCAGTGCAGAACTTCGAGCAGACCAGCAGCTTCGCGGCCAAGTGCGGCACGTCCATCCCGGCTCGACTGGCGGCCCGCTTCGCCGGGCTCGAGCACGATCCGCACACCCGCAAGTTGGTCGCCGCCAACGTGGCGACCGAGCAGGTCCTCGGACTGGCCGACGCCGGTGTGACCGACCTCCACTTCTACACGATGAACCGCGCCGACCTCGTCTACTCGATCTGCCGCCTGCTCGACGTCCATCCGCTCGCCCAACCTTCCACCGTGCAGACCAACGTCGCGCACGAGGCGGTGCCGGCATGAGCATCAGCGCGCTGCGCCAGGCTGCGTCGGAACGGATCCTCGTCCTCGACGGCGCGATGGGCACCATGATCCAGGGTCTCGGGTTCGACGAGGACGCCTACCGCGGGGCCCAGTTCGACGCGTGGAACCGCGCCGTCCACGGCAACAACGACCTGCTCAACATCACCCAACCGGACGCGATCCGCAGCATCCACTACGCCTACTTCAGAGCGGGCGCCGACATCGTGTCGACGAACACGTTCTCGTCGACCGCGATCGCGCAGGCCGACTACGGCATGAGCGAGCTCGCCTACGACCTCAACCGCGCCGGCGCAGCGATTGCCCGCGAAGCCGCGCTGATGGCCGAGCGCGAAGACGGGCGGCGGCGGTTCGTCGCCGGCGCCATCGGACCGACGAACCGGACGGCGTCGATCTCGCCGGACGTGTCGGACCCCGGCTTCCGGGCCGTGACGTTCGACGACCTGCGCGCGGCGTACACCGAGCAGATCCGTGGGTTGCTCGACGGATCGGTCGACGTGTTGCTGATCGAGACGATCTTCGACACGCTCAACGCCAAGGCCGCGATCCACGCCATCTCCGAGCTGGCGACGAAGCGTGGCACCGTCGTCCCGATCATGATCTCCGGCACGATCACCGACCGGTCGGGTCGGTTGCTCACCGGGCAGACGCCAGCCGCGTTCTGGCATTCGGTGCGGCACGCCGCACCGTTCTCGATCGGCTTCAACTGCGCGCTGGGTGCGGCCGAGATGCGCGCCCACGTCGCCGACGTCGGGCGCTACGCCGACACGTTCGTGTGCGCCTACCCCAACGCCGGTCTCCCCAACGAGTTCGGTCACTACGACGAGACGCCCGAGTTCATGGCGGCCCAGCTCGGCGAGTTCGCGGACGCCGGTCTGGTCAACATCGCCGGCGGATGCTGCGGCACCACTCCCGAGCACATTCGCGCGATCGCCGCCGCGGTCGCCGGCAAGCCACCGCGACGCGTGCCCGAGCCGGACCGCCGGCTCCACCTGTCCGGGCTCGAGGCGTTCACGCTCAGCAGCGACATCCCGTTCGTGAACATCGGCGAGCGCACCAACGTGACGGGATCGGCCCGCTTCCGCAAGCTGGTGACGGGTGGCGACTACAACGCCGCCCTCCAGGTCGCGCGCGACCAGGTCGACAACGGCGCGCAGATCATCGACATCAACATGGACGAGGGGCTGCTCGACTCCGAGCTGGCGATGACGACGTTCCTCAACCTGATCGCGGCCGAGCCCGACATCTCGCGCGTGCCGATCATGGTCGACTCGTCGAAGTTCTCGGTGATCGAGGCCGGGCTGAAGTGCATCCAGGGCAAGGCGGTCGTCAACTCGATCTCGATGAAGGAGGGCGAGGAGGCGTTCATCCGCCAGGCGCGGATCGTGCGGGCCCACGGCGCGGCGGTGGTCGTGATGGCGTTCGACGAGAAGGGCCAGGCCGACACACTCGAGCGCAAGACGTCGATCTGCCAGCGGGCGTACGACATCCTGGTCGACCAGGTCGGGTTCCCGCCCGAGGACATCATCTTCGACCCCAACATCTTCGCCATCGCCACCGGCATCGAAGAGCACGATGGTTACGGCCTGGCGTTCATCGAGGCGACGCGCTGGATCCGCGACCATCTCGCCCTTTCGCACGTGTCGGGCGGTGTGTCGAACCTGTCGTTCTCGTTCCGTGGCAACGAGACGGTCCGCGAGGCGATGCACTCCGTGTTCCTGCTCCACGCCATCCGCGCCGGGATGGACATGGGCATCGTCAACGCCGGCCAGATGGCCGTGTACGACGACCTCGATCCGGAACTGAAGGAGGCCTGCGAGGACGTCGTGCTCAACCGCCGAGCCGACGGGGCCGAGCGCCTGTTGGCCCTCGCCGAGCGGTATCGCGATCAGAAGACCGAGCAGCGCGTTCCGGATCTGGCGTGGCGCGAGCTCTCCGTCGAACAGCGCCTCTCGCATGCGTTGGTGCATGGCGTCACCGACTTCGTCACTGACGACGTCGAGGAGGCACGCCTCGCCGCGGTCCGGCCGCTCGACGTGATCGAGGGCCCGTTGATGGCCGGCATGAACATCGTCGGCGACCTGTTCGGCAGCGGCCGCATGTTCCTCCCCCAGGTCGTGAAGTCGGCGCGGGTGATGAAGCAGGCAGTCGCCCATCTGCTTCCGTACATGGACGCCGAAGCCGACGCGCTCGGCACCCGCGAACCGGCCGCCAAGATCGTGATGGCCACCGTCAAGGGCGACGTCCACGACATCGGCAAGAACATCGTCGGCGTGGTGTTGCAGTGCAACAACTACGAGGTGATCGACCTCGGTGTGATGGTGCCGGTCGACCGGATCATCGAGACGGCGCGCGCCGAAGGGGCGGCGATGATCGGGCTGTCCGGCCTGATCACCCCCTCACTCGACGAGATGTGCCACGTCGCCTCCGAGATGGAGCGTCAGGGTCTCGACATCCCGCTGCTGATCGGCGGCGCCACGACGAGCCGGGTCCACACGGCGGTCAAGATCCACCCCAACTATCAGCGCGGCCAGACCGTGCACGTGCTCGACGCCAGCCGCGCCGTCGGGGTGGCGGCGGCGCTGCTCTCCGACGAGCAGCGCCCAGCGTTCATCGCCGAGACCCGCGCCGAGTACGCCCGCCTCGCGGCGTCGCACGCCGGGGGGCGCCGGACGACTCCTCGGGCGTCGATCGACGACGCGCGATCGAACGCGTTGGTGCTCGATCCGTCGAACACCCCGATCGCGCCGAGCTTCATCGGAACGAAGTTGTTCACGCACTACTCGGTCGCCGAGCTCGCCGAGGTGATCGACTGGTCGCCGTTCTTCACGACGTGGGATCTGGCCGGACGGTACCCGGCGATCTTCGACGACGAGCGCTACGGCGAAGCGGCCCGCTCGCTGTACGACGACGCCCGCGGCATGCTCGACCGCATCATCGCCGGCGACTGGTTCGACATGGGAGCCGTCGTCGGCTTCTGGCCGGCCGAGTCCGACGGCGACGACATCGTCGTCTACGCCGACGAGGCCCGGCAACAGCGGCGCGCCGTGTTCCACACGCTGCGTCAGCAGATGACCAAGCGCGACGGTGGCCCGAACCTGGCGTTGGCCGACTTCATCGGCGGAGCCGGAGCCGGCGACCACATCGGCGGGTTCACGGTCACCACCGGCGAGGGTGAGGATGCGATCTCGGCCCGGTTCCAGCTCGAGAACGACGACTACTCGTCGATCATGGTCAAGGCCCTCGCCGACCGCCTCGCCGAAGCGTTCGCCGAGCGCCTGCACCAACGGGTGCGCGCCGAGCTCTGGGGGTATGCGCCGGGCGAGGCACTGTCGGCCACCGAACTGATCGCCGAGCAGTACGTCGGGATCCGACCGGCCCCTGGCTACCCCTCGCAGCCCGACCACACCGAGAAGGGCACCCTGTTCGATCTGCTCGACGCCGAGGCGCAACTCGGCGTGCGGCTCACCGAGAGCTACGCGATGTGGCCGGGATCGTCGGTGTGCGGGCTCTACATCGCCCACCCCGAGAGCCACTACTTCGGCATCGGCAAGATCGACCGCGATCAGATCGCCGACTACGCACGGCGCAAGGGCTGGAGCGTCGCCGAGGCGGAGCGCTGGTTGGCCCAGTCGCTCGACTACGACCCGACACCCACTCGTCGAGCGGGCTGGTCGCGTCAGGCGCTCGTTGACCGGTCGAACTTGCGGGTCGCGAGCGCGGCGAACACGACGATCAGGCCGAACGACCACCCCAGGGTCCACCACACGTCGTTGCCCGGGTCGAGGCCGTTGTAGAGCGCCCGCGCCGCGTTCGTCACCTTCGTGAACGGGTTCGCGTTGGCGATCGGCTCGAGCCAGTCGGGCATCGTGCTGGGGTCGACGAACGCCGACGACACGAACGTCATCGGGAACATCCAGATGAACCCGGCCGAGTTGGCGGCCTCCACCGACTTCACCGAGAGCCCGATCAGCGCCTGCACCCAGCTCAGGGAGTAGCTGAAGAGCAGCAGCAGGAGCGTCGCCGCGACCGCCTCGGCGAGGCTCCCCTCGAAGCGGAACCCGATCAGGAACGCGACGCCGAGCATCACGAAGAACGTGAAGACGTTGCGCACGAGATCGGACACCGTGCGCCCGATGAGCACCGCCGACCGCGCCATCGGGAGTGACCGGAGACGGTCGATGAGGCCCTTTTGGAGGTCCTCGGCGAGGCCGACGCCCGTGAACGCCGAGTTGAACACCATCGTCTGGCTGAAGATCCCTGGCAACAGGAACTGGTAGTAGTTCTCGTAGCCCTCGACCTGGATCGAGCCGCCGAAGACGTACACGAACAGGACCACGAACATGATCGGCTGGATCGTCGAGAACAGGAGCAACTCGATGTTGCGCGGCACGATCCGCAGATGACGGCTGGCCTCGGTCCACGAGTCCTCCAGGGCAAGACCGACGGTGGTCATCGCCGCGCTCCCACCGGCTCGCCGACCGTGTCGCCGGCGTCGTCTTCGACGGATGCGTGACCAGTGAGCGTGAGGAACACGTCGTCGAGCGTCGGCCGGCGGACCTCGACATCGAGTACGTCGACACCCGCGTCGTCGAGCGCCCGGATCACACCGGGGACGACCCGGTCCCCCGATCGAATGGGCGCCGAGAAACTCCGACCCCCTTCGTCGACGTCGACCTTGCCGGTGCAGATCGTGGCGAGCACACCGATCGCCGTGTCGCGATTGGCGGCGTCGGCGATCTCGACGGTGATGCGGTCGCCGCCGATGTGGTCCTTCAACTCGTCGGGCGTCCCTTGGGCGATCACCCGGCCGTGGTCGACCACGACGATCCGCTCGGCGAGCCGATCGGCCTCGTCGAGGTACTGCGTCGTGAGCAGGACCGTGGTGCCGTCGTGTTCGAGCTCCTCGATGAGGTCCCACATCGCCAACCGGCTACGCGGGTCGAGCCCGGTCGTCGGCTCGTCGAGGAACAGAACCGACGGCCGGGCGATCAGGCTCATCGCGATGTCGAGCCGCCGCCGCATGCCACCCGAGTAGGTCTTGGCGACCCGGTCGGCGGCCTCGACCAGGTCGAACCGCTCGAGCAACTCCTCGCCTCGCTGGAGACGCTCGGGCTTGGGCATGTGGAACAGGCGACCGACGTACTGCAAGTTCTCGCGACCGGTCAACCGCTCCTCGACGGCCGCATACTGACCGGTCAGGCCGATGCGCCGGCGGACGCCGTCGGGATCGCGACACACGTCGATGCCGTCGACGAGGGCCACCCCGGCGTCGGGGCGCAGCAACGTCGTGAGCATCCGCACGATCGTGGTCTTGCCCGCCCCGTTCGGACCGAGCAACCCGTACACCGCACCGTGGGGGACCACCAGGTCGACGCCGTCGACGGCCGTCGTGGCGCCGAATCGCTTGACGAGCTCGCGCGTCTCTACGGCGTGGGAGGACATGACCGACAGTCTGGGCGGTGGGTGCGCGAATCCAATCGTGCGTATCGCAAATGGTGTCTGATCAGGGACGCGGCCGGAGGACGGCCTGTGTCTGGGTGACCTTGGCAACCAACCGACCGGCATCGTTGCGCACCTCGGTCTCGACGACGATCGTCGTCGACCCGACGTGCAGTGCGGCCGACCGTGCCGTCACCGAGCCACCCTTCACAGCACCGAGGAAGTTGGTCTTGGACTCGATCGTCGACGTGCCGATCGCGCCGTCGGGCAGGTTCAAGAACGCGCATCCGGCACCGGCGGAGTCGGCGAGCGTCATGATGACCCCACCGTGCAGCACGCCGTTGCTCGTGCACAGGTCCGGTCGCCATTCGAGCTCGAGCACGACCTCGTCGGGGGCGAACGCACGCGCCGTGATCCCGAGCGTCGCGCACAACGGCATCATCTGCTGGACGAGGTCCGTCGGCGCGGTCATGGCTGGGCCACCCCGACCAGCTCGCGCTCGCCCCGGAGCATCTGCTCGGTGTCGTCATCGGCGGGGAAGAACAGCTCGAGCGCCAACTCGTCGAGCGTGACGTCACGCGGCGTTCCGAACGTGGTGATGGTCGTGAACAGCGACAACTCGCTGCCGGCGACCGTGAGCCGCATCGGGATCAGCAGCGGCGGTTCGTCCCACTCGATCGCCTCGAACCCGTCGAGCAACGCTGCGACCGTCGAATAGCCCTCGACCTCCTCGACCAGCGCCTCCAGCGCAGGGTCGCCGGTCAGCACCACCGAGCGTCGCAGTTGCCGCAGCAACGGCGGTGCCCATTCGGCGAGGTTCGACGTGTGCGCGGCGAGGCCGTCGGGATGCAGGCTCACGCGGTACACGTTCAGCGGCGGCTCGAGCAGCGCC
The DNA here is from genome assembly GCA_963722415.1 of Ilumatobacteraceae bacterium. GTDB lineage: Bacteria > Actinomycetota > Acidimicrobiia > Acidimicrobiales > Ilumatobacteraceae > JALOLG01. Next base: position 47,354 of record CAVRNI010000002.1, read on the forward strand.
TCGGGCAGCACCGCCGTCAGGAGCGTCGCCGCGTTGTTGGCGAGGACGACGTTCCACAATCGGTCGACCACGACGCCCGGGTACGGGTCGTGGGCGTCGAGCATGCGCTGCAGCGACGCCCGGGCGTGCACCATCGACGGGTCGTCGAACGAGCTCTGGCTGTATCTCGGCGCGTAGCCGGCGGCGAGCAGGAGCGTGTTGCGCTCCCGCAACGGCACGTCGAGGTGCGTCGCGATCGCCAGCACGAGCTCGGGGCTCGGACGGGATCGGCCGGTCTCGACGAAGCTGAGGTGCCGGGGCGACACTCCGACCTCGAGGGCGAGATCCATCTGGCTGCGTCGCCGTCGCGTGCGCCACTCCCGAACCAGTTCTCCGACACGTGCTCTCGGCATGTGGTCACGCTAGGACGCCCCGGCGGGCGGCACGACTACCCGAGAGGTAAAGGCGATCCGCTACCACACGGGTAATCGTCACCGGATCATCCGATCGGACGATGGTGGGACCCATGAGCGAAACCACCACAACCACCGCCCCCGTGACGGCCGAGTCCGTCACTGCCACCATCGACACCTACATGGACGCCTACAGCGAGCCCGACGCGGCAGTCCGGGCCGAGCTCGTCGCCAAGACGTTCACGCCCGACGGCGAACTGATCGACCCTCCGATCGACGGCAAGGGTCACGCCGGCATCACCGAGATGATGGGCGCCGTGCTCGGCCACTACCCAGACCATCGCTTCCGCCGCACGACGGCCATCGACGCCCACCACAACGTGGCGCGCTACGGGTGGGAGCTGGTCGACACGACCGGCGCCGTCGCCCTCACGGGCACCGACGTCGCCGAGTTCGACGCCGACGGAGCGATCAGCCGGGTCCTCGGGTTCCTCGGCGACCTCCAGCCCCGCGCCTGAACCCGATCCGGCGGCTCACAACGCCCGCCAGAAACCGAACAAGTGGAGCGGCGGATCGTCGATCAGCCAATCGCGGTCGGCCCGACGCTCGAAGCCGAGCCGGCCGTAGAGCCGATGGGCGCCGCGCATCCACGACCCCGAATGGATGAAGAGAGCGGTTCGTCCGGCGCTCGTCGCCTCGTCGATGCAGCGCCGGACGAGCGCCTCGCCGACACCTCTCCCCCGCGCCGCCGGCGCAACCGCGAGCATCCGGAAACTCGCCTCCCCGGCCAGCATGTGCTCGGCATACGCGCTCACCTCGTCGGCCACGTACGTGACACACCCGACGGCATCGCCATCATCGAACGCGCCGAAGACGACCGATCGCTCGACGCGGGACCCGACATCGGCGAGCTCGGCGTAGTACTCCGGGTCGTCCGGGGAGTCAGGCAACGAGCGGTACCCCTCGACCAGCAGCCGCCCGATGCCGGCGATGTCGTCGTCGGTCGTCAACGTCCGGATCTCGACATCCATGACGTCGCACGGTAGCGAGCACCCCGATCGCCATCTCATGAAGTTTCGGCGGCGTAGGAACGCCGAAACTTCATGAGATCGGGTCGGCGGGATGGGATATGTTGGATTGTGTCCAACATTGTGAGGGGATCCAGGTGAGCGACGTCGAGCGGATCAGAGCGTTCAACCGGCGATGGACCGAGGTCATCGGGTTGCTCGATGCCGGACTCCTCGACACGCCGTACTCGCTGCCCGAGGCGCGGGTGCTCTTCGAGCTCGGCCGTCACCGCGACGAGGAGCCGTGCGAGCAGATCGAGCTGCGGCGGCGGCTGCGCATGGACCCGAGCTACCTCACCCGCGTCGTGGCCCGTCTGAAGCGCGCCGGGCTCGTCACGACGCAGCGGTCCGACGTCGACCGGCGCCACGTCCGCCTGGCGCTGACGCCTGAAGGACGGGCTGTCGCCGCCGAGCTCGATCGCCGCTCGGCAGCGCAGATCAGCGCATTGCTCGAGCCGCTCAGCGGGGATGAGCGGCGGCGGGTCGGGGCGGCGATCGACACCCTCGATGACATCCTCAACGACGATCCCGGTGCTGACCGGCAGCGGAGCGTCACCGTACGCGGGCTCGGGAGCGGCGATCTCGGTTGGGTCATCCAGCGCCACGGCGAGATCTACCACGACGAGTACGGATGGGACATCTCGTTCGAGGCCCTCGTCGCCGAGATCGTCGCCACGTACTTCGCGCACCACCGGCCAGGACGCGAGCAGGCGTGGATCGCCGAGGTCGATGGAGCCCGCGCTGGTTGCGTGTTCTGCTGCCAGCGCGACGACGAGACCGCCCAGTTGCGGATCCTGCTCGTCGAGCCGAGCGCCCGCGGCCTCGGCATCGGCCGGCGACTCGTGGACGAGTGCATCGACTTCGCCCGCAGCTCCGGGTATCGGACGATCATGCTGTGGACCAACGACCCGCTGGTGTCGGCCCGCCGGATCTACGAGGCAGCCGGCTTCACGCTCGTCGACGAGGAGCCCCACCACAGCTTCGGCCACGACCTCGTCGGCCAGAACTGGGAGCTTGGCGCTCTGAACGTCGCCCCTCACACGCCGCGGGCGGCGTTGTCGAAGCGGGTGTACTGACCGAGGAACACGAGGCGTTTGGTACCGATCGGCCCCGAACGGTGCTTGGCGATGATCACCTCGGCGGAGCCCTTGTCGGGCGACTCGCTGTTGTACACCTCGTCGCGGTACAAGAACATCACGACGTCGCTGTCCTGTTCGAGCGAACCCGACTCACGCAGATCCTGGAGCATCGGGCGCTTGTCGGATCGTGACTCGAGGTTCCGGCTGAGCTGGCTGAGCGCGACGATCGGCACTTCGAGCTCGCGCGCCAGGATCTTCAGGTTGCGGCTGATCTCGCTGACCTCGAGCTGGCGGTTCTCGGAGTAGCCGGCCGTGCTCATCAACTGCAGGTAGTCGATGACGATCAGGCCGAGGCCGCCGTAACGGGCCTTGATCCGGCGCGCCTTGGCGCGGATCTCCATCACGGTGACGCGTGGGTTGTCGTCGAGGAAGAGTGGCACCTCGAGACGGCCGATGGCCTTGCCGATCTTGGCCCAGTCCGCCTCGGCGAGACGACCGGTTCGGATCTTCATCGAATCGACCCGCGCCTCGCTCGACAGGATGCGCTGCGTGAGCTCGGCGTGGCCCATCTCGAGCGAGAACACGAGCACCGGCTTCTGGCCGTTCTGCGCCACGTGGGTCGCCATCCCCAGGCCGAACGCCGTCTTGCCCATCGCGGGTCGTGCGCCGACGATGTAGAGCGCACTCGGCTGGAGGCCCGACAGCATCTCGTCGAGGTCGGTGTAGCCCGTGGCGACGCCGGTGATCGTGTCGCCGCGATCGAACGTCTCCTGCAGGCGGTCCATCGCTTCGGACAGGAGCTGGTCGAGTTGACGGGTCGAATCGGTGACCCGCTGCTCGGCGACCTGGAACACCTTGGTCTCTGCCTCGTCGAGCGCCTTGGTGACGTCGTCGGGCTCGCTGTACGCGAGCTCGGCGATGTCGCCCGCCACGTAGATCAGGCGGCGCAGCATCGCCGTGTCCTGGACGATCTTGGCGTAGTGGCCGGCGCTGGAGATCGCCGGCGTGGCGTTCTGCAGCTCGTGCATGGCCTCCGAGCCGCCGACCTCGTCGAGCAGCCCGGCGCGACGCAGCTCGTCGGCGACGGTGACGGTGTCGACCGGACCGCCGCTCGAGTACAGGGCGCGGATCGCGTCGAAGATGTGCTGGTGCGCGGGCCGGTAGAAGTCGGACGGACTCAGGCCCTGCTCGCTGACGAGACCGATCGCCTCGCGTGACAGCAGCAACGCCCCGAGGACTGATTCCTCGGCCTGCAGGTTGTGCGGAGGCACCCTGCCGTCGCTGCGGCGGGCACGGTCGGCTGTTCGCGGACCGTTTAGCTCTCGTTCACCTGGCATGGGGTTTCCACTCTTGTAGGTGGACCTTGGGGATCGATAGGGGCACAACCCTGTGAATCGTCGGGGGAAAGCGCGGCCCCTGCTGTGGACACAGCAGGGGCCGCGACGATCAGGGCGCCGATGGCGCCAACGGACAGTGGGGTTTCAGGCCGGCACGACCTCGATCGTGATCGGGAATGACACGTCGGTGTGGAGCGACGCGATGAGGGTGTGCTGGCCGACGGTCTTGATCGGCTCGGATTGCAACTGACGACGATCGAGCTCGACGCCGGTCTGCGCACGAACGGCGTCGACGACGTCGGCGGTGGTGACCGAACCGAACAACCGCCCCTCGGTACCCGCCTTGGCAGTCACCGTGATGATCTTCGGCACGAGCGTGGTGGCGACGGTCTGGGCGGCCTCCCGGTCGCTCGCGTCACGCAGATCTCGCGACCGGCGCATCTTGGCGGCCTGGGACGACGCCCCCGTCGTGGCAACGAGCGCCAGGCCCTGCGGGAGCAAGTAGTTGCGGGCGTGGCCGTCGGCGACGTCGACGATGTCGCCACGCTTGCCGAGGCCGTCGAGATCGGACCGCAGGATCACCTTCATGCTCAGGCCTCCTCGACGGTGTCGACACTGACATCGGCGTCGACACTGACGTCATCGACGGCGTCGATCACGACGTCGTCGGTGTCGAGCACGGCGACCGGGCTCTCGGCCGACTCGGTGTCGGCTGCGTCGCGTGACCGGCGACCGTCGCGGTCACCGTCGCGGGGCGGCCGCTGACGGCTCGCCGATGAGACGCGCCTGGCGTACGGCAGCAGGCCCATCTCGCGAGCGACCTTGATCGCATTGGCGATGTCGCGCTGCTGTTGGACGTCGTTGCCGGTGACGCGCCGGTTGCGGATCTTGGCCCGGTCGCTCATGAACCGGTTGAGCAGGTCGACGTTCTTGTAGTCGACGTAGTCGATCGACTCGAGAATGAGCGGGCTCGTCTTCTTCTTGTACTTGCGGGGGTTGGCGTCCTTGACGCGTGCCCGGGGCTTCTTTGCGGCCATCGTGGGTCCTTTGACGATCTCTTCAGGTTGCGAACGAATCAGGAATGGGGGTCAGAACGGCTCTTCGTCGCCGTACACCGGATCAGGTTGGCGAGTGCCGGCTCCGCTGGCGGCACCACCGCCACCGCCACCGCCGCCACCGCCGCCACCGCCACCGCCGAAGCCGCCTTCGCTGGATGACCGCTCGTTGCGCTCGATCTGCGCTTGCGCCCAGCGCAGGCTGGGACCGACCTCGTCGGCGACGACCTCGACGACGCTGCGCTTCTCGCCCTCCTGGGTCTCCCAGCTGCGCTGCTCGAGCCGGCCGGTGACGATCGCCCGGCTGCCCTTGGTGAGGCTGGCGGCGACGTTCTCGCCGAGCTCGGCCCAGCAGGTGACGTTGAAGAACGATGTCTGTTCCTGCCACTCGCCGTTGACCTGGTAGCGGCGGTTGACCGCCAGGCCGAAGCTGGCGATGCCACGCCCGCCCGTGGTGTAACGCAGCTCCGGGTCGCGGGTCAGGTTGCCGATGAGGGTGACGCTGTTCGTTGCCATGGATGGCTCCTTCGTGGTGTGCTGCGCTCAGGCAGCGGCGCCCGTCATGCCGCGGCGCTCGGCCTCGGCGTCGGGCAGACGGATGAGCTTGTGGCGGACGATGTCGTCCGCGAGGCGCAGCGTTCGCTCGAGCTCGTCGAGCGCGCCACCGGGGGCGATGCACTCGATGACGAGGTAGTAGCCCGACTCCTTCTTGTGGATCGGGTAGGCGAATGGACGCTTCCCCCACCAATCGGGCTTGCCGTGGATCGAGCCACCGGCTGCGACGATTCCGTCGGTGATCGTCTTGATCCAGGACTGCGCCTTCGGATCCTCGACGTCACGGTCGATGATGACCATCAGTTCGTACGCACGCGACATGCGTGATGTTCTCCCTTCGGACTCGGCCACTCGCTGGTGGACCGGGGCCCCGCGAATCGAGAACGCGCGGGGCAGGGTGGACGTGGACCCGAGGAGTGTACCGGCAGGGCAGCTCACATCGACGAGCATGACCAGGGGGTGTCACGGTCCCGAGGACGCGGCCCCCGAACAGCCCTCGGCGAGCAGCTCCAGGACCGATCCGGCGCGGATCTCGAGGTCGGGCAGCCCGCCTTGGGGTACCTCGATCGCAACCACGAAGTCGGCCGGTGTCGGGTACGACGGGCACGGCTCGGCGACACACGGTTCCATGTCGAACGCGTCGAGCAGGGCTCCATCCGCGCCGAAGAACGCGATCGAGAGCGGCATCACGGTGTTGCGCATCGTGAAGCTCGTGGTGTGCGGTGCGTCGTAGCGGAAGGCCATGCCGTCGAACCCGCCGAGATCGGTGACCTGCATCAGCCCGCGTCCCCTGGCGGCGACGTCGGCGGCGAGCCAGAGGCACAACTCGCAGGTCTCGCCGTCTGATGCCGTCACCCGGGCAGCGATGGTGCCGAAGCCTTCCGGCACCACGCCGGGCACGTCGCCGGGCACGTCGGTCGTCGCATCAGTCGGCCGGAGCGTCGACGCCTCTGACGCCGGAGCTCCCGTCGTCACGTCGATCGGACGCGTCGCGCGCTCGGGATCCGCCCCATCGGAGGGCGTGGAGTCGCCGCCACACGACACGGCGACGAGCGTCAGGAGCACGACCCACCGGCGCGTCACCGAAGGGACGCTAGGCGAGCACTCCGGCGCGCCAGGCGCGGCGCACCGCCGCAGATATGGCGCGGATATGGTCGGCGCGTGACGTGCGAGAGCTGCGGTGCAGCCGACGAGGAGCTTCACCCCGTCCACCGGATGTACGTCACGCCGTCCGACTGGGACACCGACGGTTCCGAGGTGACGATGCCCGACACCGAGCAGTGGTGCTTCGCCTGCTGCACGATGTACCCCCACGCGCCCGCGGCCTCGCCGGGCCCGATCCGCGACTGACCCCGGGCCTCGCCGGCGTCCTCGTCCGGTGCGCCACCGCCACGCCGGTCCGCGTACCTTGAGCCCTCGACGAGCCGCGGTCCCCGGCGGCTCGATCCGACGCAGGAGGCACCATGTCCGCACTCGCCAACGACCATCGGCTCCGCTTCGGGATCTTCATGGCGCCGTTCCACCCGGCCGGGGAGAACCCGACGTTGGCGCTCCAACGCGACCTCGAGCTGATCGAACACCTCGACGCCCTCGGCTGGGACGAGGCCTGGATCGGTGAGCACCACTCCGCCGGAACCGAGATCATCGCGTCACCGGAGATCTTCATCGCCGCCGCGGCCGAGCGCACCAAGCACATCAAGCTCGGCACCGGCGTGATCAGCGTGGCGTACCACAACCCCTACATGGTCGCCGAGCGCGCGGTGCTGCTCGACCACCTCACCAAGGGCCGCTTCATGCTCGGCGTCGGACCCGGGTCGCTGCCGACCGACGCCATCATGCTCGGACTCGATCCGACCGAGACCCGCCCGCTCCTCGAAGAGGGGCTCGACGTGATCATCAAGCTGCTCACGTCCGAGGAGCCCGTGAGCAGCAGCACCAAGATGTGGAACCTGACCGATGCCCGGCTCCACCTGCGGCCGTACTCGAACCCGCTGTTCGACATCGCCGTGCCCGCCGTCGCCTCGCCCGGCCGGTCCGCGCCTCGCCGGCCGGTACGGCATCGGGCTGCTGTCGATCGGCGCCACCCAGGCCGTCGGGTTCGACCTGCTGGGCCTGCACTGGGACGTGATGGAGGAGCGGGCGGCGAAGTTCGGCACGGTCGCCGATCGGGCGCTGTGGCGCCTCGTCGGGATGATGCACATCGCCGAGTCGCGTGAGCAGGCGTATCGCGACGTCGAGTTCGGCATGGCCGCCTGGTTCGACTACTTCCAGCACACCGCGGCGTTCCCGCAGATGGACGTGGGGAGCTCCACCGCGGTGCGCGAGATGGTCGACTTCGTCAACGACTCGGGTCTCGGTTCGATCGGCACCGCCGACGACGCGTGCGAGCAGATCGAACGCCTGCAGAAGCAGTCCGGCGGCTTCGGCTGCTACATGGCGCTCGCCCACGAGTGGGCCAACCCGCTCGCCACCAAGCGCAGCTACGAGCTGATCGCCCAGCGCGTGTTCCCGCAGTTCCAGGGTCAGGCGCGCTCGACGCTCGACTCCAAGGCCCGCGCTCGTGAGCAGCGCGAGGGCCTCGCCGAGCGCAACATGCAGGCGGTCAACGACATGGTCGCCAAGCACGAGGCGGAGCTGGCCGCCGACGCCACGGCGTGACCGCCGGGCGCCTCGAGGTTCGTGGTGGGCACCGATGACGCGCGCCCGCGGCGGTCGTTGCCCCTTCGAGCAGCCACAATGGCGTGATGGCGACGATCGAGACGGAGGCGGACGCGACAGCCGGCGACGCGACCGAGGCGACCGACGACACGCCAGCTGAGGACGCGCCGGACGACGGCGGTGCGTCGGCATCACGGCAGACCCTCATCAACCGCGTCGCCCTCGGGGTCGTGGTCGCGGCCGCCGCCGTGCTCGCGGTGGCGCTACATCGCAACGGTCATGCCAGGGGTGACGACTTCGCCCTCTACCTCCGTCAGGCGCGCAGCTTGTTCGACGGCAACATCGGCGAGGTCGTCGCCGACAACCGTTTCGCGGTCCTCAACTCGACCGGCGCCTTCAGCCCGTACGCGTATCCGTGGGGACTCCCCCTGTTGCTGTCGCCGTTCGTGCACCTGTGGGACCTCGACTACGCCCGCTTGAAGCTCGTCGAAGTGGCGGCGTTCTGCGTCTGGCTCGTCCTCATCCACGGCATCGTCCGCCGGCGCGTCGGTCGTGTCCTCGCCCTCGCCGTCACCGCCGCAGTGGCGACCGCACCGGCATTCCTCAGCCACACCGGCCAACTGCTGTCGGAGTTCCCGCACGCGGCCGCCGTCGCCGTGGTGATCTGGTGGCTCGACCGGATGCGGACGCGCGGTCCCCTTGTCGGCGCTGCCGTCCGCGACCTGGTGGTGCTCGGCGTCCTCGTGACGATCGCCTACAACTTCCGACGCGAAGGAATCGTGCTGATCGGCGTCATCGGCGTGGTGCAGCTCGTCGAGCTCGCCGTGTACTACCGGGACGAGCGCTTCGGTCGCTTGCCGTGGCGCAACCTCGCCATCCCGTACGCCGCCTTCGCCGCTTCTGCTGTCGGGTTCCAACTGCTCCTCCCGTCGATGCTGTTCCCCGACAACGGCGACAACGCCGGATACATCGACGACCGGTTCGGCGGCTATCCGCGCGTGCTCACCCAGCAGATCGGCCTCGGCTCACACCCGGCGATCGGCGCGTTCATCATCGCCCTGGCGGTCGTCGGTGCCGTCATCGGGATCCGCAAACGGCCCGGCCTCGATGGTCCACTCGCCGCCGTCACCGTGCTGTCGGCCATCGCGGTCAGCACGCACTTCCGGATGATTGGTCGGTACTACTTCCAGATCGCCCCGTGGGTGCTGTTCTTCGCAACCGTCGCGGTCACCGAAGCCGTCCGCCTCGTGTGGCGCAACCGCGATCAACGCTACGTCGCCGTGTTCGCGGCGCTGCCGCTGCTGTACCTCGTCGGCGTCCACGCGGCCGTCCTGCCGGGCGACATCCAGCAGGTCCAGGACCTCAACCAGACGAGCGAGCAGCCGATGGGACCGACCGATCCCCGCGTCACGCCCGTCTTCAACGCCGTCTCCCGCCTGACCCGCCCCGACGACATCATCGCGTTCTACCGCGCCCGCACGATGACGCTCTACACCGACCGGCGGGCGATCCAGACGCCGCTCGTCGAACGCATCAGCCAGCGCGCCGACTACTTCGCCCAACTCCGTGGGTCGGACTTCTACCAGCCGCGGATGACCGAGGCCCAGGGCCGCGCGCTCGGCTGGGAGAAGGTCTGGTCCGACGACCACTGGATCCTGTGGCGCGTCGGAGGCACCGCGCCGTGATCTGACGCGGCCGCCGAAGGCGCTGGCGCGCCCGGCGTGCATCTGACGCGGCCGCCGAAGGCGCTGGCGCGCCCGGCGTGACCGAACCGGATCACTCACGCCTTGGATCACGGTTCCACTGCGCAGAAGCGCCCTGCGCGGTCACCGCCCTCCCGGTATGTTCGCGGCGTGGAGACGGTCGATGAGCTCGACGTCAGCGTGGTGCTGCCGGTCTACAACGAACGCGGGCACCTGCGCGCCGAGATCGACCGCATCCGCGACGCGCTCACCGCCTCGCCGTACACGTTCGAGATCATCGTCGTCGATGACGGTTCCGACGACGGCTCCGAGGTCGATCTGCCGGCGATCGACGGGATCCATCTGATCCGCCACGCCCACAACCGCGGCTCGGGCACGGCGAGGCGCACGGGAACCACCGCGGCTCGGGGACGGATCGTCGTGTGGACCGACGTCGACATGACGTACCCGAACGACGAGATCCCGATGATGGTCAAAGAGCTCGAGGGCTACGACCACATCGTCGGGGCGCGGCGAACCGAGGAAGGCACCCTGCGCTTCCTCCGGGTCCCCGCCAAGTGGTTCATCCGCAAGCTCGCCAGCTACCTCACCGACACCGACATCCCCGACCTCAACTCCGGGCTGCGTGCGTTCCGGCGCGACGTTGCGATGCAGTACGTGCACCACCTGCCGTCCGGGTTCTCGTGCGTCACGACGCTCACGATGTCGTTCCTGTCCAACGGCTATTCGATCAAGTACGTGCCGATCGACTACTCGCCACGCGCCGGTACGTCGAAGTTCCACTGGTGGCGCGACACCAAGCGCTACCTCCTTCAGGTCGTGCGCATGTCGCTGTCGTACAACCCGCTCAAGGTGTTCCTCCCGCTCGGGCTGACGTTCCTGACGATCGGCATGGGCAAGCTCGTCTACGACTGGATCGACAAGGACTTCCGGCTCGCCGCCAACACGCTGCTGATCCTGCTGGCGTCGTTGCAGGCGATCACCGTGGGTCTGCTCGCCGACCTCGTCGTGCGGGCCACCAAACCGTCCACCCAGGTGCCGCCGACATGACGACCGAGACCACCGGCGTGCCGACCGGCAACACGTACGACAAGTACGGGTCGACCAATCCCCTCGAACAACGGATGATGCGTGGCTTTCTCGGCGCGCTCGACGCGATGCTCGACGGGTTGTCGCCCCGGCGCGTGCTCGAGGTGGGTGTCGGCGAGGGCGAAGTGATGACGCGCCTGCTCGATCGGTTCCCCGGCGTCCCGATGATCGGGCTCGACCTCCCCGACCCCGAGCTCGCCAGTCACTGGCGCAGCGCCGACATCGCCTGCCTGTTCGGCGATGGCACCGCGCTCCCGTTCGCCGATGATGCGTTCGATCTGGTGCTCGCCATCGAGGTGCTCGAACACGTCCCGGGCCCCGACACCGCGCTGCGCGAGCTGTCGCGCGTGTGCTCCGGAACGTTGATCGCCTCGGTGCCCCTCGAGCCGATCTGGCGAGCAGGGAATCTCCTGCGGCGCCGCTACGTACGCCAGCTCGGCAACACCCCGGGCCACGTCAACCATTGGTCGCGCCGCGGGTTCAGCCGCTTCGTCGGCGGTCGGTTCGACGTCGAACAGGTGAAGAGCCCGCTGCCCTGGACGATGGTGCGCGCCCGGGTCACCGACTGACCTCGCTGACGACGACGACACGCCGATCGCCGAACCGTTCTGGGCTGCCACGCCTTTCGACAGCCGCAAGGTTCAGCAGCCCAGAACGGTCTTGCGACGGCTCGGCCGCACGCGGTCACTCGTGCCAGTCGAGGGTGGTGCGCATCGCCGATTCGAAGTCTTCGAACGACATCGCCGCTTTCGTGTCGAGGACGAGTGAGGCGTCGTCGCCGACCGGCCACCGCAGCCGCGGCTCGTCCGACGTCGCGGCCTCGTAGATCACGTCAGCAACCAGTTGCGCGTCGGCGGGCACCCCGCCGACGAGCTGGCGCATCCGGCCCCGGAACGCCTGCCAGCGGACGTACTCCGCCGAATCCTCCGGCATCGACGCGGCGACGACGGAGTTTCCGGACAACCCGGTCGCGAACTGCCCCGGTTCGACGACCGCGACCCGGATGCCGAGCTGGGCGAGCTCGAAGTGCATCGCTTCGGTGATCGCCTCGACGGCGTGCTTGCTCGCCGCGTACAGCCCGGAGTACGGCACGCCGACCTTGCCGGCGACCGACCCGACGTTGACGATCGACCCCTGGCCCTGGCGCACCATGTGCGGGACCGCGGCTCGGGCGACGCGCACGACGCCGAGCACGTTGGTGTCGAGCTGGCGAGCGGCCTCCTCGTCGGAGACGAGGTGGACGGCGCCGAACAGCTCGATACCGGCGTTGTTGACCACGACGTCGAGGCGGCCGGTCGATTCGACGATCGCGTCGATCGCACGATCGACCGAAGCGCTCGATGAGACGTCGAGCTCGGTTACCTCGACTCCGACTCCCGCCGCGGCCGCGGCCTCGAGCAACGGCTCCGCCTTGGCGGTGTTCCGCATCGACGCCACCACGTGGTGCCCGCGCCTGGCGAACGTCACGGCGGTGAGCAGGCCGAACCCTGAGCTGCAGCCGGTGACGAGGACGGTCGACGGAGATGTCGACGCAGATGTGGTCACAGCCTGATCATGCCCGATGGCAAGGTCAGGAATTGCCGCCGACGGGCAGCACGCGGAGCAAGTGGTGCCAGCGACACTCGACGCACGCCTCCACCACGTACGCGGTGAGCTCGTCGGTCCGCGATCCGAGTCGCCGCATCTCCTTGGCGGTCGAGACGCACCGACCGTGCGCCGGCAACCGCGACCCGAACACGTACGTGATGAGCTTGAGATCGCTCTCCTCGCAGATCGGACAGCGCGTCTTGGTCTGCGTGCCGACGTTCTTGGCGGCGCGGATCAGCTCGGGGTGCGCATCGCACACCTGCTCGCGCGCGATTCGTCCGACCCGGACCTGGTTGATGAGCATCCGGCGCGCCAGCCGGTGGTCGACGACGCCGCGCCGCTCCGGACCACCTCGCAAGGCGCCGACGGAGAAGCTCATGGCCGCAAGGGTAGCCAGTCACGATCGGCCGTCGGCGAAGTCCCGAAATTCTTGAGTATCCGTGCGTCGGCACGACGCCCGGACCACACTGGATGCCCGTGAGTGCCGACGGCCACGCCCGGGTCGTGTTCGGGAAAGACCTTCCCGGTGACGACGAGCTGCACCTGTGCGGCGACGTGAGCGACGGCAAGCGCGCCCTCGAGCTCGGCGTGTCGCCACAGTGCAACGCCATCGCGTTCGCCACGGCAGGTGCCAAATCACTGGCGGTCGACCCCGACGGAACGCGCATCGCCAAGCTCCGCGAGAAGGCCGTCGAGGCCGACGTCCGCGTCGAGTGCCACATCGGTGAGCTGGCCGATCTCGGGTTCGCGACGAGCGGGTCGGTCGAGGTCGTGCTCGCCAACGGCACCCTCGAAGTCGTCGAAGACCTCGGGCGCCTCCTCCGCCAGGTCCACCGCGTGCTCAAGCCGAGCCGGTCGTTCGTGATCCGTCTGCGCCACCCGTTCGCCGACGTGTTCCAGGGCGAGATCGCCACTCCGTACGGTTCGGGCACCCGTACCGTCGAGGAGTGGTTCACCGCCCTGGGGCGCGCCAACTTCCGCGTCGACGTGATGCACGAGCTCGGCGTGACCGAGCGCTCCCCGGTCCCGACCACGCTTCTGGTGCGGGCCCGCAAGGAAGGTTCGTGAGCGACGGGTAAGCCCCGACGCGTCGGGGTACCCTGACGCCCGACACGACAATCCGTCCCGAACGTGTCGGTCTCTGTTGCGGACAGGACCGGGATGCGTTGCTCCAAACCCCGGTGGCGCCCACAACGTGCCGTCGTCGACGGGAGGAGCCTGCATGAGAGCGGACACCATCTCCACTCCGGAAGCACCGAACGCGGCCTGGCGATTGCATCCCTCCAAGCTCTCGGTCGTCAGGGCCGTGGTCCGGCGCATGGTGCCGTTCCTCATCGAGGCGACACTCATCCCGACCGCACTGTTCTACGTGGTCTTCCTGACGTTCGAGCTCAAGTGGGCGATCCTCGCCGCCCTGTGCTGGACGTACGCCGCGGTCGGCCGCCGGTTGGTCGTCGGCAGCCCGATCCCCGGCCTGCTCGTGCTCGCCACGTTGGGGATCTCGGTACGCACGGGCGTCTACCTGTTCAGCAACAACGACTTCGTGTACTTCTTCCAGCCGATCCTGCGCACCGTTGCCACCGCCGCCTTCTTCGCCCTCTCGGTCGTGATCGGCCGGCCGCTCGTCGCCCGCTTCGCCAACGACTTCTGCCCGCTCACCAGTGACATCCAGGACCGGCCGGCGGTGATCGACCTGTTCCGCCGGCTCACGTACCTGTGGGCAGCCGTCAACGCCGTCGCCGCGGCCACCAGCCTGACGCTGCTGCTGACCGTGCCCGTCGTCGTGTTCGTCGGTACGGCAACCGTCACGGCATGGATCATCACGGGCAGCGGCGTCGTGTTGACCGTGTCGGACTCGGTCCGCACGGCGCGCAACGAAGGGCTGGCGACCGCCGTCTCACCCAATGGGACGCTGCACGCCTACGTCACCGTCGCGCCCTGAGCCATCCGACGCCCCCGAGGACGTCCTACGCCTTTCGTCTGATCACCACGACTCGCGGGTCGCGTCGACGAACTGCCGGCACCTGCTCGATCTGCTCGTCGAGCGACCCGCCGACGATCCGGTTGGCGAAACCGAAGTGGCTCACGCCGAGGTCCTTCGCCCAGCGAACGACACCGCTCCAGTCGGCCGGCGTGGTCTCGTGGGCGATCATCCGCACCTCGATCCCGAACTGCTCCGGATCGCGACCAGCCGCGCCGACCGCGACCCGCAGATCGTCGACGTGACGCGCGACCTGATCGCGATCGAGAAACGTCGGGGCCGCGAACTTGAACCCGTCGGCGATCCGCGCCGCCCGTCGCACGGCGAACGGGCTCGGGAAGCCCCCCTGGTCGATGCGACCGGCACCCATCCACAGCGGGATCGCGCTGGCCGGCCGGGGACTGATACCGGCCTGACGGAGCTCGAAGAAGCGACCGGCGTGATCGACGACGGGCTCGGTCCAGAGCCGTCGCATCATCTCGATCTGCTCCTCGAACCGCGCGCCACGCGTCGCCGGATCGACGCCGAGACTCTCGGCCTCGCGGTGGTTCCACCCGATGCTCGCCGCGACCCGGAGACGGCCCTCGCTCAGCCCGGCGATCTCCGCCAACTGCTTGGCGGCGAGCACCGGGTGGTACAGCGGCAGGAGCATCATCGCCGGGTTCACCTCGATCCGATGCGTGACCGCGACGACGAACGTGGTCATCGTGACGGTCTCCCGCCACGGCTCCTCGAACGTGAAGAACGGGGCCGGGAACCGCGAATCGACGGTGGAGCAGACGTGCTCGGAGAAGCCGAGGTGGTCGAATCCGAGCTCCTCCATCGCCTGCACGTAGCGCCGGACGTCGTGGGCGGAGGCGAGATACGGGATATCGACGCCGACTCGCACGGTGTGCTCCTCTCTGTTGCGGGCCGGCTAGGGATTGAGCAGACCGTCGTGCTCGTCGATCATGAAGTTCATCCCGCGGCGCAAGAAGTCGCCGACCGTCTCGGCGAACGCCTCGGGCCGATCACCCTGGATGTCGTGGGCGGCGGAGTACACGTACTGCAGTGTCGAGTTCTTCATCAGCCGCCGGTACGTGCGCCCGTTGATCGGGTTGATCACCCCGTCGTCACGGCCGAACAACACCAACGTGCGGGTCGGTGAGGCCGCGAGCCGGGCCGCGAACGCTTCGTCGAACGCACCGTCGCCCACCAAGCGCTCGACCGTCGGCCACACGCGAGCGAGGAACTCCGGGTCGAGCGGCTCCATGTGTGGGATCCGCTCGGGATGGGTGCGAAACGCCCTGACGAACTGCGTCCGGCGTCAGCTCGGTCGGACTCACCGACGCCTCGCGGAACTTCGCCGGCGCTTCGAGCACCATCGAGAGCACGCGTTCGGGGTACAACGTCGCCAGGTGCACCGCGCACGCGCCGCCGAGCGACGTCCCCATCAAGTGGAACGTGTCGAGCCCGATCGCGGTGGCGATCAACGCCACCTGCTCGGCGAGCCCGTCGAAGTCGGCGACGTCGTTGGGTTGCGCACCCCACCCGGGGAGCTCCACCACGACGACGCGGTACTCGTGCGCCAGCAGGTCGAGCGCGATCCGCATATGTGGCCCACCGGCGCCGGGCAGACAGAGCAACGGCTCGCCCTCGCCGGCCTCGTAGTAGGTCACGTCGAAGCCTGCGGCCGCGACCGTGTGCGGACGGAACGCCGCGCCCACGGCGCGGTGCCGCGGTGTCGGTCCGATCGATCACCATGTCGGTCACCATGCCACTCACCATGCCTCTCTGTGCACGACGGGGACGACCTCTTCGCCGATCAGCTTCAGGGTCGCCAGCATCGTGTCGTGGGCGAGCGGGTTGACGCCGCCGACGGAGATCTCGAGTCGCCCCATGCCGAGCACGCGAGCTGCTTCGGCGATCTGGGCGTTCACCGTGTCGGGTGAGCCGTAGAACGCCGGTGCCGGCACCATCGGTGGTGCCATGCCGGGCTCGATCTTGACGTGCTTGGGCACCCCGCCCATCGCCGCACCGATCTGCATCATCGTCAGCATCGTGTCGGGCGTGGCTCCGGCGAAGATGCTCAGCAGACCCTTGCCCTCGAACGCCGGGCGAGCCTCGGCGACATCGGCATCGGTCGGTGCGACGTACATGAAGTGGCGGTACTGGATGTTGTCGGCGGTCGGCTCCCAGCCGTTGGCCCGTGCCGTCTCGCGGTAGAGCGTCGGCGTGGACCGCGCACTTCTCGGGTGCCATGTACGAGAATCCGAGGTCGAAGCCGTGCTTGCCGGCGAAGATCGCACCGTCCTTGCTGTTGCCCGAGATGAGGATGCGCGGGTGCGGGTCCTGCACACGGCGCGGCCACACGGCGATGTTGCGGAAGCGGTAGTAACGACCTTCCCATCCGAACGGTTCGGGCTCGGTGAAGCAGGCCTGCACGAGCAGGGTGCCTTCCTCGTAACGCTCGCGCGACTCCCACGGGTTCGAGCCGTAGGTGAGGTACTCGTTCGGCGTGCCTCGCAGCATCGCGATCCGGAGTCGTCCGTCGAGGAGGTTGTCGAGCATCGAGTACTCCTCGGCGATCCGCACCGGGTTGTTCAGCGGCAGGTCGGTGCCCATCACGCCGATCTGTGCTTCCTTGTACCGCTGTCCGGCGAGCGCGGCGAAGAACACCGGGTTGGGTGTCAACTGCTTCGGCGAGTAGTGGTGCTCGGCGAAGTTCAACGCGTCGAAACCGGCGTCGAGCGCGGCGCCGCACTCGTCGAGCGAGTGCTCGTACGTCAGCTTCGTCCACTCGCTGTCGCACGCACGCGGCGGTGCCGGCCACGACTCGACGTTGACCGGTCCGTGGTAGTTCATCGTCTGGAAGAACTCGATCTTCATGCTGCCCCTCGACCTGGCCCCTCGACCTGGCCCCTCGATACTGTGCGGACGCGACTATATACGACAGTTCATCGAACTGGAAGCGATAAATCTGTCGATTATCGACACCGGGCGACCGCGAAGAACGTCACCCACGGCGGGCCAACGTCGTGTCGTCGATCGGCTCCGTGCACGCGAACCACGTGACGCCTGTCGCGAGCGCCGCGTCGTGAGTGCTGATGTGCTGCGCGACGCGCAGCGCGGCGAGCGGTCCGAGGCCGTCGTACAGCTCCTCGAACAGCCGGCGGGCAGCGGCGCCCGGCCAGTGCGCCGGCAGCAACGCTTCTGGTAGCTCGGCCTGGCTGTTGGCGAACGCGAACCAGCGGTACGTCAACCGGGTCCGCGCGATCAACGCCTCGGACGCACTCACGCGCCCGCCGTGCAGGTTCTCCGCCACGGGTGTGAACTCCTCGACGAACGCCGCATAGGCGGCCCGCGCCTCGTCGAGATCCCACGCCGAGAGCGGATCGAGGCGGTCGCGGCCAGGCACCGGGTCGGCGACGAACACGGCGCACGTGCCGACTCCCAGGTCGTCGAGCGCCTCGTGGAGCGACTGGCCGGGCGGCCGTGGCGAAACCCAGAGCCCATCCTGCATCGGCGCAAAGCCCAACCATCGCAGGCGTGTCCGGAGCAACGCCCGCTGGGCCCGCCGCTCCTGGGCGATCGAGTAGCTCACGAGCGTCCAGCGACCGTCCCACGATCGCATCGCACCGGTGAACTCGAGCGTCAACCGCCGCCCTTCGGCGACCATCCACGCACACCTGTCGGTCATCGCGTACGCCGTGGTGCGCCCCGACCTCGTCGCCACCAGGATCCCGCGGCGGGCCAGCCGGGCGATCGCCGCTCGCGCGCCGGCCTGAGTGATCCCGAACTCGCCGAGCAGCAACACCAGCGACGCCGACGGGATCGGATCGCCGATGTGCAAGCCGTACTCGCCGATCAGGGTCAGAAGAACGTGCTGGGGTGGGAACCCGGATTGGAACCTCGGAAGCTCGCTGGCTTCGGTGTCGGTCAGCACCGACCCGGGCGCGAACCAGGCGGCCTCGCCGGCCGGCCGGTCCGGATCGGTCATGTTGCGAGCCATCGTCGTCGCCCTCCGCAGATGCGGGCACGATAGTCGACGGATCGTGTTGCGCCGGCACGCCAACGAGTCGACCTTCGAGCCGAGTCAGCGCCGTCGACGGTGCAATGATCCGTACATGGAGTTCTCCATCCTCAACGCCGTCCGCAACCACCCCGCCCGCCCGTACGCCCTCCGCGACGTGTACGCGGACTTCGTCGGCGACGCCGTGCTCGCCGAGGAGCTCGGCTTCACCTCGTCGTGGTACGGCGAGCACCACTTCCGCGAGTGCCAGTGGACCGGCTCACCGATGCTCGTCGCGACCGCGGTCGCCGCCCGGACCGAGCACCTGCGGATCGGTACGGCAGTGACGTTGCTGCCGTTCCACGACCCGATCCGCGTCGCCGAGGACGCGGCCATCACCGACATCCTGTCCGGTGGCCGGTTCGACCTCGGTGTCGGCCCCGGGTCGCAGTACGAGGAGTTCGTCACGTTCGGTCGCGACCCGGCGGAGATGAACCAGCGGGCGTGGGAGTCGATCGACTTCATCCAGCGCGCGTTCCGCGAGCCGGGCGAGTTCAGCCACAAGGGCCGCTTCTACGACATCCCCGAGATGACGTTCACCACCAAGCCCGTGCAGGATCCGATCCCGATCTGGTGGGGTGGGATGGGCCCGCGGAACCAGCGCCGGGCGGCCGAGCGCGGCTTCAACTTCATCGGGCCGTTCAACCCGGGCTACGACGCGCACCTCGTCGAGTGCGGTCGCAACCCCGATGACCACCAGGTCGCTTCGATGCAGATGATCTGCGTGGCCGACAGCACCGACAAGGGCTGGGAGGTCGCCGGCGCCGGCCTCGAGTACTTCGTGAACTTCTACGAGACGCGCAAGGACCTCGCCGGCGTGCCGGCGGCGCCCGACAAAGCCGTGACGGCGGACATGATCCGGTCGGGGAACGCCGGGTTCTGGAGCGCCGCGGTCGGCACGCCCGACGACGTCATCGCCGCGCTGTCCCCGATCGCCGCCGGCCACCTCGGCCGTATCACGCAGTTGGCCTGCCAGTTCCGCCATCCCGGCATGAGCACGGACGACACCCACCGTTCGATGCGCCTCTTCGCCGAACACGTGATGCCGGCGCTCAGCTGACACGTTTCGAACTCATTGGGCGAACTCGTTGGGAATCGCGCCTGCCTTGACGCGGTAGTCCGGGAAGCGCCGGTGCGGGTCGTACACGTCGCGGATCGAGGCGAGCCGGCGGAAGTTGTCCGGGGCCATGAACGGAGCCGGACGGTTGAGCAGGTCGGCATCGCCGAGGTAGGTGCCCTTCGACACCGGCTCGAGGGCGCGGTACCGATCCGTCACCCACCGCTGCACACGATCGTCGTCGGCGGGGTCGGACCACACCGCGTAGGTGGCCACATAGACGTTCGCCTCCATCGAGAACGCCATGTCGGGGAGCGGCCGGACCGGGTTCCAGCCGTACCAGATCGTGAACGACTGTGGAGTCGGCAACGTCGTGTAGAGGTCCCGCAGGAGTGGTGCGAGCTCCGCCGCCGGCGCGTCGGTCCACGCGCAGTCGGCGGCGTAGCGATGGCCGCGCGGGCTCATCGCGTCCTGGATCGCGCCGACGATGTCGAACGTGACCGGCGCCGCGAACTCACGCATGTACGCGTCGTCGAGCCCCGGGCAACTCTGCAGCGGCCGCATCAGCCGTTCGGCCTCGTCCTGCGAGTCGAACAGGCCGGTGGCGAGCATGATCATCATCGGCGCGCCGCCGATGTCGACCCCTTCCGGAGGGACGCGGGTACCCACGATGACCGGCTCGACCCGTCGATCGAGGGTCGGCAGCACCTCGTGGGCCCAGTGCATCACGGCGTCGAAATGGTCGATCGGCAGCGCGTAGGCGGTCTGCACGAACACCGGCGGGAGGTCGAACAACGCGAGGTGGAACCGCGTGACGGCTCCGAAGAACCCCGGACCCGCGCCGCGCGCCGCCCAGTACAGGTCGGGATGAGAGTCGGCACTGGCGTGGACCAGCTCACCGTCGGCGGTCACCACATCGACCGCGAGCACGCTCTCGCAGGCCCATCCCCACGCGCGGCCGTTCCACCCCTGGCCGCCCTGGAGGAGGTAGCCGCCCAGCCCGACGGTCGGGCAGTGCCCGCCCGGGAAGAGGTAACCCTGTGACCTGAGGAAGGGGCCGAGCTCGGACCCACCGCGTATCGACGGGCTGACCGTCGCCACCCCGGGCGCCGCGATCGCCATCTCGCGCAGGCCCGCCAGGTCGATCAGGAGGGCATCGTCGTGCAGGCTCCACGCGACCCACGAGTGCCCGCCCGAGCGAACGGTGACGCCCCAGTCACGGTCGCGCGCGAGCCGGACACCGGCGACGACATCGGCCTCGCTCGCCGCCTCGAGCACCGCGGCTGGGAACCGGGCCGGTCGCCGTCCGTTGAAGATCGCATCGACGCGGGCCGCCTCGTAGTCGGCGCTGCCGCGTTCGATCAGGCGGCCGTCGAACACGGACCCGGACCCTACCGGTCGCCGCGCGCGTCGCTGATCGACGGCGCCGACGGCGCGGCGGCGAAACAGTACTGTTGCCATGTGGCGCCGACCTGGGACGGGCCCATCGTTGCGCCCGACACCACACTCGCGGTCGCGGCCCATCGCCTGGTCACGGAATCGTGCCCGGCGCACGTCGTCGCCCACTGCGAGCGGAGCTACCGATTCGCGATGCTGCTCGCTCGAGTCGAGGAGATCGATCTCGACGACGAGGTCCTGTACCTCGGCGTGATCATGCACGACCTCGGGCTCGCGCCGCGCTTTCAGACCGACGCGCGCTTCGATGTCGGCGGGGCCAACGCGGCGCGCGGCGTGGCTACTCGAGGCGGGGATGGACGTGCGCCGCGCGGAGGTGGTGTGGGACATCGTTGCGCTCCACGCGTCGAGCGCGATCGCGCGGCACAAGAGTCCCGAGACCGCAGTCGCGAACTCGGGCATCAGCATCGATGTACGCGGCGCCGGGCACGAGCGGCTGCCGGCCGACGCCGTGCGCCGGGTGCTCGATGCGTTTCCTCGCGCCGACTTCCCCGAAGCATTCCATCGCACCCTGGTCGACGAGGTCCGCCGCAATCCCGACGCCGTCCGGTTGTCGTGGCTGGAAGGCATGGCCGTTCGACATGTCGACGGTTACCGGGCCGCCGACTTCGAGGCCGGCCTGCTGGACTCGTCGGAGTTCCACTAGCACGACGAGCCACCGAGCCGGCGGCGCCTCCGTCATACGGCCGGTCGACGTACGACCGCATCCGACGTAGGGTCTGGTTCGGGTTCGGGAGAGGTGTTGCCGAAGAACCGGCTTTGTCAGGACATCGGGTCGGTCACGCAGGCATGTGGAGTCGTTTCCTGATTGCCCTCCCGGGCCCACGGGGCGACGCGACGTGCGGAGGCGGATGCCCCATCTCGTGACCTAATCCCTCGCACGCCGACGGACGCCCGGTGCGTACGTTGTGTCGGTGGCGCCCCGTGTGCACCTGGCGGCTGGTGTCGAGTACCTCGAGCTGGTCACGACGCTGCTCCAGCGGGCGCGGATCAACGACCCGACGTGGGGGTTGTGGGAGGCCGCCGATCTCCAGTGGTGGTGGCGCCGCGACCAGCACCTTGATCCCGAACGCCAGACGTTCTGGCTCGACGATAACGACATGCCGATCGCCGCTGTCATCGTCACGGACTGGAACGGGCGCTGGGGTTGCGACGCCATCAGCGCCACGGCCGACCCGGTCACCATGCGCGACGTGGTGTGGCCGCGTGCACTCGAACAGATCGATCGACTCGAAGGTGGAGCGGTGGAGATGGCCGCCCGCGACGACGACGTCGTGCTGCTCGAAGCACTCACCGACGCCGGCTTCGAGCTCACAGGGGAAGTCGCGGTCGAGACGTGGATGTCGGCCGTCGACCGGCCGGACGTGTCGCCGCTCCCGGAGGGGTTCACGCTCCTCAGTCGGATCGAGACTCCGCAGCGGGCGCACCACATGATCGGTCGCAACGGTCGAGATGTCGCCGCCCGACTCGCGGAATGTTCGTTGTACCGCGCCGACCTCGACCTCGCGGTGTATGCACCCACCGGTGACATCGCCGCGTACGGTCTGTTCTGGGCCGACCCCGTGACGGGTGTCGGCCTGGTCGAACCGATGCGCACCGAGGACGCCTACCAGGGGCGTGGCCTCGCCCGGCACGTGTTGACGTCAGGTCTCCACCGCCTGACCGCACACGGTTGTTCGTCGCTCAAGGTGAGCTACCTCGAAGGCAACGACGCCGCCCGTCGCCTCTATCTCGGCGCCGGCTTCAGACCGGGTCCGGCGAGCCGCACCTATGGGCTCCGCCGGTGACACCGCGAAATTGCGTGCGAGATTCTTCCGAAGTCGTGTATCCCCAGCCAACCGCGCGCCTCCTCATAACGTTGGTCGATTGGGCGGGTCGCTCCGGCCCCTCGCGAAGGCCTCGGGATTCAAGGGTCCTCACTCGATCAGGACCTCTGCGTTCGAAGGAGCGTGCAATGACAACGATCTATGCCGACGATCTGAAGCCGGGAGACGTCGTCGACTACCACGGCGAGTTGCATCGGATCACCCACATCGAGCGCTGCGACGGGTGGGCATGGCCGGTCGCCTACGACGACGCCGGCTGGGCCATGGCGCTCGGTCACGACCCGGTCGACGTGCGTCGCGCCGCGGCACGACCGCGACGTGGATCGGGCCGCAACTCCCGCTGACAGCCCCGCCCGCGGCGCATCAGCCGACGGGCCACGCGGGCCGGCGCTCAGGCCTCGACTCGTTCACTCTCGATGAGTGCGGCCGGGCGCGGGCGGCCGAACAGGTAGCCCTGCCCCTTGTCGCAGCCGAGCTCGCGGCAGGCGCGACAGCTGGAGTGGTGTCTCGATGCCCTCGGCGATGACCGCCAGCCCGAGCGCCTGGCCGAGCTTGACGACGGCCTCGACGATGGTGGTGTCCTCGTTCTCGATCCCGAGTCCGCTGACGAACGCCCGGTCGACCTTGATCGCCTCGACCGGGAAGCGCTTGAGGTAGGTGAGTGACGAATAGCCGGTGCCGAAGTCGTCGACCGACAGGTGGAGCCCGAGGCTGCGCAGCTCCCGCAACGTCACCGTCGCCGCCTTCACGTCGGCCAGCAACGACGTCTCGGTGATCTCCAGCCACAGCGAGTCGGCATCGATCCCGGTTTCTCCGAGCAGCTCACCGACGAGCTTGTAGAACGTCGGGTCGAGCAGTTGGCGGTTGCCGACGTTGACCGACAACGAGCAGTTGGCGAAGTCGTGCCCGGCGGCCCGCCACGACGCCAGCTGGGCGAGCGAGTTGCGCAGCATCTCGGTGCCCAGATCGACGAGCAACCCGGTCTCCTCGGCGAGCGGGAGGAAGTGGTTCGGCGTGAGCAGGCCACGGTCGGGGTGCAGCCACCGCGCCAGCACCTCGTAGCCGAGCACGCGGCCGCTCTCGAGATCGACGATCGGTTGGTAGTACGGCACGATCTCGTGGCGCTCGATTCCCCGGCGCAGCTCGCCGGCGGTGCGCAACGCCTGCACCCCGGTCTCGTGACCGCCGGCCTCGAACGCCTCGACGCAGTCCCGCCCGCGTGCCTTGGCCCGGTACATCGCGGCGTCGGCGTCACGCAACAGCTCGTTCGGCGACATCCCGGCGTCGACGTTGGTCGAGTATCCGATGCTCGCCGTGACGAACAACTCGTGGTCGTCGATCGTCACCGGCTCGTGCAGGGCACGCCGGATGCGTTCGGCGACCTCGGCCGGATCACCCTCGTGCGCGACGCGCGACAGCACGACGATGAACTCGTCGCCACCGAACCTGGCGAGCACGTCGTGGTCGCGGACAACGCTGCGCAGGCGGCCCGCCATCGTGCTCAGCAGCTCATCGCCGACGCCGTGGCCGAGGCTGTCGTTCACGACCTTGAAATGGTCGAGGTCGACGAACAGCACGGCAACCGACGATGGCGGCGCGCCGTCGAGCCGTTCGCTCAGCAGCGTCATCAGCGACGAGCGGTTCGGAAGCCCGGTGAGCTCGTCGTGGTTGGCGGCGAACGTCAGCTGCTCGGCGGTTCGCTTCTGCTCGGTGACGTCCTCGATGTGGGTGATCGCCAGCATCGTGCCGTCGTCCTCGGTGAGCGACACCCGTGTCCGGGCCCACACGAACTCACCGTCGCTGCGGAGGTAGCGCTGGTCGAGCCGGTACGAATCGACGATGCCGAGCTCGAGCCGGGCGCGGTGCGGCACGGCGGCCCTGACGTCGTCGGGGTGGGTGAACTCGCGGAGCGTGTGGCCGACGAGCTGGTCGATCTCGAGGCCGAGCATCTCGGCGAGCGACTGGTTGGCGTCGACGATGCGGCCGTCGTCGATGCGGACGAGCGCCATCCCGGTCGGGGCCGAGTGGAACGCCTGTTGGAACCGACGCCGCGCCTGCTGGAGCGCCCGCGAGTGCTGCTCGCGCTCGGACAGGTCGCGCAACCGCAGCACCATCCGCCGCTCGGCCCGCAACTCGTCGGGTTCGGGGACCGGATCGAGTCGGTCGGGATCATCGGTGCCGTCGGGGTTGCGGGCCCGGTGGAAGGTGGCCTCGACGAGCACCGACCCGTCGTCGCCGACAAGGCGGACAGGTGCCGGCTCGACGATCTCGCCGGCCATCGCGCGGCGCCAACTGGCCCGCAGGTCGTCCCGATCGGCAGCATCGACGAGATCGAGGAAGAACGAACGGACGAGCGCGGTCGGTTCGATGCCGCACAGATCGGTCGCTGATGCGTTGGCCGACAGCACGCGGCCTTCGGAGTCGAGCAGCATCACGGCTTCGGGCAGTTCGTCGAGCAGGCGGCGTACGGCCGCCTCGGCCGTGGCGACCCCGGCGAGGCGCTCGCGCAGCCGCAGCTCCATCCGGCGTGACGTGACGTAGGTGAGCAGAATCGTCGCGATCGACACAAGGCCGAAGACGATGACCGCTACGTACGAGTCCACGGGCGAAAAGCTACTGGTCGCTGGCAGGACCGTTGCGCGACGGGGGTTCGCTCGGCTCCGGCGCTCGCGCGTCGTACCAGTCCTGGAGCCGGGCCCTGATCGCGTCGTCACCGATCATTCCCTCGTCGAGCCGGACCTCCATCAGGTAGGTCAACGCCTCTCCGACGAGCCTTCCGGGCGGGATGCCGAGGTGCTCCATCACCTGCTCGCCGTTGAGCTCCGGACGGATCGCGGCCAGCTCCTCCTGCGCGGCCAGCGCCGCGATGCGGTCCTCGAGCTCGTCCATCCGCCGGCTCAGCATCGCCGCCTTGCGCTCGTTGCGGGTCGTGCAATCGCAGCGCGTGAGCACGTTCAGCTCAGCCAGGTGCTCGCCCGCGTCGCGCACATATCGCCGCACCGCTGAGTCGGACCACCCGAGGCGGTACGTGTGGAACCTCAGGTGCAGGGCGACGAGCTCGGAGATCGCGTCGATGTCGTGGTTCGAGTACCGCAGCTCGGTGAGCCGCTTGCGCGTCATGCGTGCGCCGACAGCGTCGTGGTGGTGGAACGTCGTGCCCTTGCCGGCCTGGAACCCGCGCGTGCGCGGCTTGCCGATGTCGTGGAACAACGCCGCGAGACGGGTGCGCCTGAAGTCGAACGGCGGCTTGCCGAGAGGGCCGTCGGACGCGCCGTCGGTCGGATGAGTCGGCGGTCGGACGTTGTCGACCACGGCGATGGTGTGGCTGAGCACGTCCTTGTGGCGGTGGATCGGATCGTGCTCCAGGCGCAGCGCCGGCAACTCCGGGAGGAACTGCTCGGCCAGACCGGTGTCGACCAGGAACCACAGCCCGGCCGCCGGGTGGTCGACGGTGATCAGCTTGTCGAGCTCGTCGCGGATGCGTTCCGACGAGACGATCTCGAGACGAGCGGCCATGCGTTTCACGGCGTCGACGAGCGCGGGGTCCGGCTCGAGCTCGTAGCCGGCGACGAAACGCGCCGCCCGCAGCATTCGCAACGGATCGTCGGCGAAGCTCACCTCCGGCCCGAGCGGCGTGCGCAGCACACGTGTCGCGAGGTCGACCGCCCCACCGAACGGATCGACGAGCTCGGGCATCGCCGCGCCCGTCAACTCGAGCGCCATGGCGTTGATCGTGAAGTCCCGCCGCGCGAGATCGGACTCGATGGAGTCGGCGAACACGACGTGCGGCTTGCGTGAATCATCGGCGTACGACTCGGCGCGGAACGTCGTGATCTCATAGATCCGCGGTCCGCCACCGGTGTCGCGCTGGGCACCGATCGTTCCGAAGCGCTCGCCCTGGGTCCAGATCGCATCGGCCCATCCGTCGAGGCACCGCTTGATGTCGGCCGGCCGGGCATCGGTGGTCAGGTCGATGTCGAGGTCCTGCGGTCGACCGCCGACCAGCAGGTCGCGCACGGTCCCGCCGACGAGGTACAGACGGTGACCCGCGTCCGCGAACCGCTCGGCCAGCGGCGCCAACTCGGCGAGCACGGGCGCGAAGCGGTCGGGGATCACGACGCGCCAGGCTACGGAAGTTCCATCAGCAGTGGTTCGACGGTTGCGGTTCGATGTTCGATCAGCGGATCGCCGGACTACGGTCAGCTGCGGTGAGTTCCGCCCGTCCCGTCGCAGCGCTTGGCCGTCGGCGCGGCGGGCGATCGAGCCGCGACGACGTCAAGCTGCGACGTTGGCCGGGCGACGAGACGGTCGGGCATCTGGTGCTCATCGACCACGGCGCGGTGCCATCGACGCTGGACATCGACCTCTGGATCGAGCAGGCGACCGCCGACGGATTGCGGGCGGTGCGCACCGGGGCCATGTTCCCGCGGGCGGCCGAGGTGTTCGCCGACGCCGGCTTCGTCACCATCGACACGCTCGCCTTGCTCGAGCTCGACCTGCGCGCGACGAAACGACCGAGCATCAGACTCGAGACGAAGCGCCTCCGCCGCCGCCAGACGCGAGATGCGGTCGCGATCGATCGCCGGGCGTTCGGAGCGCGGTGGGCGAACGACGCGGCGAGCCTGACGGCCATCCGCCGGGCGACGCCCACCTACCGGGCGCGCCAGTTGAGCGTCGAGGGTGAGCTGGTCGCGTTCGCGATCAGCGGTGCCGCCGGTTCGACCGGCTACCTCCAGCGTCTGGCGGTCGATCCCCGCCACCAACGAGGTGGTCGCGGGAAGTCGCTCGTCGCCGACGCGCTGTGTTGGATGCACGATCGTCACCTCGCGAACGCGCTCGTCAACACTGCGATCACCAACACGGCAGCGCTCGCGCTGTACGACCAGTTCGGGTTCCGTCAACGCGCCGACCGGCTCACGATCGCGGAGCTCGATCTCACGAGGCGCGGCTGATGCGGCGCACCATGGGCGCGTGCACCGTCGCGATCGCGATCATCGGGCTCGCCGTCGCCCCCCGGACCGCGATCGCCCAGGACGCGCTCACGCTCGCCCTCCTCACCCAGAACTTCGCGATCGTGCCCGACGGTGTCGTGCACCTCGAGTACGAGCTCGCGGGCACGATTCCTGACCGACATCGCGTCACCACGACTTCGACGACCGCGTCGACGACTCCCGCAACGACGGCGACAACCGTGGCGGCGAGCCCGTCCGCGGACCCGGCCGCGCCCGGCGACACGGCGGCGCCGAGCACGTCCGGGGAGACGACGTCGACACCGTCAACGATCACGGCACCGGCGATCACGGATCCCGAGCTGACGATCCTCGTGACGGCGCTCGAACCGATCACGTTGCGGTCCGAGGTGTCAGAGGTGCTCGAAGGCGGTCGGCGTTCGGCGATCGACAGCGCGGAGTTCGACCTTGTCGATGTCCTTGGCACCGAACAGAACGGGACCACGAGCCGCCGCCCCCTGATCCTCGACGTCCAAACCGCGACCTCCGGCGAGGTGAGGAGCGAACTGGCGTTGCCGCGGGCCGGCCTCTACCCGATCAACGTCGAGATCCGTCAGGGCAGGCGCACACTGGCCGAGCACGTGACGTTCATCGAGCGGTTGGCGACGCCTGACAGCGGCGTGTTCCCGAGGTCGACCCTGAACCTGTCGATCGTCGCCGGGATCCCCGACCCCGGCCCGAACCCCAGGCCGCTCGACCTCGTCGAGTCGAACGCGCGTGTCACCGAGCTCGCACAGCTCGGAGAGGTCATCACGGCCCCGCTCACCGTGTCGTTGCCTCCCGTCGTGGCGACGTCGGTCCAGGACGATCCCGCGTTGGCCGAACGCCTCCGTACGGCACTCAGCGGTGACGAGGCGCTGGCGCTCCCGGAGTCGCAGCTCGATCCGTCCTCCGCGGTGGCGGCCGGTCAGGTCGAGGCGTTCACCCGCGAGCTGCGCGAGGGAGAGGACGCGCTCCGGCAGGCGCTTCCATCGACGGCGACTCGTCGCGTCGCATGGCTCACCAGCGTGATGCTCAGTGCGCCGGGTGCGTCGATGCTGCGTGATCTCGGCGTCCAGCTCGTCGTGGTGCCGTTCGATCTCTACCTCGCGCTCGACAGCAATCAGAGCGCCGAGGTCCGCAACGACCTGACCGATCCCACACTGCTGCTCGAGGGCGAGCTCGACGGAGGCGGCCAGCTGGCGGTCAGCGTCGTCGACCCGATCAACGAGCTCCTCGAGACCGATCGCGCCGACGAAGGAACGCCTGCCGAGGTCGCCGTCCACCTCTTCGCCGAGCTGATGGCGATGCGTGTGCAGCTCGGACCCGATTCCCGCAGCTTCATGCTGGCGACCCCCGATCTCGGCATTCCCGATCCCGACGTGCTCGCCGTCATCGAGGGTTTCGTCGATGCGCATCCCGACGTCGACTTCCAGCCACTCTCGTTCGTGCCGGGATCCACCGGAACGTTCGTGATCAACGACGATCCGGTGCGCGTCACGTTCCCCCCGACGGCGGGCGCCGACCTGACGGACCGCGTCCACGAGATCGATGTGGTGCGCCTCCACATGGAGAACACGGCCACGATGCTGCCGGCCGACGATCCGCGGCCGCCACAATGGCGCGCTGACCTCGACACGCTGATGTCGACGGCCATCGAAGACGCCGCGGTCACCGTCCGGCTCGAGCGGATGGAGCGGGAGTTGCAGGCGATCGAGGACTCGATCCAACCACCGGCGCCGTTCACGTTCACGCTCGCCGGTGAGGCGAGCACCATCACGTTGCGGTTCCGCAACACGAGCATCACGCCGCTGCGCATCGACGTCCGCGTGAGTGGACCGAGCCGGCTCGCGTTCCCCAACCCGTAACCGACGCACTTCTCACGCCCGAAGCGATCACCGACGTCACGATCCCCATCGAGGCACTTTCGAACGGCACGTCGGAGGTCACGGTCGAGGTGCTCACGCCTTCGGGTTCGGTGATCGGCGAGCCGATCGCGCTCACCGCCCGTGTGAACGCGTTGAACGGCCTCGGGCAGTTGTTGACGGGTGCTGCCCTCGTGGTGCTGGCGACGTGGTGGTTCAGCCACTTCCGCCGCCGGCGGCGTCAGCGACACAGTGCGCCGGCACGCAATGACCACCCGAGCAAGGGCGGGCATACCGAGCGGACCCGCGTCGGTCGAGACGGTCGAAGTCGAGACAGTCGAAACAGTCGAAACAGTCGAGCCGGTCGGCGATCCGGCAGGTCGTACGTCGGTCAACGGCGACGCCGCCGCACCCGACGCGGCCGTGGCGTCTTCATCGCTCGAGCAGACCGAGGGATAGGCTCCCCGCCCCGTGACCGTCCGCATCGTGACCGACAGTGCATGTGATCTCCCGGAGTCGATCGCGACCGAGCTCGGGATCGAGATCGTGCCGCTCGCGATCCGCTTCGGCGACGACGAGTTCATCGATCGCCTCGAGCTCACCACCGCCGAGTTCTGGGCCAAGGCCGCCAACACGCCGACCCTGCCCTCGACGGCAGCACCGGCGCCGGGCGCATTCGAGGCCGCCTACCGGCGGGCCGCGGCCGACGGTGCGACCGGTGTGGTCGTCGTGTCGCTCTCGGGTGCGCTGTCGGCGACGATGCAGAGCGCCGAGGTCGCCGCTCGATCGGTCGCCGACGAGATCGCGGTCCGCGTCGTCGACAGCCGCAGCGTGACCCTCGGGCTCGGCATGATCGCCGTCGCCTGCGCGCGTCGTGCGGCCGGCGGCGGAGACGTCGACGAGATCGCCGCGCTGGCCACGGACCTGGCGTCGCGCACGAGGGTGTTCGGCGCGCTCGACACGCTCGAGAACCTGAAGAAGGGTGGCCGGATCGGCAACGCCAAGGCGCTGCTGGCCACCGCGCTGGCGATCAAGCCGATCATCGAGGTCATCGACGGCAAGGTCGAGCAGGGTGGCAAGCAACGGACCCGGTCCAAGGCCCTCGCCTTCCTGGTCGACAAGGTGCGCGAGTACGAGGGTCGGATGTCGAACCTCGCCGTGCTGCACGCCGACTGCAGCGATGTCGACGACTTCGTCGCCATGTTGCGTCCGCTGTACGCCGACGAGATCATCGTCGGCGAGATCGGTCCGGTCATCGGCACCCACGCCGGGCGCGGCACGATCGGCGTGGCGTTCATCGAGTCATAGCGATCGCGCGGCCCCGGATCGACGCGGACGTGACGATTTCGATCGGCGCACGGATCGATCGCGAATGCCCAGAACCCGGCGGTCGACACAACTAGCGTGAACTGGCGGTCATGCCCTCATCTGCTCCGCCACCCTCTCCCTCGGCGCCCGTCCCCGACGCGTCCGTCGAGTTGCTCGCGCAGCGGTACCACCTCGACCGGCGGATCGGTCACGGTGGGATGGCCGAGGTGTGGGTCGCCACCGACATGCAGCTCGACCGCAGGGTTGCGGTCAAATGGCTCAAGGCCAACCTCGCCACCGATCCGGTGGTCGCCGAGCGGTTCCGGCGCGAGGCCATCGCCGTCGCCGGGTTGAACCACCCGAACATCGTCGCCGTCCACGACGTCTTCGAGCACGATGGCCGCCAAGCCGTGGTGATGCAACTCGTCGACGGCAAGAGCCTCCGGCAGTTGCTCGACAGTCAGAAGCGCCTCGGACCTGAGCTCACGATCCACATCGGCGCGGCCGTGGCGAGCGCGCTCGACGAGGCCCACCGTGCCGGCTTCGTCCATCGCGACGTGAAGCCGGCCAACATCCTCGTGACGTCCGATGGTCGCGTGCTGCTGACGGACTTCGGGATCGCCAAAGGACTCGACATCGCCGACACCGATCTCACGAGCGACAACGTGATGATGGGAACGGCCAAGTACCTGTCGCCCGAGCAGGTGAGGGGCCGCAAGCTCGACGGGCGGGCCGATCTCTACTCACTGGGGTTGGTCCTCTACGAGTGCCTCGCCGGACGCGTTCCGTTCCAGGGCGAGACCGACGCCGACACCGCGCTCGCCCGCCTCCAGCGCGATCCCACCGATCTGGCGCGGCTCCGACCGACGCTGCCGGTCGGCTTGATCAACCTGATCCATCGCACCCTTGCGCGCAACCCGGCGCACCGGCCGCCGACGGGCGCCGACCTGCGCGCCGCGCTGCTCGCCGTCGACACCACCCCGCCCACGATCGACGGCACGCCCGCCGAACCGCCCCGTCGGAGCGGGGTCCCGACCGCCACCCCTGTGCCGCCGGCGCGACCCCTCATCCCGGGTGAGCCACCCGCACCCGTGGCGAACATGCAACCACCGGCACCGGGACCTCGGCCGCGCCTCGGCGTTCGTGGTCGCCAGCCGGTCAGCGTCGTCGTCGGCGACGACACGCCCCAGCCGCGCGACGTGATCCGCGCCCGGCCGGCCCGCGGTCTGCAGCAGCGGTGGGCCCCGTCGCTCGTGGTGATCGGAGGTCTGCTCGTCATCGCGGCCGTGGTCGGCGGGCTCCTGTGGCTGATGCTGGGGACGGGCGGCGACGACAACGGTCTGCCGAAGACCACGGTGCTGCCCGACGAGCTCGCGACCGGCGACTCGGTCGTCGAGAGTGCCACCGACGTCACCGACGTCGCCGTGGCCCCGGCGCCGCTCGAGATCGCCGGGATCGCGGCGTGGGATCCTGACGGCACCAACGGCAGCGAGAACGACGCGCAAGCACCGCTGGCGCTCGCCGACGGGAGCGGGGCGACCTCGTGGTCGACCGAGTGCTACTCGTCGCAGTACATGGGCGGCAAGAGCGGCGTGGGATTGATCGTGACGCTCTCGGCCGCATCGTCAGGTGTCCTCAGCGTCGAATCCGTCAACGCCCCGTACGCGCTGCAGGTGTTCGCATCGGCCGACACCACGCCGCCGACGGCTCTCGCCGGATGGGGTGAACCGCTCGCCGACAAGGCGTTCGCCAATGTCGGCGGTGTCGTCGAGACGACCGTGTCGACACCGGCGAGCCACCTGTTGATCTGGCTCACCGAGCTCGGTCCCGACAGCGGCTGCAGCACGGCCAATCCCTACCGCGGGAGGCTGGCCGAGATCACGTTCACGGCTTGACGGCGATGCCCGCCGACGACGCCGAGCTCGTGGCCTCCGCGCAGGCGGGCGATCGGGTCGCGCTCGACCGCCTGCTGCGGCTCCACTACGAACGTGTGCATGCCGTGTGCCGGCGGATCGTCGGCACCTCACACGACGCCGACGACGCCGCCCAGGAGGCGATGATCCGCATCGTCAAGGGGCTTCGCTCGTTCGACGGCAGATCGTCGTTCGGCACATGGGCCTACCGGATCGCCAGCAACACCGCGCTCGACGAGCTCCGCCGCCGCCGCCGGCGCCCGATCCTGCACGTCGTGGGCGACGACGGCGAGGCTCCGGAAGCCGCCGATCGCCTCGCCGAGCGCCGCGTCGAGGCGGTGGCGGATCGGATGTCGCTCGACGCCGCGATCGCCGGCCTGCCCGACGACTTCCGGGCCGCGGTCGTGCTCCGCGACGTCGCCGACCTCGACTACAACGAGATCGCCGAGCTGCTCGGCGTGCCGATCGGCACCGTCAAGTCGAGGATCGCCCGTGGTCGCTCGCTGCTCGCCGACCAGCTCGGGAACCGCGGCACCCCCGGCGAACGTCCAATACAAGACACGAAATCACCCGAACCATGAACGACGACCTCACCCTTCTTGCGAGCGCGTACCTCGACGGCGAAGCGACGCCCGACGAGCGCGCCCGCGTCGAGGCCGACCCGGCGCTGCTCGGCGAGGTCGAACGCTTGCGCGCGGTGCGGATCACACTGCTCGACGCAAGTTGGTTCGAACGCCCTGGCGACGACGTACGCGAGGCCGCCATCGAAGCAGCCCTTGGCGCGTGGGACGCCGCCGACAGCGACCTGCCCGAGTCCGGAACCGAGACGCCGGCGGCGGGCCGGCCATCGCACGTCCGCACGTTCGAGCGGCGACGCCGCACATCCACGCGCTGGCTCAGTGCCGCGGCCGCCCTCGTCGCCGTCGCCGCGCTCGGTGTCGTCGTGTCCCGGTTCGACGGTGAGAGCGACGACGACACGAGCTCCGTCGCAATCGAGGCGCCAGCCGACACCGCGGCGGACGGCGATGCGCTCTTCGACACATCGGAGGAGCAGACAGAACAGTCGGCCTCGCCCGGCAACGCCGAGAGAACGGCCAGTGCAGATGACGCGGCGAGCGAGTCCGGCGGCGCTGAGCCCTCCTCCGGAGCCGTGGAGCAGGCGCCGAGCGCGGCACCCGCCGCGACCGAGGCGCCCGACGAGACCGCACTCGTCGCCGACGCGGCGCCGCAGGTGATCCTGTCATCCCCTGCGGAGCTGGGATCGTTCGCGGCCGAGGCCAAGCAAGCCTCCGTCGACGGGGCGGACAACGCTGTGACCGTGTCCTGTGTGGGCGACGAGCTCGAAGGCATCGAGTACTTGGCCATCGGCACGTACCGCGACAGGGCGGTCGTGATCGCCATCGTCGCCGAGCGCGAGCGCGCCTTCGCGATCGACCCCGACACGTGTGAGATCGTCGCCGAAGCACCTCTGCCCTGATCCGGCTAATGTCCCCACCGCATGCCGGGCAACCCGTTGACCGATCCGAACTGGGCACCCGAACTCGCCGACACCGTCGAGCGGGTGGTCGGGACCGTTCGCGAGAAGACGACCGACAACGTCGTCAAGGCCGCCCGCATCATCGTGTTCGGGCTGCTCGCTGCGTTCCTCGGAATCACCGCGCTGATCCTCTTGGTGATCACCTTCACGCGTGCGTTGCAGGTACTGCTCGACTTCGCCGTCACACCCGCGCAAGCCGTCTACATCAGCTACTTCATCGTCGGTGGAATCTTGTGCCTCGGCGGAGCGTTGTTGATGAAGATGCGTCACTCCGACGACGTCTGACAGCCTCGTCCGGTCACGCCGAACTCGACATCAATCGAACACAGCCTGGAGTCCTCCTGCACCATGAGCACCAGCAGCACCGTGCGCAACGTCATCATCATCGGTTCCGGCCCCGCCGGCTTGACGGCGGCCGTCTACGCGGCACGGGCCAATCTCGCCCCGTTGGTGATCGAGGGCGAACCGTCATCGAGCAGCGATCAGCCGGGTGGCCAGTTGATGCTGACCACCGACGTCGAGAACTACCCCGGCTTCCCCGAGGGTGTCATGGGTCCCGAACTGATGATGAAGTTCCGAGCCCAGGCGGAGCGCTTCGGCGCCGAGATCCTGACCGAGAAGGTGACATCCGTCGACCTGTCCGAGCGACCGTTCCGGGTCTGGGTCCGCGACACCGAGTATCAGGCCGAGTCGGTGATCGTGAGCACGGGCGCCCGCTCGTTGATGCTGGGTCTCGAGGCCGAGCTCCGGCTGATCGGCCACGGCCTGTCGACGTGCGCCACGTGTGACGGCTTCTTCTTCAAAGGCCAGCACATCGCGGTCGTGGGTGGCGGCGACTCGGCGTTGGAAGAAGCCACCTTCCTGACCAAGTTCGCCGACAAGGTCACCGTCATCCACCGCCGCGACGCGCTGCGGGCATCGAAGATCATGCAGGACCGGGCGTTCGGCAACCCCAAGATCGAGTTCTTGTGGAACACGGTCGTCGAGGATCTCGTCGGCGACGAGAAGCTGGCTGGCGCCGTCGTGCGCGACGTCGTCACCGGCGAGACCTCCACGTTGCCGGTGACCGGTCTGTTCGTGGCGATCGGTCACAGCCCGAACACCGACCTGTTCAAGGGTGTCCTCGACATGGACGACAACGGCTACCTGATCACCAAACCCGGCTCGACGTACACCAACGTCGACGGTGTGTTCGCGTCGGGCGACGTCCAGGACCACACCTACCGGCAGGCGATCACGGCTGCCGGATCGGGGTGCATGGCGGCGATCGACGCCGAACGGTGGCTCGAGGCCAACGTGCACGCGCACGCCTGAGGGCGTGCCTGACGAACGGTCGCGCGCGCTGCGTTTGACGACCCGATGAGTCGGGAATAGCCGCCGGGGCTGACGTTGTTGACATCAGTACACTTCAGTCGCTCATACGAGAGGACCCTCCATGGCCAACGGCATCGTGAACCTATCCACCGCTACCTTCGACGAGACCGTCAACGGTGCCGACAAGCCCGTCGTGGTCGACTTCTGGGCCGAGTGGTGCGGGCCGTGCAAGATGATCACCCCGGTGCTCGAAGAGCTCGCCGGCGAGTTGGTCGATCAGGTCACGATCGCCAAGCTCAACGTCGACGACAACCCCGAAGTGGCGATGCGGTTCAACGTGATGAGCATCCCGACCCTGCTCGTGTTCCAAGGCGGTGAGGTGCGCAAGCGCCTCGTCGGCGCCAAGGGCAAGAGCCAGCTGCTGCAGGAGCTCGACGAATTCCTCGTTACTTCCCGCTGACCCCCGGTCAGCGCGGCGACGCCATCCGCGACCTGCAGCGCCGTCTCGGTGCGGCAGGATTCCCGCCTGACGGAACCGAGGCGGGGGTGTTCGGCGCGTCGACGGAGCGCGCCCTCGCCGAGTTCCAGGGCGGCCGTGGCCTGCATGTTCACGGGCGTTGCGACGAGTCCACGTGGACGGCCCTGGTCGAGGCGTCATACCGGTTGGGCGACCGCCTGCTCGTGCTCGCGGCGCCCAACATGCGCGGTGACGACGTCGCCGATCTGCAGTCGGTGCTCGCCCGGCTCGGTTTCGACTGTGGCCGCGTCGACGGGATCCTGGGGCCGAGGACGGCCCGCGCCGTCGAGGACTTCCAGCGCAACTGCGGCCTCACGCCGGACGGCGTGTGCGGAGCCGAAACGGTTCGCGCCCTCGACGTGCTCGGCCGCCAGAGCGGATCCGGCCCCGGCGTGGCGGCGCTCCGTGAGTTCGAGGCGCTGTCGGGCTCGTGCCGGCGCCTCGGCGACCTGCGCGTCGTCATCGGCCAGTTCGGCGGGATGAGCTCCCTCACCCGTCAGGTGACACACGCGTTGCGCCAGCGGGGGGCGACCGTCACCGCGACCGACGAGCCCGACCCGCCGGCGCAGGCCGCCACGGCCAACCGGTTCGCGGCCACCGTCTACGTCGGCTTCGAGGCCCGCGCCGAGACCGTGGCCACGGTCTGTTACTACGCGGTGCCGACGTTCGAGTCTTCGGGCGGTCGCTCGCTGGCAACCCGACTCGTACATACGTTCGAGGACAGGGTCCCGAGCATCCCCCTCGAGGCCCAGGGCATGCGTCTCCCGGTCCTGCGCGAGACCCGCATGCCGGCCGTCCTCTGCGCGATCGGGCCGGTCCCCCACATCTTCGCCGTGACCCCCGGCGTCGCCGCCGCCGTCGTCGAAGCCCTCGAGAGCTGGGCCGACGCGCCATTCTTGTGACCGGTCGCAGCGTTAGCGAGCGTCCGGAAACGCCCCTTCCCGTTCTGTCTGCTTCATAACGCGTCTGGGGGCATCTGAAGCAGACAGGTCGGTGAGGTTTGCCGTTTTGGGCTCGACCTCGGGGGTACCTCGATGGTCACTCGAAGGTTCATCCACAGGGTTCTGCACACCTGTGCGTAACCCTCACCGGGACCTTCAATCGGGGTCGCTGGTGATCTGACGGTAGATGCGCTCGAGGTCCTCGAGATCGGCGAATTCGATGGTCACCTTGCCCCGTTTGGCGCCCATGTGGACGCCGACGCGCGTGTCGAGATAGCCGGCGAGGAGCTCCTCGAGCTCGAGCAGCCCGGGGGGCCGCAATCGCGTCGAGGGCGTCAGGCCGGCACCGTCGATCGGTTCGGTTCCCGGCCGCGGCCCGTCCGGTGGCGGCTGTTCGGGCGCCGGAGGCACGCCGCCGAGGCGCACCGCCTCCTCCACCGTGCGGACGGTCCAGCCCTCCTCCACGATGAGGCGGGCGAGCTGCTCCTGCAACACGCGGTCCGGCGTGCCGAGCAGGGCCCGGGCGTGCCCGGCCGACAGCTTGCCGTCGGCGAGGTAGTGCTGCACCGTCGGCGGGAGGCCGAGCAAGCGCAACGTGTTGCTGACCGCCGAGCGGCTCTTGCCGATGCGGTCGGAGACCTGACCGTGGGTGAGGCCGAAGTCCTCGATCAGCTGCTGGAACGCCGCCGCTTCCTCGAGCGGGGTCAGGTCCTGGCGGTGGAGGTTCTCCACCAACGCCTTCTCGACCGAGCCGAGGTCGTCACCCGTTCGGACGATGGCAGGGATCGTCGCCAGTCCCGCCCGCCCGGCGGCCCGCCATCGCCGCTCGCCGGCGATCAACTCGAAGCTGGTCTCCCCGTCGATCGGTCGCACCAGGATCGGCTGCAGGACACCGATCTGGGCGATCGACGATGCCAGCTCGATCAGCGATTCCTCGTCGAAATGGACCCGCGGCTGATGCCGGTTGGGGCAGATGTCCGACACCGGGATCTCGGTGAAGTAGGGCTGGCCCGACCCGTCATCCGTCGAGGCCTCCTCCACCGGGGGGATCAACGAGCTGAGCCCTTTGCCGAGTCCGCTACGCCGCGCCATCGTGGAGCTCCTTGGCGACGTCGCGATAGGCGATCGCGCCTCGCGACTTCGAATCGAAGGTGATGATCGGTTGCCCGAACGAGGGCGCTTCCGACAACCGGACGTTGCGCGGGACCACCGCCTTGACCACCTTGTCCCCGAAGTGGTTGCGCACCTCGTCGACCACCTGGTCGGCCAGCTTGGTCCTGGCGTCGTACATCACACACACGATCGTCGAGACCTCCAGGGGCGGGTTCAGGTTGCGCCGGACGAGGTCGACGTTGCGGAGCAACTGACCGAGCCCCTCGAGGGCGTAGTACTCGCACTGGATCGGAACGAGCACCTCGGACGCGGCGGCGAGCCCGTTGACGGTCAGCAGACCGAGGGTCGGCGGGCAGTCGATCAGGATGTAGTCGTAGTCGTCGAGCACCGCCTCGATCGCCCGGCGAAGTCGCGTCTCGCGGCTGAACGTGGACACCAGTTCGATCTCGGCGCCGGCGAGATCGAGGCTGGCCGGCGCCACGAACAGGTGCTTGACGTCGGTGGGCTCGATGACGTTCTCGAGCGGCACGTCGTGCATCAGCACGTGGTACATCGAGCTTTCCAGCCCTCGGTTCTCGATCCCGAGGCCGGTCGACGCGTTGCCCTGGGGATCGAGATCGACGATCAGGGTGCGGAGCCCGAGCTCGGCGAGGCAGGCGCCGACGTTGATCGCCGTGGTCGTCTTGCCGACACCGCCCTTCTGGTTGGCAACGGCGATCACCCTCGGGAGCGGCCGCCCCGTCGTGGGCGCGACCGGTTCCGGTTCCTCAGACTCCATGATCTCCACAGCCTCGTCGGTCGGACCGTCCATAATCAAGGTCTCGCGTCGACTGAACCATCCTCGAGCCACCGCGAAATTGTTTCACGTGGAACCGCGTCAATCGCGGACCACCCGGATTTCGGGCTGCGCCGCCCCTCCCGTGTTTCACGTGAAACACCGCACGGCGCCGATACAGCGTTATCCAGCGCCCCTCCGTCCAGTGCGTCACCCAGGACGGACAGTCCGAATTCGTGCACCGACGTCGGCGCGATGATTCGTTCTGTCCGGTGGACTGCACCGCCAGGCGGATCACGGGCCGGGGTCGATCGGGGTGAACACGGCGACGGCGCCCTCCCGGTGGTGCGCCAACCCCAGTCGCCGGAGCAGATCCGGTGACCAGCGATCTCCCTGCGGGGGCTCGCTGATCACGATCCGACCGCCCGGGCCGATCAGCTGCGCCGCCACTTCCAATGTCCGCTCCGGTGGTCCGAAGCCACGCGCCGTCACGGCGTCGAACCGTTCGCCGGCGGTGATCAAGGCGTCGGTGTCACAACACCGGACGGTCACTCGTTCGCGCCATCCGAGCGCGGCGGTCGTTCGCTCGAGGAAATCGGTGCACTTCTGGCGGCGGTCGACGAGGGTCACCGCGAGATCCGGACGGTCGCTCGCCACCACCAGCCCCGGTACGCCTCCGCCGCTGCCGATGTCGAGCACCGTCGGATGTCCGGCCGTCGATCCGTTCGGCAGGTGCGTCGGCGTCGGCGCGGCACCGACAGGCGCGAGCGCACGGACGAAGGCTCTCGCGTGCTCGACGACCTCCTCGACCGGTCGAGCCCCGAGCAAGCCCAACCGCTGCGCGCGCCGGAGCGCTTCCAGCACGTCGCCGATGGAGGCCTCGGCGTCGCCCGGTCCGACGTTCAGGACAGTGTCACGACGACGCGTCGAGTCGGGTCGTCGCCTTCGGAATGGCTCCCCACACCGTCGATGGTGGCCAGCGTGTCGTGGATGATCTTGCGGTCCGCCGACGGCATCGGCTCGAGCGCCAGCGCGTTGCCCGTCTCGACGACCTGGGCCGCGACGGTGCGGGCGAAACGTTCGAGTGCGGCCCGCCTCCGCTCGCGGTAACCGGCGACGTCGACCCGCAGGCGCGTCTCGTGATCGCCGAGCCGGCGTTGGGCGGAAACCCGGGCGAGATCCTGGACGGCGGCCAGCGTGCGGCCGCCGGGACCGATCAACAGGCCGAGATCGTCGCCGGCGACCGACACCTCGAACTCGCTGTCGACGGACGCCAGCTCGGTCGTGCCGGAGAGACCGAACGCGTCGACCAACCCCTCGACGAACGCGACCGCAGCCGCCCCGACGGCGGCCGGATCGACCGGTGGGTCCTGGGGGCCTTCCGAACCATCCGAACGAACACTGCCCCCCTCGCCCTGCGGGGCACGCGGACGATCGCTGCGTGGACCGCGTTCACGTGGCGGACGACCGCGTCCGCCCTCGCCTGGGCGGCGAGCCGGCCGCGATCCCGAACGTGGCGGCGCGCCGGCGACGACATCGCTCGGCTCGGCGTCCTTGCTCGACTCGTCGCGCGCGTCGTTGCGTGGCGCCGAGCCGCGACCGCGCTTGCGCTCCTGCTTCGGGCGAGCCTCGGTCGGACGGATCCGCGCCCGCACCCGGGCTTCGCCACGAATGAGGCCGAAGAGGCCGTTTCGCGGTTCCTCGAGAATCTCGAACTCGGCGTCGTCGTCGGCCACGCCGAGGCGGTCGAGGGCGGTCTCCTTGGCCTCGGCGACCGTCTTACCCGTCGTCTCCACCCATTCCATGTCTGCTCCGATCGTGTGAGGTCAACGCTTCTTGCGGCTCTTGGGACGATTGCCACCGGGCCGCGAGGACGAGGGTCGGTTGGTCGGCGTCGGCCGGCTCTTGGGCGCGGTCGTCCGACTCGTGGCGCCCGGGCGAGCGGGCGCGGCTGCGTCCTGCTTGGCCTTGCCGCTGGACTGGCCCTTGCCGGTCGGCTGTTTCCCGCCCGCTCGTGGCGTCTTGGAGTCGGCCAGGTCGCGTCGGGCCTGGGCCAACATCCCGCCGCCGCCACCGTCCTGCTTGGCGATCTCGCGGGCCTGTTCGCCCGCTCGCTGCGCCTGGCGGCCGAGCGCCTCGTCGTGACCGTAGAAGCGCTTCGTGATGTAGAACTGCTGCAGGATCCGCAGGATCGACTGCACGATGTAATAGATGACGAGGCCGAGCAGGAAGAAGATCTGGAAGATGGCGAACACGACCGGCAGGTACTGCATCAGCTTCTGCTGGCCGGGCGACATCGTCGGGCTCACCGAGGCGCGGGCCGCAACCATCCGTTGCTGGAAGAAGTACAGGCCGCCGAGCACCACGACCAGCAGCGCGTAGATCAGGCCTTTGGCGAAGTCCTCACCGAGCGCCTGGGCCGGCGAGAGGGCCAGGTCGAGCCCCAGGGACTTCATCTCCGTCGCCCGCACCAGCGACACGTACAGCTCGGAATCGAAGGAGAGATAGCGGGGGAGGAAGCCGACTTGCGTCGGGTTCTCGCCACCGCCGGCCCGCAACACCGCTTCGGCGACGACCTGGTTCGGTCCGCGCGGCTCGTAGGTGAGGCCGTGCAGGATGCGGAACATGATGATGAACACCGGCATCTGGGCGACGAGCGGGAGACACGAGGCCATCGGATTGACCTTGTGCTCCTGATACAGCTTCATCATCTCTTCGTTGAGCTTCTGGCGATCGCCACGATGCTCGGCCTGGAGCCGGCGCATCTCGGGCGCCAGGCGTTGCATCTCGAGCATCCCCTTGGTGCTCTTCAGGTTCAGCGGGGTCACGAGGATCATGACGAGCACGGCGATGAGGGCGATCGCCGCCGCGTAGCTGTGAGTGAAGCTGTAGAACCAGGCCAGCACCCAGGCGGGGACTTCGAACACACCAGCGATCATCGGATCAGGCTTTCTGACGGTTGGTGACGTCGGGGACCGGGTCGAATCCGGACGGACCGAACGGGCGGCAGCGGGCGAGGCGACGCACCGTCAGGAGGAGTCCACGGCCGGTGCCGTGGAGTTGGAGCGCCTCATGGGCGTAGCTCGAACAGGACGGGAAGAACCGGCACGGCGATGGCCGCCCGTGCGCGGCGCGCTGGTACCAGTCGATCGCCGCCAGCAGCCAGACCTGCACGCGGGTCGGGGGACGCGCCTGGATCGCGTCCTCCGGCTGGCTCGGGTCGATGGCCGTGCTCACGTGCATGGGGCTCACCTGGATGCGGGGAGTCGATCGAGCATCCGGTCCAACTCCGTGCGAAGTTGATCGAACGTCAGTTCGGCAGCGGTGGGCTGAGCGCCGATCAAGAGCAGGCCCGGGGGCAAGCGGCGCCGTCCGCTGGCGGGCGGCCAACAGTTCCCGCAGCCGGCGGCGAAGTCGGTTGCGGGCGACGGCGGAACCGAAGGCGCGTCCGATCGCGAACGCCGTGCTCGACGGCGCCATCAGTGGATCGGAAAGGAAGTTGCACCACA
Source organism: Ilumatobacteraceae bacterium (assembly GCA_963722415.1). Taxonomy (GTDB): domain Bacteria; phylum Actinomycetota; class Acidimicrobiia; order Acidimicrobiales; family Ilumatobacteraceae; genus JALOLG01. The sequence goes on from CAVRNI010000002.1 coordinate 90,026, forward strand.
ACGACGTGCTGTGGATCCGCGTACCGTCACGACGGAGGCGTTCGAACGCGTCGCGCTCGCGGATCCGGTTCGTCAAGCCGACAGGCGAGCGCGGCCCTTGGCGCGCCGGTTCTTGAGCACGGCGCGCCCGGCGCGGGTGCTCATTCGGGCGCGAAAGCCGTGCTTGCGGGCACGACGGCGGTTGTTGGGCTGGAACGTACGCTTCAACGTCGACCTCCTCGACGGCCTGGTCACGATGACCAGGCGGGCTGGTCAGGGACGCTGACCAGGCTCGACCAGGGGAGCGCACTGCCGCGCACCCCGACCGCGCAAGGCTAGGGGTGACACGGTCCGCCTGGCAACCACGGACCGATGTGGGCCCCACCAGGGACATTGTCAGGCGTCTCGGGAGGCGTGCTACGGTCGTCCGCCTTACCCGCCTCACCGTTGTCCACAGTTGTGGACAACGGTGTGGACGTGCCTTCACGCTGGTCGTATACCGTCGACGAACCGTGAACGAAACGCAATCGGATCGCAACGCGAACGCGTTGCTACAACCACGGCTCCGGGAGGTGCACGTTGATCGACGAAGAGGACGTGTGGACCGCCGTCGCCCAGCTCCTGCGGGCGCAGTTGACCGAATCGGTGTGGTTCTCGACGTTCCAGGATGTCGTCCCGGTCGTCTCCGACGGGACGGCGCTCGTCGTCCAGGTTCCGAGCACCCTCGCCCGCGACCGGATCCTCAATCGCTACCTGGCGATCGTCACCGCGGCGATGGAGGAGATCGGCATCGGTGGCCGTCGCTTCGACGTCCAGATCGGACCTGGCGAGGCGGGCAGCGACCAAGCGGCCTTCGACGAGCTCTTGGCCGACCCGTCGGCGTACCCGTCCGACAACGGCAACGGGCGGCGATCGACCGACGCGTTCTCGAGTGACGCCGCGCTCGACGAGGCCGGCCTCAACCCCCGCTACACGTTCGACACGTTCGTCAAGGGGGCGTCGAACCAGTTCCCGCTGGCCGCCGCGCTCCGCGTCGCCGAGACGCCGGCCCGTTCCTACAACCCGCTGTTCATCTACGGCTCGGCGGGGCTCGGCAAGACCCATCTGCTCCACGCCATCGGCCACTACGTGCATCACAACTACCAGCACCACGAGGTGCGTTACGTCTCGACCGAGACGTTCATGAACGAGTACGTCGATGCCATCCGCTCCAACACGATGGCCGGGCTACGGCGTCGGTATCGCGACGTCGACGTCCTGCTCATCGACGACGTGCAGTTCCTCGAGGGCAAAGAAGGCCTGCAAGAGGAGTTCTTTCACACGTTCAACGCGCTCCACGGCGCCAACAAGCAGATCGTGATCTCCAGCGACCGCGTCCCCGACGCGATCCCGACGCTCGAGGAACGGTTGCGCGGCCGATTCAAGTGGGGCCTGATCACCGACATCCAGCCGCCCGACCTCGAAACGCGGCTGGCGATTCTTCGCAACAAGTCCGAACGGGATCAGGTCCCGGTACCGGCCGAGACGCTCGAGTTCATCGCCAGTCACATCAGCACCAACATTCGCGAGCTCGAAGGAGCTCTCATCCGCGTCACCGCCTTCGCCAGCCTCAACCAGGTGCCGATCACCACCGAGCTCGCACAACAACAGCTCGCCGACCTGTTGTCGGAGTCGACGCTCAAACCACGTACCGACGCCGAGCTGCTCGCCGAGATGGCCAGCATCTTGGGATTCGAGATCGACGCGTTGAAGGGCAAGAGCCGTCAACGACCGCTCGTCACGGCGCGCCAGATCGCGATGTACGTGTTCCGGGACATGACCGATCTCAGCTACCCCAGCATCGCCCGCTTGTTCGGCGGGCGCGACCACACCACCGTCATCCACGCCGTCGAGAAGATCCAACGACAGATGGGTGAACGCAAGCAGATCTACGAACAGGTCACCGACCTGCAACAGCGGTTGAAGTCGTGAGGATCCCGATCGCGAACCCGTCCGCCTGTGGACGGCGCGCTGAGCACTGCCGCGATCGCGGCGTCTCGCGCGGTGGACAACTTCCCGTCGTCCACCGAATCACAGCCGTGTCATCTCCAACCTGGGGACCAACGGGGACAACCGCCGCACAACGATCCACGCTCTACGCTGGGCAGACGATGGGTTGTGCACAATCCACCGCACCTACTACCACCACTGTCTTGTTACACACCACCGCATGAGGAGAAGGGCGGCACTGTGAAGTTCCGTTGCGAGCGTGAGATCTTGGCCGACGCACTGGCGACCGCCGGACGGGCAGCCACCAGTCGCACCGGCACGCTCCCGGTGTTGTCCGGAGTCCGACTGGATGTCGCCGGCGATCAGCTCACCGTGACGGGCACCGATCTCGAACTGACGATCCGGCTCACCGTGGCCGTCGGTGGCGAGCGTGATGGTTCGGTGGTCGTGCCGGCCCGGCTCGTCGCCGACATCGTGAAGGCGTTGCCGAGTGGCGCCGTCGAGGTCTCACTCGGTGACGACGAGCTCAGCATCAGCGCCGGACGATCGCAGTTCTCGGTGCGACCACTCTCGCTCGGTGACTACCCCGCGCAGATCGAACCGGATGCCGAGCCCGTGACGCTCGAGAGCGGTCAGGTCTCCGAGGCGCTGCGCCAGGTCGTGCGTGCCGCGAGCGGTGACGACGCGCGGGCTGTGCTGACCGGCGTGTTGCTGTCGTCGGAGGACGACGGCGTGAAGATGGTCGCCACGGATTCGTATCGGCTCGCGGTGCGCGACCTGCCGCAGACGTCGATGTTGTCCGCCGGCCAGAAGGTCTTGGTACCGAGTCGGGCACTCAACGAACTGCAGCGGATCCTCGGGGGCTCGGACTCTCTCGTCGTTCGCCTCGGGTCTCGCGAAGCAGTGTTCGAGTCGGGCGCCACGAAGTTGACGACGCGTCTGATCGAGGGTGAGTACCCCAACTACCGCAACCTGCTGCCGTCGTCGTATCCGAACCAGTTGACGGTCGGTCGCGAGGCGTTGCTCGAGGCGTTGCGACGGGTCAAGATCCTCGCCCAGGACTCGACGCCCGTCCGCTTGGCACTCGGCGGCGACACGGTGCAACTCACGGCCATCACGCAGGACGTTGGCAATGCCGCGGAGGAGATCGACGCGCAGTACTCGGGCAGCGAGATGACGGTGGCGTTCAACCCCGACTACCTCGCCGCCGGCGTCGAGGCGGTCGAAGGCGACGAGGTGACGCTGTCGACGCTCGACCCCATGAAGCCCGCCGTGTTGCGCGGTGTCGGCCACGACGACTACCTGTACCTGTTGATGCCCGTCCGCGTCCCGTGACGTGATCGAGACGTGATCGTCGAACGGCTGGAGCTGGTCGACTTCCGCAACTACTCGGCCGCCACGTTCGATCTGACCGCGGGCGTGACGGCGGTGATCGGTGACAACGGTCAGGGCAAGACGAATCTGGCCGAGGCCCTGGCGTACCTGGCGACGTTGACGAGCATGCGCGGTGCGCCGGCCGATGCGTTGGTCCGCGTCGGCGCCGGCGGGGCAGTGATCCGCGCGACGGTTCGCGACGAGGATCAGCGCGAGTCGTTGATCGAGGCCGAGATCAATCCCAACGGCCGCAACCGCGTGCAGGTCAACCGGCAACACCTCGCGCGAGCCCGCGATCTCCTCGGCACCGTTCGCGTCAGCGTCTTCTCACCCGACGATCTCGTCATCGTGAAGGGCGCTCCATCAGAGCGACGCCGATTTCTCGACGACACACTCGTTGCACTTGCAATCAAGTACGACGCGCTCCGCCTGGAGCTCGACCGCGTCCTTCGCCAGCGCAACACATTGCTCAAACAGGCGGGCGGACGGTCCACCGGCGAGATCGAGTCGTCACTCGACGTGTGGGACGTGAAGTTCGCCGACGTTGGCGAACAGTTCGGCCGCGCCAGGGCGACGCTCGTCGAGCGGAGCGGACCGATGGTTGCCGAGGCGTACGAGCAACTTGCCGGTGCACCGACCGCGGTGGGACTCGAGTACGAGCCACCGTGGCGACGCAGCGGGCTGGCCGCCGCGCTCGCGGCCGTGCGACCCGACGATGTGCGCCGCGGTGTGTCGACCGTCGGTCCGCACCGCGACGAACTGGTGCTGACGCTCGACGGTCTCCCGGCGCGGACGCATGCGTCGCAGGGTGAGCAACGGACGCTCGCGCTCGCGCTGCGCCTGGCAGCCCACCGACTGGTGGCCGAGCGGACCGGGTCGACGCCCGTGCTGGTGCTCGACGATGTCCTGTCAGAGCTCGATCCATCGCGTGCCCGAGCGCTCCTCGAGCACCTTCCCGCAGGTCAGGTCGTGATCACGACGGCGAACGCCCTGCCCGAGTCGGCCCGGCCCGATCGCGTGCTACACATCAAGGCAGGAGCCGTGATCCCGTGAACGACCGTGAACCGATCCCGATCACAGCCTCGCTCGACGAGGTCGTCCGCTCGCTCCGCGGACCCGGCCGGCGCGAGGTGGGCGGCGTGTTCGGCCGTTGGGAGGAAGCCGTCGGCGCCCAGGTCGCGGCGCACGCGCGACCGCTACGACTCGACGCAGGCGTCCTCGTGGTGGAAGTGGACGAGCCGGCGTGGGCCACACAGATCACGTTGCTCTCGAACACGATCCGGGAGCGGCTGGCGACAGTGACCGGCGTCGACGTCGACCGCGTCGAAGTCCGGGTCCACCGGCCGCATTGAATGCGGAAAGCGAAGCGCCTTCGGCGCCGCTTTCCGAACCGGGTCTTCGGTTCTGAACGACGGGTTCGGGTCTGTCGTTGCGCCGCGCGAGGTGTTCGGTGCCGCTGCATCTGGGCTGCTGACACGTTTCGACTGCCGCAAGGATCAGCAGCCCAGAAGCGTGGAGCGTTCAGTCAGCGTCGTCCGCGGGGAGCGGGGTTTCGGTCTCGGTCGATCCGGTCTTGTTGAGCTCGTCGGAGATCCAACTTGCGACCGGCGGACCGGCGACGACGGCGAGGGCGATCGCGATCACGACCATCGCCACACGGCGGATCCGGCGGCGCTTCTTCATCTGTCGGCGTTGCTCGGCGGCACGGAGGTTGGCGGGCGAGGGCTCGCCGGCTGTCGGCTTCGTGGGCATGACCCCGTACGACGCGTTGGCGGCCGGGTTGGGGCGGAGGGGAGGGAGCGACATCGCCGGCGGCGTGAAGTCGTGGAGGTCGGTGATCGCGGGGAGCACAGGTGCCGGTGGGAGGCTCGGCAGCATGGGCGCGCCTTCGATGGCGTTGCCGTCGCCGTTGCTGGCGATCGTGTCCGTCAGATCCATGCTCGTGTATCGGGGCTGGCGGGCCGTGTCTTGAGCGCGTCGTCCGGGTTTCGCGAATCGCACGGCATGCTGGCTCGATGAGCAGGCTCGAGGAGCAGTTGCAGCACGATCTGACGGCGGCCATGAAGGCGCGCGACGAGGTCGCCACGTCGACGCTGCGGATGGTGCGGGCGGCCGTGATGAATGCCGCGGTCGCCGGTGCCGAGGCGGTCGAGCTCAGCGATGAGCAGGTGGTCGACGTGCTCCGCTCCGAGGCCAAGAAGCGGTCGGAGGCAGCCGAGCTGTACGCCGCCGCCGGGCGTCCCGACTCGGCGTCGAAGGAGCTCGCCGAGCGCGCCGTCATCGAGCGCTACCTGCCCGCCGCGATGGGCGACGCCGAGCTCCAGACGATCGTGGACGAGGAGATCGCCCGCGCCGCTGCCGCCGGAGCCACCGGCCCGAAGGGAACCGGCATCGTGATCAGGGCCGTTCGTGAGCGGGTTGGGACGGCCGCCGACGGGGCCCGGATCGCGGCCGCGGTGAAGGCATCGTCGGGCTGAAATTCGGGGTTCGGGAACGGCGTGAAACCACGATCGATGTGACACCCCGCTGGTAGGATGAAGGGCGTTGCGATCACGCCAATCGTTCGCCCCCCACGGCCGCTCCAAGGCCCGAATCGTGCCAGCGTATCGACGGTGTGATCGTCCCATGCGAACGCTCCAGTTCGCGAGCTCAAGCAGTCATCGAGGTACGCGTGTCAACCGCCCCTGAGTCCCCGAAAAGCGGCCGCAAAGTGGCTACTGATTACGACGCGAAGGACATCCAGGTCCTCGAGGGGCTCGATCCCGTGCGCAAGCGCCCCGGCATGTACGTCGGGTCGACCGGACTCGCCGGGCTGCACCACCTGATCTGGGAGGTCGTCGACAACGCGGTCGACGAGGCGATGGCGGGGCACTGCACCCGCATCGACGTCACGCTGCAGGCCGATGGTGGCTGCCGGGTCGACGACAACGGCCGTGGCATCCCCGTCGACGCCTACCCGAGCGGCCCGCACAAGGGCAAGAGCGCGGTCGAGGTCGTGCTCACCGTGCTGCACGCCGGCGGCAAGTTCGGTGGCACGGGCTACAAGGTGTCGGGCGGCCTGCACGGCGTCGGTGTCAGCGTCGTCAACGCGCTGTCCGAGCGGTTCATCGTCGAGATCGACCGTGACGGCACGCGCTACCACCAGGAGTACGCGAAGGGCGGCAAGCCGCAGGGCACGGCTGCAGGCCGTCGGCGACACGCCGAAGGCGGGCCGCTTCCGCCGCACCTCCGGCACGACCGTCACGTTCTGGCCCGATCCGACGATCTTCGCCGCCGAGGGAACCGAGTTCGTCTCCCGCACGGTGCTCGAGCGGCTGCAGACGATGGCGTTCCTCAACAAGGGCCTCGAGATCGTGTTCACCGACGAGCGCGAGGGCAAGGAACAGAAGGTCACGTTCCAGTACAAGGGCGGCCTGATCGACTTCGTGAAGCACCTCAACGGCTCGAAGGAGCCGCTGTTCTCGAAGGTCTGCTCGTTCGAGGACGACGACGGCGAAGGTGGTCAGACCCTCGACATCGCGATCCAGTGGAACACCGGCTACTACGAAGGCATCCACGGCTACGCCAACGGCATCTCCACGATCGAGGGCGGGATGCACGTCGAGGGCTTCAAGACGGCGCTCACGTCGGTCATCAACAAGTACCGCGAGCGAAGAACCTGCTGAAGGAGAAAGACGACAACCTCCTCGGCGAGGACATTCGCGAGGGCCTCACCGCGATCATCTCGTGCAAGCTGCGCGACCCGCAGTTCGAGGGCCAGACCAAGGCCAAGCTCGGCAACGTCCCGATGCGATCGTTCGTCCAGAAGGCCACGAACGAGCGGCTGGCCGAGTGGCTCGAGGAGAATCCCACGGAGGCCAACAAGGTCGTCAAGAAGGGCATCGCCGCCTCGCTGGCACGTCTCGCGGCGAAGAACGCCCGCAACGCGATCCGCCGCAAGACCGCCCTGTCGGGTGCGGGCATGCCCGACAAGCTGAAGGACTGCGCCAGCAAGAACGCCGACGAGAGCGAGTTGTTCATCGTCGAAGGCGACTCGGCGGGCGGCACCGCGCTCGACGCCCGCAACCCGTTCAACCAGGCGATCCTGCCGATCCGCGGCAAGATCCTCAACGTCGAGCGGGCCCGCGTCGACAAGATGCTGAAGAACAACGAGATCCAGGCCCTGATCACGGCGATCGGTGCCGGCGTCGGCGAGGAGTACGACGTCACCAAGGCCCGCTACCACAAGGTCATCGCGTTGTGCGACGCCGACGTCGACGGCTCCCACATCCGCACGCTGCTGCTGACGTTCTTCTTCCGCCAGATGCGCGACATGGTCGAGTCGGGTTACGTCTACATCGCTCAGCCGCCGCTGTACTCCACCGTCGTCGGCAAGGAGAAGGTGTACCTGAAGGACGACGTCGCCAAGGCCCGCTTCCTCGTCGAGCGACCGAACCACAAGAAGGACTTCCAGCGCCTCAAGGGTCTCGGCGAGATGGACTGGGAGGAGCTGAAGGGGACCACGATGGATCCCTCCACGCGCACACTCCTGCAGGTCAACGTCGAAGAGGCCGCCGAGGCCGATCACATCGTGAGCACGCTCATGGGTGACGACGTCGAGAGCCGCCGCAACTTCATCACCACCAACGCCCGCGACGTGCGCCACCTCGACTTCTAGATCACGGAATCCTCGCCATGTCTGATACCCCGATCCCCCCGACCGACGACGATCTGGTCGGCACCGCTGACGACCCGATCCAGCCGATCCAGCTCCAGGACGAGATGGAGAACTCGTTCCTCGAGTACGCGATGTCGGTCATCATGTCGCGCGCGCTCCCCGACGTGCGCGACGGCCTCAAGCCGGTCCACCGCCGGATCATCTGGGACATGGAGCAGCAGGGGTTCCGCCCCGATCGCCCGTTCGTGAAGTGCGCCCGTGTCTCGGGCGACACGATGGCGAACTACCACCCACACGGCGACAGCGCGATCTACGACGCCCTCGTCCGGATGGCGCAGCCGTTCTCACTCCGCCACCCGCTGGTCGATTTCCACGGCAACTACGGCAGTCCGGATTTCGGACCGGCCGCCTCGCGCTACACCGAGTGCCGGCTCCACCCGTTGGCGATGCAACTGCTCGCCGACATCGACGAGGACACCGTCGACATGGTGCCCAACTACGACGGCCAGACCGAGGAGCCGGTTGCGCTGCCGGCGAGGTTCCCGAACCTGCTCGTCAACGGCAGTCAGGGCATCGCCGTCGGCATGGCGACGAACATCCCGCCCCACAACCTCGGCGAGGTCATCGACGCCACGATCCACCTGATCGACAACCCCGACGCCACGTCCGACGAGCTGATGCAGTGGGTCAAGGGACCTGACTTCCCGACCGGCGCGAGCATCCTCGGACGGGCCGGCATCATCGACGCCTATCGCACCGGGCGCGGCAGCGTGAAGATGCGGGCGACGGCCACCATCGAGGAAGGCCGCAACGGTCGCTACGAGATCGTCGTCACGGCGCTGCCGTACCAGACGAGCTGCTCGTCGATCGCGGCACGCATCCAAGAGCTCGTCGACGGGGGAGACCTCGACGGCATCGCCGACGTCAACGACGGCTCGGCCGGCGGCAAGACCCACCTCGTCGTGTCGCTCAAGCGCGACGCCAACGCCAACGTGGTGATGAACAACCTGTTCAAGCTCACCCAGCTGCAGTCGTCGTTCTCGATCAACATGGTCGCCCTCGTCGACGGCGTGCCGCGCACGCTGGGCTTGCGTGAGGCGCTCGTCGGTTACGTGAAGCATCAGATCGAGGTGATCACCCGGCGATCCAACTTCCGGCTCGACAAGGCCCGCCGCCGCGAGCACATCCTCGAAGGCCGCCTCAAGGCGCTCGACGTCATCGACCAGATCATCGCCCTGATCCGGGCGAGCGACGACGCCGGCGCGGCCAAGACGGCACTGATGGCCGAGCCGTTCGAGTTCAGTGAGGCGCAGGCGGTCGACATCCTCGACCTGCAGTTGCGTCAGCTGACCCGACTGTCGCGGATCGATCTCGAGACCGAGCTCACCGACGTGCGGGCGCGCATCGAGGAGCTCGATGGCGATCCTCGCCGACGACAAGCGTCTGCGCACCGTGATCAAGGACGAGCTGAGCGCGATCCGCGAGGAGTTCGCGACACCCGCGTGTGCACGATCAGCCTCGAAGACGGCGAGATGTCGATCGAGGACCTCGTCGACGACAAGGAGCTCGTCGTCGTGATGACCGAGGCTCAGTACGTGAAGTCGGTGCAGGCCGACTCGTTCAAGACCCAGGGTCGTGGTGGTCGTGGTGTCAGCGGCGCGAGGCTGAAGACCGACGACATCGTGCGGCACGTGATCTTCACCACCGCCCACGCGCACCTGTTGTTCTTCTCCAACCGTGGCCGCGTCTACCGGCTGCGGGCGATGGACATCCCCGAGCGCGAGCGCACCGCCAAGGGCATGCCGATCGTCAACCTGCTCCCGATGCAGGCGGGTGAGACCATCCAGGCGATCATCGACACCCGCGACTTCGCCACCGAGCGCTACTTGTTCTTCGCCACCCGCAAGGGCACGGTGAAGAAGACGTCGTTCGACGCCTACGACTCGAGCCGGCGCGACGGGCTGATCGCCATCAACCTCAACGACGGCGACGAGCTCGTGCGGGTCATCGAGACGTCCGGCGAGGACGACATCTTCATGGTCAGCCGCAAGGGCACGACGATCCGGTTCGCCGAGAGCGACGTGCGCCCGATGGGTCGTGCCGCGGCCGGCGTGCGTGGCATGAAGCTGCGCGCCGGCGACGAGGTCGTCTCCGTCGATGTGGCGCGCGACGACACCGCGATCCTGATGATCACCGAGGAGGGCTACGGCAAGCGCACCCAACTCGACCGCTTCAATCGCCAGACCCGCGGCGGGCAGGGCGTGATCGGCATCCGGCTCACCGGGAAGAAGGGCGAGGTCGTGGCGGCGTTCATGGTCGGCCTCGACGACGAGATCGTCGCCGTGTCCTCGGGTGGTGTCACGATCCGCATGGAGGTGCGTCAGATCTCCTCGCAGGGCCGCGACGCCACTGGTGTGCGGGTGATGAACCTCGACGACGGCCAGACCGTCGCTTCGGTCGCGCCGATCCTGTCCGGCGACGACTGATCGCCGAGCGCGGGCTGCCGGCTTCGCAGCACGCGCTGCCTCGATTCTGTGAGAGATCGGAGGGCAGGGTGGACGCAGCGTGATCGTGGGTCGGCGATGGTGTTCGTGGTGCTCGTTGCCTTGGGCTTCACCGTCGCCGCCGGGGCCGGGCTGGCGCAGTTGTCGCGCGACCTGATCGATGTCAGCTCGCGCCCGATCGGCGGCCGACGCGGCGGCGCTGGCGTCGCTCGAGGGTGGGCATGCGGCCGCCGAGGAGCTGGCCACGACCAACGGGGCGACCGTCGTGAGCTGGGCGCAGGTGGGCTCCGACGTCGTGGTCGAGGTCCGCGTTGGTGACGCCGTCGCCACCGCACGCGCCACCAATGCCCCATGACGGGTCGTACACTCGATCCGGTGAGTCCGAGCGAACGCCGGGCGGCGGAGGTTGACGAGGTCGACGAGCCATCGTCCGAGGCGACGGCCCAGCACGTCTCCACTCTCCGATCGGGACTGGACTCGACCTTGGACGCGGACGTCCGCGACACGCAGGCGCGGCGGCTGACTCGACATCGGTCACGGACGCGGAACCGGTCCGGCCCATCGCCATCCCCGAAATCGTTCCTGCGACGATCGACATCCCGTCGGAGCCCGAGCCGCGCCGGACACGCCCGGTCGTGCAGTCGGCCGTCGTCGAGCACACTTCGCCACCACACACGGTCGTGACGAGCCCGAGCCGCGACGCGATCGACACCTGGGAGCACGCGCCCAACGCGCCAGTCGTCGTGCCGATCCCGGCGATGGCGGGCGGCCGTGCGGGAGGGCTGCGAGTGGCCGGCCGCCGGCCCCGGGTACGCAAGGTGACCCGGGTGGTCCGCCACATCGATCCGTGGAGCACGTTCAAGGTGGCGCTGATATTCAGCATCGTGCTCTACGGGGTGCTGCTGACGGCCGGGGTGCTGTTGTGGAATGTCGCGTCGAACACCGGCACCGTCGACAACGTCGAGCGCTGGTTCACACAGTTCGGATGGGAGAGCTACGAGCTCAAGGGCGACGAGATCTTCCACAACGCGTGGATCGCGGGGTTGTTCGGCGTGGTCGGGCTGACCGGCCTCGGCGTGTTGAGCGCGACGTTGTTCAACCTGATCAGCGACATGGTCGGAGGGGTGCGCGTCACTGTGCTCGAAGAGGAGGTCATCGAGCACACGACCTCGCGGAGCGATCGGTTCGTCGTCCGGCGCCCGCCCGATGGGTCGCCGCCGGTCGCCGAGTTCGATCTCGATGGCGACCTCGACGTGCCTGCCAGCGCCACACGCTCGACCACGGTGCCGGTGTCGGGCGCCCCGAAGCCCGGTTGAGGAACCACCAGCGTGACCGGTAGCCTCGCCTACTCGCCGGGGCTATAGCTCAGTCGGTTAGAGCGCATCCCTGATAAGGATGAGGTCGCAAGTTCGATTCTTGCTAGCCCCACCGCAAATGCCCCTGATCAGGGGATTGAACGGCCGCCTCCGGCGGCTGTTTCGCGTTCGTGAGACCGGTCCGCACTGAGACCCGATGCCGGCACCGTGATCAGTTCCGTGATCAGTTGTTGACGGGAACCGCCGGACATCGCCGGGGTGGCGTCGACGCCGTGGATCACGACCTGGTTGCGGCCATTGAGCTTGGCCGCGTACAGCGCAGCGTCGGCCTCGCCGAGCGCTCCAGTCGAGTCGCCGCCGGTGCTGACGGTGCCGCCGACGCTGATCGTCACGCTGATGTGCACGCGTGATCCCACTTCCTCCGAGGCGGTGGCGACTGCCGCGCGGAACCTCTCGGCGGCGGCGGCGATGTTGTCGCTGGACGCCGAGGACATGATCACGACGGAACTCTTCGCCGCCCCAGCGGCACACGAGGTCCTCCATCCGCGCCGTGGTCCGCAGGACGCTGGCGACGAGCCGAAGGACCTGGTCGCCGGTCTGGTGGCCGTAGGCGTCGTTGATGTCCTTGAATCGGTCGATGTCGATCATCAACAGGCCGTAGGGCCGGGCATGCCGTGCGGACGCGGAAGAGGCGCGGTCGAGATGCTCCTCGGCGGCGCGCCGGTTCGGGAGTTGGGTCAGCGCGTCGTAGCGGGCGGTTGCAGCGGCGCGGGCGCGGGCTCGAGCGAGTCGGAACATGAGAACGAGACCAACCAGTCCGGTCATCGCAAACGCCGACAGGAGCATCCACGAAACGTGCGATGCACCTTCGACCGGCGCGTACAACGTCGCGCTCGGTGTCGTGAGGACGACGTGCCAGGGAGTTCCGTCGACGGGCTCTCGGACGTACACGAACGAGCGATCCCGCGACTCGAACGTGCCGAAGCCGAGGTTGAGACGGTTGAGCCCACCCGCCGTCAGCATCGGAGGCACCTGCGACATGTCACCGGACTTGCCGGTCACGACGATGTTGCCCATCGCGTCGACGAGGTACGTTCGACCACCGAGCGGGATGACCGTGTCGAAGTAGGTGCGCAGCGATCCGGTGTCCGGACGGACTGCGCCGCTGAACACCCGCCGCCCGCTCGGTGTCTCGAACGGGACCGCCACGGCGACGACCGGCGATGACGTTGTCGCCGAGGCCACGACGCCGGACACGCCGACATCGCCGTCGAGGGCTGTCGCGACGTGGGGGTAGCGATCGGCGAATGGTTCGCCGATCAGCTCCGGGTCTGGCGGCCAGATCGTGAGCAGGCGCCCCTCGGCATCGAACAGCCCCGCAACCGCGAAGTCGAAACCGAGGACCACTTGCTCGAAGTCAGCGTCCGACACGTCGGTCGCCGAGAGGAGGCGAGTCGATTGAGCAGCCTCACGTGCCGCGAGGTCCGCGACGTATCCGGTGACGAACGACGCCGTCAGATCGGCGCGCGACTGGAAGCGCTCGGCCAGCGCGTGCCGGCTGGCCGCCGAGTCGTGCGTGATCGAGACCGCGAAGATGGCCAACAACGCGGTCATCAGCGTTGCTCCGAGGACGATGCCCGTTCTGTCGCGGCGGCGCAGCGGTGGCGCGGCGAGACGAACGTCCTCGCTGTCCGGTCCCCGTGGCGGAACCACCACGTTCGTCATCCCACGTCATCGGCGGTGCGCACGGTCGACTTGAGGAAACCTTGATCGTGCTGCACACCGTGACCGTTGCAGCCGCTTGTCTGGCGGCGGTGCTGATGACATGCTTCGCCGACGATGAGCCTGTCCCCTTCGGTTCTTGCTGACCCACCCGTGCGCCGCTCGTGAGAGTCCTGCGCAGGGTGCTCGCGGCACTGGCGCTCGCCGCGGCCATCGCTGCCGCGCTGCGGGTCCGCGGCAAGGGCGGGACGCCTCCACAGCACGGTGGTTGGCGCCAACTGGAGCTCCCGGAGCGCGGTTGAGCACCACTGTCGTCGGCGACGGCATCGTCGGCCGTCGGGTCACACGACTGTTGAGCGATCGCGGTGCGATCGTGAGCAATCCCGGCGATACGCCGGTCGATGCCTTGACGCCGTCCTTGTCGAAGGGCGACGTCGTCGTGCTGGCTGTCGCGGGCGAACACGCGGTGACGGCGGCGGTGCTCGCGGAGATCGGCGTGTCCGTCGTATCCGTTGGCGATCTGCTCGACGACACGAACGAGCTACTCGCCCTCGACGATGCGTTCCGCGAGTCGGACGCGACGCTCGTCGTCGGCGCCGCGATGTCTCCGGGGCTGTCGGGATCTGATCGCCCGTCACCTCGCCGCGCAGCTCGCGGTTTCAGACGAGATCCACGTCGCGGTGCACGGAACGGCGGGCCCGGCGTGCGCCCGCCAGCACCACCGGGCGCTGGCCGGGTTCGCACCGGGTTGGCACGACGGCGAGTGGATCGAACGCCGGGCAGGGAGTGGGCGCGAGCTGTGCTGGTTCCCCGAACCGGTCGGGGCGCGCGACTGCTACCGCGCCGAGCTCACCGATCCGCTGCTGCTCCACCGCGCGTTCCCGGACGCGGTGCGCATCAGCGCTCGCGTGTCGGCGACCCGTCGGGATCGGCTGACGTCGAGCCTTCCGATGCTCCGGACCCCGCACGCCGAGGGACTGGAGGGCGCGCTGCGAGTCGAGGTCCGCGGCGCCGACCGCGACCGGCGGCCGCCAGACGTTGATCGCCGGGATCGCCGAGCGGGCGGGCACCGCGGCCGCGGCCACGGCGGCGGTGTTCGCCGGCGAGTTGGATCGAGGTGGTCTGCCGTCAGGGGTGGTCGTCAGCGGTGACGCCCAACTCGACACCGTGCGTCTGCTCGCCGCCGTCGAGCGCTACGGCGTCCGGCTCCAGGAGTTCACGGGCGTCGCGCAGCGCGGTTGAACGCGCTTCACAACCCGGCGATCTCGCCCTCCTTCTCGGCCCGTGCCTCCATGACGTCGAGCCGTTCGACGATGCGGCTCATCACCACGGTGAGCCGGTCGATCTGGTCGCCGAGCTCCTCACCCGTCACGACGTCGGACAGCGCCAGGCGCACACCGGCGATCTCGCGGGCGAGGAACTCGGTGTCGGCCTGGGTGCGTTCGGCGACCTGACGGTCGTAGTCGGACGCCAGGCGGTCGCGGCGTTCCTGGCGGTTCTGGGCGAGCAGGATCAGCGGCGCCGCGTACGAGGCCTGCAGCGACAACACCAACGTCAGCAGGACGAGACCGCGGTTCCACGGGTCGAACTGGTACTTCTCGGGCGGCAGCAGGTTGAACGCCAGCCACAGGATGACCACGACGGTCTGCCAGACGAGGAAGCGGGCGGTGCCGAGGTAGCGGGCGATCGATTCGCTGAACTGGCCGAACGCGTCGGCGTCGTAGGAGACGTCGAACCGGTACCGATGGCGCGGCGAGGTGAGATCGCTGCGCCGTTTCACGACGCGGCTCCTGTCGCGGTCGCCACCCCCCGATGACGCTGCCGCCATCCGGCACCGAGCATCCGGTCGACGACGTCGTCGACGCTGACCGCGCCGAGCAGGTGACCGGCTTCGTCGGTGACTCCGAGCGCGAGCATGTCGTAGCTGGCGAAGTGCTCGAACACCTCCATGTCGCTCACGCCCGGGCTGACGGTGGGAACGGTGTGCACGCACCTGCTCAGCTCGATCCGAGGTGGCTCGCGCAGCAGGCGCTGCATGAACACGACGCCGAGGAACTTGCCGGTCGGCGGCTTGTACGGCGCCTGGCAGACGAACACCTGACTGGCGATGCTCGGCGTCCAGTCGGGGTTGCGGATCTCGGCGAGCGCGTCGGCCACCGTCGCGGTCGGGCCCAGGATCACGATCTCGGGCGTCATGAGTCCGCCCGCGGTCGCCTCCTCGTACGAGAGCAGGCGCGTCACGACCTCGGCCTCTTCCTCGTCCATGGCGGCGAGGATCGCACTCCGTTGGTTCGGCGGCATCTCGCCGAGCAGGTCGGCGAGGTCGTCGTACTCCATCTCGTCGAGCACGCCGATGAGGCGGTCGAGGTCGAGGTCTTCGATGAGCCGGAGCTGCTCGGCCTCGGGAAGCTCTTCGAGCACGTCGGCGAGTCGCTCGTCGTCCATCGCCTCGGCGAGTTGGCGCCGTTGCGAGACGGGCAGGGCGCGCACGACGGCGGCGACGTCGGACGGGTGCATGTCGCGCAGGCGGGCGGCCTCGGCGACCATCGAGCTCGGCGCCTCGAACAGGCCCGGCAACTCGTCGTGATCGACGAGGCGATAGCTCGGACGCCGGCGGATCGTGCTCCGCTTGGCGAGGCGGATCTTGGCGATCTCCCACCAGTTGGAACGCCCGTCGGTGACGGCGCGCAGGGCGACGTCGCTCACCGTCTCGTCGCCGACGTGCTTGTCGATCAGCTCGGCGCCGATCTGCACCTCGCCGGGTCGTGGCTTGAACGGGTTGAGGTCGACGTCCCAGCTCCGCAGACGCGCGCCGTCGCTGTCGAGCTCGGCGACACGAGCCGCGTTGACGAAGATCCGGCGGCGTTGACTCGATGCGACGAAGCCAAGGACGCGCGGCGCATGCCCAGGGCGACCTGGCACGACGACGATGTCCTCGATCTTGCCGATCGGCGCGCCACCGGCGTCGAGAAGGGGCAAGCGCATCACCCTGAACGCGTAGATCAGCTCGCTTGCCATGCAGGCAGGCTAGCCCTGGACCCCACGCACTGACCGGCTGCGTTCGCGGTGGCTACTCGCTGATCGTGTACTCGCGGAGGGCGGGGTCGGCGGCGATCGCGTCGGGTGTGAACAGGATCGGACGCCACTGCTTGGCGCGCGAACATCGCGGTCTGGTCGGCGAAGAACGGGCCCGTCGGGTCGCCGCTCTCGCCGTACGTGAGCAAGGCCTCGGCGACGGGGCCGTCGGCCGTGTACTCGACGTCGAAGATGAAGCTCGTGCCGTTGCTCACTGGATAGCCGAGCGTCGTCAGCGAGCGCGATCCTTCGATCCGCTCGCCTCGTTCGACCGCGGGTTTCGGTCGTCGTGTCGTTGGCGCCGAAGCCGACGACGTTGGTCACGCCCTCGGAACCCGTTCCGCCGTGGACGGCGATGCGCTCGCCGCCCCGATTGGCCACTTGCAGATCGCCGAGCGGAGAGTCGAGGTCGAAGCCGGCGGCTCGCAGGCGGAGGACCGCGGCGGCGAGCCGGCCCGGCACGTCGGCGTCAGGGCTGAGGCCGTGCGGCGTTCCGAGCGGGTCGGCGGGATCGAAGCCGACGGACCACAGCGGCCCGGCATCGATCAGCTCCGCACCGGAGAACGATTCGATGAACTCACGCCACAGCACGGCGCCGACCGAGTCGACATCGACCCGGCGATCCCAGGCCGCCAACGTGTCGCACGCCGCCGGCCAGATGCCGTTCGGATCGCGGACCGCCGCGGCGTAGGCGTTGCACGCGGCGACCACCTCGTCGACGAGCATCTCGGCGGTGAAGACGCGGTTGCCGACCGACGAGTCGCGGAGCTCTTCACGTGTGAACAGCCCGTCGGTTCCCGCGTCGCCGCCGTCGACCGACAGCTGGCGGGCGTTCATCCGGGTCCGGTTCGACACCGGCGTCTGCTCGAGCCCGTGCGCCGGCGAATATCCCGTGAGCAGCTCGTCGGGGTTGACGAACCAGTACGGGTCGTTGGCGTTGAACACGAAGTCGTGCGTTCGAGCTGGGGCATCTCGTCGAACGGCACGAGTCCGGGATCGCGGGCGTCCGGGTCGTCGACCCACTCGTAGAGCGGGTCGCTGCCGTCGAGGAGGATGACGCCGTTGTCGAGGGCGACCTTGGTGATCGGGTCGGCCGCGACGTCGGCGCGCCACGCGGCGATCGCGGCGTCGGACAGGTTCGGCGTGGCCGACGTGTCGGCGTACCAGATCCGCCCGTCGGCCGAAGCCGCCACGGTGTTGACCCACGGGATGCCCTGCCACGTGGCGTGGGCGTCGATCAGGTCGTCCATCGACCGGGCCCGGTTCATCGCCATGAACTGAGGGATCAACTCGTCGTTGTCGGCGTTGGCGTCGCGGAACGTGAGCGTCAGGGCGTCGGTCCAGCCGAGACCCGGGAAGTCGATGATCGGTCCGTAGTGGCTGAACCAGAACGTCCGCTCGATCGTGCTCGTCGTGCCGTCAGGTGCGAGCACGTCGACGCTGACGCTGCGGCTCGTCATCGCCCGCTCCTCGTCGCCGTAGCGGTAGCGCGTCGGATCGCCCGGTACGAGGTCGAGTGTGTAGGCGGTGAACCGCCGGCCGGCCGACACCGTGGCCGACCACGCCACACCGTCGGTGAATCCGATGTTGATCGCCGGTGACCCGAGGAGCGACACGCCGTACACGTCGAGCTCGTCGGGCACGGTCAGCTGCGCCTCGTAGAACCGCAGCGCACCCTGCCACGGGAAGTGCGGGTTGCCGACGAGCATCGTCGTGCCGTCCTCGGTGCGATCGGGACCGATCGCCCACGCGTTGCTGGCGAGCGCGGACGCGTCGGGGACGAGCCCGGCCATGCCTCGTGCGTATTCGGCGCTCGGCTCCGGCAGCGCCGCGGCGTCGACGGTGCTGGTTTCTGAACTGGTCGCCGGGGCTGTGCGCGGTCGTGTCCTGGCTCACCGGCGGCGTGGCCGACGCGATGTAGCCGAGCAGCGGGTCGACGCTCGCGCGCCAGGACAGCGACTTGAAGTAGGCGGCGAGGTCGTACTGGTCGATCGGACGGACCCACGGTTGCCCGGCGCAGTAGCCCTTCACCGCGTCGGCGCCGGTGTCGGCCAGGTAGCGGTTGTAGCCGGCCGCGTAGCCCTCGATCACAGCGCGAGGTTCGGGGTCGGCCGCATCGAGATCGGCAGTCGCCCGCCCATAGAGGTCGAGCGCCTCGTACACGAGATCCTGGTTCAGCCACATGTCGTCGGTCCCCGCGCCGAAGAAGCTCGCCGCCTCGCTTCTCGCCTGGACGACGACGTCGGCGAGCGAGCACAGATGGTCTTCGGCGAACGCGTATCCATACCCGTAGCCGAGGCTTCCGAAGTCGGCGGCAGTGATGTGGGGGATGTTGTAACTCGTGCGCTGGATCGTCGCTTCGTACCTGAACGGTGCGTCGGTGGTCGGCGGCTGGGTGTCTGCCGCTTCCGTCGTGGCCGTCTCGGGCGGTGACGAGCGTGGCGTCGCGGACGTCGACGGGCCCCCGGTGTCGACGGTCGTGTCGGAGGTGGCGTCGTCGTCTCCGCTGCACGCGGCGCTCACGATCCCGAACGCCACGAGCACGCGCCGCGACGCGCAACCCCCCGATGGCCATCGAGGGCGGACGTTACCCGGCGTGGGCGCGCTCGACCTGGACGAGGGTGTCGCTGTACGCCACGCCGCCGCCCCATTCGGTGAGGGTGTCGTTGGTGAGACTGTTGGCGACCTTGCCGTCAGGGTGCTGGCTCATCCACCAGCCGAACGGGATCGCCGTCACGCCGGGGCGGAGACGGTCGCTGACCCGAACCGCGACTTCGACACTGGCCCGGTCGTTCCACACACGCGCGCAGTCACCGTCGACGAGACCGCGCGTGGCGGCGTCGGCCGGATCGAGCTCGATGAACGGCCCGCCCTCGAGCGGACCGTGCTTCGGCAAGGGCGAGTAGCTCGAGTTCAGGAAACGAGTGTGGTGCTTGGGCGTCAGCAGCTGGAGCGGGATACCGCGCGGCCAGGACCTGGTCGCCATCGGGACTCTCGCGTGGCGGGATGTAGGTGGGCACACGCGGCTGCCCGATCTGCTTCGAGCTGGTCACTGGCGAGCTCGACCCTCCCCGACGCGGTCGGGAACTCGCCGCTCGCCCATGGCCGGCCGTCGTCGGGGTACGGCACCCGTACCCATCCGTCGCGTCGCAGCGCGTCGAGGTCGACGCTCGGGAGCGAGTCGCGGAGGATCGTCTCGTCGTCGTCGTACAGCGCCGGCTCGGTCAACCCCATCGCGCGCGAGATCCGGCGGAACAGCTCGCCGTTGCTGACCGCCTCGCCGAGCGGTTCGATGGCTGCCTCGTTCCAGCCCATCCAGAGGTGACCCCACGCGGGCACGACGTCGGTTGCCTCGATCTGCGTCGTCGCCGGCAGTACGAAGTCGGCGTACCGGGCGGTGTCGGTGAGGAACTGCTCGTGCACGATCGTGAGCAGGTCGTCGCGCTCGAGGCCGCGCCGGGTGAGCTCGGCGTTCGGCACGATCACGAGCGGGTTGGAGTTCCACACGATCAGCGCGTGGACCGGCGGATCGGAGCCGGTGAGCACATCGCCGAGACGGCTCATGTTGAACCACCGCGGGTTGCGATCGCCGAGCAGATCGGGCCGGTCGAGCGCGTCCTCGTCGAACAGCCGGCCGTGCCACCCGCCGACACTCCGCGCGAGTCCGCCGCCGCGATCGGTCCAGGCGCCGACGAGGGCCGGCAGGCAGGCGAGCGTGCGGAAGAACATCGCCCCGTTCTCGTGATGCTCGCCGCCGATCAGGGTGCGGATCGCGGCCGGGCGGATCGTGCCGTAGTCGTGGGCCAGCGTCTCGATGTCGGCGACGTCGAGGCCGGTCGCCGCCGCCGCCCGTTCGGGAGTCCAATCGGCGACGGACTCGGCGAGCTCGTCGAAGCCGGTGGTGTGGGCGGCCACCCATGCGTCGTCGACGAGACCGTCGCGGATGAGCACGTGCATCATCGCCAGCATCAGCGCGATGTCGGTTCCCGGTCGGGGTTGCAAGAACCAGTCGGCGGCCGCGGCCGTGGCGGTCCGGATCGGATCGATCACGACGACCTTGGTGCCGTCGGCGCGCGCCTCCTCGATGGTCGGCCAGAGGTGCCGGTTGGTCAGCTTGGTGTTCGTCGCCCAGAGGATGATCAGCTTGGCGTGACGGATCTCGAGCGGGTCCATGCCCAGGCTCGAACCGTTGGTCATCGACACGCCGGCGCCGACCGTCGGACCGCAGATCGCGCGCACGAGACGGCTCGCCCCGAGGTGGTTGAAGAAGCGGCTGCTGAGGCCCTGCAGGGAGAGGACGCTCTGGTTCCCGGCGTCGCTGAACGGCATCACCGCTTCTGCGCCGTGGGTGTCGATCACGTCGTGCAAGCGGCCGGCGATCTCCGCCAGCGCTTCGTCCCACGACACCTGCTCGAACTCGCCGCTGCCCTTCGGCCCGGTGCGGCGCAGCGGGTGGAGGATGCGGTCGGGGCTGTACACGCGGTCGAGGAAGCGGTTGACCTTCGGACACAGCTCGCCCTTGCTGTACGGATGCGCGGGGTCGCCCCGGAACTTGACGGCGACTGATTGGGCAGCGCTGTCATCGACGGTCACCGTCCACCCGCACGAGTCGGGGCAGTCGTGGTGACAGGTGCCGTGCACAGTCCGCATGGGTCAATGGTACGGGAGTGCCGCGCCGGAGCACCGCCTGGATCCGGACGGTGGTGGACCGGTTTGCGCACCGCATGTTCGGCGCCGCACCATGTCCGGCGTGGCCATCCAGGTGATCGAGCGGCAGCACGGCCAGTACCTGCTCAGCACCGACCCGGCCCGCGTCGACATCGTCGCCGTGCACCGGTTTCTCAGCGAGTCGTCGTACTGGGCGCGTGGCCGGCCGTTCGACGTGCAGGCCACGGCGGTTGCCAACAGTCTGCTCGTGGTCGGCGCCTACCAAGATGCCAGCGCCGACGGCGACGCACAGGTCGGGTTCGCGCGCATGGTGACCGACGTGGCGACGTTCGCCTGGCTGGCCGACGTCTACGTGCTCGAGGAACACCGAGGCGATGGCCTCGGCACGGCGATGGTCCGCCTGATCGTCGAGCACCCGGCGGTGGACGGGGTCCGGCTGCAATTTCTCGGGACCGCCGATGCCCACGGGCTGTACCAGCGGGTCGGCTACACCTCGCTCGCCGACCCTGAGCGGTGGATGGTGCGTCGACGCCGATCCGGACGTACGATCCCATACGAAACGTTGACTCGACGCCGCGATCGCGGTCGCGCCTGCTGGGCGCGACCGCGGCCGGCGCTACCGTCGCCGGCGTGACCTCGAGGCGGATCTCGGCGAACTCGACGGTGCGCAACTGGGCGCGGAACCAGACGTGCGTCCCGGCGACCGTCGAGCGGCCGTCGACGACCGCCGAGGTGGCGACGGTGGTCGCCGCTGCCAGCGAGTCCGGTCAACGCGTCAAGGCCATCGGTGCCGGGCATTCGTTCACCGCCGCGGCGATGACGAACGGGGTGCTCATGGCACTCGATGCGATGAACGCGGTCGAACACGTCGACATCGAGACCGGCCGAGTCACGGTGCAGGGTGGGATCCGCCTGCGCGACCTGTGCGAGGAGCTCGCCGCGGTCGGACTCGCGATGCCGAACCTCGGCGACATCAACGCGCAGTCGATCGCGGGCGCGATCAGTACGGCGACGCACGGCACGGGGGCCGAACTCGGCAACCTGGCGACGACGATCGTCGGGATGGAGCTCGTCAGTGGCAATGGTGAGGTGATCACGTGCGACTCCTCGACCCGGGCCGACCTGCTGCGCGTCGCGCGCGTCGGTGTCGGTGCGCTCGGGATCGTCACCAAGGTGACGATCCAGTGCGTACCGGCGTTCGACCTGCACGCGATGGAGACGATCGAGACGCTCGACGACGTGCTCGACGACTTCGCCAACTTCACGACGAGCGCCGAGCACGTCGAGTTCTACTGGATGCCCGGAACCCGCCGCTGCCAGGTGAAGCGCAACCACCGCACGACCGAACCCGCGCGGCCGCCTTCACGGTGGGCCTACGTACGTGACAAGTACGTCGCCGAGAACGCGGCGTTCGGGTTGGTGTGCCGCGTCGGCCGCCGCTTTCCGGCGCTGGCACCGCGGTTAGCGAAGCTCATCACCTCGGCCGCGTCCGAGCGCGACCTGATCGACCGGAGTGATCACATCTTCTGCAGCCCGCGCCGCGTGCGCTTCGTCGAGATGGAGTACGGCATCCCGGTCGAGGCGATCCCGGAGGCCGTCAGACGCGTTCGCGACCTGACCGGCACGCTCTCGTTCCCACCGCTGTTCCCGATCGAGGTGCGTGTGTCGGCGGCCGACGACATCCCGTTGTCGACCGGTACCGGCCGGGCCAACGGGTGGATCGCCGTCCACCAGTACCGCGGCGCGCCCTACGAGTCGTACTTCCAGGGCGTCGAGGCGATCATGGACGACTACGACGGACGCCCGCACTGGGGCAAGCTCCACTACCAGTCGGCGACGACGTTGCGGCCCCGGTACCCGCAGTGGGATCAGTTCACCGCGGTCAGGGCCGAGCTCGATCCCGGTGGGACGTTCCGCAACGAGTACCTCGATCGCGTGTTGGGGCCGCCCGTCCAGTAACGCAGTGCCGGACGCATATCAGCCCGTCGCCGGCGGTGTCCCGTACGATCCCCCTGTGCAGCGGCGACCGACCACGACGTCGAACTTCGGCGTGGGCCGTCGCGAGTCGCACGACGCATCCGGGTTCTACGGACGGTTCGAACCACCGGTGCTCGACGACGACGCAACCGTGCTGCCGCCGAAACCGGTGGAGGAGCCGTTCGTGTGCGGGGACGCCCGCAACATGCACACCCTCGCCGAGAACTCGGTTGCCCTCGTCGTCACGTCGCCGCCCTACTTCGCCGGCAAGCAGTACGAAGAGGAGCTCGAACGCGACGGCGTTCCGAGCTCGTACCTGGAGTACCTCGAACTTCTCGCCGACGTGTTCGCGGACTGCGTTCGTGTGCTCGAGCCCGGGGGACGAATCGCGGCCAACGTCGCCAACCTCGGTCGCAAGCCGTACCGCAGCTTGGCGTCTGACGTGGTGCACATCCTGCAAGACCGCCTCGGCCTGCTGCTGCGCGGCGAGATCGTGTGGCAGAAGAGCATCGGCGCCAGCGGATCGTGCGCATGGGGCTCGTTCCGCAGCCCGAGCAACCCCGTGCTGCGCGACGTGACGGAGCGGATCCTCGTGGCCAGCAAGGGCCGCTTCGAGCGCGCCCGCAAGGTCGAGCAGCGCCGCGAGGAAGGTTTGCCGTCGGAGAGCACGATCTCCGCCGAGGACTTCATGGCGCTCACCCTCGACGTGTGGCAACTCCCGTCCGAGAGCGCGCGCCGGGTCGGTCATCCGGCGCCGTTCCCGGTCGAGCTGCCCGAGAAGCTGATCGACCTCTACACGTTCGCCGACGATCTCGTGCTCGACCCGTTCATGGGGAGCGGCTCCACGCTGGTCGCGGCATCCCGCCTCGGCCGGCGATACGTCGGCTACGACCTCGATGCCGGGTATGTCGAGCTCGCCCGTGCGCGCGTGCTCGAAGAGGGCGATCCGCGACAGGTCGTCGACGGAGCGTCGGGCAAGGACGTCGCGGAGCGCGTGCTCACCGACGCCGGGTTCGAGATCGAGGGTCGTGACGTGCGGCTGAAAGGCACCGGAATGGTGGTGCCGGCGGTCGTGACCGACGCCCGAGGCGCCGATTCGTCGTCGAACTGGGCGGTCCGTTCGTCACCCATCGGGGCGGGTTGACGTCGAGCGAAGCGGTGTGGCGGACGCTCGGCCGGGCGCACGCATTGCGGGGCGCCGGCGAGCGGGTCCTCGTGCTCACGTCCGCGATCCCACGACCGAAGACCGAGTTCGACGCCGCGTTGCGATCGGCCGGGGCGGCGGCGTTGTTCGACGTGATCGATGTCTTCGACCCGGCCGCGCTGGCGCGGCTCGCGCAGTACGCGAGTGGCCGCGCGACGGCATCGACGGGTTTCTGGTCGGAGCCCGAACTGCGGCGCTAGACCGGCGCATCCCACGGCCGCCCGGAACCGTTCTGGGCTGCTGATCCTTGCGGGTGCCGAAAAGAATGGCAGCCCAGATGGTTCGTCGACCGCGGCGATCACGCACGGGCGGCGGGGCCGCTCGTCGTGCGGACCACGATCGAAGGCGGGACGACCTCTCGACGCACGGTCGTACGGCCCTCCAGTCGCTCCAACAGCAAGCGGACGGCGAGCGCGCCCATCGTCACCCGCGGTTGGTCGATCGTCGTCAACCCGATGTGGTGCAGCGCGGCGAGGGCGGTGTTGTCGAACCCGACCAGCGAGACATCGCCGGGGACCGCGATCCCCTCGTCCTCCAGGCGGTCGAGGGCGCCGATCGCACTGAGGTCGTTGGCGGTGTAGATCGCGGTCGGGAAGCGGTCGGACGCGAGGAGCACCTCGACGCCATGGACCCCCGCCTCCTCGGTGAAGTCGCCAGCGACGACGCGGCCCCTGGTCGCGAGGCCCATGGTTCGCATCGCCGTCAGGTACCCGGCCTTCCGCGGTGCCGCCCCCGCGCCGCGGCCGCCGTCGATGTGGGCGATGTCGCCGTGCCCGAGTCTGGCGAGGTGGCGCACGGCGAGCTCGGAACCGAGACGCTCGTCGGTGTTGACCGTGTCGACCCGGCTCGATCGCAATGGGCGACCGACCGACACGACCGCAGTCTTGGCGCCGACCTCGTCGATGCGTCGGGCGGGAAGGCGACAGCCGGCGAGGATCATGCCATCGACGCGGTGGGCGAGGAACGACTCGACGGCGCGGTCCTCCGTCCTCGCCGAGCGGCGCCCGTTGGCGATGATGATCTGGTAACCGGCCCGCTCGGCCGCGTCGTGGATCCCGTCGGCGATCTCCGCGAACCACGGGTTGTGGAGATCGTTCAACAGCACCCCGAACGTCGACGTGCGACCGCTGGCGAGGTTGCGGGCTGCCATGTTCGGCCGGTATCCGAGGCGTTCGGCCGCCTCCTGAACTGCCGCCCGCGAACGATCGCTGACGCGGGGTGATCCACGCACGACGAGCGACACGAGCGCCCGCGACACCCCCGCCGCGGCAGCGACGTCGTCCATCGTCGGGTCGTCGGCCACGGTTGGATTCTTACCCGCCGGCTCCGCCTTGACACGTTCGGCGATCGGCGTAGTGTTGGAGCGCTCTAACGGATTCGCTCCCGGACGCCTGGGCTCACCGCCCGCCGACGACCTGCTGGATGGCTATGACCGACTTGATGGACCGCGTCGCCGGTGCACCGATCTCATGGGGGTCTGTGAGGTGCCCGGTTGGGGCATCCAGTTGCCGGTCGACCGCGTGCTCGGCCGAGGCGGCCGATCTCGGTCTGAGGGCGATGGAGCAGGGCGCGCTCGGCTGGCTTCCGACGGATCCGCACGAGCTGCGGTCGACACTCGAGCGGTACGGCATGTCGCTCGTCGGCGGATTCGTGCCGCTCGTCCTCCACGATCGCTCGCGCCGTCAGGAGATGCGCGAACGCGCGGCGCAGATCGCCGAATCGATCGCGACGGCAGGCGGGCAGTGCTTCGTGACCGCACTGGTCGCCGATTTCACCGCGTGGAAGCGGCCGGAGCTCGACGCCGACGCGTGGGACGCGCTGCTGACCGGCCTCGACGACGTCGACTCGGTCATCGCCGAGCACGGTGTCACCCAGGTGCTGCACCCGCACGTCGACACGCTCGTCGAGCAGGCCGACGAGCTCGATCGCTTCCTCGACGGCTGCGGGGTCGCCCTGTGCCTCGACACCGGTCACCTCACGCTCGGTGGGGCCGACCCGGTGTTGATCGCCGAACGCCACGCCGATCGGATCGCGCTCGTCCACCTGAAGGACATCGACGGTGCCGCCGCCCGGCGGTTGGGAGAGCTGGGCCTGATGGGGGCGACGCAGGCGGGCCTGTTCCCGCCGCTCGGCGAGGGCATCGTGCCGATCGCGCACGTCATCGAGACGCTGATCGATCACAGCTACGACGGTTGGTACGTGCTCGAACAGGACGTGGCCATCACCGGTGCACCTCCCGCGGGCGAGGGCCCGGTGCTCGGCGTCGCACGCAGCATCGAATACCTGCGGTCGCTCCCGTAGGAACTCTCGGTCCCGCCACGTCGGCGGTCAGACCGCGTTCAGACACAGTGCGTGTCGACCGGCACCGACCGACCGGTGCCACTGATCGCGTCGGCGATCGCGTTCGGATCGATCGCCCACGCGCGGTTGTCGTTCTGCCGGCTGCGCGACCACACGACTGCAACGGCCCGACCGTCGACCACGACGGCACCACCGGAGTCGCCCGGTTCGATCGTCGCTTCGAGCTCGTATCCCGGTCGGAGGACCTGGCCCTCGATGTAGATGTCCTCGGTGCGGATCGTGACGGGTCGCACCACTCCGACCGCCATCGGCTGCAGCTGGTCGTCGCGGCGCACGACGACCGTTCCGACCTCGCCCGGATCGGCGCGACCGATGGCCAGCGGGCGGCCGAGCTCACGGTCGGTCTCGAGCAGCGCCAGGTCGAGGTCGGGATCGAGGTGCACGACCGTGCCGGATGCGGCGCTCCCGTCGGCGGTCGTGAGATCGATCGCCGTCCCGCCGGCCACGACGTGGGCCGACGTCAGCACGAGCCGCGGGCCGATCATCGAGCCTTGGCCGAGATGTTCGATCGACCGGCAGCCGGCGACGCGCACCTGGACGGCGGCTTCGATCGGTGACACCGGGCCGCGCACGGGTGAGAACAGCGAGGGATCCCGGTCGTCCGTGCAGGCGATCAATGACGGCACGACGATGACGAGCCAGACCCACCGTCGGCACATCAGTGTCATCGAGGTCATTGACAGTCGACCGATGCCGAATAGCATGTCCGTGAGTTTCGACTGTAGAGCGCTCCAACAGACGAGACCGAGCAAAGGGGGACGAGGAGCCGAGCGTGTCGCAGGACGATCACCGTCGTCGGCACGAAATGCGCGATGCGTGCAACATTTCGACCATGATGTGCCTCGCATCTGGCGCATCCCACGGGGTGCGAGTCCGGGTGCGCGAGGGCAGCGTGGCCTTTGAGTAACACACCAACACTGGTACCTGGACTTCGGTTCACGGCCAAATCGCTGGGGTCACCCAGCACCAACCACACACTCCAACGAGGGGGAGACCCACACGATGAAGAAGATGCGTATTGCGCTGGCGTCACTCGCGGCGTTCAGCCTGGTCGCTGCCGCGTGCGGCGGCGACGACGACGACACAGCCGATGACAGCACGCCCGAGTCCGTCAGCGGCGGCGACACCGCCGCTCCTGGCGACACCGAAGCCCCTGGCGACACCGAAGCCCCTGGCGACACTGAAGCCCCTGGCGACACCGCCGCCCCTGGCGACACCGTCGACGCCACCCAGGCCGGCGACATCACGATCCACATGGTCACGCACTCCGACGACGGCCCGTTCTGGTCGGTCGTCAAGCGTGGCGCTGAGCAAGCTGCCAGCGACCTCGGCGTCACCGTCGTGTGGTTGGCGTCGAACAACGACCCCGAGAAGCAGGTCCAGGACATCGAGGCGGCCATCGCCGAGGGCTCGAGCGGCATCGCTTCGTCGTTGCCGAGCCCCGACCAGCTCGTCGGCCCGCTGCAGGAAGCTGTCGCGGCCGGAATCCCGGTGATCACGCTCAACTCCGGTGTGAACGACTACCAGGACATCGGGGCGCTCACGCACGTCGGTCAGACCGAGGTCATCGCCGGCAACGGCGCTGGCGAGCGGTTCAACGACGCCGGGGCGACGAAGATCCTGTGCGGACGCCAGGAAGAGTCGAACGTCGCGCTCGAGGAGCGCTGCGAGGGACTCGCCGAGACGTTCGAGGGTGAGGTCATCAGCGAGTTCGTCGGCCTCGATGCCGACCAGACCGCGCAACAGGCCGCCATCAACGCCGCACTCAGTGCCGATCCCGACATCGACGGGTTCATGGGCACCGGGCCGGTCATCGCGATGTCGGGCCTGCGCGCCGGGCAGGACTTGGGTCTCGACCTGGTCGTCGGCGGCTTCGACATCACGCCGGAGCTGATCGATGCCATCGAGGGCGGAGACGTGGCGTTCACCGTCGACCAGCAGCAGTACCTGCAGGGTTACATGCCCGTACTCCTGCTGTTCTTGAACATCACCAACCAGAACACCCTCGGCGGTGGCCTGCCGATCCTGACCGGCCCCGGCTTCGTCACGCCGGACAACGCCGCGGCGGTGAAGGAACTGGTCGCAGCCGGCACTCGCTGACGCAGCGAGAGCAAGAGAACCAATGTCACGGATGGGGGCCGGTCGCAGGACCGGCCCCCATTCTTGTCCACTCCGTCGGCGGTCCTGGCCCGCCGACTATGTTCTGGCCGACGTCCTCGGGATCGAGGCTGTGGGGGAAACGCAACGAGGGGGACTGACTCACGATGAGTGACGTCACTGTCGCAGAGTTGGCGGCCGTCGAGGCCGCCGAGGCCGCCGAGATCGCCGATGAACGACTGGCGTATCGCAGCGTCATCCAACGGTTGTTCATCCGTCCGGAGATCGGCGCCATCATCGGTGCCGTCGCGATCTGGGTGTTCTTCTGGGCGGTGGCCGTACAGTTCGGAACCGTCGGCGGCACCTCGACGGTGCTCGACGTCGCGGCGACGCTCGGCATCATGGCGGTGGCGGTGTCGATGCTGATGATCGGCGGCGAGTTCGACCTGTCGTCGGGCGCCATGACACGGGTGCGATGGGGATCTTGACGATCCTGCTCGTGAAGGAGACCGGTGAGCTCGGCGGGGCAGGACTCAGCCTGTGGATCGCGATCCCGATCTCCTTCGTCGTCGCCATGGGCATCGGGTTCTTCAACGGTTTCATGGTCGAAAAGACCAGGCTGCCGAGCTTCATCGTCACGCTCGGCACGTTCTTCGTGCTGCGTGGCGCCAAGCTCGGGTTCTCGAAGTTGATCGTCGATCAGATCCAGGTCGGGCGCATCGACGAGGGTGAGGGCTACGAGTTCTGGTACGACGTCTTCGCCGCCGAGTGGCTGCGCAACGAACACCAATTCGAAGCTCGCGACGTGGTCTATCTGCTGGGCACGTTGATCGGCACCGCGCTGATCGTCCTCGGCGTCCACGAGATGCAGTTCTTGCGGCGGGCCGCGATGAAGCCGGTCGGGCTCGCCATGTTCCTCGCCGGGCTCGCCACGACGATCATCGGTGTGGTCACGCTGCACGTCACCGACGAGATGGGCGGCAACTGGCTCGGCGCGGTGCTGATCGGTGCCGGCGTGCTGGTCGGCCTCTACGGACTGGCGACGTGGCGGTACGAGCCCCTCGCTACGTCCGGCGCGTTGACCTTCACGCCGGCCATCCTCAAATCGCTCGCGATCGGCGTCGGACTTCTCGTGTTGTCGATCATCTCGGCATTGGTCTTCGATGCCGACTCGAGTGAAGACCTGTTCTTCCCGTTCACCGAGCAGGGTCTGCGGGCGGTGCTGTTCGTCGGCCTGGCCGTCATCGCCATTGCCTTCTTCGTGGTCGCCGAATATCAGGCGCTTCGCGTCTCACCGAAGACGCGGATGGTGGTATCGATCTTCATCGCCCTCGTGATCGCCGGGCTGGCGTTCTTCGTCAGGAGCCAGTCGGAGTCGGAGAAGTTCCGCTCGGAGGCGTTCAGCGTCATGCTCGTCATCGCCCTCCTGGTTCTGGAGTGGGCGGTGCTCAACGCCCGGTTCGTCGAACGCCGAACGCCCGACCCGTTCGCCGACCGGCTCGGTGGCCGGCTGATCGTCGCTGGCATCGTTGCGGTCGTCATCGGCATGGCGGTGAAGCTGCTGTTCACGACCGCCGACGAGATCGCCGGCGGGTTGGCGCCGGCGAAGTTCAGCATGCGCATCGTGTGGTTCGTCGCGTTCGCCGCAGTGGCGACGTGGATACTCGGCCGAACCCGCTTCGGGTCGTGGACGTTTGCCGTCGGTGGCAACAAGGAGGCCGCCCGCCAGGTCGGCGTCCCGGCCGCCCGCACCAAGACGAAGTTGTTCATGATCGTCGCGGGGGCCGCCTGGCTCGTCGGCCTCCTGCTCGCGTTCCGCCTCAACACGCTCCAGTCGGGCACCGGTGACGGTCTCGAGTTCGAGTACATCATCGCCGCCGTCGTCGGCGGCACGATGCTCACCGGCGGCTACGGCACGGCGGTCGGCGGTGCCATCGGTGCGATCATCATGGCGATGTCGGTGCAGGGCATCCCGAGCGCCCGGTGGAACTCCGACTGGCGATATGTGTTCCTCGGTGTCATCCTCCTGACCGCCGTGATCGCCAACCGGTCGATCCGGACACGCGCCGAGTCATCGCGGCGATGACCCACGACCCCGACGGTGAGCCCGACAGATGAGCCGGAGATGAGCCAGGGAGATGAGGTAGTCAGATGAACCAGGTCCACCACCTTCTCGAGCTCGACAACATCACCAAGTACTACGGCAACATCATCGCCCTGCGCGACGTCACGACGTATGTCAACGCCGGCGAGGTCACGTGCGTGCTCGGCGACAACGGGGCCGGGAAGTCGACGCTGATCAAGATCCTCTCCGGCGTGCACACTCAGACCGAAGGTTCGATCCGGATGAACGGCGAGGAGGTGTCGTTCGGTTCGCCGCGCGACGCCCTGGCGAACGGCATCGCCACCGTGTACCAGGACCTGGCGATGGTCCCGCTGATGTCGGTGTGGCGCAACTTCTTCCTCGGCGCCGAGCCGACGCGCAGCTTCGGGCCGCTGAAGTGGATCGACCAGGGCAAGGCGAAGTCGATCGCCAAGACCGAGCTGGCGCGGATGGGCATCGACATCCGGGATACCGAGCAGCCCGTCGGCACGCTGTCGGGTGGCGAACGCCAGTCGGTTGCGATCGCCCGTGCCGGGTACTTCGGTGCCAAAGTGCTGATCCTCGACGAGCCGACGTCGGCACTCGGCGTCAAGCAGTCCGGTGTCGTGCTGCGTCGCATCGTCGAGGCCCGCAACCTCGGCCTGGCGGTCATCTTCATCACCCACAACCCGAGCCACGCCTACCCGGTCGGCAACCGCTTCCTCATCTTGAACCGGGGCCACTCGATGGGCAGCTTCGCCAAGAAGGACATCTCGCTCGACGAACTGACCCAGATGATGGCGGGCGGCGCCGAGCTCACGCAGTTGCAGCACGAGCTCGAGTCGATCGTCGACGGCGCGACGAAGTAGCGCCGGTGGCCGCTCGAGACTTTCGCGGGTAGGTTCGATGTCGTCCACGACTCATCGTCAGGGAGCCGAGATGCGCGACTACTCCTTGCTCGGGAACGACGGCAAATTGGCTGTCGAGCGCGGCTTGTCGCAGGTCGAGTGGTACCGCTCGCCGGTGGCACGCAAGCGCATGAAGGAGCTCATGCGGCGCCGCAACGGGCCCGCCATCCGCGACACGCATCCTGTGGTTCGGGCTGCTGATCTTCACGGGCGGTGACGGCGGCCATCCTGTTTCCCTCGTGGTGGTCGGTCCCGTTCTTCCTCGTCTACGGCGTGCTGTACGGGTCGGCGTCCGATTCGCGATGGCACGAATGCGGTCACGGCACGGCGTTTCGCACGCGGTGGATGAACACCGTCGTGTACCACATCGCGTGCTTCATGATCATGCGTGACCCGACCGTGTGGCGTTGGAGCCACACCCGCCATCACACCGACACGATCATCGTCGGCCGCGACCCGGAGATCGTCGCCATGCGTCCGCCGGCGCTGGGACGCATCGCCCTCAACTTCTTCGGCATCCTCGACGTGCCGGCGGCCTTCCGGTCGATGTTCATCCACGCCTCCGGCCGCGTCACGGACGAGGAGGCGACCTACGTCCCGGAGAGCGAGCGTCCGAAGACCTACTGGACCGCCCGGGTGTGGTTGCTGATCTACGTCGGCGTGGTGGTGGCGTGCGTCCTCACCCGCAGCATCCTGCCGGCGCTGCTCATCGGCCTGCCGCGCATGTACGGCGCGTGGCATCACCTGATGACCGGGCTCACGCAGCATGGCGGCCTCGCCGACAACGTGCTCGACCACCGCCTCAACACCCGCACCGTCTACATGAACCCGTTCAGTCGCTTCGTGTACCTGAACATGAACTACCACGTCGAGCACCACATGTTCCCGATGGTGCCGTACCACGCGCTGCCCGCGCTGCACGAGGAGATCAAGGACGATCTGCCGCCGCCCGCGCCGAGCATCGCGGCTGCATTCCGGGAGTTGGCTCCCGTGCTGTGGACGCAGCGACGTGATCCCGAGATCTACGTCCAGCGCGAACTGGCCGCCGAGGGAGCCCCGGCGGCGACGGGCGCGCGGTAGGCGCAGGCGCGATGGCGGACTGGATCGAGGTGTGTGCGGCCGACGACGTCGACACCGAGGATGTGATCCCCGTCGAACACGAAGGTCGCGACTACGCCATCTACCGGTCGCCCGACGACAAGTACTACGCCACCGATGGCCACTGCACGCACGAGCGCTTCCTGCTCGCCGATGGCCTCGTCATGGACAACATCATCGAGTGTCCGAAGCACAACGGTCGCTACGACTACCGAACGGGCCAGGGCCAGGGTGCGCCGATCTGCGAGAACCTGCGCACCTATCCCGTCAAGGTCGAGGGCGGCGCCGTCTTCATCGACCTGAGTTGACCTCCGACGCCCGTGACGAACCCGATCGTGATCGTCGGCGCCGGCGAGTGCGGGGCGCGTGTCGCCCAGGCGCTGCGGGAGCGGGGATGGGAGGGGGCGATCACGCTCGTCGGTGACGAGCACGACCTGCCGTACGAGCGCCCGCCGTTGTCGAAGCAAGCCCTGACCGACGCGATCGAGCCGGCGCCGACGACCATCTGTGCCGCCGAACGCTTTGCCGATCTGGGCATCGATGTCGTCGTCGGCACCACGGTCGAGGCGATCGACCGTGAAGCACGCGAGATCGGTCTCGGCGACGGGCGGCGGGTCGGCTACGAGCACCTCGTGCTGGCCACCGGCGCGCGGGCCCGCACGCTCGATGCGATCGACGGCGGCGACGCAGCGATCACGTTGCGAACACGATCCGACGCCTCCCGCCTGCGCCAGGTGCTGACACCGGGCACTCGGCTCGTCGTGATCGGCGGCGGGTTCATCGGGCTCGAGGTCGCGTCGAGCGCGCGCCAGCGCGGCTGTGAGGTTGCCGTCGTCGAGATGGCGCCGCAGGTCATGGGTCGAGTCGTCCCCGGCGAGGTGGCGGCGATGATGGCGGCGCGCCACGTGGCGGAAGGCGTCGACCTGCGATGCGGTGTCGGCGTGGCGTCCATCACCGACGAGGGCGACTGCACACGTGTCCATCTCAGCGACGGGACGACGATCGACGGCGATGTGGTGGTGGCGGGCGTGGGCGCGGTGCCGAACACGGACCTGGCCGCGCGTGCCGGCCTCACGATCGACAACGGCATCGCCGTCGACGAGCACCTCCAGACAGCTGATCCGGCGATCTTCGCCGCGGGGGACTGCTGTTCGTTCCCGCACCCGTTGTTCGGCGGTCGCCGGATCCGGCTCGAGGCCTGGCGCAACGCCCACGATCAGGCGAACCACGTGGCGGCGCAGATCACCGGGGCATCGGAGCCGTACCAGGTCGTGCCGTGGTTCTGGTCGGACCAGTTCGACCTCGGCCTCCAGATCGCCGGACTGCCAGACGCGGCGAGCAGCACGATCGTGCGTGTGCGCGCCGATGGCACCGAGTTGCGTTTCGGACTTGACGGCAGCGAGCGGTTGGTCGCGGCGTGCGGGGTCGCGGCCGGGACGGCGATCGCCAAGGACATCCGCCTGGCCGAGATGCTGATCGCCAAGCGGGCCACGCCCGATCCCACAGCTCTGGCCGATCCATCCGTCAACCTGAAGAGCTTGTTGACGGCCTGATCCGTGACACCTGATCCGGCTCGACAGACGTTGCAACACCACTGGAGAACCATGAACCGAACCCGCCCCACCGTCGCCGACATCCGAGCGCTCAGAGGCGTGCGACAGCTCTCGATGATCCACATCGAGGACCGTGACGAGGCGCGGGCCTGCGCCGCGGCGGGGATCGACGTGCTGTCGATCGAAACCCCGATCTGGGACGCGTCGATGCGTGAGGCCGCTGGCGAGTGCTTCGTGCAGGTCGGACTGCAGTACGGCCATCTCCAGACGACCGACGACTACCTGCGTGCGGCGCACGACGCGATCCTGCTCGGCGGTGATTGCGTGTACTGCGCGGCC
The DNA here is from genome assembly GCA_963722415.1 of Ilumatobacteraceae bacterium. Classification (GTDB taxonomy): domain Bacteria; phylum Actinomycetota; class Acidimicrobiia; order Acidimicrobiales; family Ilumatobacteraceae; genus JALOLG01. Next base: position 124,930 of record CAVRNI010000002.1, read on the forward strand.
AGCTTGCAGATCGTCGAGCGGCTCGCGACCGAGGGCATCCCAGTCGTCGGTCACGTCGGGCTGATCCCCTCGCGACGGACGTGGACCGGCGGCTTCAGGGCCGTCGGCAAGACGCTCGACGCGGCCACGTCCGTGTATCAACAGGTCAAAGCGCTCGAGAACGCCGGCGCGTTCGCCGCCGAGATCGAAGTGGTGCCGGAGCGGATCGCCACCGAGATCGCCAAACGCACCTCGCTGGTCCTGTTCTCGATGGGCGCCGGCGCCGGTTGCGACGCGCAGTACCTGTTCTCGGTCGACGTGCTCGGTTACACCGAGGGCCACCAGCCGCGCCACGCCAAGGTGTACCGCGACTTCCGCGCCGAGTTCGCCCGGCTCCAGCACGAGCGCACCGCCGCCTTCTCCGAGTTCCGCGCCGATGTCGAGGGTGGTCAGTACCCCCAGCCCGACCACGTCGTCCCTGTCGCCGACGACGTGTACGACCAGTTCATGGAGTTCCTGGACAGTGCGGACTGACGCCGGGATTCACGGCCGAGTTCGACCGAGCGCGCCGCCGCGAGCATCATTGCTCGCTGTGACCGCGCTGTGGATCCACGGATCGCGCTGAGCCCGCGCCGATGGCCGACCTCGAGTTGCTCACGGTGGGCCGGATCAGCGTCGACCTCTACGCCGAGCAGTTGCGCGTGCCGTTGCGCGAGGTCACGACGTTCCGCAAGTCGATCGGGGGCACCGCCACCAACGTCGCCGCGGCGTGCGCCCGACTGGGACATCGCACGGCGGTGTTCACACGCCTCGGTGACGACCTGTTCGGTGAGTACGTGAGGGGCACGCTCGAGGACACGTTCGGAGTCGACACCCGGTTCGTCGGAACCGACCCGGAGCTGCGGACACCGCTCGCGTTCGCCGTGCTCGAGCACCCGGACGAGCCGCACATCATCTTCTACCGAGATCCGAAGGCGCCCGACATGAACATCACGAGCGCCGATGTCGACCGTGACGTCGTCGCGGCCGTGCCGGTGTTGTGGCTCACGACGTCGTGCCTGTCGGACGAGCCGAGCCGCACGACGATCCACGACCTGCTGACGTGGCGCGGGCGGCGTACCCACACCGTGCTCGATCTCGACTGGCGCCCGCAGTTCTGGCCTGACAGAGCGAGCGCGACGGCGGAGCTCGACCTCGTGCTCGACCAGGTCACGATGGCGATCGGCAACCGGGAGGAATGCGAGGTCGCAGTCGGCGAGTCCGATCCCGATCGCGCCGCCGACGCACTGCTCGCCCGCGGCCTCGAGGCGGCGCTCGTGAAGATGGGACGCGACGGTGTGCTCGTCGCAACCGCCGACGGGACGCGAGAACGGGTCGCGCCGTATCCCGTCGAGGTGGTGTGCGGTCTCGGCGCCGGGGATGCCTTCGGCGGCGCGCTGTGTCACGGGTTGCTGTCCGACTGGGACCTCGTGCGGTGCGCACGGGCCGGCAACGCGGCGGGGGCGATCGTGGCGTCGCGCCTGATGTGCGCCGACGACATGCCGTTCGAGGAGGAGATCGATGACGTCCTTGACGGATGACCGTTGGCACGAGCTGATCGCCGAGCGCGCCGACCATCCCGAGCGGGCGTTGACAGCGTTGCGCGGGCGGGCGCGGCGGCCACTGCTCACCGACGGCCGGCTGTTCATCGTCGCCGCCGATCACACCGCGGGGAATGCTCGGTGTGCCCGGCGAGCCGTTCGCGATGGCCGACCGCCGGCGCACGCTGGACGCGTTGCTGGTGTCGCTCGACCATCCCGGTGTCGACGGCGTGCTCGGCAGTCCCGACGTCCTCGAGGAACTGGCGCTGCTCGGGGCGCTCGACGGCAAGCTCGCGTTCGGCACGATGAACCGCGGCGGGGTGATGGGTGCGAGCTGGGAGCTCGACGACCGGATGACGGCCTACGACGCGCAGGCGATCGCCGAGTGCGGGCTCGACGGCGGCAAGGTCCTGCTGCGCATCGCCGACGACGACGCCGGAACGGCATCCACCATCGAGGCGTGCGCCCGTGCGGTCAGCGAGTGCGCCCGCCGCGGCCTGCCGATCATGGTCGAGCCGTTGCCGTACCACCACGAATCACCGGGTCGGGCCAAGCTGCTCGACGATGACGACGCGCTGCTCCGCGTGGTCGCGGTCGGCGCCAGCCTCGGCTACACCAGCTCGTCGACCTGGCTGAAGGTCCCGGCCGCCAAGGATCCGGCGCGGATGTTGGCGTGCACGACCCTGCCGGCATTGATCCTCGGGGGATCGCCCGGGCCCGATCCGGAGGCGACGTACGAGTCGTGGCAGGCTGCGATGGAGGTGCCGAACGTGCGTGGCTTGGTCGTCGGGCGGGCGTTGTTGTATCCCGCCGACGGCGACGTCGCGCGGGCCATCGATCGCGCGGCGCGTATCGTGCGACCCGGAAGGCCGTCATGACCCTGCATCGCCCTCACGGTTCGCTCGCCGACGGCACCGATCCGATCGCGCTCACCCCTGACGACGCGGGGTGGTCGTTCACCGGATTGCGGGTGCTTTCGTTGGCCTCGGGAGTAGAGCGCTCCATCGCGACCGGAGACTCGGAGGCGTGCGTCCTCCCGATCTCGGCAACCGACGTGACCGTGCGATGCGATGGCGACGAGTTCGTCCTTGCCGGGCGATCCTCCGTGTTCGCCAGGGTGACGGACTTCGTGTACGTGCCGCGCGACGCGGCGGTCACGATCGTCTCGGCATCAGGCGGTGACGTCGCGTTGGCGACGGCGCGCTGCGACCGGCGGCTGACCCCTCGGTACGGCCCGGCGGAGGACGTGGCGGTCGAGATCCGCGGTGCCGGTCCGGCGACACGCCAGGTCACGAACTTCATGAGCCCCGAGGTGTGGGAGCACGCTTCGAGGCTGATGTGCGTCGAGTTGCTGACACCGGACGGCAACTGGTCGAGCTATCCGCCCCACCGCCACGACGACTCGCCCGACTGCCCGGTGAACAACGAGGAGATCTACTACTTCCGGATCGGCCGCGCCGGAAGCACCGACGTCTCGACCGACGGCTTCGGCATGCACCGCACGTACACACCGGACAGATCGATCGACGAGAACGTGGTGGTCGGCGACGGCGACGTGTTCCTGGTGCCCCGCGGGTATCACGGTCCGTGCATCGCCGCCCCCGGCTACACCATGTACTACCTCAACGTGCTCGCCGGAGCGGGCGCCGAGCGGTCGATGGCGTTCTGCGACGACCCGTCCCATCACTGGGTCCGCGATACGTGGACGGGGATGGCGCCCGACCCGCGCGTCCCGATGACGAGCCGTGACGGAGTGCTGACATCGTGACTCATGCGACGCGGCGTCTCGGCATCGGGGTCATCGGCTTCGGGTGGATGGGCCAGGCGCACAGCCGCGGCTGCCGGCGTGCGCCGAGCTACTTCCCCGATCGCAACTACGAGCCCGAGCTGGTCGTCGTCAGCGACACCGTCGCGGTCCGTGGCGAGGAAGCGGTGCGGTCGTTCGGGTTCGCATCGGCGGTGGCCGACTGGCGCCAGGTGGTCGAGCACGACGATGTCGACGTCGTGTTCGTGACCGCTCCCAACATGCTCCACGTCGAGATGGTCGAGGCCGCGGCGGCGAACGGCAAGCACGTGTTCTGCGAGAAGCCGGTCGGCGGTACGCCGGTGCAGACGGTTGCCGCCGAGCGGGCGACCCGGCGGGCCGGCGTGATCTCAGGGGTCGGCTACAACTACCGGTGGGCGCCGCTCGTGCAGTACGCCAAGCAACTCGTCGACAGCGGTGAGATCGGCGAGATCACGAACTACTACGGACGGTTCTTCTCGATGTACGGATCCGATCCCCTCGGCGTGCTGTCGTGGCGGTTCCTCGTCGACCAGGCGGGCCATGGAGTGTCGACCGACATCCTCAGCCACTCCGTCGACCTCGCCCACTTCCTGATCGGTGACGTCGCCGGGCCGATCACCCGCGTCGTGGGAACCGGCGAGATCTTCATCAAGCAGCGGCCGGTGCCAACCGGGGCCGGCACGCACTACGACCGCGGGAGCGCTGGCGATCCGACTGCCGAGGTCACCAACGAGGACTACATCGGCACGATGTGCGTCTTCGAGAGTGGTGCCCGAGGCACGTTCGAGGCGTGTCGCTCGATGGTCGGGCCCGAGAGCCAGAACCTGTTCGAGATCTACGGCACTCGCGGTTCGATCCGGTGGAACTTCGAGCAGATGAACCAGTTGCAGCTCTACATCGCCGGCGACCACGCGCACACCGGCTTCGTCACCGTGTACGGCGGCGACCGCTTTCCGCACCACGGCAACTTCGTGCCCGGGTCGGCGAACGGGATCGGCTTCGAGGACCTGGTGTGCATCGAGGACCACGAGTTCCTCACGTCGGTCGGTGCCGGCCGTCCCCACGTGCCGGGATTCGCCGAGGCGGTCGCCTACGTCAGCGTGCAGGACGCCGTCCTGCGCAGTTGGGAATCAGGCAAATGGGAAGACGTCCATTCGTTGAGGGAGGATGACGCGTGAAGCTCACCACGGCCCAGGCCATCGTCCGCTATCTGGTCGCCCAGCGGACCGTCGTCGACGGCCGCGACGTGCCGTTGTTCCCGGGCGTCTACGCGATCTTCGGGCACGGCAACGTCACGTGCCTCGGCCAGGCGCTCGAGGAGGCACGCGACGAGCTGCCGACGTGGCGCGGTCAGAACGAGCAGGGGATGGCGTTGGCGGCGGTCGGGTTCGCCAAGGCGACGAGGCGCCGCCAGATCATGGTCGCCACGTCGTCGATCGGTCCGGGCGCGCTCAACATGGTCACCGCGGCCGGCGTCGCCCACTCCAACCGGCTGCCCGTGTTGTTGCTGGCGGGCGACACGTTCCAGAGCCGGATTCCCGATCCGGTGCTGCAGCAGGTCGAGCACTTCGACGATCCGACGATCACCGTCAACGACGCCTTCAAGCCGGTCAGCCGCTACTGGGACCGTCTCACCAGGCCCGAGCAGGTCGTGCACTCCCTGCCGCACGCCGTCGCCACGATGCTCGACCCGGCGAACTGCGGGCCGGCGTTCATCTCCCTGCCCCAAGACGTCCAGGCCGAGGCCTACGACTACCCGGTCCGCTTCTTCGAGCGGACCGTGCACCACATCGCGCGACCGCGCGCCGATGTCGAGCAGCTGCGGCGTGCCGCCGAGGTCATCCGCCACTCCGTCCGTCCGCTGATCATCGCCGGCGGCGGCGTCCACTACTCGGGTGCCGAGGCCGAGCTCACCCGGTTCGCCGAGATCCACAACATCCCCGTCGTCGAGACGGTGGCCGGCAAGGCGTCGATGCTGGCCGCCCACCCGCTCAACGCCGGACCGATCGGGGTCACCGGGTGCACGTCGGCGAACGCGCTCGCCGCCGAAGCCGATGTCGTCATCTCCGTCGGCACCCGACTGCAGGACTTCACGACCGGTTCGTGGACGGCGTTCTCTCCCACGGCCAGGTTCGTCAACATCAACGTCGCCAACTTCGATGCCGTGAAGCGACTCGCCCACGCCGTGGTCGGGGACGCCCGCGAGTGCCTGCGCGAGCTGGCCCCGATCGTCGACGACTGGAGCGGACCCACCGTGTGGTCCGAACGCTCGGCGCGCGAGACCCAGGCGTACCACGCCTACATCGACAAGATCGCGACGCCGACCGAGGGCGGGTTGCCGACGTACGCCCAGGTCGTGGGTGCGATCGACCGTCTCGCCGAGCCGCGCGACTACGCGCTGGCGGCGGCGGGTGGGCTCCCGGCCGAGCTCAACAACGGCTGGCGGGCGAAGGGTCTCGACAGCTTCGACTGCGAGTACGGGTTCTCGTGCATGGGCTACGAGATCTCCGGTGCGTGGGGGGCCAAGATGGCGCTCCCCGACCGCGAGGTCATCAGCTTCGTCGGTGACGGCTCGTACCTGATGATGAACTCCGATCTGTTCTCGTCGGTGCTGGCCGGGCACAAGCTGATCGTCATCGTCTGTGACAACGGCGGCTTCGCGGTGATCCACCGGTTGCAGGTCAACCAGGGCGGGGTCGGGTACAACAACCTGCTCGAAGACACGCGGCACCGCGAGGTCGTGCGCGTCGACTTCGCCGCCCACGCGGCGGCGATGGGCTGCGAGACCGAGACGGTGTCGTCGATCGCCGAGCTCGAGGCGGCGTTCGGACGCGCCAGAGCATCCGAGCGCACGTATGTGATCGCACTGCAGACCCATCCGAGCGAATGGACCGAAGGCGGGATCTTCTGGGAGGTCGGTGTCCCTGAGATCAGCGATCGAGCCGAGGTGCGCACGGCGCGCGAGGTGATGGACGAGGGAAAGAAAGCGCAGAGGTTGCTGTGAGCGTCACGATCATCAACGGAGGATCACAGGGTCTCGGCGAGGCGACGGCGCGTGAGCTCGCGCGGCGCGGTGCCACGGGTTTGTTGCTCGCCGGACGTTCGGCCGACCGCGGGAAGGCGCTCGCCGCGGAACTGTCGGCCGACGGAACGCCGGCGATCTTCGTCGAAGCCGAGATGGAGGACGTCGAATCGCCGAAGCGGATCATCGCCGCTTGTGACGAGCGGTTCGGCGTCGTGCACGGTGTGGTGAACGTCGCCGCGCTGACCGATCGCAGCACGGTGTGGAGCGCCACGCCGCAGCATTGGGATCAGATCATGGCGATCAACGTGCGGGCGCCGTTCTTCATGCTCCAAGGCGCCGCCGAGCTGATGCGGCGCGAGGGCGTCCGGGGATCGATCGTCAACATCGGGTCGGTGTGCGCCCACGGCGGACCGACGCGGCTGCTCGCGTACAGCGTGTCGAAGGGTGCGCTGGCGGTGATGACGAAGTCGGCCGCCTTCTCGCTGATGCGCCACGGCATCCGGGTCAACCAGATCAACCCGGGATGGATGGACACCGAGTCGGAGGACATCGTGCAACGTCGGTGGCACGACGCGACCGACGGATGGCTGGAACGGGCGGAGGCCATTCAGCCGTACGGCCGGCTGATCAAGCCGCCGGAGCTGGCCAAGGTGATCGCGTTCTACCTGTCCGACGACGAGTCGGGGATGATGACGGGCAACGTCGTCGACTACGACCAGACGGTCAACGGTGGCGGATACGCGCCGGTGCCGACCCCCGAGGAGACCCCGGTATGACCACGACCAACGGAATGCGCGTCGCCATCCTCGGTGCCGGCCGGATCGGGCGGATGCACGCCGAGCTGATCGCGCATCGGGTCGACGGCCTCGACCTGGCGATCGTGCACGACGTCAACGGCGCGGCTGCCGCGGAGGTCGGCGGCCGTCTCGGCGTGGCACACACCACCGACATGGACGTGGTGTTCGGCTCCGACGACGTCGACGCCGTCGCGATCTGCTCGTCGACCGACACCCACGTGCCGCTGATGATCGAGGCCGCCCGGTCCGGCAAGGCGATCTTCTGCGAGAAGCCGATCTCACTCGACCTCGGCCGGGTCGACGAGGCGCTGGCGATCGTGCGCGAGGCCGGCGTGCCGATCCAGGTCGGGTTCAACCGCCGCTTCGACGCCGCCCACAAGTCGGTCCGCGATGCGGTCGCGAGCGGCGATCTCGGCGACGTCCACCTCGTCCGCATCACGAGTCGCGACCCGGCGCCGCCGCCGGTCGAGTACATCAAGCTGTCGGGCGGGATCTTCCTCGACATGACGATCCACGACTTCGACATGGCCCGCTACGTGACGGGCAGCGAGGTCGTCGAGGTGTACGCCCAAGGCGCCGTGCGCGTCGATCCGGCGATCGGCGAGGCGGGCGACGTCGACACCGCCGCCGTGATGCTCCGCCACGAGAACGGCTGCATCACGACGATCGACAACAGCCGTCAGGCCGTGTACGGGTACGACCAGCGCGTCGAGGCGTTCGGCTCCGGCGGATTGGCGGCGTCGGAGAACCCGCTCGCACACACCGGCCTGCGACGCGACGGCAGCGGTTCGTCGGCGCCGCTGCTGCCGTTCTTCTTCCTCGACCGCTACATCCCGTCGTACATCGCGGAGTGGTACGCGTTCCGCGACTACGTCGACGGTGGCGGCGAGTCGCCGGTGTCGGCCCACGACGGCCGGGCCCCGCTGATCATCGGCCTCGCCGCCTGGCGCTCCCTCCGCGAGCACCGCCCCGTCCAAACCTCCGAGATCACCTGACGATCCGAAGCCCTCCACCCCTCCGACCTGTCTGCTTCAAAGCGCGTATCTGGCCGTTTGAAGCAGACAGAACGGGGGTCACAAACCGGGTTCGGACCCTAGGGTCGTGGCCGTGTCGCCGGGGTCACCGCATCCGCTTGCCGCGATCCTCACGGCGGCTGCCGCGGGACGCTTTCCTCCGGCGGACGGCCTGTTCGACGTGTTGGCGCCCGACGACGACGGCACGCACGCGGTGGTCGAGCTCACCGGCCATTCCTACGTGCTCACCGACCGGGCGCCGGCCGACCTGCTCGCCCTCGGGGCGCACGGCTTCGGCGGTTGCACGCACCCCGACGTGCTGCGGTGGCTGGCCGGGCCCGATGGCTGGATCGGTTCGCTCGACGTCGTGCTCGTGGCGACCGCCAGGCCCGGTGATCCACTTCCCGAGCGGACCGATCTCGATGACCACCCACGCGTCGAGCGTGCCCGCGCTCACCGTCGCGAGGTGCGGGTGTTCGGCGACGACCGCGGACTGGTGACGCTCGGTCGCGGCCTCGCCGGTCGACTCGAGCTCTCGGTCGAACTGCACGACGGGACCGATCGCAACGGCGGTGCCGGCCGGGCGGTGATCCTCGGCGGTCTTGCCGTCGCGACTCCCGGTGACCTCGTGTGGGCCCAGGTGTCGCCCGGCAACGCGGCGTCGCTGCGCGCGTTCCTCGCGTGCGGGTTCGTGCCGATTGGCAGCGAAGTGCTGATAACCTCACGCTGAGCGCGCAAGCGACTGCTTGTTGCAGTCGAGTTCCAGTCCCGTGACACAGGTTGCCCTGACAGTTGCGGCCCCTACGGTTGCGTGGTCAAATAACTGCGTCATCCGGCCAGACAGGCGCCGGCAGGCGCGTGTCTGGAGCGGACGGGAATGGGCTACGACATCGTGATTCGCGGGGGTGCGGTCATCGACGGCACCGGGGCGCCCGCGTATAACGGTGATATCGGGATCGTCGGTGATCGCATCGCCGCCATCGAATCGTCGATCCGCGAACCCGGCCGGCGCGAGATCGACGCCGCGGGGGCGATCGTCACGCCCGGCTTCGTCGACATCCACACGCACCTCGACGCCCAACTGGCGTGGGACCCGATCGCCACGTCCAGCTGCTGGCACGGCGTCACGAGCGTCGTCCTCGGCAACTGCGGTGTCACGTTCGCGCCGTGCCGGCCGGATGATCGGGCCTATCTCGCGGAGATGATGGAGAGTGTCGAGGACATCCCCCGCGACGCGATCCTCGACGGACTGGCGTGGGACTGGGAGACGTACGGCGAGTTCTACGCCTCGCTCGACCGGATGCCGAAGGGCCCGAACGCCGGCGGCCTCGTCGGCCATTGCGCGCTGCGCACCTACGTGATGGGCGAGCGCGGGCTCGGCACCGAGCCGGCGCGGTCCGACGACATCGAGGCGATGTCGGCGCTCCTCGAAGAAGCGATGGCGGCTGGTGCGCTCGGCTTCTCGACGAGCCGCACCTTCCTGCACCGAGTGCCCGACGGCCGCCCTGTGCCCGGCACGCACGCGGCCGCCGACGAGCTGCTGGCGTTTGCCGACGTGCTCGGCCGTGCCGGCACCGGAGTGTTCGAAGGCGCGATGCGCCTCGGTGAACGTGACGACGAGCTGCTCAGCAACACGCGGGCCGAGATCGCGTGGATGGGCGAGGCCAGCCGGCGCAGCGGCCGCCCGATCAGCTTCGGCCTGACCTACAGCGACCGCCGCCCCGATCTGTATCGCCGGGTCATCGAGTTCTGCCGCGACGAGAACGCATCGGGTGCGTGCATCAGGCCGCAGACGACGGCAAGGGGCATCGGGATCCTGTTCGGGCTCGAGAGCCGGACACCGTTCGACGGTGTCCCGGTCTGGCAGGAACTGCGCGCCGCGACGAACGGTCGCAAGATGCAGCTGATCCGCGACGCGGCGTTCCGGCAGCGACTGATCGCCGACGCCGACGTCCACGGCACGAAGGTCGACCTCGACAAGCTGTACGTGCTGCCGCCCGACGGTCCGGCGCGCTACGACTGCCCGCCCGACACGTCGCTGGCCGCGATCGCCGCCGAACGTGGCGTCAGTCCGGCGGCGGCGTTCATCGAACTGCTGCTCGAGTCCGACGGCGCCCTCAACTGCAACCTGCCGGTCCTCAACCAGGACCTCGGGGCGGTCGAGGAGATGCTCGACGACCCGCTCGTCACGCTCGGCCTCGCCGACGCCGGCGCCCACGTCGGCCAGATCATGGACGCCAGTCAGCCGACGTTCCTGCTCAGCTACTGGGTGCAGGAGCGCAAGCGCTGGACGCTCGAGGAAGCGATCCGCCGCCTCACCTCCGATACCGCCGACCTGTTCGGCATCGTCGGTCGGGGCCGGTTGTGCGTCGGCTCGTTCGCCGACGTCAACGTCATCGACCTCGATGCGCTCGAGTTGCACCAGCCCGAGTACGTGCACGACCTGCCGGGTGGGGCGGGGCGGTACGTGCAGCGCGCCGCCGGATACGAGTACACGCTCGTGAACGGCGAGGTGTTCATGGAGCACGGCGAGCACGCGGGTCCGTTCGCCGGTCGGTTGCTGCGCAGCGGCGTCTGACGCGTCGTCGGTCAACGATCCAAGAACGCGACCAGCCCGTCGACCTCGCCGAGCGCGACCGGCTCGGACGCACCGTCGTCGTCTGCCTCGGCGTCGTCGATCCGCACGAGTGAGGCGACCGAACTGGTGTCGACCAGCACGACTGCGGATGCGTCGGGCGCGATCCAGGCGGTGCTGACGGCTGCCGGGAGCACGCTGCTGCCGGCTGGCGTCACGACGGAGCGTCCACCGTCACGCTTGACCTCCACGCCGCACCCGTCGCTGTTCACCGCGGTCACGTCGGCACCTTGCAGGTCGGCGACAGTGTCGCCGCTGGCGAGGTCGACGAGCGCCGTGAACACCCCGCTGCCGCCGGCCGGGATGCACCGCCACGTCGTTGTCGGCGTGAGCGTCACGGTGGCGGACGCGAACGTGGTCTGGAACAGTGCCGTCCCGTCGAGGTCGACGACCGCCAGGAACCCACTGCCGGCCGCGACGAGGCGCGTGCCGTCGAGCGCCGGCCACACGGATCGGACCGTGTCGCCGCTCGGGAGCGCGATCACGCCGAGCCGACGGGGCGAATCGTCGTCGGGAGTCGCGGCGAAGATCACCCCGGTGTCGCTCACGAACACGAACCGATCGCCGTCGATGACGCCACCGATCGGGCGCTCCTCACTCGCGACCGACGCCAGCCGCTCGCCACCGACGTCGAAGAAACCGAGCTCGGCCGAACGGCCGACCGTTTGCGACGTGATCACCAGGTCGTCGGCGACCGCCATCGGAACGTCCGGGAAGAATGTGGCGTCGGTGCTGCCGAAGCGGACGACGACGGTCTGGAAGTTGCGTCCATCGCCGATCGCGAACGCGGTGCCGTCGGCGTCGGCGCGGATCGAGTCGGCCAGCAGCATCGGGTCGGTCTGCTCGGCCAGCTCACCGACATCGAGTTGGGTCCCGTCGCTGGCATCGATCAACGTGAGGTTGCCGGTGGTGGCAGGTGCGACGACCAGGGTGAACGAACGACCGGCGGCGACGCGGCTGACCGTCGATCCCTGCTCGATCGGGATCACGATCGGTTCGTCGCCGTCGATGCCGACGAGTGCGATCTGCGTCGCGCCGACGAGGGCCAGTCGGTCGCCGCTCGCGTGGACCGTGTCGACGCGGCCGGTGCCGCGGATGGTCGTGACCTCCTCACCGTCCTCGTCGACCACGCGCACCGCACCGTTGATGCGATTGACGAGGGCCACCGCGTTCCACGTCGTCGCCCCGCCGGCGTCGTCGTCATCGTCGCCGCCGATCGCGATCGCCGCCGCGGCGACTGCGAGCGCGGTCACGATGACAGCCGCGCCGGCCACCATGGCCCGCCGGACGGCGTAGTTCGGCGCCAGTGGTTCGTGGCGCGGCGCCCGGTCGCCGGGTGTGGGAGGCGGCAACGCGGACGGCATCGGAGCCGAGCGTAGGCAAACTAGGGTCGCACGTCGTGGAGTTCGTCTGTCCCCGGTGCGCGCAGATGGTCGAGTCGCGTTTCTACGGTCCCTGCGACGGCTGTCGCGGCGAACTGCGGACGAAGTTCGTGCGCGTCGAACGCGTCGTCGAGGTCGCGGAGTACGAGCCGAAGATGAACGTCACCCCGAACGCGGTCGCCCTCAAGGAGGATTGAGCGACGGCACTACTCCGCCGCGTCCGTTGACTCCGTCGGGAGCCCGGCACCCGGGCGGAACTCCGACTCCGTGCGTGCAGCTCCGGCGGACTTGCGAGCCGCGAGTTGTTCCAACGTGACGCCCATCGCCGCCGCGGCACCGTCGTGGGCCATCACCTTGGCCATCACGGCCCGGCTGGCGCCGGCCATCAGGTCGGCCTGGTTGTCGTGGAGGTACTGCTGTGACGCGCGCAGCCGGGTGACCGAACCGTCGAACTCGGGGAACACGTACCGCGCGACGAGCTCCCACGAGCGCATCGTCGCTTCACGGTTGGCCCAGTCGTGGGCGAAGCCGATGACCACGCCGAACCCGCCCGTGAGCTCGCGGATGTGGCGGATCGCGGCGACCAGGTCGTCGGGCGTCCCGATGACCGCCGCACCGGCGGCAGTCGCATCGGCGCCGGTCGCCTGATCCATCAGCTCCCACTTGTCGTCGACGTGCGACGTGCCGGGCCGGCCGAGGGTCCACACGTTGTACTCGTTGTGCCAGCGGTGCAGCCCGTCGACGGCTTCGGCACGCGCCTGCTCCCGGGTCTCGGCGATGTGGAACGCCATCAACACCCGCCAGTTGGCGCGATCGACGGTGGTCCCGTTGGCGGCCGCGGCCTCCTCGGCGAATCCCCATTGTGTGGGAAGGGCGAGGATCCCCTCCGTCGAGTGCGACGCGATCGAGAGCACACCCATCCCGTACTTGCCGGCGATCTGCATGCCCGACGGCGAGATCGACGACGCCGTCACCATCGGCATGTCGTCCTGGATCGGCAGCAGTTGCAGCTCGCAATCGTGGAGCTCGAACCAGTCGCACTCGTACGAGAACCGTGGCTCGCCACGGAGCAGGCGAATGATGACGCCGAGCGCTTCGTCCTGCCGGTCGCGGAGGAGCACCGGGTCGATGCCGAACGTGCGCGCGTCAGACGGCAGCGCACCCGGACCGGAGCCGAACATCGCCCGACCTCGCGTGAGGCGATCGAGCTGGACCATGCGCTGGGCGACGTTGAACGGATGGTGGTACGGCAGGCTGACCACGCCGGTACCGAGGCGGATCGTGCTCGACAGCTGACCGGCGCAGGCGAGGAACATCTCCGGTGAGGCGATCGTCTCCCAGCCCGACGAGTGGTGCTCACCGCACCAGAACTCGTCGTAGCCGAGACGATCGAGGTGGGTGACGAGCTCGAGGTCGCGCTGCAGCTGCAACGTCGGATTGTCCCCGGTCGGGTGGTGGGGGGCGAGGAACGATCCGAACTGCAGCCGAGACATCCATCGCACGCTACGGAATGTCGGCGGATCTGACTCAACGGAGCGTGCACGGGTCGGCTGGCCGAAACGCATTCACCGGTGGGTTCCTGCCACGGTCAGAATGGCAGCATGTCGCCCCGCCTCGCCCCAGGGAGGCCCGTCCATCGGGTCGCCGTGCTGTTGTTCGATCGTCCCGCGCTGTTCGAGACCGCCATCGCGTGTGAGGTGTGGGGCATCGATCGGACAGCGGCGGGCGTGCCGCGCTCCGAGCTGCGGTTGTGCACCCCCGAGCGCAGGACACTGACGACAGGTCTCGGTGCCCGCATCGCGGTCGACCACGGGCTCGAAGCGCTGCGTTGGGCGGACACCATCGTCATCCCGAGCGCCCGGAAGCCGTTCGGCGACCCCGTGACGGACGACGCGGTGATCCGTTCGCTGCGGGCCGCGCATCGACGGGGAGCACGGATCGCCACCTTCTGCTCGGGCGCCTTCGTCCTTGCTGCCACCGGACTGCTCGCCGGACGCAAGGCGACGACCCATTGGACGTATTCGGACGTGTTCCGCGAGCGCTTCCCGGAGGTCGAGCTCGACCCGAACGTGCTGTATGTCGGCGGCGACGGCCTGTTCACGTCGGCCGGTACGGCTGCCGGCATCGACCTGTGCCTCCACCTGGTGCGCAACGACTGGGGTGCGGAGGTGGCCAACATCGTCGCCAGGCGGATGGTCGTGGCGCCGCACCGCGATGGAGGACAGGCACAGTTCGTGGAGGTCCCGGTGCCTTCGAGCGACGACGCCGATGCCGACCTGCGGGCGGTGTTGCGGTGGGTCGAGGGCAACCTCGATCGGGAGCTCAACGTGGACGAACTGGCCCGGCGGGCGGCGATGACGACGCGCACGTTCGCCAGGCGTTTCAAGCAGTCGACCGGGACGACGCCGCTGCAGTGGGTGCTCCACCAGCGCGTCGCGCGGGCGCAACGGCTGCTCGAGACGACCCGCCTCGGTGTCGACGACATCGCCGCGACGTGCGGCTTCGGCTCGGCCGCCGCGCTCCGTCAGCACTTCGCCCGCCTCGTCGGATCGACACCGAGCGGCTATCGATCCAGCTTCAATCCGGCGGCATGAGCGCTATCCTTGAACGTTGCCGGGGACGTAGCTCAGCTGGCTAGAGCACCTGCTTTGCAAGCAGGAAGTCGTGGGTTCGAGTCCCATCGTCTCCACCGGAACCCCCGACGTCGGAGCGTGTGCGGACCGGCTGAACGATTCGGGCCGGCACACTTCGTCGTGTGATCCTGGTCGGATGACCGATCGAGCGTTCCCGATCATCAGCGTTGAGGACCTTCCGGCAACGCGAGAGTTCTACGAACGGCTCGGCTTCACCCAGACGTACCAGTTCCCACCAAACGGTGAGCCGGGATTCGTGACGATGGAACGCGGTGGCTCGAGCATCGGTATCGGCGTCGGAGGCGCGGCCGATGTCGACCGTTTCGGGTTCTGGGTGTACGTCGACGACGTCGATATCGCTCTGGCGCAGCTGGCAGCGGCGGGCGCGCCGATCGTTGCCGAGCCGGAGGACCAACCGTGGGGTGAGCGGGTGGCCCGCACGCGCGATCCCGGCGGCAATCTGATCTACCTCGGATCCGCCATCTGAGGGAGCACCGGGTGCTCTCGACGCGGCAGCGTGGAATACTCACGCCGCGGTGCGATGAGTTCTCCGTGTCTGCGCCGTCTACGTCTACATGATCGACCTCAATTCCGCCGCCCAGCGAACCGCCAGCCTGGTCACCTCGCTCACTGACGAGCAGCTCGATCTCCCGACGCCTTGTCCCGAGGCTCGCGTTGGTGACTTGATCGATCACCTCGGTGTCTTCGCCGTGAGATTCATCGCCGCCGCCCGCAAGGAGTCTGGGGACCGAACCACGCCACCTCCGCCACCCAGCCGTGCGAACCTCGAGCCCGACTGGCGCGATCGGATCTCGCGCGACCTGTTGGCGTTGGCCGACGCGTGGCGAGACCCACAGGCCTGGGAGGGGTCCACCTACGCCGGGGGCATGGAGATGCCGGCGGAGGTCGTCGGACTCGTCGCACTCGACGAACTGGTCGTCCACGGGTGGGACATCGCGGTGGCGACCGCGCAGCCCTATGATCCTGCGGCGCAGGAGATCGAAGCCGCGATGGCGTTCGTGACCTCGTTCGAGGCACCGCGTGACGGCACACTCTTCGGTCCGATCGTCCCGGTCGCTGACAACGCCACGCAGCTCGACCGGCTGCTGGGCCTCACCGGCCGCGATCCCTCGTGGAAACCCACAGGAACCGCTGTCGTCGACGTCGTCGACTGACGCACACGACTCAGGTCGGCGGCGGCGTGGCGAGTTGCTCGGTCAGGACCGAGACGAAGGCTTCGATGTTCTCCGGCTGTGCACCGTGGCGGGTCGCGTGGTACCAGCGTGCGCGCTTGCGGTGTCGCGCCGACTTGCACGGTGGCGAGGTCGTGGGTCTGCATGTACGGGGCCACGATCCACGACGGAAGGATCGTCGCGACATCGCCGCCGGAGGCGACCATCTCGATCAGCAGGTCCGGGCTGAGCGGCAGCGTGGTCAGGCGCCGGGGCTGGGCGCCGATCGGGATCGGGAGCGGCACGGGAGGCACACGACTCTGGTCGTAGCTCTCGCACAGCATCAGGTGGACATCGACGAAATCGGGAGCGGCGACGTGGGCCCGGTCGGCCCACGGGTGGCTGCTGGCGACAACTGCGCGGAGCTCGTCGTCGAAGAGCCGTTGTAGGCGTACGCGATCTGCCTGCCGGTCGAGCTTGTTGATGAACGCGACGTCGATCCGTTCGTCGAGGAGCGCCGAGATGATCTCGTCGTCCGGCACTTCCTCGATGCGCACCTCCGCACCCGGCTCGCGTTCACGAAGCGCTCGAAGTACCTCGGGCAGCCATTGGTAGGT
Organism: Ilumatobacteraceae bacterium; assembly: GCA_963722415.1. Classification (GTDB taxonomy): domain Bacteria; phylum Actinomycetota; class Acidimicrobiia; order Acidimicrobiales; family Ilumatobacteraceae; genus JALOLG01. Next base: position 141,549 of record CAVRNI010000002.1, read on the forward strand.
CGTTGCGCACTGTGTCGCGACCCGCACCGGTTGACGACGGTTGCCGACGATCTCGCGCACATCACCCTGCGCGGATCGCAGCTCGCCCAGTGCGACATGCGCGGCCCGCAGCATCCGACGACCTGCCGCAGTGGCGACGAGGCGGCGACCGCGGCGATCGAACAGGGGTGTCGCCAGGCGTTCTTCGAGCCGGATCAGGCGTTGGCTCAGGGCGGGCTGGCTCACGTAGAGGTGGCGGGCGGCGGCCGTCAAGGTCTCGTGGCGGCCGAGCGCATCGAGGAGCTCGAGGTCGCGTACATCGACATCCATAACGTGACGTTACACAAATGATCCAATGTTCGTCGTAGTCCTATGCATCGGGTTCCTTTACCGTCTCTCCGACACCCCCTCGAGACCCCCCAAGAAATGTGAGAGGAGCACGTCATGACCACCGTCGCGATCGTCTACCACAGCGGATTCGGCCACACCCGAGTGCAGGCCGAGGCCGTCCGGGATGGTGCCGCGTCCATCCCCGGCACCACCGTCCACCTCGTTCCGGTCGAGGATCACGAGCAGCATTGGAGCGAGATCGACGCCGCCGATGCGATCGTCTTCGGCGCGCCGACCTACATGGCGGGCGCGTCCGCACCGTTCAAGGCGTTCCTCGACGCCACCTCCGGGCGCTGGAGCGAGCAGCGGTGGAAGAACAAGCTCGCCGCCGGGTTCACCAACTCCGCCGGTCTGAACGGCGACAAGCTCGCCACCCTCCAGCAATTCGCGCTGTTCGCGATGCAGCACAGCATGATCTGGGTCGGGCTCGGGCTGCTTCCCGGCAACCACACCACAGCCGGGTCGTCCGACGACCTCAACCGGCTTGCCGGTTTCCTCGGCGCGATGGCGCAGTCCAACGCCGACCAAGGCCCCGAGCTCGTCCCGCCACTCGCCGATCGCCGCACCGCCGAACACTTGGGCCGCCGAGTCGCCGAGGCTGCCGCACGCTGGCACCACCCACACGTTGCCCTCGCCGAAGCGACCGCATGAACGTCGCACACGAGCCCGCCAATCGAGCGGCGGTCGAATCCGTCGGGGCGACACTGCAGCTGTACTTCGATGGGCTGTACAACAGCGACACCGAACGGCTCGCCCAGGCGTTCCACCGCCGGGCCATCTACGCGTCGGCAACGGGGGGCAGCCTCGTACAGATGTCGATGCCCGAGTACCTCGCGATGGTCGATGCCCGCCCGTCCCCAGCGTCGCGAGGCGAGCGACGCACCGACAACGTGCTGTCGATCGACTTCGCCGGACCCGTGACGGCCCTCGCCCGCGTCGAGTGCTCGATCGGGCCGAAGCACTTCACCGACTTGCTCACGCTGGTCCACGTCGACGGCCGTTGGCAGATCATCGCCAAGGTCTTCCACTTCGAGCTCGAAGCCACGAGGAGCTGACATGCCGTACGTCAACATCAAGATCACCAACGAAGGTGCCAGCAACAGTCAGAAAGCGGCGCTGATCAGTGGCGTCACCGACGTGCTCGTCGGCGTGCTCGGCAAGGACCCGTCCACCACCTTCGTCGTCATCGACGAGGTCGACACCGAACACTGGGGCATCGGCGGGCTCCCCGTCGAGGAGTACCGCAGGCAACGCGCCGCCACGCCGGCGACGGGTGCCGTGTGATCCGCTGTGGCGCTCAGCATCGAACCATCATCCGTGGAACCGACTTGCCTCATGGACGAACGGCACCGGGCCTCGTGGGCGGAGCGGGTTCTGGTCGAGCGCCTGTCGGGCGGCGACGAGACCGCGCTCGCCGACCTGTACGACCGGTACGCGGGCCTCGTCTACGGGCTCGCGGTGCGGACACTCGTCGATCGGCAGGCCGCTGAGGACGTCACCCAGGAGGTGTTCGTGTCGCTGTGGGAGCATCCGGAGCGCATCGAGTCGGGGCGCGGCACCCTACGCGGCTTCCTCGCCACGTTCACCCACCGCCGTGCGGTCGACGCGGTGCGTCGGGAGGAGGCGCGCCGGCGTCGGGAGTCGCGGGTGGCACGAGCGGAGGGCGATGTGCCCGACGTCGCCGACTCGGTGCTCCGGTCGGACACGACCGGCAAGGTGCGCACGGCCCTCGAGGTGCTGCCCCCGGCGCAGCGGCAGGCACTGGAGCTCGCCTATTTCGACGGGTACACGTACCGGCAGGTCGCCGACGTGTTGGGCATCCCGGAGGGCACCGCCAAGTCCCGGCTCCGCATGGCACTGACGCGCATCGCCGAACACCTCGGTCCTGAAATGAACGAGCGGAGTGAACGATGGACATGAACGACGGCCCCCCGACGGCCCCGGTCTCACCGGACGATCTGGCCGTCTATGCGCTCGACGCACACGACACGGACGATGCCGCCGCCATCGTCGCCCACCTCGACGCCAGTCCCGACATCGCCCGCTGGGAGCAGGACCTGCGGTCCGCGGCCGGCGAGTTCGCGGCAGGGGTCGTCAACGACGTCACGCCGCTCGCCGAGCTGCGGTGTCGGGTGCTCGCCGAGGCACGCCGCCGCCGGCAGCCCGCCGCGGTGGTTGCCGGCGCCTCGCCGATCGACGTGCACCGCGTCGAGGTGGCGCGGGCGATCCTGCTGTTGCACGACCTGACCGTCGACGACTGGGCCCGCCCGGTCGACCCGAGCGAGTTCGCCGGCTGGACCGTTCACGACGTCGCGGTCCACCTGTCGGCCAACGAGTCGCTGCTGGCCTCTCAGCTCGGCGTACCGGTTGCCGGCATCCCCGAGACCGCCACCGACAACGAGGACCGCACCGCGCAGGCGCGGGCGCGGCACGCGGGCCGCCCGCCGACGCGCGCGGTCGCCGAGTTGGAGGCCGCCGCGAAAGCGAGCGACACGGAGCTCGCAGCCCGGGGCGAGGCCCGCCTCGACGAGCCGATCGACTGGTGGGGCAGGCGTGCCGCGACGCGGGTTGCGGTGCTCGTGCGGGCCTTCGAGACGTGGACCCACGCGGACGACATCCGTCGCGCCGTCGGCGTACCGATGGTGGCCCCACCGCTCGCGTCGCTGCTCACGATGACCGAGATCGGGTGCGGCCTCGTGCCGAGCATGCTCGCCACCCGGGGCGCGTCTCACCGAGGCCGGCTCGTCCGCTTCCGCTTCACCGACCTCGGCGGCGCCGCCTGGGACGTCGACCTGGGAGCCGTCGGCGGGGTCCGTCCAGCCGGCGACGACGCGGTCGACACCGAGATCGTCACCGAGGCCGTCGCCGTGTGCCGAGCCATCAGCGCCCGGCTCGACCCCCGCGAGCTGACCTATGTCGTCGTCGGCGACGAGCAGTTGGCCCGCGACGTCATCGACGCCCTCCCGGCCCTGGCGGTGCTCTGACTGCTGAGGCACTTCGACCGCGTGGTCATTCGGCGGGAGTCCCCTCGGGCGTCACGTTCTCCAGCAGGATCGCGGCGACTTGCTGTGCCTGGCGCGCCGGCTCGGGCGAACGCAGCACGGCGGCGGCCACCATGGCGCCGTTGGCGAGGATGAACAGCTGCTCGGCGAGCGCCCGGGCGGCGCCCGCCCGCTCGGCCAGGTCGGCGAGGAACGTGTCGAACGCCTGCTTCTGGTCGGTCACGGCCGAGGTCACCGACTCGGAGACCGTGCTCATCTCCCCGTACACGTTGATGAACGGGCAGCCCCGGTAGTCGGGCTCGGAGAACCAGTCGTAGAGGAAATCGAAGACGCTGAGCAGCGCAGTGCGAGGGTCCGGCCGCGCGGCCACGTGCTCGGCGATCGCACGTTGGAACGATTGGTCGCGGCGGCGCAGCACCGCCTCGGCGAGCTGCTCCTTGGCCGGGAACATCTTGTACAGCCGCTTCAGCGACACACCGGAGTCGTCCCGGACCTGATCCATTCCGACGGCGCGGATCCCGTGCTCGTAGAACAGCCGGTCGGCGGCATCCAGCACGAGCGTACGCGCCGTTTCGTCGTCCAAGTCGCCAACCCCCTTGCGTAGAGAACCAACGTTCTCTATAGTACCAGATCCGACGGAGAACGATGGTTCTCCGACCGGCCACATTCATTCGAATCCAACGACAGGAGCTGTCAATGACGACGTTCACGACTCGGTACCGCACCGCGACGGTGCGGGGCCACGAGATCTTCTACCGCTCGGCCGGCGACCCGGCGAACCCGACGGTCGTGCTCCTCCATGGCTTCCCGGCGAGCTCGTTCATGTACCGAGAGCTGATCGCCGAGCTGTCCGACTCGTACCACCTGATCGCCCCCGACCACCTCGGGTTCGGGCGCTCGGCCACACCATCCGTGGAGGAGTTCGAGTACTCGTTCGACGCCCTGACCGCGATCACGAGCGAGCTGCTCGACCAGCTCGGCCTGGACCGGTTCGCGCTGTACATGCAGGACTACGGCGCACCGATCGGGTTCCGGATCGCCAGCCAGCAGCCGGCACGGATCACCGCGTTGATCAGCCAGAACGGCAACGCCTACCTGGATGGCATCACGCCGTTCTGGGAGCCGCTGCTCGCCTTCGCCGAGGACGGCGTGACGAACGCCGAGCCGGTGCGGGCCAGCCTCGAACCGGCCGGGCCGCACTGGGCATACACGCACGGCGTGCCGGCCGACCGGCTGGACCGGGTGTCGCCGGACAACTGGACGATGGACCAGGCGGGGCTCGACCGGCCCGGCAACAAGGAGATCCAGCTCGCGCTGTTCCGTGACTACCGGTTCAACCTCGAGTTGTACCCCAAGTTCCAGGAGTACCTCCGCACCCATCAGCCGCCGTTACTCGCGGTGTGGGGCGCGCACGACGAGATCTTCGGCCCGGACGGTGCGCGGGCGTTCGCCCGGGACGTGCCCGACGCGGAGATCCACCTGCTCGATGCCGGGCACTTCGCGCTCGAGTCCAGCGGCGAGGAGATCACCAACCTGGTCCGCTCGTTCCTGCGCCGGGTGCTGTGACGGCCGACGCGCCGGCACCGGTCGTGGCGACTCCGGACGCGTCGGCGTCCGGGTCGCCGGGGCGGGTCACGTCGCGAGCGCTTCCGCGGCCGTTGGTCGCCTTGTTCGCGGTCGCGTGCGGGCTGGCGGTCGCGAACGTCTATTACGCACATCCGGTCCTCGACGCGATCGCCGCCAGCTTCGGCATCAGCCAGGCGACCGTCGGCATCGTCGTGACCGTGACGCAGATCGGCTACGGCATCGGCCTCGTGTTGTTGGTACCGCTCGGCGATGTGCTCGACCGCCGGCAGTTGATCGTCACCCAGCTCGTGTTGTCGACCGTCGCGCTGGTTGTCGTCGGCACGGCGCCTTCGACGATCGTGCTCCTCGCCGGCATGGTGATGGTCGGTGTGCTCGCGGTCGTCACCCAGGTGCTCGTGGCGTTCGCCGCGACAGTCGCCGGCGAGCACGAGCGCGGTGCCGTCGTCGGCACCGTCACCAGCGGTGTCGTCATCGGGATCCTGCTGGCCCGCACGTTCGCCGGCGCGATCACCGATGTGGCGGGGTGGCGCGCCGTCTACCTCGTGTCGGCCGCGCTCACGCTGACCGTCAGCGCGCTGTTGTCGCGGTACCTGCCGAGCCTGCCCCGACCAGCGCAGCGGATCGCCTATCGACGGCTGCTGCGCTCGATGCTCACGCTGTACGCGACGGAACGGACGCTGCGGATCCGGGCCGCCCTGGCCATGCTGATCTTCGCCGCCTTCAACGTGCTCTGGACGTCGCTCCTCCTGCCGCTGCGCGAGCCCCCGCACTCGATGTCACACGGCGCGATCGGGTTGCTCGGCCTTGTCGGAGCGGCCGGCGCGCTCGGTGCCGCGCGGGCCGGCCGGCTCGCCGATCGCGGTCTCGGCCGGGTCACCACCGGCGTGGCGCTCGCGCTGCTGTTGGTGTCCTGGCTGCCGATCGCGCTCGTACGGCACTCGCTGCTGGCGCTCGTCGTCGGTCTCGTGACGCTGGACCTCGCGGTCCAGGCCGTCCACGTGACGAGCCAGAGCATGATCTACACGATCGATCCGGGAGCACGCAGCCGGCTCGTCGGCGCGTACATGGTGTTCTATTCGATCGGCAGCGCAGCCGGCGCGATCGGCTCGACAGCCGTCTACGCCCGCGCCGGCTGGACGGGAGTGTGCGCGTTGGGCGCCGCGATCAGCGGTACGGCGCTGGCGGTGTGGGCGAACGCCGAGCGACGGAGCAGTTGACGACGGACGAGTTGGGCGAGGACTGATCCGGCCCCTGCAGCGGCTTCGAACATAGCCCACATGTCGGAGCTGGTCGCCCTCCCCCCTTTCGGGCGGCCAACGGGAGGAGTGGGTATGAGATCGATCTCGGCGATTGTGGGCGCGAGCCTGCTGATCGGGCTGGCGGTCGTCGCGCCGGACGTGTCCGGCGGACTGGAGGCCCAGGCATCACCGCCGGCCGCGCCCGCCGACAGCTATGAGGTGTTCCGGCCCTACGGTGCGGCTGGCGGCCTGAAGGACGAGTTCGAGCAACTCGCTGCCGAAAATCCGGACATCACCAAGCTCGTCACGATCGGCCAGACGGTGCGGGGCGAGGACATCGTCGCCCTCAAGGTGTCCCGGCACGCCAGCCGCATCCGTGACGGCCGGCGGCCGGCGACGCTCTACATCGGCGGCCAGCACGGCCGGGAGTGGATCAGTCCCGAGACCGTGCGCCGCCTCGCCCACCACGTGGTCGACGGCTACCGCACCGAACGCCCACTCACCGACCTGATCGACACGACCGAGCTGTGGTTCGTGCCCGTCGCCAACCCCGACGGCTACGACTACTCATTCACACCGGGCAACCGGCTGTGGCGCAAGAACCTGCGCGACAACGACGGCGACGGCCGGATCACCGCCGTCGACGGCGTGGACCCCAACCGCAACTACCCGACCAAGTGGGGCTACGACGACGAGGGCTCGTCGCCCGATGCCGGCAGCGAGGCCTACCGGGGAACCGGCCCCGCCTCCGAGCCCGAGACCCGGGCCGTCGACGGATTGATGGCGCGGGTCGGCTTCGAGTTCCTCGTCAACTACCACTCCGCCGCCGAGGGGGTGCTGTACGGCACGGGTTGGCAGGTGGCCACGCCCACACCCGACGACGCGCTGTACGAGGCCCTGGTGGGGGACCCGGCCTCATCTGCCGTGCCCGGCTATCTCCCTGGCCTGACGGCGGACCTGTACAGCGGCAACGGCATCCTCGACGAGCACGCCCACATCGCCTATGGCACGCTCGGTGTGCTCGTCGAGATGAGCCAGTGCCAAACTGTCGCCTCGGCCGACCCTGCTGACGAGTGGGATCCCGCCGACTGCACGAGCGCGTTCCACTTCCCGGACGACGAGGCGCTGGTGGAAGCCGAGTTCCGCAAGAACCTGCCGTTCGCCCTCTCCATCGCCCAGTCGGCCGCCGACCCGGCCGACCCGGTGACCGTGACGGGGCGGCAGGCGCCCGAGTTCGTGGTCGACAGCTTCGACGTGTCATACGGCGACCCGCAGACCGTCGCCGTGACCGCTCGGCGCGACCAGCACACGCAGCGTCTCGAGTACCGGGTCAACGGCGGCCGAACCCGGCGGGCGCACATCCGCGAATGGAAGGGCGGTGAGCGCTACGGCGACGAGCGCGACCGCTACTACGCCGAGTTCCGGGGCGAGGTGAAGGGCACCCGGCCGGGGGACTCGGTGGAGGTGTGGTTCACAGCCCGCCGCGACAGGCGCCACGTCGAGAGCGAGCACTTCACCTACACGGTGGCCTCCGACAGCGGCGCCGACGCGCTGATCCTCGCCAGTGAGGACTACACCGGCGTCAATCCCACGTACCCCGCGGGCACGGCGGGGCCGAAGTACGCCGACGAGTACGCCGCCGCCCTCGACGCCAACGACATCACCCATGCGACCTGGGACGTGGACGCCCAGGGTGTCCCGCACCCGCTCGGCGTGCTCAGCCACTTCGACGCTGTGGTGTGGGAGACGGGCGACGACCGGCTGGTGCAAGACCCTGAGGATGCGCTCACCGACACGTTCCTGTTCGGCCCCGTCCCCGACATCGCCGTCGCCGAGCGCCAGCAGTACCTGACGCTGGCGCTGCGCGACTACCTCAACGAAGGCGGCAAGCTCGTCCAAGCGGGCGAGAGCACGCAGTACCACGGCCTGCTCGGCCGGTCGCTCGGCGGCATCTTCTACGGGCTCGCCGGGGCGCCGGAACAGGACTGCGCCATCACCCGCGACTTCCTGGCCGACTGCCTGCTGCTGTCCGACGACTTCGCCCAGTACTACCTCGGTGCGAGCCAGCGCGCCACGTTCGTGCGTCCCGCCGCCATCGACGGCCGCGGCCCGCTCGACGGAGTGACAGCCGAGTTCGGTGGGCCCGCCGTTGACGCCAATCCGCTCAACGAGGCCGGGGCGTTCTCCCTCACCAGCGACGTGCTCCCAGCCGAAGACTTCCCGCAGTTCGCCGGGACGGCGACGAGCACATACCGGGGCGCAGGCAACGTCAACCCGTTCGGCCCGGTCGAAGGGACCCGCTACGCGGGCGCCCTCCAGGTGCCGGTGTCGTACCAGCGGATCGGCCGCACGGTCGACCTCACCGGCGTCCCCGCCACGGATGCGCCGACCCTGCGGATGAAGCTGTCGTACAGCACCCTGCTGACGTTCCACCACGTGATCGTCGAGGCGGCGCCGTCGGGCACCGATCAGTGGACGACGCTGCGCGACCTGAACGGCCGCACGTCGTCGAGCCCACCATCGGGGTGCGCGGAAGGGTCGAACCCCCTCCTGCCGCTCCACCCGTTCTTGAGCCACTACCTGTCGCCGGGCAGGCCCTGCGGGGCGACCGGCACCACGGGATCGTGGAACGCGTTCACCGGTGAGTCGGGAGGGTGGGTCGACGCCGCCTTCGACCTGTCGGGCTACGCCGGCCAAACGGTGGACGTCAAGGTCAGCTACGTCACCGACCAGGTCGACGCCGGGGTCGCCGGAGGGATCGGCGTCTTCGTCGACGACACCCAGCTGATCGTCGGTGGCACGGTCGTCGAGGCCGACGGGTTCGAGGCCGACGACGGTGCCTGGGTCGTCGAGGGCCCTCCCGCCGGCAGCCCACCGGGCACCCAAGGCAACTTCGCCATCACGCAGGAACTGATCCCGGTCGCCGCCTCCGTCGCCACGGAGGACACGGCCTTGCTCGGGTTCGGCATCGAGTCGCTCGCCACCCCGACGGCGCAAGCAGATCTGCTGGGCCGCGTGCTCGAGCAGCTGCTCCAGCGATGACCGGCATGGACCGCTTCCCGCGAGCGGCGCAGCACGCGCCGCTCGCGGATTCGCCGCCGCCATCCCGGACGGTCGCCCCTCGTGTCGTCGTCAGATGCAACCGTCGGCGAGCAGCGCGCCAACATCGGTGATGATCTCGATGTTGTCGACCGCTTCACCGTCAACGGTGCCTGCTTCAGCCACGTAGATGTCGAAGTCGTAGTTGTCATCGTCGTCGAGGACGTCGCGCAACCCGTCCTGGCCGCCGACGTGGCAGTCGTCGTTGGAGCCGCCACGGAGGAGGTCGACGCCGCCGTCTTCGATCATCACGTCATCGCCGTACAGCACGTCATTGCCCGAGCTGCCTTCGATCGTGTCGTTGCCACCGCCGCCGACGATCGTGTCGTTGCCGGACTTGGCCCTCACCCAGTCGTCGCCCCCACCCGCGACGACCACGTCGTCGAGGAGCGATGCCTCCACGCAATCGGGACCGTCGCCGCCGCGGAAGCCGTTCTCTCCGGACGCGACCTGTGAGAACCATCCCGTCGCGTGCATCGGCACTCGCGAGTTGTTGATGACGGCGCTTTGCACCCCGTCCACGGCGCCTTGGAACTCGATGCGCTTCAGGTACAGAGACTGCGGCGTGTTCGCGGTGGCCTTGCCGTCGATGGTCCCACTCCCATCGGTGTCCCACATCGGGAACACCTGCTCGACGACCGAATCGACCTCGGAGTACATGGTGACCGTCACTCTCAACTGGTCGTCCCACGATGTGGCCGTTCCTTGGTCGAGGGGCTGGATCTCGACGAGCGTGTCGAAGTCATCGCTGCCGTCGATCGCCAACACGCGTGTGGACTCGAACAGCACCATGTCTCCCGCAGGGACCTGGCCCCAGTCGAACCCGTCGCCGATCACACACAGCCCGGTGGGTCCGAAGTGCAGGTAGTACGCCGCGCCAGCGGGGACTTCGCGGCGGGCCGGGGCGGGTCCCTGGCCGACGAATGTGGCGGGAGGCGAATCGTGCCGGTCACCGGCGACCGCCGTGGTGTTTCCGAGACCGAGCACCGTCAGAGCGGCCGCGATCGGGGCATAGCGTCGTGCGAACATGATGCTCTTCCTTTCGGTACGACCCCCGGACGTTCCGAGGGTTCGTCACTGTGAAGAGCAACGACGGCGGCAAGGCTCGCGGTTTTGTCCGATGCGCACATCGGCTCGTGGTTCCACCCCGGGCGTGCCAGATCCGCGCCAGCCCCAGCATCACCACCGCTGACAGGACCAGAGCGAACGAGACGCTCTGCGCGACAGCGCGGAACCCGAGCTCGCGGCCCCACGGGCGACTCGGCCAACCGATCACCCACGCCGAGACGAGGCCGGTCATCGTCGTGCGGCGGCGCGGTAGACGAGCGTGACGAAGACGAACAACGCGGCGGAGAAGGCGAGCGCGACGGCGACCCGGATCGCCGGACTGCTGCCGTCTGGGAAGGCGGCGCGCCGCAGGTAGTTCGTGCCGACGATCACCACGAGGTACACCCACCATGGGGCCCACTTGGTGGTCGTCTTCGGCTGTGTTCGGAGTTGCTCGTTCATCGCGGTGTGTCCTCCTTTGACGGGCTGGTCGCCACGAAGTCGGCGACGCAGTTGGCGATCGTCCGCAGCGTCTGCCAGTCGTCGGCTGCGGATCGGCGCTGATCAGGGTGGTCTGGATTGGTGTCGAGGACGACGACGTCGGCGCCGAGGGTTTCGAGCAGGACGAGGTCGTCGTGGATCTGGGAGACGCTTCCGACGCCGAGTGGCCGGCCCTCGGCGACCAGGTCGTGCGGCGTGAGCCGTGCCTTGATCCGTGGGCTGAAGCGCGGGGTCGGTCGGTCGATGCAGGCGGAAGCCTGCGCCAGGCAGGGGAGGGCGGCGTGCTGGAGCCAGTGCGCGTTCGGGGTTCGCCGGATGCCAGGCGTCGCCGAACCGCGCCACACGCCTGAGTGCGGTTTCATTCGACCCGCCGATCCACAGCGGGGGACGCGACTCACGGACTGGTGCCGGGCCGGTGGCGACGTCCTGGAAGCGGACATGGTCGCCCTCGTAGGAGATGCTCGGCTCGGCCCAGGCCCGGGTGATGACGGCGAGGAACTCGTCGGTGATCCGTCCGCGTTCAGCGAACGGCAGACCGAGGGCAGCGAACTCCGTCTGTGACCAGCCGACACCGACGCCGAGCACGAAGCGGCCGGCCGTGAACTGGTCGAGGTTGGCGCTCAGGCGGGCGGTGAGGAGCGGATGCCGGTAGGGCACGATGGCAACGCTCGTCCCGAGCGTGAGGCGCGTCGTGAACGCGGCCAACCACGACAACGTCGCGAACGGGTCGTAGAACGGAGCGGGGTACAGGGCCGTGACGTCCCTGGTCGGGGCGACGTGGTCGGACATCATCGCCATCGAGAACCCGGCCTCCTCGGCGAACTCGATCCACGCGCGAAGGCTCGCCGGAGTCGTGCCCGGCCCGAAGTTGGGCACGTTGATCCCGAGCCTCATGACGATCGCCCGCCTGTGATCGCGAACCGTTCGAACGGTTCGTTGGCGCTCTCGATCGGCACGTGCACGATCTGCTCAGGCACGAGCGAACGAAGGACGTCCTGCATCTCGGCGAGCAGGGCGGCATGCGGGGCCTGTGGCTCGCCGAGCATCGCGAAGGCCAACGCCCTCGGCGCGGCGTACACGACGCGCAGCACGCCGGCCGAGACCGCGGCGGCATGACACAGTGCGCACGGTTCGCAGCTCGATATGAGCGTTGCGCCCGGCAATGTCAGCGTGCGCAGCTCGCGGCAGGCGTTGCGGATCGCGGCGACTTCCGCGTGGGCGGTCGGGTCGTCGTCCCGGAGGGTCGAGTTGACGCCGGTGGCGAGGATTCGGCCATCGCGGACGACGAGCGCGCCGAACGGCAACTGGCCGGCCGAGACGTTGCCAACGGCAAGCTCGATCGCCTGTCGGAGGAGGGCCGTCTCCAGTCGCGATTCGTGGACGGCGGCGTCGGTCATTGGGCACCTCGGATCGGTCGCGAAAGTCTGTCGATATCGACAATAACTCTGTCGATATCGACAGTCAAGGTGAAATCGGGATATCGTGTGCCGATGAACGACCACGTCGACGGAGTCGTCGCCACCTGGAGGAACGCACACCCCGACTGGGACCTCACCGGCATGGCATTGCTCGGGCGGGTGTCGAGGATCGAACGCCTCCTCGAGGTCCGCCGGCTGGACGTCCTCCGCCCCGACGGGCTGACCACAGCCGACGTCGACGTGCTGGCCAGCCTGTGGCGCAACCCGAACGGGCAGCGACCGCGCGATCTGCGTCGCACGATGATGGTCGGGTCCGGCACCCTCACACCCCGCCTCGACCGGCTCGAGGCCGCCGGATGGATCCAGCGCCACCCCGACCCGGACGACCTGCGCGGGTGCGTCCTGACGCTCACCGACGTCGGGCGCCGACGGGTGCCTCAGGTCGTCGAACGACTCCTCGCCGTCGAGAACGACGCGCTCACCGGGTTGCCGCGGACCGCCGTCGACCGACTCGTCGGAGATCTCAGCCGACTCCTCAGCTCACTCGATCACTGACCGCGCCGAGCGCGCATCGACGAACCGAATCCCGACCTGTGAGGTCGACATTCGGGCCGGCAGGCGCTAAAGTCGACAAATCTAGTCGGATTTAGCGAGGGGTCTTCCCGAACCGTGCCCACTTCCTCACCTGCGCTCTTGCACGACGACCTGCTGAAGGTCGTCGCCCAGGATCTCGCCGCCGCCAGCCGCCCGTGGGAGCTCACCTCCGAAGCGGCACCGGACGAGCGGCGATACTCGCTGCTCGTGTCGACCGACGTCTACGACGCGTGGCTGATCTACTGGCCGCCGGGTACCGGGCTCGAACCGCACGACCACGGCGGCTCGTCGGGCGCCTTCGCCGTCGTGACCGGCACACTCGACGAAGACTCGGTCCTCGTCGACGGCCAGGCGACGACGATCCGAGTTGCGGCCGGTCACTCGGTCACCTTCGACGCCGGCCACGTCCACGCCGTGGTGAATCGCGGCGACACCGCCGTGACGAGTGTGCACGTCTACTCGCCCCCGCTTCGTGCGATGGGCTACTTCCAACGCGGCGATGACGGCACCCTCGTGCTCGATCGCGTCGACGAGTTCGAGTCGCCGCGGCGATGGCCTGCGATCACCCCGCAGACGCGATGAGTGATGCGTCGGGGCGACGCCCGAGCCCGTCGTCGAGCCGCTGACCGGCTCGATCGGAGCCGAGCTCCACGGCGTGGATCTGCACCATCCACTCTCCGACTCGACGATCGCGGGGGTCCGGCAGGCCCTGTTGCGGTGGCGGGTCGTGTTCCTCCGGGACCAGCACATCTCGCCCAGCCAGTTCGTGGCGTTCGGGCGGCGCTTCGGTGAGCTCACGCCGGCGCACCCGTTACAGGGTGGCCTCGACGACGATCATCCCGAGATCCTCGTGCTCGACAGCCGCGACTACGCCCTCGGCATCGGCGACCGCGGCAACGGAACCAGTTACAACAACCGCTGGCACACCGACGTCACGTTCTCCACCAACCCACCCCTCGCATCGATCCTGTCCGCCAAGGAGATCCCAGCACTCGGTGGCGACACCTTGTGGGCCGACCTCGTCGGTGCCTACGGGTCGCTGTCGCCGGCGATCCGCCAACTCGTCGACCCGCTCGTCGCGGTCCACGACGCGAGCCGGACCTTCGATCGCTTCCAAGACGACGGGGACGGCGGCAATCGGGCGCGTGTGGCCGCGCTCGTACCGGTCCGGCACCCGGTCGTGCGTGTTCACCCCGAGACCCACGAGCGCGGGCTGTTCGTCAACCCGGTCTTCACATCACACATCGAAGGCCTGTCACGGCTCGAGAGCGAATCGATCCTGCGCCTCCTGTACGAACACATCGCCACACCCGAGCACGTGGTGCGCTGGCGTTGGCGCGCCGGCGACATCGCGTTCTGGGACAACCGGGCGACGTGCCACTACGCGGCCGCCGACTACGACGGCCCGCGCATCATGCACCGCATCACCGTCGCGGGCGACCGTCCGTTGGGGATCGCCTGATCGTCGAAACTCCCGATAGGCCCCGCTCGCTACGTCGAAGGGCTGTCACAATTCACCCGTGAGCGATGAGCGCAAGGTCGTGACGGTGCTCTTCGCCGATTGTGTCGGCAGTACCCCGATGGGCGAGCAACTCGATCCGGAGGAGTTGGCGACGGTCATGCACGCCTTCTTCGACGAGATGCGGGCCGCCGTCGAGGCCGAGGGTGGCGTCGTGGAGAAGTTCATCGGCGACGCCGTGATGGCGCTGTTCGGCGTCCCTCGCTCGCACGAGGACGACCCGTCCAGGGCGTTGCGTTGCGCGTTGTCGATGCAGCACCGTCTCGCACGCCTGAACGAACGGCTCGAGAGTGCACACGGCGTGCGGTTCGGGTTGCGCATCGGTGTGAGCACCGGCGAGGTCCTCGCATCGACCGAGCCGGGCGCCGATCTGGGGATGATCACAGGCGACGCCGTCAACGTCGCCGCCCGGCTCGAGCAGTCGGCCGAGGCGGGCCAGATCGTCGTGGCGGAACGCACCGCACGCCAGGCCCGTGGCTTCCGGTTCGAGGATCTCGGGTCGCTGGCCCTCAAGGGGAAGTCGATGCCCGTGCGGGCGTACCTGCTCGCTCCGGACTCCGCCGGCGGAGCACCCAGTGCCGTGGAGCGTGGCGTGGCAGGCCTCAGCGCGCCGATGGTCGGGCGGGACTCCGAGCTCACACTTCTGCGGGCGATCGTCGACCGCTGCGAGAGCGAGGGACAGCCGCACCTCGTCACGGTCTACGGCGAAGCGGGTGTCGGGAAGAGCCGACTCGTGCGTGAGCTGGTCGAGTCGGCCGAGCAGCAGCTCACGCCGCCCCTCGTCCTGCGCGGCCGCTGCCTGCCCTACGGCGACGGTGTCACCTACTGGCCGTTGGCCGAGATCCTCAAGGGGCTCGCCGGCGTCTTCGACAGCGACCTGGCGGCGACCGTGATGGCGAAGCTTCGAGCGATGGGTGATTCCTTGCCCGCCGGCGACACCGGTGCCGACGTGGATCGGATGGTGGATGGCCTCGCGGCCACGATGGGCATCATCGAGCCGGGGTCCGCACTCGGCGACATGTCGCCGCGACAGCTCCGTACCGAGATCCACGCCGCGTGGCGCGGCCTGTTGACCCAACTCGCTTCCGGTGGCCCCGTCCTCGTCGTCGTCGAGGACATTCACTGGGGCGACCCTGCGCTGCTGGACCTGATCGAGGAACTGGCCGAGCGTTGTGCCGGCGCGGTGGTCATCATCTGCCCGTCCCGCCCCGACCTCACGGCCCACCGGACGGGTTGGGGTGGCGGGCGCCGCAACGCGTCGGCGATCGCGTTGGATCCTCTCTCGCTGTCCGATGCGCGCCAACTCGCGTCGCTCCTCCTCGACATCGACGATCTGCCCGAAGTCGTCAGAGCGAGGATCCTGGAGCGCGCCGAGGGCAACCCGTTCTTCCTCGAGGAGATCCTTCGCCAACTCATCGACGAAGAGCACATCGTGCGCGAAGGCAACCGTTGGCGGGCCGCGCCCGACGTCGCCGACGTCCGCATCCCTGATTCCGTGCAATCCGTGCTCGCGGCGCGGATCGATCTGCTGCCGATGTCGAGCAAGCGGGTGCTCCAACGCGCCGCTGTCGTCGGGAGGGTGTTCTGGACGGGCTCGCTCGGCGAGCCGTCCACGGATGGTCTGGACGAGGATCTCGACACTCTCGAAGGGCGCGACCTCATCACCACCAGGATCGGGTCCGCATTCCGGGGCGAGCGGGAGTGCATCTTCCGCCACGTCCTCACGTGTGATGTCGCGTACGACTCGATCCCCCGGCGTCAACGCGCCAGCATGCACGCCGAGGTCGGAGCCTGGCTCGAGGATGTCTCGCAAGGCCGCGAGAGCGAGTTCGCCGAGTTGCTCGCCCACCACTGGAGCCACGCCTTCACCGGCGCGACCTCCGACCGACGCGCCGACGACGGCGAGATCGAGCGTCGGCGCTTGCTCGCTTACCGGTGGTGCGTCACGGCGGCGGGTGACGCTCAACGGCGAGGGATCGCCGAGCGGGCCCGGTCGTTCGCACAGCACGCGCTCGACCTCGCGGTCTCGCCAGACGAGGTGGCCGACGCCGCGGAGGCACTGGGCGAGGCGCACCAGTTGATGGGTGACGGCTCGCCCGCCATGGCGGCGTTCCGCGTCGCTGCCGATGCGCTCATCGGCGCCGGTGCACCCGATCCGATCCGCGCCGCGTACCTGTGCGCGCGTGTCACCGAGACGCCGATCCGCTGGGTGGGGTCGCTGCGCGAGCCTGCCGATCAGGAGGTGGCGTGGGACTACGTCGAGCGAGGGCTCGATCTCGCCGGCGACGGTGACGGCGAGGCCAGGGCGCGGCTACTGCTGGTCCGCGCATTTTGGGGGTGGGGGGTCTCGCAAGGTGCTCGGGCGCCGGCGATCACGAGGTCGCCAGCGGAACGGGTGACCGATGCCCGCCAGTCCGCCGACATGGCGGCGCGTCTGGGACTCGCCGATGTGGAGTCGGCCGCGCTCGACGCGTTGGGGGCGGTGGCCGAGGATCAACGCCAGTACCACCGTGTCTCCGAGACGATCGATCGCCGCATGCTCCTGCTCCCGAACCTGCGCGACCCGCTCGAGCGGGGGGACGCGTTGTGCATGGCCGCGTCGAGCCGGTTCGCGATGGGTTCCTACGCCGAGGCGTTGGCGTTGGCATCGCTGGTGTACGAGGAGATGGACTTCAACCATTGGTCAGCGGTGCTCCACGCAATGTCGTGGCGGGCGCTGTCGAAGCTGATGTTGGGGGAGTGGGACGACGTGCTCGCCGATGTCGCCGCGGCCACGACCATCCTGCGCACCGGCGGTCTCGACGAGCCGCCTCCGTTCAGTTGCCGGATCTGGACGGTTGCCGCCTTCATCCATACCGCGCGTGGCCGATTCGACGAGGCCGATGCCCTGCTGGCGACGCTGCCCGCGGGGATCGAGCCGAGCATGCTCGTCAGCTCGAGCCCTGCCGTCGCTCTCGGTCAGGTGCGACGGGGGCAGCTCGCCGAGGCACATCATCGTTTGCAGGTCATCGAGAACCAGGTGCGCGCGGGCGATGTCGTGAGCGGGCTCGCCCGCGTCGACCTCGCCGAGGTCGACGGTGACTGGGACAGTGCACGGCATGCGATCGACAACATGCTGGGCACACCCGACCCCGAAGGCCCACCGGCGCCGTTCGCGGCCTGTGCCGCCGAGCTGAACGGTCGCGAGGCGCTCGCGGGCGGCGACATCGCAACCGCGCGTGCCGAGCTCGCTCGCGCGTTGGAGTCGTGGGTCCGGCTCGGCGCGCGCTGGCCGGCGGCACGCGTCGAACTCGCCCTCGCCAGCGCGTTCGACGACGATCCTGCGGCAGCCACCGATCATGCGCGACGTGCCCTGGAGGTGTTCGAGCTGCTCGGCTCGCTCGACGAGATCGAGCGCTGCCGCGCCTTCTTGCCTGGATGAGCGCTACAGCGCCGGCGCGGCCGTCGTCGGTGCTGCGACGGTCAGGGCCGATCCGACCAGAGCTCGATGCGGTGACCCTCGGGGTCGTGGCAGTAGAACACGTCTGCACCCCATCGGCTCTTGATCTCGGTGACGTCGACACCGCTGGACTCGAGCAGCGTCCGTGTCTCGACGAGCATCGGGACCTGCCAGGTCAGCGTCACGCCTTGCCCGTCGACCGCGCCGATCGTCGCTCTCGAGGCGTCGGCGATGCTGAGGAACGACGATGCAGCGAGCTGAAACTCCACGAACCAGTCGTTCTCGAACGCAACGCGGAGGCCGAGGACCGTCCGGTAGAACGCGACCGTCTCGAGCCACCGCTCGCAGTAGAGCACCGTGTTCGTCCGTTCGATCGACAGGACGGACTCATCGCGCGTCGTCATCGACATTGAGCTTCGCCGACGAGCCACGGCCGGCGCCAGGCCTACGATCGCTGCCGACAGATCAGAGGAGCGCAGGTGAACGCGATCGACGAGAGCAGACGGAGGGGACGCGAATGACCGACGACCGGGTGCGCTGGGGTGTCTTGGGCCCGGCGGCGATCGCCGTGCACAAGGTGATCCCCGCGATGCAGCGTTCGCAGCACTGCGAGGTGGTCGCCATCGCGTCGCGGGACGCCGAGCGGGCCACCGCGGCCGCCGAACAGATGGGGATCGCCCGTCACCACGGCTCCTACGACGATCTCCTGGCCGATCCCGATGTGGAGGCCGTGTACATCCCGTTGCCCAATCACCTCCATGCGGAGTGGACGCTTCGTGCCGCGGCGGCCGGCAAACATGTGTTGTGCGAGAAGCCGCTGGCACTCTCGGCGGCGCAAGCAGCCGAGATGGTCGAGGGCTGCCGAGCCGCTGGCGTCCTGCTCATGGAAGCGTTCATGTACCGGCTTCACCCGCTGTGGCTGCGTGTCAGAGATCTGGTCACGTCGGGGACGATCGGTGAGCTCGAGGCGATCCAGGTCTTCTTCGCGTACCACAACGTCGACCCCGCCAACATCCGCAACATCGCCGAGTACGGCGGCGGCGCGTTGATGGACGTCGGCTGCTACGCGATCAACGTCGCGCGGTGGATGTTCGACGGCGAGCCGACCGCCGTCTCGGCTGCCGTGCGCATCGATCCGCGCTTCGGCACCGACGCCGTGACCTCGGCGGTGCTCGACTTCGGCGGGCGTCACGCCACGTTCACGTGCTCGACCCAGACCGAGCCCGACCAGCGGGTTCATCTGATCGGCTCGACCGGTCGGCTGCTGGTGGAGATCCCGTTCAACATCCCACCCGACCTCCCGACGCGCATCATCCACGCCTCGGGTGGCGACCCACCCGTCGCCCCTGGGATCGACGTCATCGAGGTACCGGCCGCCGACCCCTACACCGCCCAGTGCGACGCCTTCTCCGCCGCGATCCGTGACGGCTCCGCGGTGCCCATCCCACCTCAGGACGCCGTCGCCAACATGGCTGTCATCGATCACATCCTCGAGGGCGCGTCGGGCCCCTCGACCTGACGGTGCGTGCACCGGCTTCGACCGCGAGGAGAACGAGCGCGAATGCCGCCGTCGCGTGCCGCCGCAATCGGATTGCGACCGCGATGTCGGCGGGCGCCGGCGGGGCGCCGTTGCCGAGGAATCCACGATCCTCGATGTCGTCGCCGTACCGGTTGACGCCGCCGAGTCGTACACCGAGCGCGGCGGCGAAGGCGGCCTCGATGACACCGCCGTTCGGCGACGGGTGCCGATGCGCGTCGCGGCGTACGACCCGCCAGATCTCGCCGGCGCGCCGCGGGCGCACGGCGGCGACGGAGACGGCGGTGAGCCGCGCCGGCAGCAGGTTCGCGACGTCGTCGAGGCGTGCGCTGGCCCACCCGAAGCGTTGATAGCGGCCGTCTCGATGGCCCACCATCGCGTCGAGCGTGTTCACGGCCCGGTGCGCGAGAACGGCGGGTGCGCCTCCGATCGTCCCCCAGAACAAGGACGCGGTGATGGCGTCGACACAGTTCTCGGCGACCGACTCGATGACGGCGCGGCTGATCTCGTGCTCGTCGAGGTGCTCGGTGTTGCGGCCGACGAGTGTGCGGACGCGCTGGCGTGCCGAGTGGAGGTCGCCCTCGTGGAGGAGCCGCGACACGCGGATGGCTTCGTCGTCGAGCATCCTGCCGGCCGCGCAGATCGTCGTCGTCACGAGGGTCGCCATCCAGGGTCCGATCGCGCGTCGCAATGACAGGCCGACCGTGATGCCGAGGCCGACCCCGGTCATCGCGAGCGCCACTCCGGGCAGGCGACGATCCGCGTACAGGTGGTGCTCGACCCGTTGCATCAACGATCCGTAACGGGCCACCGGATGCCAGCTGGTCGGCGGCTCGCCGAGCAGTTGGTCGAGTGCTGCACCGGCAGTCGCGGCGACGCTGTTCATCCGGTCATGATGCGCGCCAACACCGACCTTGTCGTGTGAGGGTCCCTGATTCTAGAGTATTAGGTATGCCTAATACTGCGGACGCCGGATTCTGACGATGACCGTCTCGGACCTGGTTGCAGATGCACCGATCGAACGGGAGGGCGACGCGCCGACGACGGACGACGGCGAGGAGCTCCGGCCGGCGCCGCGACCGTCGCGAATTCGCCGGGTCGCGATGCGCCCGCGACGGGTGATCGTCAAGTTGCACCGATGGCTGGCACTGGGGCTGTTGGCGTGGCTGATCATCGTGTCGTTCACCGGGGCATGGCTGGTCGTCCATGACTCGGTCGAGAGCGTGTTGCACAGCGATCGATTTCGTTCGACGAGCGGTGATGTCGGCCCGCAGGCAGCCTTCGAAGCGGCGCAGGCATCGCTGCCGGCGGAAGCAACGGTGTACGGACTGACGACACCACGCAACGGGCGCGGCGTGTATCAGGTGTATGCCGAGCTGTACCCGCCAACGACCGACGACGAGGGGGTGAGCGACGACGAGGCGAGCACCGCCCTGCCCGCGTATCTCACGGCGTTCGTCGACCCGGGAACGGGCGAGGTGAACGGCGTCCGTGACGAGGAGGAAGGCTTCTCGTGGTGGCTCTACCGGGGGCACATGTACCTCTGGCAGGACTACGGCATGTTCGGCGTGTTCGACCCCGAGGACGGATGGTGTCGCAAGGACGCTGACGGCGGCGAGCCGACCGGCGTCCACGGGGTCGTGTGCGACGTGATTCCCGACGGCATGGACATGGTGGGGTGGCTGGCGATCGGCTTTCTCGCGGTCATCGTGTCGGGCTTCTACCTCTGGTACTGGCCCGGTGTTCGGCGCTGGGCGACGGCTTTCGTGGTGCGTCGCGGGCGGGGCAAGTTCACGTTCAACCTGACGCTGCACAAGGTGGTCGGTTTCGTCGTCTGGATCCCGCTCACGGCCGTTGCGTTCACCGGCGCGGCGTTCGCATTTCCGAACATGGCGAAGTGGTTCGAGAACGTGACCCCCGCCCAGCGGGACTTCGAGTTGTGGCTCACGCCCGAGGATCTCGCGTCGAGTCCCGCGGACGGGCGCCCGGCGATCGGGCTCGATCGCGCCGCGGCGATCATCGCCGAGCAGTACCCCAACCGTGCCCTCAACTACCTGGAAGCGCCGTGGGACGAGACGGCCACGTACCTCGCGTGGGTGACCCGCGGCTTCGATCCGTGGACACGCGAGGGAGGTGCCGGCAATGCCTATCTGGCGCTCGATCAGTACACCGGCGAGACCCTCTACGACGGCGTTCCCGGGGACGGCAACGTGTTCGACCAGGCGTGGGACGATTGGAGCTTTCCGACCCACACCGGCGATTTCGGTGGGACGGCCACCCGAGTCGTGTGGGTGGTCCTCGGCCTGTCGCCGCTCGTCCTGGCCACGACCGGTCTCACGATGAACCTCATCCGCCGCCAGAAGCGAGCACGACGACGATGAGCACCACTGACACGGAGCGGGACGCGGCGGAGTTGGATCAGATCCGGACGTTCCTGACCCACGTCAGCGCGGTCGACACGATCCATCCGCATCTGCGCCAGATCACGTTTGCCGGTGGCGATCTGACGACGTTCGAACCGCTCGGTCCCGACTCGTTCTGCTACCTCCTGCTCCCGCCACCCGGTCAGGACACGCTCGGGGTCGACCAGGGCTTCACGTGGGAGCAGTACTCGCAGATGCCGCCCGACGCGCGGCCGGTCGGTGCCTACTACACGGTGCGCCGCTGGCGTTCACACACGTCGGAGCTCGACATGCTGGTCGTCCTCCACGGCGACGGCGGTCACGCATCGCGCTGGGCGGCGCGCGCCGAACGCGGCGACGAGGTGGCGCTGTGGGGGCCGCGCACCGCGTATCACCCGCCGCACGACACCGACTCGCTGTTGCTGGTCGCCGACGAGACCGGGCTCCCAGCGGTCGCCGCGATCCTCGAACAACTCCCCGACGGAATGCCTGCTCGCGTGTTCGCCGAGGTCGCCGATCGGTCCGAACAGCACGAGTTGCCGTTGTCGCCGGCGATCGAGATCACGTGGCTGCATCGCAACGGTGCGCCGCCGGGCACGACGACGCTGCTGGCCGACGCCGTTCGCGGTCGTGCATGGCCCGCAGGGCGCCCATACGTGTGGGGTGGTGGCGAGTCCCGGGTGATGACCTCGATCCGCAAGTACGTCCGCAAGGAGATCGGGCTGCAACGGAGTTCCGTCTCGCTCGTCGCCTACTGGCGACTCGGCGCCTAGCGCCGACCCGTTCGCGGATCAACCGAGGCGGTCGGCGTGGCGGAGGACGAGCAGCCAGGTCAGCGTTCCGGACGCGAGCACGAGCACGATCGAGGCGAGACCCGCTTCGGCGAGGAACCCGCCCTCGAACGCACCCCAGACCCGCGTTGCCAACGTTTCGAGCCCGATCGGCGCGAGGAGCAGGGTTGCCGGGAGCTCCTTGACGGTCGACAGGAGCACGAGACCCGCTCCGGCAAGGAGCCCGGGACGCATCAACGGCAGGTCCACCGTGAGCGCACGCCGCGCCGGCGAGGCACCGAGCAGCTGCGCCGACTCGCGGACGCGACGTGGCACCGTGGCGGCGGCGACCTCGGTGGAGCGCAGCGCCTGGGCGCCGAAATGGACGACGTAGGCGGCGATCAGCAGCGGGACGGACTGGTACAGCTGGTCGAAGTACGGAACGTTGAGCGCCCAGAACGCGAGGCTGAGCGCGGTGACCAGACCGGGAACCGCGAACCCGACGAGGATCGACGCCGACGTCGTCGGGCCGAGACGGCTGCGGTAGCGAGCGGTCAACAGGGCGGCCGGGAGCACCACAGCAGCGGCGGCTGTGGCGGCGATGGTTCCGAGCCACGCCGTCGACCATGCCGGTTCGCGCAGGTCGGCCAGGTCGTGTCCGAGCTCGGCAAGGGGCGAAGCGCTCCCTTCGATGCCGCGCCAGGCCCATTGGGCGAGCGACACCACGGGCGCGACGAGCGACACGAGCAGCACCGCGAGGACGGACATCACGGCGGGGATGCGCCAGCGTCCGAGCCGGATCGGAGCATTCTTGCGCAGACCGGTCGGTGCGCTGTGCTGGAGTGAGCCGCCGAGTCTGCGTTCGATGGTGACGGCGAGGACGGCGAGGACGAGCAGGAGAGTTGCCGCCGCGAAGGATCGGGCTTGGTCGACGAGCCGTGTCGCGTAGACGACGCGGGTGAGCGTGTCGAAGCCGAGCAGCTGCACCGCTCCGAACTCGCTCAGGCAGTACAGCAGGGCGATCAGCATCCCGCCGAGCACCGACGTTCGAATGGCGGGCAACACGATCCTGAAGAACAGGCGCGACGGCCGATCGCCGAGGAGGCGGGCGCTTTCCTCGATCGACGGTGGGAGGCCCGCCAGACGGGCGGCGACCGGCAAGTAGACGTAGGGATAGGTGAACGCGGTGAGCACGAAGCAGGACGGGCCCAGACCCCGGAACCGTCGCGGCGCGTCGTAGCCGAACAGCTCGAGAACCTCGCGAATGACACCGTCCGGTGCGAGGCCGGCGATGAAGGCGGCCGCGCCGATGAACGAGGGGAACACCAACGGCAACGGAGCCAACAGCCTCCACACGCGGGCGAGTGGAACGTCGGTGCGGACCAGCAGCCACGCCAACCCGGTACCCAGCACGCCCGACGCGAAGCTGACGATGACGGCCAACTGGACCGTTCTCCACAATGGCCCGACCGACTCTCGAATGGTGTCGCCGAAATCGGCGTCGAGCGTGACGGTCCGCCACAGCACGTAGACGACCGGTGCGGCGAATCCGACGGCGATCGCAATCGCCAGGCCCCGCAACAGGTGCGGGGGCCGATCAGCCCTCGAGGCCTGCGCCATGGATCATCGCTCGCGTCGACTGCAGATCGCCGCCGAGGGCGTCGAGATCGATGTCCTCCGACGCGCTGAGCTCGATCCTCGGGAGCACCGGGGACGGCTCGACCCCGGCGGCGAGGGGGTACTCGAACGTCTGATCCGAGAAGTATCGCTGTGCCTCGTCCTCCAGCAGGAAGCGGATCAACTCGACCGCTTCGTCCTCGCTGTCGGTGTTCTCGATCATCGCCGCGCCGGTGACGATCACCAGGCTGCCGATGTCGTCGTCCGGGAAGTCGTAGTTGACGCCGGGGAACTCGGGATCGTCGGCCAGTGCCTGGTAGAGGTAGTAGTGGTTGACGAGGCCGACGTCGATCTCGCCGCGGCCGACGGCCGCCACGATCGCGTTGTTGTTCGGGAACGTGAGGGCGTCGTTGTCGGCGATGCCTTGTAACCACGCCGCCGTGGCATCGTCGCCGAGCTTGATGCGCATCGCCGACACGAAGTCCTGGAACGATGCGTTCGAGGGGGCAACGCCGATGCGCCCTTTCCACTCAGGTTGCACGAGATCGAGCACCGTGTCCGGAAGCTCGGCGGGGTCGACGATCTCCGGGTTGTAGACCAGCACTCGCTTCCGACCCGAGAACCCGACCCAACTGCCGTCCTCGGCGTGGAAGCCCTCGGCGACGCGGTCGAGGACATCGTCGGGGAGCGTGCCCAACAGGCCCTGCTGATCGAGATACCCGACGGCGCCGGGCGATTGGGACAAGAACACGTCGGCTGGCGACTGGTCGGCCTCCTCCCCGATCAGCAACGCCAGATCCGCGGTGTCTCCGTACCGCGCCTCGACAGTGATCCCCGTCTCCTCCGCGAAGCGATCGAGGATCGGCTCGATCAGGTTCTGGGTCCGGCCCGAGTAGATCGTCACCGTGCCACTGCCGGCGGCCCCGCCATCGGAGCCGCACCCGGCGAGGGCAGAGACGCCGACGAGCACGAGCGGCGTGATGACCCGAACCGGCGTACGCACCAGGTCAAAGTACCATCGCACCTGCGAAAAGTTCACCTCGCCTTATGCGTCGCGTAAGGCGTGCTAGGTGCCATCGCCCCGCCATCGTCACTCGGCCAGGCGTGGGCGATCGCGTCGGCGATCGTCACCGTCACCTTGTCGCCGATGCGGTGCCGCGGCGCGCCGGCGGCGCGCACCACAACCGGTGTGCTCACGCCGGGCACACAGATCTCGTAGCGCGTCTCAGCGCCGAAGTAATGGACCTCGGCGACCCTCGCCTCGCCGCCCGGACGGGCCGACATCTGTTCCGGGCGCAGCATCACCGTCCCGGTCGCGATCGCCGTCGGCCGGGTGGCGACCATGCCGAGCGCCGTGTCGGCGGTCCTTCCGTTCAACACAGCCGGCAGCAGGACGGCTTCACCGACGAAGCGCGCCAGTCGTGGCGAGGCGGGTGTGGTGTAGATCTCCTCCGGGGTGCCGACCTGCTCGACGAGCCCAGCGTGCATGACAGCGACGCGATCTCCGAAGCTCATCGCCTCTTCCTGGTCGTGCGTGACCAGGATCGTGGTGACCCCGAGGTCGGTGAGCAAGCGTCGGACCTCGTCGCGCAACTGCACGCGCAAGGCGGCATCGAGGCTGGCGAACGGCTCGTCGAGGAGCACGACCCCCGGTTCGGGCGCGAGGGCCCGCGCCAAGGCGACGCGCTGCTGCTCACCGCCCGAAAGCGTGCCTGGCATGCGGTCGTGCTTGTCGGCGAGGCCGACGAGACGCAGCGCCTCGCGTGCCCGGTGATCACGTGCCGGACCCCGAACGATGCCGTAGTTGACGTTGTTGATGACGTTCCGGTGGGGGAACAGCGCACCGTCCTGGAACACCATCCCGACCCGCCGCCGCTCGGCCGGCACGCCCTTTCCGGCCGTCACGTCGCGATCCCCGATGTGGATCGATCCCGACGTCGGCTGCTCGAGACCGGCGATGCAGCGCAGCAGTGTCGTCTTGCCGCAACCTGACGCACCGAGCAGGGCGAGGATCTCGCCACCCCCGACGGTGACATCGATGCCGCGGAGCACCGGGGCGGCACCGTAGTCGGCGACCAGTCCGCGGACCTCGATGCCGACGCCGCGAGGAGCGGCAGCGGGTGGGATCACGGCGGACATGGAAAGCGACCCTATCGACCCGAGGAAACATCGCCGAAGCGCCTCTCGCCGAGCCCGGACGATCAGGCCGCCGACGGCCTGCACGCTGACCGTTCCCTGGCGTCTGACGGGCTGTCGCGACGCTCGTGAGTCAGTCGACGTTGGGGGAACTCGTCCACACCGCGTCGATCGGCGCATCTCCGGCGTCCGACACACCGTTGAGGAGGCGCTGCATCGCGGTGGCCATCTTGTTCGCCCGAGCCTTGGCGAGTTCGGCGACCGGACCCGAGAACAGGTTGTCGATCGTGTCCACGAACAGTTCGAGCCAGCGGTCGTAATGCTCAGGGGTGAACGGTGTGCGGGCGTGGACGGGCTCGTGCGCCCGCAGCGGATTGCCCTCGTAGCCGCGCACGCCGAACAGCTGCCACGACCAGAACTCGACGAGCGTCTCGATGTGCTTGTTCCAGTCCATCCCGGCCGCGGCGAACACCGGGCCGAGCACATCGTCCATCGCCGCCTGCCGGTAGAAGTCGCGTACGAACCGCTCGATGTGTGCGCGACCACCGATATCGGGGAGCGGGGACTCGACGAGATGCAGCCAGCAGGCCGCCTCGCCGCCCTCCTCGGCAGGCGTCGTCATCGGCGTGCTCCGAGCAGCTTTGCCTCCATGCGCGTCACGAGCGGGAACAGCAGGTTGTTCTCCTTGTGGATGTGCAGGTGAGTGTCCGCTTCGAGCTCGGCCAACGCGGTGAAGCATGTCACGTACGAGGTACATCCGTCCGCGGGTGCCAGGTACCCGTTGGTCAGCCGCCGCAGTTCGGCGAGCAGCGTGCCGACGGCGTCGTGCTCGCGGAGCATCACCGAGATCGGGTTCCGCAGCGAGCCGCAATGGAATGACGGCAGCGATTCTGCCGTTGCGAGCTCGCGGATCATCGGGAACAACACTTGCTCCTCTCTCGCCAGGTGTGGCTCCAGATCGGCACGGGCTTCCTCGTAACAGGCGGCGATGGCGTGGAGCTCGGGGTGGCGTTCACCGTGCACCGTCACGACCTTCGCCAGGAGCGCCGACAGCCGCGGGAGCTCCTCCCACAGATAGCGGTGATGGGTGGCCTCGAGATGGTCGACGAGGTCGGCGGCGCCCATCGACGCCCAGCCGAACGTGGAAGCGGCGGTCGAAACCGCGCTCAGCTCGGACGCGGTGACCGTCGGGTCGAGACCCTGGTCCGCGCACGCCTCAGCCAGCGGTTGGCCACCGCCGCAGCAGTAATCCATCCCGCGGCGCTCGAACTCGCGTGCCAACTCGGGGTGCGCGTTCACCAGCGCTCCCAACGTCATGTGTGCGTGGATCGTCGTCGTCATGTCATCTCCTCGGCTTTCACGCTCGCCGATCGGCCGACGCGGCGCCAGGGCACAAAGTCCCCGGGTACCGACGCATAACGCGGTCATTCGCTGAGTCGGCCACGTTCGCTCTCGTCACGGTAGGGTTGAAGCAGACGATGACGATGATGAGGCGGCGATGAACGACACCACCGGGCACAACACGGTTACCGTGACCCGAGTCGAGGTGATCGACGCCATCGAGACGGCCTTCAAGAAGGCACCGCTGACGAAGGAAGACCTCGTCGCCGCGGCGGAGCACGCGGGTGTGCGGCGTCCGATCATCGAACTCCTCGAGCGGCTGCCCCGGCGGATCTACCGCCGCCCGGCCGACATGTGGGACGAGCTCCCCCTCGTCCCGATCGAACACTGACCGCCAGCGCCGCATCGTCGGCGACGGCGGTCCCGCGTGGTTCCTCGTCTTCGTGACAGGATGGAGGTCCGATGTTGGGACAGCTCCTGTTGCAGACGACGCTGCCGGGTGAACCGGGAACGACCGACGAACCCGGCACTCTGAGCAACCTCGTCTCCACGATGTGGGACAACCTCGGGAACAACGGCTACCAGACCGGAACGGCGCTGATCTTCGCGACCGTCGCAATCGTCGCCCTCATCAACATCAAGGCCAAGGCCTACGTGATGATCCCGGTCGCGATCGGCGCCTTCTGGGCGGGCTGGCTCGCCTACAACACGTTCACCAGGCAGAGCAACCCACTCTTCCCTGGCGACGTCCAGGCCCTCGAACTGTGGGACATCGCGTTCCAGAACGACAAGGCGTTCCTGGCGGTCGTGATCGTCGCGTGCGCCGCCGCGGCGCTCGTCTGGCGAAAGTCGGTCGTCCGCGCTCGGCAAGGTCGCGATCGTGGTCGGAGTCATCCTGGGCGCGTCGTTCGTCTACAACGTCGTGCAATCGGTTCGCTCCACCTGACCGGCGCGGCTAGTCGCCACCAAGGCCCGCGAACACGTCGCGGAACGACTTCAGTCCGGCGGCCAGCGAATCGGCCAGCTCGGCGAGTTGGGTTTCGGCGATGTCGACCTGGATCGGCACGTCGAGCTGCACCGGCACGTTGGTCTCGACCGGGATCGTCTCGTTGACCGGCAGGGTGATCTCGAGGTCGACCGGCACGTC
Organism: Ilumatobacteraceae bacterium; assembly: GCA_963722415.1. Classification (GTDB taxonomy): domain Bacteria; phylum Actinomycetota; class Acidimicrobiia; order Acidimicrobiales; family Ilumatobacteraceae; genus JALOLG01. The sequence goes on from CAVRNI010000002.1 coordinate 170,312, forward strand.
GATGTCGACCGGCACCGTCACGTCGACCGGCACCGTCAACCCGAACGGCCCCTCGACCTCGATCGTCGTGTCGAAGCTCTCGTTGATCGGGATCGACGTCTTGATCGGCACCGTGAACGTGCGCTCGATCACGATCTCGGTGTCGATCGGCAGGTTCTCGTCGATCGCCACGTCGAACTCGAGCGTCGACGAGCTGAACTGCTCGAGCCCGGCAATGGCGTCGTCGATCCCCGCCGACACCATCGGCTCGAGCTCGACGAGCTGCTGTTGGAAACCCTGGACCTGTGACGCGAACAGCGCCGCCCCGGCCTCGACGCGCTCGAGGTCGGCGCGCGTCGCATCCAGATCGTCCTGCGTCGAGCTCAGCTGGGTGAACAACAACACGATCAACACGAACGCGAGCGCGATCAGGGCGACGAACGCCCCGAGCACGGCGGTCAGGTGGCGTTGCATCCATGACTGCATGGGTTCTCCTGTCTCGTCCAGATGAGGAACAAGGGCGGCTTCGGGGTCCGGTTCGGGTTCGGACGGCCGTGGACGCCGCATCGTGAGCGCCGTCACCACGCCGATCGCGGTGACGCCGGCGGACACGAGGAACGTCTCGGCGATGGCGTCGGCGGTGAGCGTCGCCTGCGCGGCGCGCAACGCGTCCTCGAACCCGGGATCGACGATCGGCGGGAGCTCGATTCCACGCCGGAGCTGGTTGAACCGAGCGAGCCCGTACGCGGTCAGCGCCGACAGCCCGACGCTGAGACCGAGCAGGCGGACGACCATCACGGTGGCCGCGGCCGATCCCCTGGCGTCGGCGGGGGCGTGGTCGACGACGGCGAGCGTGGTCGGCGCCTGGACGAGCCCGAAACCGGTGCCCAACACGGCGAGCTGGATCGCCAACACCACGTACGAGGTGTCGGCTCCCCAGGTAAGTCCCATCGTGAGGTAGGCGGAGGTGGTCAGCGCCATGCCGACCAGCACCGGCGGCCGGTACCACGTGGCTTCGGTGATGCGCCCGCCGGCGTACGAGGCGACGGCCATCGCCGCGGTCAGTGCCGACAGCACCCAGCCGGCGGCGACCGCCGACCGCTCGACGTCGACCTCGACGGCGTTGATGAAGATCGGCACATCGACCATCGCGATCACGAGCGCGGCGCCGACCACGAAGTTGACGACGAGCGCGGCGCGCACGTTGCGACCGCGGAAGATCGAGCGCTCGACCAGCGGGTGATCCGATCGGCGCTCGTGCCACACGAACGCGATCGCGGCGACCACGGCGACCGGGTACAGCCAGCGCAGATCCGTTCCGCCCGATCCGGTCAGCTCGTCGAGACCCGACACGCTCTGGATCTCGGCACTGCCGAGCAGCGCGAGGTTGAGTGAGACGAGCGCGGCCGTGAGCAGCCCGGCGCCGATCCAGTCGACACGCGACCCGTGGGTTGGGCGATCGTGCTCGGCAAGCGCCCACCACACCGCGACCATGCCCACGATCGCCAGCGGGATGTTCAGCCAGAACTGCCACTCCCACGAGAGGAACCGGACGAGCACGGCTCCGTACATCGGCCCCCACACCCAGCCCAACGTGTCGATCGCGCCCAACGTCCCGAGGGCGCGGGCGCGGCCGCGTTCGGAGTACACATCGCCGATCACGGCGAGCGCGACCGGGACCATCGCGCCCCCACCGAGCGCCGTCAGCACACGGCCGACGAGGAACGGCCCGAGCGACGACGTGAGCGGGATGAGGATCGAACCGGCGAGGAACAACGCGTAGGCGCCGAGGAACGTCCGGCGCCGGCCGATCACATCGCTGAGCCGGCCGGCGATCGGCATGACGGCGATGTACGCGATCAGGTAGACGTTGACGATCCACGCCGCGTCGTCGAGGCCGTCGGGCAGTACGAGCCCGAGGTCGCCGATGATCGGTCGCAACATCGTCGACACGACCGTCAGGTCGTCGGCGGCGATGAACACACCGAACCCGACGACCGCCAGCACCGCACGCGGCGACGGTTGCCGGCGTGGCGCCGGGTTCGAATCCGCCGAATCCGCCAAGATGCGATGGTGGTGGGTCAGTCATCGACCTGCGGCGGGCTGATCTCGAACGTCTCGCCGTAGTCGCGCAACTCGAGCGCCCAGTCGGTTTCGGCGCCTTGATACGTGGTGGTGAACTCGGCGGCGGTGACGAGACCCGTGACGGGGTGGATCCAGAAGTCGATCGTCACGTCCTGGTCGCGGACCAGGCCGGCACTGATGGTCTCGATGTTGGCCGCGGGAGCGACGCCCCTGATCTGGTACCGCTGGCCATCGCGGTCGACCTCACCGACCAGCTCCGCGTCTTCCAGCCCTTCGAGCAGCGGGCGCCACCCGTCCTCGGGATCGAAGAACTTCGACGGATCGATGTCGTAGCCGGCCGGCAGCGGTTCGAAGATGCCGGTCACCGGATTCGACAACCACACCGTGTCGTCGATCGCGACTGCGCCGAGCTTGGTCTTCAGCGAGCCGTCGACCTCGACGGTCAGCACCGCGTCGGCCGAAGCAGGTGCGGCGAACCGACCATCGACCCCGTCGAGCGCCAGCGACTCGTACGTGTCGATGTACACGGGGGCGCCCGACCGGGCGAGCGTGAAGCGCGCACTCGTCACGTCACCCATCGCCTGCGCCGAGGCGGCGAGGATGGCCCCGACCTCGGCAGGTAAGGGGTCGCCCTCGGGCTCGTCCGACCCACCGCAAGCGGTCGCGGCAAGACCGGCGCTCCCCACGAGCAGGGCGCCGACGATCAGGGAGTGCCGTCTCACCGACGTCATCGCCTTCCCGCGCCGCGCACCGCTCTCGCGACCTCGCCCCAGCGGTCGACGACCGGAGGATCACGGTGGATCGACTCCGCCGCGAGGTAGGACACGACGCGCGACGCGACTCCGGTGTAGCGCTCGACGAGCCGGTCGGCGATCTCGTCCCACGGGGCGACCACGGCGTAGTGCTCGAGCATCTCGTCGGTGATCAGCGCCGCCATTCCCGGCACGTCACCGGCCCGCAGCCGCTCACCCAGACGGGCGGTCGTCCCTTCGAATCCGAGGTCGTCGAACTGGAAGGCGTAGTTCGGAGTCGAGCCGTAGAACGCGATCTGGGTCTTGGCCGCCTCGACGAGCGGTGCCCGTTCCTCCGGTGTGTCGCCCGGTATGGCGAACACCGGGACGATCAAGTCGATGTCGGACGTGGCACGCCCTGCCAGCGCGGCGCCGGCGGCGACGGCCGGGACGAGGCGTTCGCGCATGTAGTGCATCGAGTGGAACGGGTGGACGTGGACGCCGTCGGCGACCTCGCCCGCCATGCGTGTCATGTACGGCCCGACGGCGGAGATGTCGACCTTGATGTCGCCGTGTTCGTGGCGCGGGGGCGCCCACTGCGGAGGGAGCAGGTTGAGGCGGTAGTACGCGCCGTCGTGATCGAGCTTCTCGTCGCCCCGAAAGGCCCGGAAGCACGCCTTGACCGCCAGCACGTAGTCGCGCAGCCGTGGGCCGGGCGGCGCGAACTCGGCGCCGTACCGTCGTTGGATGTGCGCTTTCACCTGGCTCCCGAGACCGAGGCGGAAGCGGCCCTCGGTGTTGTGGGCGAGCTCCCACGCGATCGCCGCCGACACCATCGGGCTGCGTGGGAAGGCGACGGCGATGCCGGTGCTGAACATGAGCGTGGGTGCCGCGGTGGCGGCGGCGGCGATCTGCATCCAGGGCACCTGGCTGGTCTCGGTGTAGACGATGCCGGAGAATCCGACGCGCTCGAGCTCGGTCGCCAGACGCGCGCTCTCCGTCCATGTGTTCCCGCCGCTCATCAGGTCGAACTCCACTGCGACTCCCGTTGTGCTCGACGACGATCCAGCCCGGACCGTACCGTGCCGGGGATTCTGGCCCGGATCGGGTGCTCGGTAGGGTCGCGCCGATGTCAGGCGCCAAGTCGGTGGTCCACGTCGCGGTCGAGGTCGGCCAGAAGAAGACGTTCGCCTCGGCGCTCGACTGGCCGGGTTGGGCGCGGTCGGGAAAGGACGAGGCCGCCGCGATCGAGACGTTGCTCGACTACGCCGAGCGCTATCGGGTCGTCACCGATCGGGCGGGCATCGAGTTCGAACCGGGTGAGATCGACGTCGTCGAGCGACTCGCCGGGTCAGCTTCGACCGACTTCGGCGCGCCCGGTGCGATCGCCGAACGCGAGCTTCGCCCGGTCTCCGCACCGGAAGCTGAACGCATGGCGTCGCTCGTGGTGGCTGCGTGGCACGTGTTCGACGACGTCGTTGCAGGTGCGCCCGCCGCGCTCCGCAAGGGACCACGTGGCGGCGGTCGGGACCGCGACAAGATGGTGGAGCACGTCGTCGACGCCGAGCAGTCGTACGCCCGCAAGCTCGGGCTCGACAAGCCCAAGCAGCGACCCGACCTCCGCGGTGACATCGTCGCCGCGATCAGGGGGCGCTCGAACGAGACGGCGTGGCCGGTGCGTTACGCCGCCCGCCGGATCGCCTGGCACGTCCTCGATCATGCCTGGGAGATCGAGGACCGCCGCGAGCGGTGATCCGGGCGGGCGGCGCCGTTCCCGCGCGCCTCGTTCAGGCCGTGACGGTGATCGTGCCGGTCATCGCGGGGTGCACGTTGCAATGGAACGCGAACGTGCCGGCCTCGGTGAACGTGAACTCGAACGTGCCCCCGCCGTCGATCGATCCGGAGTCGAACGATCCGTCGTCAGCGGTGAACGTGTGCGGGGCGCTGTCCTCGTTGCGGATGACGACCGTCGTGCCGACCGGCACTGTGAGGTCCTCGCTGAACGCGAACCCGGAGATCACGATCTCGGCGCCGGCACCAGCGGCGTCGCCGCCGCCCGCGGCGTCGGTCGCGGGCGTGGTGGCCTCGCTCTCGGACGGTGCGTAGTCACCTCGCCCGGCGGCGGTGGTGGCGGCCGGGGGAGTGGTCGCCTCCGCCGCAGGTTCGGTCACGGCGGCGCCGGACGACTCTGAATCGTCGTCACCACACGCGGCGAGGACGAGGGAGATGGCCGCGACAGCGGCGAGGGATCGACGTTTCATGTTCACGATCCAACAGTACGTTCGGAACCCGCCGGCGGTTCGCGCCCGATCGCCGCGAAGGCGACGGCGGCGGCTGCGGCGACGTTGAGCGAGTCGACGTCCGACACGATCGGGATCCTGACCTCGGCCGAGGCCGCCTGTCTCGCGGCACCGCTCAGACCAGGTCCTTCGGCACCCAACAGGAGTGCCAACCGGTCCGGGACCGGCATCGCCCAGAGATCGTTCGCGTCTCGTCGCGGGGTCAGCGCCCAGATGTCGAAGCCGGCCTCGCGGATCGTCTCGAGCGCGGCCTTCCAGTTCGTGGCCCTGGCGACGGGAAGGAACAGGATCTCGCCCATGCTGACGCGCACGGTGCGGCGGTAGTACGGATCGATGCACGTCGGGTCGAGTACCAGTGCGTCGATTCCGAAGGCCCGCGCCGATCGGGCGATCGCACCGAGGTTCTCGGGGTCGTTGAGCCCCTCGAGCACGGCGATGCGCCGGGCGGTCCGGAGCAGACTGTCGAGCGACGGATGCGGCCTCCGGTCGGCCGACGCGACCGCGCCCCGATGGATGTCGAAGCCGACGGTCGCCTTCAGCACGTCGGTCGTGGCGACGTAGACGGGTTGCGGGAGCCCGTCGAGGAGTTCGACCAGCCGTTCGTACTTCGGCAATGAGACCAGGACCGAACGCAGGCGGTGATCGGACTGGAGCAGCCGCTCGATCGCCACCGGGCCCTCGGCGATGAAGAACTCGTCGCCCTCGCGTCGCTGCCGGGCGGCGACGTCGGTGAGGTCGACGTAGTCGGCCAACCGTGGGTCGCCCGCATCCTCGATCGGGACCAGCACCGCAACAGTGTTGCCGGTCGCGGGGCGGCCCCGCCTTGACGGCCGGGACGACCCGCGCGAACATCGAACACGTGTTCTTGCAGGGCTCGCTGTTCGGTTGTCTGGCGCCGGAGTTCGACGCCGCGTTCGACGCCGTCGAGCGCGTGCCGCTCGACGATGCGAGCTGGGTCGACTTCGCCCCTGGGTGGCTGCGGGGCTCCGACGACGTGTTCGACGAACTACACCGTTTGCTGCCGTGGCACCAGCGCCGCAACGTGCGCATGTTCGACTCGCTGGTCGACGAGCCGCGCCTCGTCGCCTGGTGGAGCGAGACCAGCGGCGTCCCCGAACCGCTGCCGTTGCTGGCCGACATGCGCCGCGCCCTCAGCGCGCGCTATGGCGAGAACTTCGACTCGATCGGCTTCAACCTCTATCGCGACGGCGAGGACTCGGTCGCCTGGCACGGCGACCGGCATCGCCACAACGTCGTGAACCCGGTGATCGCGACGGTGAGCGTCGGGGCCGCGCGACCACTGCGGATCCGTCCGCGCGGCGGCGGGGCGTCACGCGGCTGGGATCTCGGTCTCGGTGACCTGTTCGTCATGGGCGGCGCGTGCCAGCACGACTGGGAGCACTGCGTCCCGAAGGTCCGTCACGTGAGCGGGCCGCGCCTGTCGATCACGTTCAGATACGGCACCGGCGACTTCCCCGTCAGGGCGTGACGGGGAAGGGCAGGGCATACGTGCCCTGCGCCGTGGCCGTCGGCTTGTCGACGCGGTCGTCGCACCACACGTGGACGGTGCCGACGACGTTGCGCCGGCCGGCCGATTCCAGCGTCGCCTTCGCCCACATGACCGAACCCTGCGCGGGGCGCAGATAGCGGATCGACAGCTCCGAGGTCATTGCCATCGGCTCGATGCGTCCGATCGCGGCGAACACGAGGTACCACAGCGCGGCGTCGGCGAGGCCGAACTGCGCCGGGCCGGAGATGAAGCCCCCCGGACGCAACGCGGTCTGGTCGACGTCGTAGCGGGCGACCGCGTATCCGTCACCGAGCTCGGCGCACCGGTTCGGCGTGCCCGTGAACTGCGTCGCGACCATCTCGTTGACGGCATCGGCCGTCACGTCCATCGTCATCGAATCGACGCTACGACATTGACGCGGCGACATGGTTGGGACGCGAGCCCGGCGCGTCCTGCTAGGCCATGCGGATGCTCGAGCGAGTTGTCATCGTCGGAAGCTCGCTGGCCGGGCTGCGCGCCGTCGAGTCGCTGCGCGCCGGCGGGTACGGCGGTGACCTGACTGTCGTCGGCGTCGAGACACACCGCCCGTACGACCGACCGCCGTTGTCGAAGAAGCTGCTGGCCGGCGAGTGGGAACCGGACCGGATCGAGCTCCGCAAGCCCGATGACCTCGACACGCTCGGCGTGACATGGCGACTCGGCGCACCGGCGAACGGTCTCGACGTCGATGGGCACCGGCTGATGGTGGCCGATGGGAGCGAGATCGCGTTCGACGGGCTCGTCATCGCGACCGGGTCGGCGCCGCGCCGGCTGCCCGGCCAGGGCGACTGGCCCCACGTCGTCGAGTTGCGCACGCTCGACGACGCGCTCGATCTGCGTGCCCGCCTTCGCGGTGGCACTGCCCGCGTCGTGGTGATCGGCGCCGGGTTCATCGGGCTCGAGGTGGCGGCCACGGCGCGCCGCCTCGGCAACTCCGTCGTCGTCCTGGAGGGCGCCCCGGCTCCATTGATCCGAGGGCTCGGCGCCGAGATGGGAGCCGCGTGTGCGGCGATCCATGCCGACAATGACGTTGCGATCCGCTGCGGGATCACCGTCGATTCGATCGACGCCGACGGTGTGCTGCTCGGTGATGGAGAGCACGTGCCCGGCGACGTGATCGTCGTCGGCATCGGGGTCGCGCCGGTCACCGACTGGCTCGCCGGCAGTGGGCTCGAGATCCGCGACGGAATCGTGTGCGACTCGATGCTCAACGTGGGCGTGCCTGGCGTGTACGCGGCGGGGGACGTCGCGCGGTGGCCGAACACGCTGTTCGGCGAGGAGATGCGGGTCGAGCACTGGACGAACGCCGCCGAACAGGGCGCACTGGCGGCATCGAACCTGCTCGCCGAAGCGCGCGGTGAGCCGGGCGAGGAGTACGCGCCGGTGCCGTTCTTCTGGAGCGACCAGTACGACCGGCGCATCCAGTTCCTCGGCCGGGCAGCCGCCGACGACGAGGTGCTGGTCGTCAGCGGTTCGATCGAGGATCGTTCGTTCCTCGCCCTGTACGGACGCGACGGCCGGCTGCACGGCGTGCTGGGCATGAACCTGCCGCGGCTGGTCATGAAGTTCCGGCCGCTGCTCGCGCAACGCGCCACGTGGGAGGCCGCGATCGATCTCGCAGCGGAGCTCGGCTGATCCGTCAGCCGATCTCGATGTCGGAGCCGGACATCTGCACGGCGCCGCCGATGATCCGGCCGCCGTCGACCTTCGAGCTGCTCACCTGGACGAGGCCGTTCGGGGCGGCGATCACGCCCGACCACTCGATCTTGCTCCCCGACAGGTTGATCCCCGAGTTCCAACACGAGCCGCCCGCTGAGAACAGGGCGGGCATGTCGCTGCGGGCCGGGCTGATCTTGGCCGCCCCGCTGACCTGGATGCGGCCCGTCGCCACGATCGTCACACCGGTCAACGCCGGTGCGTTGCCTGAGATCGTGACGTCGCCGGCCACGTAGTGGATGCCCGGTGTCGCACCGCCGCCGCTGATCGTCCACGAACCGAGGTGCGCCGTGTACCCGGGCAGCGACGACCATCTCGCGCCGGGCAGGAAGTCGCTCAGGAGCCACGGCACGACAGCGACAACGGGCAGCGGCGAATGGGTGACCGAATCGGCGTCGACGCCGGTGCCGACGTGACCGGTGCCGCCGTACGAGATCGCACCGTGCACGGCGATCTGGCTGCCGCTGATGTTGATGTTGCCGTTGCTCCGGACGTTCCCGCTGATGTCGATCTGCGAGCCCGACAGCTGGAGGCCGTTGCCGCACACGGCCGGGGCCGTGGCGAGGATCGCGTAGCCCGGGGCCGGCGCCGGCAGCGTGGTGACCGGCGGTTGCGTCGTCGTGGTGGTGGTGGAAGTGGTCGATGGGGCCGTGGTCGAAGTCGTGGTCGTCGACGACGACGTGGTCGACGGCAGCGTCGTGGTCGTCGTGGTCGAGGTGGTGGAAGTGGTGGAGGTCGTCTCGGGCGGCAAGGTCGTTCGTCGTTGTCGTTTCCGGCGGCGCGATCTCGCAGGTGTTGGTGGCGCCCGGTGTGCCGAGCTCACCGCGCGTGCCGTACGTGGTCACCGATGTGCACCAGTTCGCCATGTCGGAGTTGTCGGCCGCCGGATCACGCAGTGCGGCACTCGCGCCGACCACCGCCGGCAGCGGGCGTGACGCCGTCCACGTCACCCGGTCGACCGGCACGAGGTCGGCGTCGAGGAGCGAGATCTCGTCGGTCGTGTCGCTGAGCGGGAAGTCCGAGTCGAAGCTGTAGGCCACGGTGGCGCCGCCGTTGATGGTCGTCGAGAGATCGCGTCCAAGCGCGATCGCGCCGCCCGGCGGGATCAGCAGGGAACCACCGGCGGTGATCGTGTGGGCGTCGTAGTCGTCGTCGCGCAACACCCAGCCGTTGATGTCGATCGTCGTGTCGGTCGCGTTGTACAACTCGAGCCACTCGCCAGCGGTGTCGCTGACGGCGTTCGGGTCGGTGTGGACCTCGTTGATGACGACGTTGCGATGGGGCAGTGGGGTGCAGTCGTTCGCCGTCCCGGGCGTGCCGCGGTCGCCGGCGCCGAACTGCGGGCCGGACTCGCACCAGGACCCGTCGACGAGCGCCATCGACGCGCCGTTCGGTCGGATCCACGCGGCGCCGCTGTCCCAGCTCACCTCGTCGACCTGGATGCCGTGCGCGTCGATGAGAGCGATCGAGTCGGCGCCGTTGCCGAGCACGAACGACCCGCTGTACGAGTAGTCGACCGCCGCGCCACCGTTGCGAGCGGTGTCGGTCGAGCGGCCGACGACGACGTAGCCGCCAGCGGCGACGAGCAGGCTGTCGCGGATGGTGTGGAGGTCCGAGGCGCCGTCGTCGATCGCCCAGCCCTCGAGGTCGACATCGGCGGTCGTGGGATTGTGGATCTCGATCCACTCGCCGACGCTGTCGCCGACCACGGCCGGGTTGCGCATGATCTCGGAGATCTCGAGCTCCGGAGCGGCGGTCGGTTGCTCGCACGTGTTGGCGGCGCCGGGCGTGCCGCGGTCGCCGTCGCCATAGGGATCGACCGACTCGCACCAGTTGGCACCGAGCGCGTTGTCGCCTGAAGCGAAGCCGAGCGCGATCGAACTGCCCTGTGGGATCGGGAAGCCACGCGCCGCACTCCAGTCGACACGATCGACGACGGCCCCAGCCGTCGACTCGAGCACGACCCGTCCGGACTTGTTGTACAGCGGCACGCCGGTGCCGTACTCGTAGTCGGCCTCGACGCCGCCGTTCACCGACATGTCGCCGTTGGCGGCCAGCACGGCCGATTCGCCGGGCGCCACGACGAGGCTCGAGATGGTGTGGGTCAGGTAGTCGCCGCCGATGATCGTCCAACCGCTGAGATCGACCGCCTGCTCGCCGAGGTTGGCGATCTCGAACCACTCCGAGTTGCGCTCGCTCTTCGGGAGCTCGGGGTCGAACATGATCTCGGTGATCACGATCGGCTGCTCACCGGGGCGCGAGCACCAGGTGGGCAGGCCGGGCGTGCCCCGGTCGCCGAGGGCCCACGACGTCGTCGCCGTGCACCAGTTCTCGCCGAGCGCGTTGTCGGCGTTCGGATCGGCGAGCGACATCGTGGCGCCGTTGGGATCCGGGAACGTCCGGCCGTCGTCCCATCGCACACGGTCGACCTGCACGCCGTCACGGTCGGCGATGACGAGCTCGTCGCTGTCGTTGTACAGACGCATCCCGTCGCCGTACGCGAAGTCGACGGTGACACTCCCGTTGTCGGCGGCAGAGGCGCCGAACACCGCGTACCCCCCGGCGGGAACGACGACGGTGTCGTCGATGACGAACTGGTCGTGGTCGTCGTCCTTGATCGTGTAGCCGGTCATGTCGACCGGCTCGGTGCCCGGGTTGTGCACCTCGAACCACTCACCGGCGTAGTCGCTCGTCACGCGCGGGTTCTGGAGGATCTCGGTGATGACCAGCGGATGAGTCGTCAGCGTGCAGCGGTTGGGCGCACCGGGGCTGCCGAGGTCGCCACGCGCCATGACCGTGGTCGAAGCGCACCAACTGGCGCCGTCGCCGTTGTCGAGGGCCGGGTCGACGAGCGCCATCGAGCGGCCTGCGGGCACGGTGAATCCGTCGGCGCGGTAGTCCACGACGTCACGTTCCGTACCGTCGGCGTCGCGCAGCACGAGGAGATCGTCGGTGTTCCACAGGATGATCGAGTTGCCGTAGACGTGGTCGGCGGCGACGCCTCCGTTGCGGAACGTGTCGCCGTTCCACGCGAGCAGTGCGAATTCACCCGGTTCGATGACGATCGACGGCAGCACGATGTCGTCGTAGATCTCGTCGCCGATCGTCCACCCCTCGAGGTTGGCCGCTTCGTCGCCCCGGTTGTAGAGCTCGATCCACTCGCCACGCGAGTCGTAGGTGCGGTACGGGTCGACCATCAACTCGTTGATGACCACGTCGGGCCCGCGATCGGCGCCCACATCGGCCGCGCCGTCGAGCGCGGCCAGCGCGGCACCCGCGAACAGGCCTGAGACGACCACCAACCCGTACACCGCGCGAAATCGCATGACGGTGTTATCGGACACGTTCTCCCTGAGCCGGAATCAAGCTCTCCTCAACCCTCACCCACCCATCTCATGAAGTTTCGGCGCCCTCACGCCGCCGGAACTTCACGAGTTCGTGGGTGCGTAGGCTCGCGCCATGTCGCATCTCTCGAACGTGTGGTTCAAGGTCACCGACCTTCAGGTGGCGTCCGGACGCGGGTGCCGGGTGACCACCGTCGACGGCGAGGAGTACCTCGACTTCGCCGCCGGGATCGCCGTCAACTCGACCGGCCACTGCCACCCGAAGGTGACCCGCGCCATCGCCGAGCAGGCGGAGCGGTTCATCCACGCCCAGGCCAACGTGTTCACGCACGATCTGCTCGAGCCGCTCGCCGCCAAGCTCGCCGAGTTGGCGCCGGGGGCGATCGACACGTTCTTCTTCGCCAACTCGGGGGCGGAGATCACCGAAGCCGCGGTGAAGCTCGCCAAGCAGGTCACCAAGCGCCCGAACACGATCGTGTTCAGTGGGTCGTTCCACGGTCGCACCCACATGACGATGGCGATGACCACGTCGAAGACGGTGTACCGCGCCGGTTACGCGCCGCTCCCCGGAGGCGTGTACGTGGCCCCGTTCCCCGACCCGCTGGCGTCCGACCAGGCCGCCGCGATCGACGAGGCGCTCACCGGTCTCGATCACCTGCTGCTCACCCAGACCGCGCCGGGCGAGACGGCGGCGATGATCCTCGAACCGGTGCTCGGCGAGGGCGGTTACATCCCGGCCCCGCAGGAGTTCCTCGAAGGACTCGTCGAGCGCTGCCGCGCCCACGGCATCTTGTTCATCGCCGACGAGGTGCAGAGTGGCTTCGGTCGGACCGGGAAGATGTTCGCGGTCGACCACTTCGGCATCGAGCCCGACATCATCTGCATGGCGAAGGGCATCGCCTCGGGGTTCCCGTTCTCCGCGCTCGGCACCCGCCGCGAGCTCGACGACCAGTGGCCGAAGGGCAGCCACGGCGGCACGTATGGCGGCAACCCGATCGGATGCGCGGCCGCGCTGGCGACGATCGAGGTGATGAGCGAGCCCGGCTTCCTCGACAACGTGCGCGCGCGTGGCGAGCAGCTCTCCGATGCCCTGCGCGAACTGCAGGCGCAGCATCCCGATCTGCGCCAGGTCCGCGGACCCGGGCTGATGGTGGCGAGCACCTTCGCCGACCCGGCCCGCGTGCCGGCGATCATCGGCCACTGCCTTCGTGAAGGGCACCTCATCCTGATGAACGCCGGGACCTACGGACGCGACATCCGATGGATGCCGCCGCTCGTGGTCGACGCCGCCGAGATCGACGAGGCCGTGCAGGCGTTCTCGTCGGCGCTCAAGGCCACCGCCTGACCGATGCCGCGCCTCGACTCGACGCGAGTCAGCGCGTGGCGCGGGCTGCAATCGGTGGCCGCTGAACTGACCCGCCGCATCGACGTCGACCTGATGGAGGAGTGGGACATCCCGCTCGGGTGGTTCGATGTCCTCGCCGCGCTCCAGCGTCTCGGGGGGCGGGCGCGCCCACTCGACGTCGCCGCCGAGATGCGCCTGCCGCCGTCGAGCCTGAGCCGCCGGTTCGACCGGTTGGAGGAGGAGGGCTGGGTCAAGCGGCACCGCGGCGTCGACCCCGTCGATCATCGTGCCGTCGAGGTCGAGCTGACCCGTCGCGGTCGCAACCTGTGGCGGGAGATGAACGTCACCTACCGGCGCGCCGTGCAGCACCACTTCGCGACGTTGATGGACGACACCGACATCGCCGCGTTGCACCGGGTCGTCGACCTGCTCACCGAGTCCGACGACGACGACGTACCGCCCGAATGATCAGGCGGAGGTAATCGACTGCGCGCGACTCCGACGGCTCAGTCGAGATCGGCGTACATCGCTTCGATCTCGGCCGCGTAGCGGATGTTGACGCCGCGGCGCTTCAGCTTCGAGGTCGGCGTCAACACGTCGCTGTCGGGGAGCCACTCCTCGCCGAGCAGCACGAACCGCTTGATCTGCTCGACCTGGGCGAACTGCTTGTTCATCTCGTCGACGCCGGCCTGCACCTCGGCGATCACGTCGGGGTCGGCCGCCAGCTCCGACGGCGTCGCGCCCGGCTTGCCGTGTTCCGACGGCCCAGACCGCGCAACTCTCCGGATCGAGCACGAGCAGCGCTGACACGAACTTGCGGTTGTCGCCGATCGCCGCCGCCTGACCGATCAACGGGATCATCTTGAGCGAGGCCTCGAGGTTGGCCGGGCTGATGTTCTTGCCGCCCGACGTGATGATCAACTCCTTCTTGCGGTCGACGATGCGGAGGTAGCCCTCGTCGTCGAACTCGCCGATGTCGCCGGTGTGCAGCCAGCCGTCGATCAAGGTCTCGGCCGTCTTCTCGGGCTGGCCGTAGTAGCCCTGGAACACGTTGCCGCCGCGACAGATCACCTCGCCGTCGTCGGCGACCGTCACCTCGCAGCCCGGGATGGCCTGCCCGACGGAGCCGGACTTGTTGCGTTCCGGCGACCACGTCATCGGTCCGCTCGACTCGCTCATCCCGTAGATCTCCGACAACGGCACACCGATCGCGTCGAACCACTCGAGGATCGACGCCGGGATCGGCGCCGCGCCAGTGATCGCGGTGACCGCTTCGTCGAGCCCGATCAGCTCGCGCACCTGGCGGAACGCCACGGCATCCAGGAACGCCCACGCTTCGTCCTGCTCCTTGGTGGCGGTGCCGTCGCGCTGCGCGCGTCGGATCTCGATCGCGGCCGCGACCGCGTCGTCGAACTGCGCCTTGCGTCCCGGGTCGGCGGCGAGCGCAGCGTTGACGCCGCTGTAGATCTTCTCGTAGACGCGCGGCACCCCGAAGACGATCTGCGGGTGGACCTCCTTCAGGTACGACGTCAGCTGACCGGCTTCGGGACAGCAGAACACGGCGAACCCGACGATCAGCGGCTGGTAGTGGCTCGTCATCCGCTCGGCGATGTGCGCCATCGGCAGGTAGGACACGGCCCGCATGCCCGCGTAGTCGTCGAACGGGAGGCACTCGCGGAGTTGCTCGACGGTGTACACGACGTTGTACTGGCTGATCATCACGCCCTTCGGCGGCCCGGTCGTGCCGCTCGTGTAGATCAGCGTCGCGATGTCGGAAGGGTCGGTCGTCGCCGCGAGCGCCGCGAGGTCGGCGCTGCCCCGCGTCTCGAGCTCACTCGCCGGCGCCACGCCGTCGGGGAGACCCTCGTCCGGCACGTCGATCACGTAGATCCGTTTCAGCGCCGGCAACTCGTCGCGCACCTCCAGGAACCGGGCGAGGAAGCGGGTGTCCTCGACGATCGCCACCTCGGCGCCGGCATGGCCGGCGAGGTACTGGACTTCCTCCGGGGACGACGAGTTGTAGATGCTGACCGGCGTGGCACGCAGGAACTGCGCGGCGAGGTCGTAGCTGTGGAACTCGGGGCGATTGCGCATCATCAGCAGCACGCGGTCGCCGGTCGCCACACCGTCGTGCTGTAGGCCGGCCGCGATCCGCGCGACGGACGCCTCGACGTCGCCGGTGGTGCTGACGTCCCACCCGCCCCCCTCCTTCATCGAGTGGAACAACGGCAACGACCGATCGGCCGCCACGAGCTCGAGGAACCGTCGGGGTACGGTGCTGCCGACGACGCGGGCGTCGATCTCGGCGATGGATGAACGGGCGGTCATCCATCCATTGTTCCATCTGGCCACGCGCGGTGTTCCATCTGCTTCCATCCGCGTCTGACGGATCGGTCACGCTGGGGAATTCGAGGGCTGCTCCGGTTTGGGTTCGAGCCGTGCCGCAATGCAGACTCGATCACCGCACACGGCTGGGTGCGGTCAGAGCCCTCGAGGGAGTCGACATGACGAACGCAGTGATCGTGGATGCGATCAGGACACCTCTCGGCCGGCGGAACGGGAAGTTGAAGGACTGGCATCCCGTCGACCTCGCGGCCGAGACCCTGAACGCGCTCGTCGATCGCACGGGCCTCGACCCGGCGCTGGTCGACGACGTCGTGATGGGGTGCGTGATGCAGGTCGGCGAGCAGGCGGCGAACGTCGCTCGCAACGCCGTGCTCGCCGCGGGTTGGCCCGAACACGTGCCGGGCACCACGGTCGACCGTCAGTGCGGATCGAGTCAACAGGCGGCGCACTTCGCGGCGCAGGGCGTGATCGCCGGCGCCTACGACGTCGTCGTCGCGGCGGGCGTCGAGGTGATGACCCGAGTTCCGATGGGATCGTCGTTCGCCGATGGGAAGTTCGGCTTCCCGTTCGGGCCGGCGATCGGGCGCCGCTACGCCGAGCAGGGTGGGCTCGTGCCGCAGGGCATCTCCGCCGAGCTGATCGCCGACAAGTGGGACATCAGCCGCGACGACATGGACGCGTTCGGAGCGCGCAGTCAGCAGCGCGCCGCGCGAGCGACGGCCGAGGGGCGCTTCGAGCGCGAGATCCTCGGTGTGCGCGGCGCCGACGGCAGCACTGTCACCGTCGACGAAGGGTTGAGGGATACGACCGTCGAGTCACTCGCCAAGCTCAAGCCGTCGTTCCGCCCCGAAGAGGAGGGCGGCCGGGTGACGGCCGGCAACTCGTCGCAGATCACCGACGGCGCTTCGGCACTGCTCATCATGAGTGAGGAGCGGGCGGCGGCGCTCGGGATGACGCCGCGGGCTCGTTTCGTCGAGTTCGCACTGGCCGGCGCCGACCCTCGGCTGATGCTCACCGCGCCGATCCCGGCCACCCACAAGGTCCTCGAACGGGCGGGCATGACGATGGACGACATCGACCTGGTCGAGATCAACGAGGCGTTCGCATCGGTCGTGCTGGCGTGGGAGAAGGAGTTCCACCCCGACATGGAGCGGGTCAACGTCAACGGTGGGGCGATCGCCCTCGGACACCCGCTCGGCTGCTCGGGCGCGCGGCTGATGACGACGCTGCTCAACGAGCTCGAGCGCTCGGGCGGCCGATACGGCCTGCAGACGATGTGCGAGGGCGGCGGGATGGCCAACGCGACCATCCTCGAACGCCTCGGCTAGGCCGCGACTCGGCCGTGCCGCACCCTGGATCGGCCCGGCCACGCATTGTGGATATCCATCTGTAAGTTGGGGATGTGGAGCTGTCGACGGTCCTGTGGACGCTCGGTGGGCTGTTGATGGCGGTCGTGTTGTGGACAGTGGGGATCCGCATGCTGCGGGCGCTGAGCCAACCCCTGCCACCCCCTCCGCCGGCGGGTGAGATGCGCCGCGTGAACGTCAGGTATCGGTGTGGTGTCTGTGGGGTGGAGCTGAGGTTGACGATGGCGCCGGATGAGGATCCGCCGCCTCCGCGACACTGCCTCGAGGACATGGACGTCGTCGCGCCGGTCTTCGAATGATCGGTGGCGAGGACCGGATCGGGCCCTGTCCGCAACCCACAGGCTGTGGATAACTCTGTGTGAGAATGACAGAGGTGTGATTCACGTCATGTGGAAACCGGCGCCACGATCCACAGCCCCGGGCGGCCGAATCAGGGGCCGGCTATCGCCACTTCGTCGCCGTGTACAGCCCGCCGAGGATGCACGCCAGCCCGACGATCGTCAGCCAGTTGTTGCCGGAGAAGGCCAAGTTGCGAGCCATGATGATGACGCCGCCGAGGACGAGCAGGACGAGCATCAGCACGGGCACCCATGGCTTGCCCATCCGCATCTCGCGGGGAACGGGCGGCGTGTAACGCGCCGACGAATGCACGCCCGCCTTGTTCTCTTCGGGGTTCACCAGCGGCCGCTCGCCCGGCCGCGTGAGCTTGGGAGTCGTCCGACCGCCGCCGGTCTTGCGTTTCGGGGGTGCCACGGCGTCGGAGTCTAATGGGGTCGGCGTCGCCCGCCGTTGCGGTCGTCGATCGTCTGCCTACCAACCTGTTCGACAACGGCATCGCCGGCCGGGCAGGCTGTCGACGTGCCGCGGATCCTGGTGATCGACAGCTACGACAGCTTCGTCTACAACCTCGTGCAGTACCTCGGCGAGCTCGGTGCCGAGCCGCTGGTCCGTCGCAACGACGCCCTCGACGTCGCCGAGGCGATCGCCCTCGAGCCCGACGGCGTGCTGTTGTCACCCGGCCCAGGGCGACCGGAGGACGCCGGCATCCTGTGCGAGGTGATCCCCGCATTTGCCGCCGCGGGCGTGCCGGTGCTCGGTGTGTGCCTCGGTCACCAGGCGATCGGCCACGCGTACGGCGCGGCGATCGTCCGGGCACCGGTCTTGATGCACGGCAAGACGTCGCCGATCGAGCACGACGGCGATGGTGTGTTCGCCGGTCTGCCGTCACCGCTGACGGCGACCCGCTATCACTCGTTGGTGATCGACCCCACGAGTGTGCCCGACTGCCTCGAGGTCACGGCTCGCACCGTCGACGGCACGATCATGGGGCTGCGTCACCGTCAACACCAGGTCGAGGGTGTGCAGTTCCACCCGGAGAGCATCCTCACCGGCGCCGGGCACGACCTCCTGCGCAACTTCCTCGCCCGCGCCGCCTGAAGCCTCGGTTCCGTCGATCGGGCCGCGCCCGTCAGGGCGGGAGCGTCGTCGTCGGTGGGACGGTGGTCTCCGGCGGCAGTGTGGTCGTGGTCGTGGTCGTCGACGTCGTCGTGACCGGCGCGGTCGGCGCGCCCGACGACGAGGGCGACGACCGTGCCGCGTTCGACAGCGGTTCCTGGCGCCACGTTCTGGCTGATGACGAGGCCGTCGTTGGGATCGCCCGGCTGGAGGTTGCTGTACTCGACGGACGCGTCGAGGTTGTTGGTGGCCAGGCTGTTGCGCGCCGCGGCTTCCGTGTTGCCGACGACCGGTGGCACCGTCACCTGACCGGGTCCCGAGCTGACGATCAAGGTGACCGTGCTGCCGCGTGGCACCAGGCTGCCGGGCTCCGGGCGGGTCGCGATCACGGTGCCCGCCGGGATCTCGGCGTCCTCCTGGGACTCGGTGACGACGTCGAACCCGTACTGCTCACTGGCGAGCAGTTCGGTCGCGACGTCGACCGAATCGCCGATCACGCTGGCCGGGATCGCGATCTGCTGCGGTCCGCCGGACACGACGATCGTGATGACGGTGTCCTGGCGGACACGCTCACCACCGGCCGGCTCGGTGCGGATCACGAGGCCGACGTCGAGCTCGTTCTCCTCGCTCTGCTCCTCGATCGCGAAACCTTCGGCGCCGAGGATGTCGCGGGCCTCCTGCAGCGACCGCCCGGCGACGCTGGGAACCTCGACGAGATCAGGCGTCGGGCGGTAATAGAGCTTGATGACGGTTCCTGCAGTGACGAGCGTGCCCGCTGGTGGGTCGGTGCGGTGCACGAAGTCCTCGGCGACGACCGGGTTGTCCTCCGCAATCGACTCGTACGCGAGATCGAGCGCCCGCAGGGCGGCGGTGACGGTGTCGAGGCGCTGGTTGGTGTAGTCGTCGAGCGTGATCCCGACGGTCTCGGAATCGTCCTTGTTGAGCGCCTGGAACAGCAGCACACCACCCGCGACGAGAGCGATCAGGGCGACGAACGCCGCCAGCGCGTACCAGCCGGTGCGGGAATGACCGTCCTCGTAGTAGCGGGCGGCCGGTGACGCGCCCGGTGGGTACCCGGCCATGCTCGACTGGGCCGTGGTCGGCGCCATCGACGCGGCGGCCATCGGCATGCCCGTTGGGCCGACGACACGCGTCGGCGCCGACGACGCCGTGACGGTGGTCGGCGGCGCCGTGACGGGGGCGACGGCGGTACGCGCCAGCGATCCGGCGACGGCCGACACGAGCGCCTGCACCTGCTCGCCGTTGCGGAACCGCCGCAGGTCGTCGCGCAGGGCGTGGGCGCTCGGGTAGCGCAGCTTGGGGTCCTTGGCGAGCAGCTTGGCGATGATCGCCTCGAACGGCCGGGGGATGTCGGCGACGATCTGGTTGAGCGGCTGGGGCGGGTCGTGGACCTGCTTGTAGGCGATGCTGACCGGGTTCTCGCCGGTGAACGGCGGCCGGCCGGCGACCATCTCGTACATCACGATGCCGAGTGAGTAGAGGTCGCTGCGCGGGTCGGGCTGGGCGCCTTGCGCCTGCTCGGGCGAGAAGTAGGAGGCGGTGCCCATCACCGCTCCGGCCTGGGTGAGGTTCGACTCGGTGGGAGCGTTCATCGCCCTGGCGATGCCGAAGTCGGCGACCTTCACCTGGCCGTTCGAGCCGATCAGGATGTTGGCCGGCTTGATGTCGCGGTGGGCGAGGCCGGCCTCGTGGGCGAAGCCGAGCGCGGCCGCCACCTCACTGGCGATCTCGGCCGCCTGCTTGGCGGTCAACTGGCGGTTGGTGCGCAGGATCTCGGCCAGCGTCCGTCCCTGCACGTACTCCATCGTGATGAAGTAGGTGCCGGAGTACTTGCCCCAGTCGTAGACGTTGACGATGTTCGGGTGGCTCAGGTTGGCGGCCGCTTGGGCCTCGCGTCGAAAGCGCTCGACGAAGTTCGGGTCGATGGCGAACTCGGGGAACAGCACCTTGACGGCCACCTGGCGGTCGAGCAGGAGGTCGCGGGCGAGGAACACGTCGGCCATACCGCCGCGCCCGATGCGCTTGTGGATCTCGTAGCGGTCGTTGATGACCGTCGCTTCACCGCTGTTGGTCACTGGTTCTGCCTCCCCCACCCCATCCTGGTGGAGGATGTCGAGCGAGGAACGTTGTCCGAGGTTATCGACCTCGATCCAAGGTTGATGGTCATCGCCGCCGGGCTCATCCGTCCGCTCCGTCCCCGGTCGTGGGTGCCGGAGTGGGCCCAGTAGACGGCACGGTGACCGGCCCGGTGGACGGCTCGGTGGTGGGTTCGGCCGGTGGCTCGACGGGGGCCGCCGCGGCCGCCGCGTCGGCGGCGAACACCGCGTCGAGCATCGCCTTGGCGATCGGCCCGGCCACCCGCCCGCCCGTGCCCGCCGAGATCTCCTCGTTGGTGCCCTTGAGCATCACGACGACGGCGTACTTGGGCGCATCGGCGGGCGCGAACGCGGTGATCCAGAGGTGCGAGGCCTCGGGCTCGCCGGCGGCGTTGAGCTGAGCGGTACCGGTCTTCGCCGCGACGGGTATGCCCCCCTCGAGGGCGATGCAGCAGCTGGCGGTGCCGCGCAGGGCGACCCCGATCATGAGGTCCTTCATGATGGCCGCGGTGCCCGGTGTGATCGGGGTCTTCCACGCCTCCGGCTGGGTGCGCTTGAGCACGCGGTTCTGGTGGTCGAGCTCGGCGTCGACCACGTACGGCTTCATCATCACCCCGCCGTTGGCGACCGCCGCCGCGGCCATCGCCATGTGGATCGGCACGAGCTGGTCCTCGTTCTGACCGAAGCCGCGGATCGCGAGGAGCGGCAGGTTCTCGGCGAGGTTCGACGTGTCGCCGATGGTGCTGGCCACGGGGCGCGGAAGGTCGATCGGGATCGGCTCCTCGAACCCCCATCGCGCGGCTCCGGCGACGAAACGCTCCGGCCCGAGGTCGACGGCGGTGCGTGCGAACGGCGTGTTGCAGCTCCTGGCGAAGACGGTCGCGAGGTCGCCACCGCAGGTCGACCCGTCGTAGTTCTCGACCGGGTCGGTCGTCTGCGGCGGGACGTACTGGCTCTCGTCGGGGAAGAAGCTGTCGAGCGTGACCACGCCGTCGTCGAGGGCGACGCTGGTGGTGAACACCTTGAACACCGAGCCCGGCATGTACCGCTGCTGGTAGGCGTTGGCGAGCAGGGGATCGCGGGGATCGGCCTGGAGCTCGGTGAGCGCCGCGAAGGCGGCGTCGTAGTCGGGGTTGGCGATCAGGTTGGGGTCGTAGCTCGGGTAGCTCCACATCGCTCGCACGGCACCGGTGGCCGTCTCGATGACGACGATCGTCCCCTCCCGCGGTCCCAGCAGGAACTTGGCCGTCTGCTGCAAGTCGTTGCGCAAGGTCAACTGGATCGAGCCCGACGTGTCGGCATCGCCGCCGAGCAGAGACGGAATCGCGCGCAACTGTTGAGCGGCGGTCGAGCCGGTGAGGATCTCCGTTCGCGTGCGCTCGATCTGCGTCGAGCCGAGCGCGAACGTGTGGTAGCCGGTGACGTTGGCGAACAGGTCGCCGGTCGGGTACTGGCGGACGAACTTGACGTCGCTGTCGGCCTCGGCGGGCACCGAGCGGGCGACGATCACGCCGTCGGCGGTGACGATCGGCCCCCGCGGCTTGTCGAAGTCGCGGAGCAGCTGGCGGGTGTTGTCGGGCTGCGACTCGAGTTGCTCCTCCCGACTGACCTGCCAGTAGTTGAGCGCCGCGAACAGGGCCACGTAGCAGGCGATGAGCGCGACCGCGAGTTGGCGGATCTTGCGATTCACGAGTCGACCATTTCGTTGGCCATCTCGACGCCGACGCCGTGGCGTCGCACGTGGCGGCGGAGCCGCCATGCCCCCCAGCGTTCGCGTGGCGTCGGGTCGTCGGGCAGCTCACCGAGGCGGCGGGCGCCGGCGTCGCTGAGGCGCAGCAGGAGTGCCAGCAGGATGTAGTTCGACAGCAGCGACGACCCGCCGTAGCTCACGAACGGCAACGTGATGCCGGTGAGGGGGACGACCTTGATGACGCCGCCCATGATGATGAACGCCTGGACGCCCACGATCGTGGTGAGGCCGACCGCGAGCAGCTTCTCGAACGTGCGGTCGGTGCGCAGCGCGATGCGCAGACCGGCACCGATGATCAGCAGGTACGACATCAAGATCGCGGTGGCGCCGATGAGGCCGAGCTCCTCGCCGATGGCGGCGAAGATGAAGTCGTTCTGCGCCTCGGGGACCTTGTCGGGGCTGCCCCGCCCGAGCCCCGTGCCGACCACGCCGCCGTCGGCGATGCCGTACAGCGCCTGGACGATCTGGTACCCCTTGTCGAGCGATCGCGACCACGGGTCGATCCAGATGTCGACCCTGGTCTGCACATGCCCGAACGTCCGCCACACGACGTACGCGGCGCCGCCGAACATCAACGCGCCGAGCACGAGGTACGACGCCCGCTCGGTGGCGACCCACATCATCACGACGAACAGCGTGAAGAACAGCAACGACGAGCCAAGGTCCTTCTGACCGACCATGACCACGACCGAGAACGCCCAGGCGACGAGGATCGGGAGGATGTGGCGCGGCTCGGGCAACCGGATCGGGCCGATCTTCCAGGTGCCGGCGGCGATCAGTTCGCGACGCTCGGCGAGGTATCCGGCGAAGAAGATCGCGAACGAGAGCTTGGCGAACTCCCCGGGCTGGAAGTTGATCGGCCCGAGGTTCACCCAGATCTTGGCGCCGCCCACCGAGTAGCCGAGGCCGGGAACGAGCGGCATGAGAAGGAGCACGGCGCCGAACGTGAAAAGGGTCCACTTGTAACGCGCCAGATCGGTCGCCCGCTGGACGAACAGCAACGTGGCGATGAAGGCCGCGATGGCGATGACGCTCCACGTGGTCTGCAAGCTGGCGAGGCGTTGATCGAGCCGGGTGATCATCACGTAGCCGATGCCGTGCAGGAGTGCGACGAGAGGGAGCAGCGTGCCGTCGGCGCCACGGGCGAGGAGCCGCACCGCGATGTGAGCGGCGCCGACGAGGCCGAGGATGATCGCGAGGAACGGGACGACCCGCGCTGGGATGACGGCGTTGGCGCCGAGCGAGGCGATCACGTAGGCGGCGCCGGTGATCATGCCGGCCAACACCACGAGTGTGAGCTCGGTGGTGCGGCGGCTCCTGACGAGCCGGGAAGCGCCGGCGAACGAGGTCGCGGCCATCAGGGCCCTGACGTCGTCGTGCCCGCAACGGTGGTCGTGGTCGTCGTCGTCGTTGTCGTTGTGGTGGTGGTGGTGGTCGTGGTGGTCGTTGTCGTGGTGGTCTCGAGTCGGGCCTCGACGAAGATCGCGGCGTTGCGCTGCGACTCGAAGCGCTGGCCGTCCTCGACGAGCTCGATCGATTCGTCGTCGAGCTCGTCGCGTGAGTACGGCGTGACGGCTTCGACCGTCGGGTCGAACCACAGCACGCTGTCGGGACGACCCTTGTAGATCACGACCTGGTCGTCGTCGTCGAACGCCACGAAGTACCCGTCGCGCGCCCACGCGGCGAGGATCGTGAACCCGGCCACGACCACGGCGGCGATGCCCACGACGGCGACGAAGCGAAGGAACCGGTTGCGCTTGCGGGGCGGCGCACTGACCGGGACGTCTTCGTCGGCGGGGGCCGGCGGCGACGGGGGGATCATGACGGGCTCGAACTCACCGGTGTCGACCTCGGCGCTCGCCGACTGGGGCGGCCCCCAGGCCGGGATGATGTCGAGCTCCTGGGTGGGATCGGGCGGATCGAGGCCCTCGAGCACATCGACGACGACCACGGTGATGTTGTCGTGGCCACCGCGCTCGTTGGCGACGCGGACGAGCTCGTCGGCGGCGCGCTGTGGATCCTCGGTCTCGATCAGCACCGCGGCGATGTCGTCGTCGATCACTTCGTCGACGAGACCGTCGCTGCACAGCACGTACCGGTCGCCACGCACGATCTGCAACGTCCACGAGTCGACACGTACCGTCGGCTCGATCCCCAGTGCGCGCGTGACGATGTTGCGACGCGGATGGTTGCGGGCCTCGTCGCGGTTGATGTGTCCCTCGGCGACGAGCTCCTGCACGTAGCTGTGGTCGATCGTGAGCTGGCGCAGCTTGCCGTGGCGGATCAAGTAGGTGCGTGAGTCGCCGACGTTGGCGAGCGCGAAGACCTCGCCGTCGTGCGGGTCGGAGACGACGGCCAGCGAGGTGACCGTGGTGCCCATGCCCTGCTGGTCGGAGTTGGCGATCGCGGCGCGAAAGATGTCGCCGTTGGCATCACCGATGGCGGCGACGAGATCGGACATCGTTGCGCCGCCGGTGAGGCGCGCCTGCATCCGTTCGATCGCCAGCCGGCTGGCGATCTCACCCGCTTGGTGGCCGCCCATCCCGTCGGCGACGACGAACAGATCCGTCGTCGCGAGGTACTGATCCTCGTTCTGCGGACGCAGCTGTCCCGGGTCGGTGGCCGAACCCCAGCGCAACTCAGCCATCGTCGTCACCACACATCGCGGTGTCACTCGGCGCGCGACTCATTGCGCCTCCAAGACGGTGTAGCCGATCTGCACCCGATCGCCGGGATGGAGCAGCTTGGTCCCTGCCACCTTGTTGCCGTTGAGGAACGAGCCGTTCGTCGAACCCAGATCCTCCAGCATCGGTTGTCCGTCGTGGTCGAAGATCCGCGCGTGGAGGCTGGACACGAAGGTGTCGTCGGGGATCGTGATCGTGCATTTCGTGTCGCGACCGATCGTGATCTCGCGGTCGAGCTTGTACGCCTGACCGCGCGCGGCCTTGGGTTCGAGCACCACCAGCCGCGCCACCCGTCCGGCGCGGCCTCTGGGGGGCCGGACCTCCCGACGCTGGCGGGCCGCCGGTCGCTCGGCGGCCACCGTCGGCGAGCTCGGGTCGACGACCGGTCCGTGGCTGACCCCGGCGTTGCGGGTGGTGCCGGACGCACGGACCTCGCTCCAGACCGCCCACAGCACGCGGCCGAAGAACAGGTACAGCAGTGCCAGGAGCACCAGCTTCAGGATGTCGAGGACTTGTTCCGTCATGGCGATGTCGGACGTATGTCAGGAGGATTCGAACCGGACGTGCGTCGATCCGATGCTCACGATGTCGCCGTCCTGGAGCCGGTGCTCGTTGGAGATCCGCGCGCCGTTGACCATCGTGCCGTTGGTGGAGCCGAGATCGACGACCGCGTATCCGGTGCCCGCGCGCCGGACCTCGGCGTGGCGGCGACTGACGTTGTGGTCGGGCAGGGTGAGGTCGCTGTCGGAGAGGCGTCCGATCGTGAGTGGCTTGTCGCGCAGCTCGATCCGCTCACCCGACGGGAGGATGAGGGCGCCGAGCGGCGTGCCACCCGGCGACTGACGGAGCTGCGACGCGATGCCGAAGCGGCCCGGTTTGAGGGAGTTCTCGACCCGGAGCGTGACGCTGACCGGGCCCATGAAGTGGTAGCCCTCCTCGCGGGCGTACTCGCGGGCGGCCTCGACGAGCTCGGTGCGGAGCGCGTCCTCGATGTCGGCGAACCCGGAGTGGTCCTCCGGCGAGAGGTGGATCGTGAATTCGTTGGGCACCATCCGCCGGCCCTTGACGTCGACGGACCGTTGGTCGTCCATCTCGCGGATCAGTCGGCGGCCGAGCTCGATCGGCCGGATGGTGTTGCTGGCACGGCGCGAGAACACACCATCGACCATACGCTCTAGCCGTCGTTCGAGAGATTGCATGCCCATGCTGTTGGACGAGGCTACTGGTGTACTGGGTTGGGCGACCGTGCAGGAAGCACTAGCGTTCAGGCCTCCACTCGGGCGAGTGGCGGAATGGCAGACGCGCTGGCTTCAGGTGCCAGTGAGGGCAACCTCGTGGGGGTTCAAGTCCCCCCTCGCCCACGATTTGGTGAGCCCCGGCCGGAACCGCATCCATCGTCGCGTGGCGGGGCTGTCACCGACGGTGTCGATCGCTGTGGCCGCAGCACTCACCAGCCTCCATGGCAGCCTTGATGCAGTGGACCTCGCGGACGCTGTCCGGTTGCTTGCATCGACACCGCCGCAGCGCCGGGCGGTCGCTTCGCTCGCGGAGTTCTGGTCAGCCGTCGGCGAGTTCAACCCATCCGACCCGGCGCATGCGGAAGCGGCGCGCCGTTGGCTCAACGTGTGGGGCTGCCGGATCGGATACCCCGGCGATGGTCGATCACGATGTGTTCGCGGAGAACGTCAGCGCTTGGGGGTCGATCTGGATCAGTCGGCTGCCGGACGTCGACCTGGTCGCGCTCGACGATCTGGGCATCTCGGCACTCGCAGCGGCACTCGAGGACCTGGCCGCGCGAAGGGCTGACGCGACGGAGGACGTTCGGTCGCACTGCGTCGGCGAAGCTCCTCTTCGCGATCCGGCCGGCCACTGTGACGGCATGGGATGACGCCATCGCCCGGCGTCCGGGTGTTGCAGGCGACTTCGGCGCGCATCTGCGCGACGCACGTGCCACCGCGAGGATCTGGGTCGGTCAGGCGGCGGGCGGGTCGGTCCCGCAGATCGTCGGGCGGCCCGACTCGACGCTGGCGAAGATCGTCGACGAGATCCTCTACCTCACCTGCACACGCGGCCTCGCGTAGCCGTCCAGCGATCGTCGGCAAGGGCGGCGCAGGATCGGATGGGGCAGACTCGTACACGGTCACCAACACCACTGAGGAGCGGATCGTGAAGCCTCAACGAGGTGCGTCTGTCGAGGAGCCTGCCCGGTCGACGCCCGTCTACGGCAGCTGCGACGTGCTGGTCATCGGTGGCGGGCCGGCGGGCACGGCCGCCGCCGTCGCGGCCGGTCGCCTCGGGGCCGACACCGTGCTGGTGGAGCGCTACAACCACTTGGGCGGCCTGTCGACCGGTGGTCTCGTGTCGTGGATCGATCGGATGACCGACTGGGACGGGAACCTCCTGGTGGCCGGCGTCGGCGCCGAGCTCATCGACCGGTGCGGGCCAGACGCAACCCTCGGACCGGCACCCGAGATCTGGGGTTCGAAGAACCCCGTCGAAGCCGCCTACTGGCGCGTCCGCACGGCCGCGTTGCGGGACACGGTGCAGTGGTCGCCCACCGTGGATCCCGAAGTGCTGAAGCTCGTCACCAACGACATCGTCCGCGAGTCGAACGTGCACACGCTCCTGCACTGCTGGGTGGTGGCCGCGATCACGCGCGACAACGCCGTCGAGGGCGTGATCTTCGAGAGCAAGCAGGGACGGTTCGCACTCACCGCGCCCGTCGTCATCGACTGCACCGGTGACGGGGACGTGTTCGCGATGGCAGGGGCTGGGTTCGACGACGACTTCGACGGCGAGAGCGCACACGCCCGCCTCACCACGAGCTTTCGCTTCGGCAACGTCGACATGCGCCGCTATCTGGATTTCCGGATGCTGCGGCAGTCCGAGTTCACCGAGACCATGCAGCGCGCGTCGCGCGAGGGCATCTCGCTGCTGGCGCACCCGACGCCGTACGACTCGGTCGCACTCTTCCTCACGCCGAAGATGTCGGGCTACTCCGCGCTCAACGTCGCCGATCTCACCGAGGTCGAGTTCATCTCGCGGGACGTCGCGCGCAAGGGCTTGACGTTCTTCCGCGAGAACGTGCCCGGTTTCGAACGCGCCTGGATCCTCGACACCGCATCACAGGTGGGCACGCGCCACGCCAGGCGTCTCGTCGGTGCGGAGCGGATCACGATCGAACACTGGCGCAACGACGGCGGCTATCTCGACAGCATCGGACTGTGCCCCGGCATGACGCCGAGCTATCCGACGCTCCAGATCCCGTACCGCAGCCTGCTCCCCGCGAGCACGAATGGTCTCCTCGCCGCGGGTCGCAACCTCTCGGCCGACACCGCGTCACACGCCGCACTGCGCGAGATCCCCGAGTGCTGGGTGATGGGTGAAGCGGCCGGCGTGGCGGCCACGCTCGCGGTGGACGGCGGCGTCGCACGTGCGCGACATCGACATCGACGCGCTGCAGGCACAACTCGTGAAACAGGGCGGCATCGTCGACCGGCCGACTGAACCGAGCGAACCCGACGAGAGTCATCGCCGCCGAGCTCGGAGTCGAAGAGTCGATCCACTGGCAAGCCGTCGACGAGGCACGCGCGTACGACTGATCGGCACTCCGATCGAACCGAACTCAAATATTACAGTTCGATGACGACTCCTCAAGAAGCGCGCCGGCGTGGCGAAGCACACCCCGGGCGTTTCAGACGGAGCGCAAATGCCACAGCAATCATCCGCCATCGCACCTTCTGGGCGCGCCAGCCGACCAATCATCATCGCCATCGTTGCTCTCGTAGCAGCCGCGGTCTCTGTGTTCGCTGTTCCACGCGACCATGTCGAGGCGGCGAGTCTGACCTCGGGCGGATGGACCACGAACTCCACGACGACCAGTCGCGCTCGAGGTACGACGGCTGCGGTGTCGGTCACCGTGCGGTCCTCCACCACGCGTCGGGGTCTCGTCGACGTGGAGATCTACAGCCCCGCCGGCGCCAAGGTCTTCCAACAGTCGTGGGACAACCAGTCGTTCACAGGAACGTGAACCGCACGTTCACCGCCAACTGGAACATTCCCGCCAACCAGGCCACGGGTGCCTACTCGGTCAGGGCCGGCATGTTCGGCCCGAACTGGAACCCGTTCCAGCACTGGAACGCTTCCGCTGGAACGCTGACGGTGACCTCGGTGCCCACGTCCACGACCACGTCGACCACGTCGACCACGACGACGGTGGCGCCGACCACGAGCACGTCATCGACGACCACGACGACGGTGGCGCCGACCACGAGCACGTCATCGACCACCACGACGACGTCCTCGACGACGACGACGGTGGCGCCGACCACGACGACCACGACGATGCCGCCGACGACCACGACGACGGTTCCGACGGGCCGCCCGTGCAGCCGTCGAACCGGATCAACTGGGTGGGCTCGAAGACGTTCACGACGGGCGTCAACGTGCCGTGGATGACGTGGCCGTATGCCGCCGGACACGGTGACTTCGGTGGCGGCGCCACGGACGGTGTCGTCGCCCGCAAGGCCGCGATCGCCGTCGGCTTCGCCAAGGTGCAGGCATCGGGAACGCACGCGGTCCGCTGGTGGACGTTCCAGCAGGACGCGTGGCAGATCAACCGTGACGCCAACGGGTGGCCCACGTCGTTGAATCCGGCCGTGTACGCCGACTTCGACGCCGCGATGGTCCTCGCCAACCAGTACGACCTCTACTACGACTTCGTCCTCTTCGGCGGCCCCACTCAGGATTCCCATCGACGTGGCGCACCGATCCCGCCCAGCGGGTCCAACTCGCCAAGGTGCTCGGGCCACTGTTCGCTCGGTACAAGAACAATCCCCGCGTGATGTCGTGGGAGATCTTCAACGAGCCCGAATGGGAGATCTGGAACAACGGCGCGGTCGTCAGGGAAGCCGACGTGAAGGCGATGGCGGTCGAGATCATCAAGTCGATCCGCCTCAACGCTCCGAACACGCTGGTGACCGTCGGCCAGGCGCTCGTCGGCGGGTTCAACTCGAACCAGCGGGCGATCGCGATGTGGACCGATGTCGACCTCGACTTCTACTCGCCGCACTGGTACGACCCGCAGACGTCACCGTTCTCGATCTGCGCCTTGTGCACCACCGCCCCTGACCTGCAGGCGCTCTACAACACGAACAAGCCGATCGTGATCGGCGAGTTCGCGCAAGGCCTTGGCAGCACGAGCGCCAACACCGCTCGACTGAACCAGTGGTACAGCAAGGGTTACGCCGGTGCGTGGGGTTGGTCGCTGTTCCACGATCAGACCAACGACAAGATCCCGACCGACTTCGCGGCGCTGACGACCTTCAACGGCCAGCACTCCGACATCGGACCGAAGACACCCTGACAGGTGGCGGCACCTGTTCGCTCTCGGCGAGCGGCGCGATCTCCGTGGACAGCCACGGAGGTCGAGCCGGCGCCGGGACGTGCCGAGTCCGAGCCGTCGGTGCGCAAGGCAGCGACCGCTGACTTCCGCAACGCGACGTGGCCGCAGCGCCTGGCCCTGGCGGGCGTGGCGCTCTGGCTCTTGTACGAATGGGGGCCCGGCAATGAGACGTTGACGCCATGGCTCCTCGCGGAGGTGATCGCCGGGACCGACTCCGCCTGGGTCATTCCCCTCACGGCCATCGTCGCGTTCGGCTTCACCGCCGCGCAGCAACTGGCGTCGGGCTTCACGGCGTTGGCCGGGTTCTCCACGTTCGAACGCACATCGTGTGCGGCGTGGAATCGATTGCGCGGTCCGTCGGACACGGCACCCGGTGAATGGTCGGGACTCGGCTGGGGTGCTCGATCCGTCCTCGTCTTCTCGCTCGGGACGACGGCGGTGGCGCTGATCCAGATCATGACGACCGGTGAGGTCGGAGTGCGCCGCCACCGCCGTGCGGTCGCGACGAGCGCGCTCTTGTGCGCGACGCTGGTCGGAGTGCTCGGGGGCATGGCGGCGGGCCTGGCGCTCGTCGGGCGCAGTGTGCCCGCGCTGGAGGGCGCCACGAACTGGATCCTGCGCGTGCTCGGCAACCCGTTGTTCTGGCTGGCCTTGATCGTCATCTCGGTCGGAGGGCGAAAGATTCTCACGCTCGGTGACCGAACCGCCGCCCCCGACGTGGGATCGCCCGCCTGACCGATATCCTGCAGATGGCGGTGTGAACGGCCAGATCAGCGGCCAGATCAGCCGTCGATGGCGCCTGTCGAGGTGGCCGTCGTCCAGCGTGCGGGAAGGCGGTAACCGAGTGACTGACGAGGCGCAGACCTCGCGATACGCGTCCGACCGCACCACCTGGATCGCGGCTGGTTCTTCGCGACCGTCATCGCCGCCCACGCGTCGGTGTGTTGGGGGTCATCACGTATCCGCTCGTGATCGCCGGTGGCATCGTCTGCGCCTGCGCCGGCCTTCGACGCCACCGGCCGAGCGTGCGTTGGCCGTGGTGGGCGTTCGTCGTCAGCGGTGCTGTTGTGGGCGGTCGCCGGGGTCGCCCGGGAGGCAACCGAGGCGACCGGTGACCTGACCGTCCGACCGATCGTTGCTGCCGGATCTGTTCGCCCTCCCCGGCTACTTGGTGTTCGGCCTCGCGCTCTACGGCCTGTTGCGGGCACGCCGGGCATCGGACGAGTCCGGGGCACTGCTCGACGGCATCATGCTCGGCGCCGGCGCGTTGCTGTTCGTCTACGAGCTGTTGATCCTGCCCACGCTCCGTCTGGACGAGGCGTGGGTGATGGCCCGGATCGCGATCGCGGTGTACCCCGCCATCTCGATGTGCCTCCTCGTGCTGGCCGCCCGGCTGGCGTTCTCGTCGGGACAGCGTTCGCCCGCCTTCTCGTTGCTGCTCGGCGGCACGGCGTGTCTCCTCGTCGGCGATGTCGTGTTCGCGCTCGGCGACGCCGGGCGGATCGTCGTCAACGAGCGCCTGCTCGAGGTGCCGTTCCTGCTCGTGCCGGCGGCGATGGGATCGGCCGTCCTGCACCCGTCGATCCAGATCCTCGCCCGGCCCGCTCGTCGCTCGATCAACACGATGAGTCGCGGTCGGCTCCTCGCGGTTGCCGCGGCACTGCTGGCGCCCATCGTCGTCATCGCCCTGCACGACATGTCCTCCGCCCGATCGGTGACGACGGTGCTCTGCCTCGTGCTCGCGGTGTCGGCGATCATGCGACTCGCGGGAGCGATGAAGGAGCAGGCCGCGCTCGGCTTCCGGCTGACGCACCAGGCCAACCACGACGATCTCACCGGGCTGCCCAACCGGGTGCTCGTCGTCAAGCACATCGACTCGATGCTCAGCGACTCGCGGCGATCCGGCCGTCCGGTCGCGTTGATGTTCCTCGATCTCGACCAGTTCAAGCTCGTCAACGACTCGATGGGCCACGCCGTCGGCGACCAGCTGCTCGTCGTCGCCGCCGAGCGCATCGGCAACTGCGTGCGGAACGAAGACATCGTCGGCCGGATCTCGGGGGACGAGTTCCTGGTCGTCGCCGCCGGCCTCGATGCCGCCGCGCGCGGCCGGGCTCGCCGATCGGGTCAGGCGGGTGCTGAGCGCAGCGTTCCTGCTCGACGCCGGTGAGGTGTTCATCTCGGTGTCGATCGGCATCGCCATCGCGTTCGGGACCGATGTCCACGAAGCGGCGACGCTGATCCAGGAAGCCGACACCGCGATGTATCGCTCCAAGGACGCCGGCCGTAACGCGGTGACGGTGTACGACACGTCGATGCTGGAGCGCGTCGCCCGACGAGTCGAGCTGGAACGGCGACTGCGGCAGGCGCTCGCGGCCGGCCAGGTCGTGGCCTACTACCAACCGCTCGTCCGGTTGCCGACGGGCAAGGTGGTCGGTTTCGAGGCGCTGGCGCGATGGGAGGACAACGAGCAGATGGTCGCGTCCTCGGAGTTCATCCCCGTCGCCGAGGAGTCCGGCCTCATCGTCCCGCTCGGCGCCTTCATGCTCGACGAGGCGTGCCGCAGCCTTGCCCACTGGCGCCGCACCGTCCCCGGCGCCGAGCAGCTCTACGTGTCGGTCAACCTCTCACCGCGGCAGGTGCGCGAGAGCGACATCGTCGACATCGTCGCCGAGGCGTTGTTGCGCCACGGTCTGCCCGGCACTGCGCTGTGGCTCGAGATCACCGAGAGCGTGATGATGGAGGACTCGATCTCGACCGCCGGCGTGATGGTCGGTCTGCGTTCGCTCGGTGTTCGTCTGTCCGTCGACGACTTCGGCACCGGGTTCTCGTCGCTGTCGACGCTCAAGCGATTCCCCGTGTCGGGCGTCAAGATCGACCGCTCGTTCGTGTCCGGACTCGGCCACCATCAATCCGACTCGTCGCTGGTGGCCGCGATCGTCGCCATGGCGTCGGCGCTCGGAATGGTGGCGATCGCCGAGGGCGTCGAGACGCACGATCAGGCATCGCGACTGCTCGAGCTCGGCTGCACCGAGGCCCAGGGCTACCTGTTCGCGACGGCGGTGCCGTTCGACGAGGTGATACCGACGCTCACCCGTCTCGGCGTTGCCGGGCACGCGGTCGTCGAGCACCCGCGTGCCCTGACGCCGCGACGTGCGTGGCTACACCTCGGGCCGTGCGGCCAGCGAGGCCGTCGGGACGGCTGGATGGCCGGGGATCGGTTCCGGGAGCTCCGCCACGTACCACGTCTGGCGGTCGAGCACCTGCACCGCCGAACGGGGGAAGTTGTCGGCGATGCGTTGGGCCAGCTTCTCCGCACCGAACACCTCGCGATTGAAGTCGCAGATGTCGAACACCAGCACGCCACGCGCCAGCGCGGGCACCTGCCACAGCTCGGTGGACAACCGGGCGAAGAGCGTGCGGCCGCGAAACCCAGGTGCCACCATCACGAGGATCCCGACGTAGATGGCGTCGCGGGCCGCGTGGTCCGGATACCTCGATCGCAGGAACGCCGGCGAGATCTGCGGCACGTCCTCCAAGCTGTTGGTGACCATCGCCAAGCCGACCGGCACGCCCGCTTGCCAACCGACGATCTTGATGATGCGCGGGTTCGCGAGCTCGGCGAGCACCTCGTCGCGGGAGTAGAGGTGTTGCAGGACCGCGAGCTCGGTGAGTGGTTCGAACGTGGTGCGGTAGGCCTCCCACAACGACTCCGCCTGTGTGCCGGTGATCGACACCTCGTGCGTGATCGTGGTGGGCGCGGCCGCAGGTTGCGTTTCGAGTATGGACATTTGGGTTCTCCTAGCCTCGTGAGGGCTCGGGAACCATTCACGGCGAATTGCCGACAAGGCGGCGCATCGCGCCCTGACACACCGCTGTCAACCGGTGGGAACGGTGCCCGTTCGCCCTCGGTTCGTGGTGATGCACTGAGCCGTCAACCTATCGGCGCCGCCGTCAAGGCTGTCGCGTGCGCGCGGACCGCGGCCAGCGATCGCTTGCAGGACGAGGAGCAACCGGCCCTCGGGCCTACAGTCGCTCGCGGATGGCATGGTGGGAGGCGTTGCTGCTGGTGGGCGGGGGACTGCTCGCCGGAATCATCAACGCCGTCGCCGGTGCCGGGTCGATCCTGACGGTGCCGTTGCTCGTGCTCGCGGGCGTGCCGGGCAACAGCGCCAACGGGTCGAACCGGGTCGGGATCCTGACGTCGAACGCCGCCGCGGCGGTGTCGTTCCGCCGCCTCGGTGTGCGTGGTCTGCGCGCCGCGCTCCCGATCCTCGTGCCCGTCGTGGCCGGCGCGATCGTCGGCTCGTTCACCATCGGGCGCGTCACCGACGCGGGCTTCGAGCGGTTCTTCGGGTTGCTGGTGTTCCCCCTCGTGATCCTGTCACTGCGCAGGCCGAAGGTGCGCGTCGACGCCAAGCCGTGGAGCAGGAGCGTGACGATTGCGGTCTTCGCCGTGATCGGTCTCTACGGCGGCGCGGTGCAGGCCGGCATCGGGCTCGTGCTCCTGGCCGCACTCACGCGGGCGGGCTACGAGCTCGTGCTCGCCAACAACATCAAGGCGGTCGTCAACCTGAGCATCACGACTGTCGCCCTGCCGTTCTTCATCGCTCGCGGCGAAGTCGTCTGGATCCCCGCGCTGGTTCTCGCCGCCGGCTTCACCGTCGGCGGGTGGGTCGGAGCTCACGCCGCCGTCAAGGGCGGCGAGCAATTCCTGCGCTTGGCGATGGTCGCCGCCGCGATGTTCCTCGCCGGTCGATTGCTCGGGTTCTACGGATGACCGTCGCGCGCGGCGCGCACGGCGCGTTCACTGCTCGGGTTGTTCGCGCACGGTCTGGTCGTACGCCGCGATGACCGCGACGATCGCCAACCCGGCGAGCGCAGTGACGCCGACGACGGTCACGGCGTGCAGGTCACCGGCGGTGTCGCCGGGGTTGGTGCCCGCCGGGCCGACGGGCGAGTCACCGAGCTCGAGCATCGTCGTGAAGGCCATCCACACCACAGGAAGCATCCCGCCGATCGCGAGGCCGAGTCCCCACCGGCGCACCTGCAGGAAGCCCACCACACCGGCGAGCGCGAGCAGAACGACCTGTGCGAGCCGACCGGCGAGGTAGGCGGTCGGTTGATCGAACGTCCCGCCGGCCGAGCTCCAGTTGTTGCGGAACGTCGCTTCGCCCTCGGGCACCAGCGGACCTGCCGCTGCGACGAGTGCGCTGACCGCACCCAACGCCGCGATCCACGGGTTCAGTCCCGATCGACCGTCGTTGCCGGCGAGCACCAACGCCACGACGAACGCGGCCCCTCCGAGCACGATCGAGGCGAGCAGCAACCAGTACCCGAGATCGCGGGTGAGCGTGATCGTGAACGACTCGGTCGTCGGCTGTTCGACGGCGGTGGTCGCCGCCTGGAGCGGCTGTTCGGCGAGCCCGATCACGAGCGCCGCCCAGCCGGCGATGGCCAGTCCCGCGCCGCCCGCCAGCCCGGCGCCCCAACGGATCCCGAACCCGGCGACGACCGCACCGACCAGCAGCGCCGCGATGCCCATCAGTCCGGCGACCTGCAGGTTGGAGCCGAGGTCGCTGACCAGCCAGTCGCCGGTCTCGAACGTCGGCGAGGTGGCGTCGGTCGTGATCGAGGTGACGTTGGCGAACACCCCGACCAGGGCGACGAGCGCGGCGACGACGGCAGTACCCGGACACGACACCGAAGCGGAACCGGTAGCGCCGCAGACCC
Source organism: Ilumatobacteraceae bacterium (assembly GCA_963722415.1). GTDB lineage: Bacteria > Actinomycetota > Acidimicrobiia > Acidimicrobiales > Ilumatobacteraceae > JALOLG01. The sequence continues at coordinate 206,214 of CAVRNI010000002.1, forward strand.
TCCGGATCGATCAACGGCATCTGGAGCGTCGTGGGGCCGGTCGGCGCCGGCGGCGCGTACTTGGCCGTGACCTGGTCGGCGGTGACGGCGACCGGGGGGCGGGCAGGGCTCGGCGGCGGCGGGGCAGGGCGCACCGTCGGGTGGGTGATGTCGTCGGGCTCGTCGGACGCGAAGTCGTAGACCTGCTTGGGCGCGCCGCGCCGACGCGAGGTGGCGACGGAGGGCACGACTCCGGTCACCGCCTGCGTGACCGGCAGTTGATCCGTGTACGTGGAACTGATCAGCGGGTCCGCCGCCCGTGCCTTCGCCGGCCGGATGAGCTCCTCGGTGGGGTCGGTGACACCGGTGAGCGACACGCCGCAGTCGCCGCAGAAGCGTTGCTTCGGCTGCACCTCCACGCCGCACCGATGGCAGAACATGGGTGGAATGCTAAGCGTCTCCGGACACTCCTCGCCCGTCGGCTTCGTCCGGAGTGACCGATCTCAGCAGACTCGTACATCGTGACCGGCCGCTTCGCGCCCTCGCCGACCGGTGAGCTCCATCTCGGCAACCTGCGCACGGCGCTCGTGGCCTGGCTCGCGGCGCGGACGGCGGACAGCGGGTTCATCGTGCGCATGGAGGATCTCGATCGAGTCACTTCATCCGTCGAGCACGAGCGCCGGCAACTCGCCGACCTGGCCGCGATCGGCCTCGACTGGGACGGCGACGTCGTTCGGCAGAGCGATCGGTTCGAGCGCTACCGCGAGGCGATCGAGGTCCTCGAGGAGAGCGGACTCGTCTATCCGTGCTACTGCACCCGCCGCGAGATCCGCCGCGAGATCGAGGCCGCGGCGAGTGCGCCCCACGGAGAACTGCCGTCCGATGGATACCCGGGCACGTGTCGCGACCTCACGCGCTCGGAGCGTTCGGAGCGCGAAGCCCTCGGGCGACCGGCCGCCCTGCGTCTGCGCACCGAGCACGAGCAGATCGAGATCGTCGATCTGCTGGCTGGCGTCTACCGCGGGCCGGTCGACGACGTCGTGCTACAGCGCGGGGACGGCGTGCCCGCCTACAACCTGGCGGTCGTCGTCGACGATGCCGCGCAGGGCGTGACCCAGGTGGTGCGAGGTGACGACCTGCTGTCATCGACGCCGCGCCAGGTCCTGCTCCAGCGGCTCCTCGGCCTGCCGACGCCCGAGTACCTGCACGTGCCACTCGTGCTCGGGCCCGACGGCGAACGGCTCGCCAAGCGCCACGGCGCGGTCACGCTGTCCCAGCTTGCCGAAGGCGGTGTCAGCGTCGCCGATGTCGTGGCCTGGCTGGCCACGTCGCTCGGACTCGCCGGACCTGGAGAACGGCTCGGCGCCCGCGAGCTGATCGGTCGGTTCGAGACGGCCAAGCTGCCGAGACATGCCGTCACGATGTCCGACCACCCGCCGGGGTGATTCCAGCACGAAGCGTGCAAGGTGCCCGGAAGATCGAGGGGCGTCGGGGCTAGGCTGAAAGCCCGTGCGAGTACGCGTGCTGATGCCCCCCTTGATCGGCGCGACGCTCCTCACCCTGGCAGCGTGCGCAACGACGTCGGTCACACCGACCGCGCTCGACGACGCCGACGGGGCACCCCAAGCGACGGTGCCGCTGGCGCCGATCACCGACGTCGCCACGGTCGCCCCGACCGAGGCACCGACCAGCACCGAAGCCGCCACCACGACGACGGTCGTCGAGACCACCACGACCGTGGCCGAGACCACCACGACCGTCGCCGAGACCACGACGACCGTGGCCGAGACCACGACGACGACGACAGTCGACCCCAACGTCATCCCGCCGGCGGCCGAGCCGATCGTCGCCGTGGGCACCCGGAGCGGGGCCGATACGGCGAAGGCCCAATGGCGGTTGCTCGAGCTCGGGTTCTGGGTGCAGAACGCCGACGGCGAGTACGGCCTCACCACCCGCCAGGCCGTGATGGCATTCCAGAAGTACTACAACCTCTCAGCCGACGGTGTGCTCGGCGAGGAGACGGCGGGCTGGATGACCGTGCTCACCGAACGGCCGCGGGCGCGCGCCGACGCGGGCACTCTCATCGAGATCGACAAGGCGAAGCAGTTGTTGTACTTCGTCATCGACGGGCGCACGCAATGGGTCCTCAACACGTCGACCGGCAACGGTGAGCCGTACGAGGAGGAAGACAAGAACACGCCGGGTGAGGTCATCAAGGGCGTGTCGATCACCCCGAACGGGCTCCACAAGGTGTATCGCGAGCGTGCCGAAGGATGGTGGCCCGGCGATCTCGGCGAGATCTACCGGCCGAAGTACTTCTCGGGCGGCGCCGCCGTGCACGGCTCGAACAGCATCCCCAACTATCCCGCTTCGCACGGCTGCGTGCGCATCAGCGTGCCGGCGATGGACTGGGTCTGGGACACCAACCTGATGCCGATGGGCACACCGGTCTGGGTCCACGAAGGCGCGTAGAATCCCATCTCGTGAAGTTTCGGCGCCGTGACGCCACCGAAACTTCATGAGATCGCCGGTTGTCGCGGATACGGCAGAATGCCGGCGTGCTTCCCGACATCGGTGAACTGAGACCCTGGACCGACCCTGAGGTCGTGAGCATCGGCCGCCTCCCGATGCGGCCTCCGACCGTCGCCCACGCCGACATCGCGAGCGCCCGCCTCGCCGATCGGACGGCGTCGCCGTGGTGGCGACCACTCGACGGCGGCTGGAGGTTCCGCCTCGCGGAGCATCCCGACAAGGTCCCGGCGGCGTGGGTCGGACGTGGCATCGACGACAAGCGCTGGACGACGCTGACGGTGCCCGGTAACTGGACCGTGCAAGGCGTCGACGACCATCCGCACTACACGAACGTGCAGATGCCGTTCGACGGGCCGCCGCCGCGGCTTCCCGATCGCAACCCGACGGGTGTCTACCGACGGACGTTCACGGTGCCCCGTGGATGGCGTGACCGCCGGGTCGTGTTGCACGTCGGCGGCGCCGACAGCGTGCACGCCGTGTACGTCAACGGCGGGTTCGCCGGCTACGGCACCGACAGCCGTCTGGCGAGCGAGTACGACATCACGCCTCATCTCGTCGCCGGCCGCAACGACCTGGCGATCGTGGTGGTGCGCTACAGCGCCCACAGCTACGTCGAGGACCAGGACCAGTGGTGGATGGCGGGGCTGCACCGTGAGATCGCGCTCGTCGGTCGCGGCGCCACGCACGTCGCCGCGCTGGTTTGCGACGCCGGGTTCCGGGCCGCCGACGGCAACGGCACGCTCGACGTGTCGGCGACGATCGGCGGGATCAGCCCGCTCTCGGCGGGTTGGGCGGTGCGTACGACCGTCGAGACACTTCGCGGCCGCCGGCTGGCGCCCTCGGTCACGACGACGGTGCCGCACCGATTCGCCGAACCGTATGTGTTCCGTGGGCATGTCGCGTCGAGCCGGTTCGAGCTCGCCGGCGTCGACGCGTGGTCGGCCGAGCAGCCGACCCGGTACCGCGTGATCGCCGAGCTGCTCGACCCCGATGGCGTGGTCGCCGAGGTCCATGCTCAGCTCGTCGGCTTCCGCACCGTCGAGGTCCGCGACGGTGACCTGCTCGTCAACGGCCGGCGGATCTGGATCCACGGCGTGAACCGCCACGACCATCATCCCGTCCGCGGCAAGGCGGTCACCGTCGACGACATGCGCGACGACTTGCACGCGATGCGCCGCCACAACATCACGGCCGTGCGCTGCTCGCACTACCCCAACGACCCGCGGTTCCTCGACCTGTGTGACGAGCTCGGCATGTACGTGATCGACGAGTCGAACATCGAGAGCCACGCCTACAACACGAGCCTCTGCGACGACGCCCGGTACCGGTCGGCGTGGTTGGCGCGGGGTCGCGGATGGTCGAGCGCGACCGGAACCACCCGAGCGTCATCATGTGGTCGCTCGGCAACGAGTCCGGGTACGGGACCAACCACGATGCCCTCGCCGGCTGGATCCGCGCCGCCGACCCTTCGCGGCCACTCCACTACGAGGATGCGATCCGTCAGCGCGGGTGGACCACGGGTGGCATGGGCGTCACCGACGTCGTCTGCCCGATGTACCCGCCGATCGCCGATGTCGCGGCGTACGCAGGGCCGCCGGCCGTTCATCCTGTGCGAGTACAGCCATGCGATGGGCAACTCGAACGGATCGCTCGCCGACTACTGGGACCTGATCATGTCGACCCCGCGGCTGCAGGGCGGGTTCATCTGGGAGTGGAAGGACCACGGCATCCGCACCGTGCTGCCGAACGGGAAGCGCGGCTTCGCGTACGGCGGGCAGTTCGGCGAGGACCCGCACGACGGCAACTTCGTGGCCGACGGGTTGATGTCGTCGGACCTCGTGCCGCACCCGGCGATGCAGGAGGTCGCCTGGGTCTATCGCCCGGTCGCGGTGACGAAGGTCGGCCGCAACCGGCTGCGGGTGGAGAACCGCCAAGCGTTCAGTGGCCTCGATGGGCTGGCGGCCCGCTGGGAGTTGCTCGTCGACGGCGAGGTCGTGGAGGCGGGGCCGTTCGAGATCCCCGACGTCGCGCCGCTCCGAGCAGCGACGGTCAACATGCCGTGCGAGGTTCCGGCCGGCGCCGACGCGCACCTGTCGGTCCGCTTCACCCGGCGTGCGTCCACGCCGTGGGCGGCACCCGGCCAACTCGTCGCGTGGGACCAGGTCGAGCTGCGCCGGCCGCCGGCACGGCGCGCGCCGACGGCACGCTCGGCCCGCCCCGTCGGATCACTGCTCACGTCGCCGGTCGAGCTGTGCCTCTTCCGCGCGCCCATCGACAACGACGGCTACAAGATCCTGCGCGAGCTCAGCCGCCGGATGGGGATCGGCGGCACGGCGCTCGAGTCGTGGCTGGATGCCGGGCTCGACCGTCGACCGGCCGACGAGCTGGTCGAGCATCGCCACCACGTCGAGCCGGGCGACGACGGCGCGGAGATCCACGAGCACACCGTCGTCGTGCCGCCGGAGCTGCACGACCTCGCACGCGTCGGGGTGACGTTCCGGCTGCCAGGGCGGTACCGGTCGGTCCAGTGGCACGGCCGGGGACCGCTCGAGAACTATCCCGATCGCAACCGCGGCGCGATGCTCGGGTTGTGGTCGGCGCCGATCGACGACCCTCCCTATCTCGTCCCCCAGGAGTTCGGGCTCCGCACCGATTGCCGCTGGTTCGAGTGCGTCGACGAGGCGTCCGGTCGGACGGTGCGCATCGAGGCGCTGTCGCCTGACGTGCTGCACTGCTCGGCGACCCATTTCACGACCGCCGACCTGTTCGCCGCCGCCCACGAGACCGACCTGCGGCCGCGGCGCGACGTCGTCGTGCACGCCGACGTGGTCCACCGCGGCCTCGGCACCGCGAGCTGCGGTCCCGACATCCTCGAGCGCTACCGGGTCGCGCCCGGCACGTACCGGTTCAGCTATCGCCTGGTGGCGGGCGATCGGGCGACTGCGGGTCGTGCTGGAGGAACGTCTCGCCGCGGGGCGACAGCCGGTACCCGACGACGAGGCTCTCGGTGAGCCCGAGCGTCTTGAGCTTGCGCACGTCGGTCTTGAACGACTTCGTCTCCCGCCCGAGCGATGCCGCGAGATCGGGCGCGCGCGTCGCCGGCCGGGCGCGGATCAGCTCGAGCACCGCTCGCGTCCACGGCTCCGCGACGGGCACGATCGAGGCGGTCCAACCGGGCCGCGATCGCGGCGAGTTGCTCGGCGTCGAGGTCGGTGTCCTCGCGGAGCGCGATCCGTGGGTCGTCACCGACGTGGTGGAGGCGGACGCGGTAGACGTCGCCCTCGGTCCGGCGCGCCAACTCGTTGCGGAGTGCCGCAACTGATGTGAATCCGGCGCGGTTCGCCTCGTCGACGCTGATCTCCGACTCGTCGACGACGTCGACGGCGTCGATGGCGAGCACTCCGACGGCGGTGTTCAAGGTGCCGCCCGGCTTGACCGTCGCCCGTTGCCATCTGCGGAACGCGAGATCGATCTCCTGCGTGAGGATCCGGTCGAGCACGTCGCGTCTGATGAGCACGTGACGCACTCAGCCCGTTGGAATCGTCGATTCGCGGCGCCGCACGCGCAACGAACGATCGTCGGCGGTGAGGCAGCGGCCGGTCTCGAGGTCGAAGCGCCAGCCGTGCAGCGTGCACACGAGCTCGCAGCCCTCGATCTCGCCGAACACCGCGAGATCGGCGTTGCGGTGCGGGCAGCGCCGTTGCACGATCCAATCGCCGAGCTCGATGTCGGGTTCGACGTCGGTCGGCGGCTCGAGCTTCCACAACGCCTCGGCCTCGGCACGCCGCATGCGCTCGACCGAGAGCGACTTGAAGAAGTTGTAGAGGTGCTCGTTGAACTCACCGTCACGCCAGGCGGTGAACCGGCACGACAGGAACAATGAGTTGCTCCAGTCGACCGCCCGGCGGGCCACAACGGTCTCGACGAGATCGCGGGCGATGTCGAAGCGGAACGAATACTGCTCGCCGGCGTACGGGCGCACCTCGCCGGCGGGGAAGTCGATCAGCAGCTCGACGTCGCCGGCCCGGAACAGACATCCTGCGCCGATCGCGTTCCGCATCGTCGGAGCCATCGCCAAGAGCGGCTCCCACCAGGCCTTGAGCGTCGCCAGCAGATCAGTCTTCGGCGTGTCCCAGCTGGCGTGCAGTTCGCCGAGCCATCCCTTCCAGTCGGCGCGGTAGCGCTCGAGGTAGGCCGCCTTGTCATCGAAGATCGCATCGACGTCGGCCTGGGGGATCGGATGGGCGATGTCGATCGCACCGGGGGAGATCTCGATCGTCGTGCCGGGGATCGCCAGCACGCCCTGATGGCCGGCCCGCTCGAGGCGGGCGAGGAAGGCGCGTTGATCCGGGAAGATCGACAGCTCGTCGCCGCGGATCATGTTGAGGTGGAACAGCTCGTCGTCGAGGAAGACCGGCGGGCCGGCGCTGGGCACGACCGCCCGCGCCCCGATCGCCTCGACGTAGCGCATCGCCCTCGCGAACTGGCTCTCGACCTTGGCCTCGCACAGCACGCGCTTCTCCGCATCGGGCATGTCGTAGACCATCGGGTACCAGATCGCCCCCGAGTACTGGAGCCAGTGCAGGTCGACAGGTCCGTGGGCGGTGAGCGCGTCGAGATCCGACGTGCGGCAATCGTTCTGGTTGACGAGACGGCTCGAGCCGTCGGACACGACCATCGCCGAGTCGCCGCCGGGTCCGTCGGTGATCGACGTCTCGACGTGGATCGCGATCGTCAGACCGGGCGCCAGTTCGATCTCGGTCCCATCGGTGGTGCGGATGAACTCGGTGAACCCGAGCTCGCGCAACGTGCGCTCCTGTTCGTGCGTCGGGTATCCGGGCAACAGGATCGGGATGTCGCGCCGCAGATGCGTGCGCAGCCACGGTTCGTCGTGGTGATCGGCGTGCAGATGGGTGACGTAGAGGTAGTCGGCGTGCTCGATCCGGTCGAGCAGGTCAGCGTCGAGCTGATCGTTGCGCGGGAAGACGAACCACGCGCCGAAGAACGCAGGCATGAACCACGGGTCGCACAGGATCGACCCGGCGGCGGTCTCGATGAGGATGCCGGCGTGGCCGATCGAAGTCGCGCGCATGCGCCGGCGCGTCAGGCGACCGGCGGATCGGTGTACTGCTGACCGGCCCGCGAGACGTGCTCGGTCCACTGGTTGCCGTCCCAGTAGCGCAGCTCGTAGCGACCCGACGGATCGGCGTACCAACCGGCCGGTGCCGCCGACGCAGCGGCCGCCGCCTGCTCGCCGCCTGACGACGATTCCGGTTCGGCGCTGGCGGCCGCGGCGGCGGTCACGCCTGCGTCGTAGCCGGAACTGGCTTCCGGTTCGGCGCTGGCGGCCGCGGCGGCGGTCACGCCTGCGTCGTAGCTGGAACTGGCTTCGGGCTCGGTCGTGGCCGCGCTCTCGTAGCTGCTGGTCGGCTCGGTCGTCGCCCCTGCGTCGTAGCTGCCGGGTTCGCTGGCGGCGCCCGAGCTGACGCCGGTTTCGTACCCGGGCGTCGGGGATTCCTGTCCTGTCGTGCCAGTGTCGTAACCGGCGGTCGTGGACCCGAGCCGTGGTTCGCCGGCGTAATCGGGCTCCGCGCCAGCGGCTGGTTGACCGGCGTCGTCGCTGCCGGACGGCTGGAGGTAGGGCGCCGGCTCCGGCGAGGCCTCAGCGACTCCCTCGCTCGTCGTCGACGGACTCGCCGGCTCCGGGGCGACGGCCCAACCGGCCGGCTCCTCGACCGGGGCTGGTTCCTCGGCGACCGGCTCGGGCTCCCACACGGGTGCCGGTTCCTCGACGGCGTCCTCGGCCCCGTACGCGGCGGCTGTCGTGATCACACCCGTGGCGTCGGCGTCCGAGGCGGCGCCCGTATCGGCATCCGTGTCGGCGGCGGTGTCTTCCGCACCGGTGTCCCACGAGGGTGCCGTCGCGGCGGCGTCGGCAGCACGGCAGAGGTAGGCCGTGATGTTGGTGCCCGCCGGAACGATGGCTACGACATCCCAACCTGCGGACGACTTCTCGGTGAGCTTGTCGGCGAGCGAGGCCGCGTCGTACGACGAAACGCTGATCGAGGTGAACTCCTGCATGGCTCCGAACCCTAGCGACTGTGAAGGCCAACGAGGGCACGGCGTCCAACGGCGACACGACCCGACAGCGGCAGTCGGCGACCAAATGTTCAGCGAAGGGGTGCGACGAGCCGACTCGGTCAGACAGGCTCACTCGGCTCGCGGGGTCGGGGCGACGTCGACGAGCTCGTCGAGGTCGGCCTCACCCGGTCCGCCGTCGAACACGACCGCACCGTCGCGGAGGGCGACGACCCGCTCGCTCTCGGCGACGGTGGCGAGCTCGTGGGTCGCGATCACGAGCGTCGCGCCGCCGCTGTGGGCGACACGGAAAAGCCCGAGCAGCGCGTCACGACCGGCGCGGTCGAGCCCGACAAACGGCTCGTCGACCACCATCACCTGGAAGGGCCGGACGAACGCCAGGCAGGCGGCTGCCTTCTGGCGCAGTCCGCGGCTGAACGTCGACGGCAGCTCGTCGGCGCGATCGGTCAGGCCGATGGCCTCCAACAACTCGTCGGCCCGCTGCTCCCACTCCACCCTGCCGTGCAGCCGGGCGATGTATTCGAGGTGCTCGCGCACGGAGAGGTCGTCGTAGAAGACCGGCTGGTCGGCGAGCAGCGCGAGCGCTGCCCGCGCCTCGATCGAGCCCGCCGGGTGCCCCGCCACCGACGCCGAACCGGCTGACGGTTCGAGCATCCCGGTCAGCAGCCTGATCAGGGTGGTCTTGCCGCTTCCGTTGTGGCCGATCAGCGACACCCGCTGGCCGGCGGGCACGACGAGGTCGAGCGGCGCCAGCGCGAGCGCGCCGCCGTAGTCCTTCGTCAGCCCGGCGGTTGCGATCGCGGCGGTCGTGGTCGGTGTGCTCACAGCTTGGCTCCGGCTATGAACTGCCGCCACGCGCTGCGCCAACGGTCTCGGCGCGTCACCCACCACGCGGTCGCGATCACGACGAGGACGATCCCGACGATGCAACGGGCGATCGTCGCCCATTCCGGCCTCTCACGCGCGACCAGCACCGCGAGTGCACCGAGCGTGCTGATCGCGATGGGCACGAACACGCGCATCGCGCTGCTGAACCCAGCGAACTCCGGCGGCACGAACGCCGACTCGGCGGCGACCGGGTCCGGAGCGTCGCGCACGGTGCTCACGACGGCCCCGGCCATTCCGAGCAGCGCGATCGGGAGCGCGAGCGCGAACGCCGCCGCCGCAGCGTCGGGCTCGATCACCGCGACGACGGCGGCACCGAGCGCCGCGAACGGTACGAGCAGGCTCGCCGAGGCGACCAGCAGGTGGGCGTGCAACCGTCCGCGCTCGATCGGCAGCCCGTCGGTCAGCCCGGGTTGGTCGATCTCCTGCGAGAGCGGTTCGACCGCCTCCAGTCCGATCAGGAACAGCAGGACGCCCATCGCGACGAACGCCGGGGTGGTGCCGCGGATGACGGCCACGGCAGCGAGTCCGGCCCCGCCGGCGAGAGCGGCCATGCGCGCCAGGCGTCCGGCGGGCGTGCGGGCGATGCCGCGCCAGCTCCTGCGCCAGATCGCACCACGTGGCGATCCACCGGACGGACGGAGACCGAGCCACGGGGTGCGGCGAGGTCGTTCGTTGCGGAGCTGACGCCGCAGGAGCACCACGGTCCGCAGATCCTGCATGGTGACAGCGAATCGCAGTTGGGACACGAGATCGCCACGCCGGGCGAGTGGTTCGACGCGAAGCCGACCGACGAGCCGCCAGGCGATGACCGCGAGCGCCAATGTCACGGCCACTGCGATGAGATCGCCGGAATGCTGCTCGTACCCCCAGAGGGCCAGGTCCCCGAACCTGTCACCAGGGCCGGGGATGTCGCCGACGATGGCGGCCAACTGCCAGGCCACGAGCACAGCCGCGATCGACGTCGCAATCGGACGCGAGACGCGCAGCGCATGGGTGATCGTGGCGACGGCCACGAACACGAGCCCCACAACGGTGCCGAACACCGCACCGCTGGCCGTCCACGCGGCGGCCGATCCGGGCAGTCGTTGGGCCGCCAGCACGCCTCCGATGCCGCCGACGATCGCTGACGCGAACGCTGCCGAGCGCAGCCGTTGGACGAGCGGGCGCGTCAGCACGGTGCGTCGCTCGACGGGCGCGAGCAGCAGGTGACGAACGTCGGCGGCTTCGATCGAGAGCGGGCCACCGTCGCTCCCGCTGCGCAGGCCCAGCGCGATCGCGAGCACGGCGACCATTCCGAGCACCGCGGGACCGTCGGTGAACACGGACGCGATCTGCGCCGGGGTCGCCTCGTCATCGCCGACCTGGTCGCTCAGGATGATCACCGCGCTCCCGCCGAAGATCGCCGCGATGTACACGCGGTAGGCAAGGTCGAACCACTCCACATCACCGAGCCGGCGCGTTCGTCGCGTGCGCCGGAGGTCGGAGAGCGCGTCGTGCATGCGGCTCGAACGATAGCTGTGACAACCACGACGTCGTCTGTGGCGTGAGTGGCGGTCACGTCGCGGTTGCGTCGCAACTCTTCTGGGCCACCGTGCGGCACGGACGAAGCGATCCGGCTCCATACTGGTCGGCCGTGGACGTCGAAGCGGTCGAGATCTTCACGTCGGTGCTCGCCCTCGTCGCGCTCGCAGGCGCAGTCCTCCTCGTCGTCGCCCGCCTGCTGTCGTCCCGCGTCCCGCTCGCCTACCAGGCTGGTTCGGCCGTCGCCGACGCCGGTCTGTGGCTGTCGTTCCTCGTCGCCGCCGGTGCTACGGCAGGGAGCCTGTACTTCTCCGAGGTGGCCAACTTCGTGCCGTGCCGTTTGTGCTGGTTCCAGCGCACGGCGATGTACCCGTTGTCCGTCATCCTGCTCGTTGCCGCGATCCGTCGCGACCGGGGCGTGCGCTGGTACGTGGTGCCGCTCGCGGCCATCGGCGCCCTCGTGTCGTCGTATCACTACCTGCTCGAGTGGAAGCCGTCCCTCGAGGGCGGAGCATGCGCGGCCGTCGGCCCGGCGTGCGCCGACATCTGGTTTCGCGAGTTCGGTTTCGTGACGCTCGCGTTCATGGCGCTCGCAGGTTTCATCACCATCATCGTCTTCTCGCTCGTGTCCTTCCCGGCCGCGAACGACCGCAACCCCCATCAGCGATCGGAGCTCTCGTGAACACCCGCAACAGGACGCCCCTCGTCATCGCCATCGTGCTCGTCGTCGTCGCCATCGTCGCCATCGCCGTGGTCGTGCTCGCGGGCGGCGATGACGACGACACGGCCGGAACGGAATCAACCGATGGTGCGGCGGGATCGTCGAGCACGCTCCCCGAGATCTATGACGGCGAGGTCCTTCCGATCACCATCGAGGGGTCGGCGCTGCCTCCACTCCCCCAATCCGACGACGACGGTGCCATCGGGATGGCCGCGCCGGTGCTCGTCGGCGAGAGCTTCGACGGGTCGGCGGTCACCACGGCGTCGGACGGCGGGCCGGTGATGGTCGTCTTCCTCGCCCATTGGTGTCCGCATTGCAACGACGAGATCCCGAGGCTGATCGGGCTGGAGGAGGAGGGACGCTTCCCCGACGACCTGAAGATCGTCGGTGTCAGCACCGCCGTTGCCCCCGACCGACCGAACTTCCCGCCGTCGGAGTGGATCGTCGACAAGGGCTGGCCGTGGCCGATCATGGCGGACGGTGTCAACACCGACACCGGCTTCTTCGCCGGCGCCGAGGCGTTCGGTGTCAACGGGTTTCCGTTCATCACCGTTGTCGGCGCTGACGGCAACGTGCTCGGGAGGTGGTCGGGCGAATCCGCGCCAGACGACTTCATCGCCAAGCTCGACGCCGCCCTCGCCGCGTGACGTGGCGACCGGTCAGGGCCGGTATCCGATGCGGGTGGCCAGCGCCGGTGTGACGCCCCACGTCGCGGCGAGGCGCTCCGCCGCCGTCGACGCGTCGGGGTCCGGACGATCGGTGCGAACGGCGCGGATCATCAGGTTCTTCGCGGTGTGCTCGGTCGAGACGAACTCGATCACGTCGGTCCGGTAACCGTGGGCGCGCAGGAGCTCGGCGCGCAGCGAGTCCGTCAGCAGGTCGCCGAGGCGTTCGCGCACGATGCCATGGCGGAGCAACGGCCCGTAGTCGGGCGGTGCGGCGGCCGTGTCGATCTGGGCTTGGAGGTCGTGCTGGCAGCAAGGTGCCGCCAGCACGTACCGCGCCCGCCAGCCGACGGCTCGCGCGAGTGCGTCGTCGGTGGCGGTATCGCAGGCGTGGAGTGCGAGCACGAGGTCGGGTGGTTCCGCCGGCTGATGGTCGACGATCGAGCCGGCCTCGAACGCCAGCCCGTCCCATCCGAGCTCGGCGACCGTGGTGTTCAGACGGTCGATCAGATCCGCCTTCGTGTCGATGCCGGTCATCGTCACCGAGTGCCCGCGGACCTCGGTCAGGTAGTGATAGGTCGCCAAGGTCAGCACGCCGGCGCCGCAGCCGAGGTCGACGGCCCGGATCGTCGCAGGCACGTCTGCGTCGAGCGTGTGCGAGAGGATCTCGACGAAGCGCTCGACCTGGCGGTGCTTGGCGCGGGCCGTCGGCTTGATGCGCCCGTGCTGGTCGGTGATCCCGACCGCGCGTAGGAACGGCGCCGACTCGTCGAGCAACCGCGACTTGGGACGGTCATGCGAGGTGACGATGGTGCTCGCGCTCGGCCGATGGCGCGTCAACTTGGCGGCTCCGCCGCGCGCGTGGCTCAGCTGCAGGTCGGCGTCGAGCGTGCGCACGAACGCCGAGGAGAACCCGGCGCCGAACAGGTCCTCGAGTCGCGCCGCGACCTCCGTGGGTTCGAGGTTGGTCACGACCGTCGTGCGCCCGTCGAACACCGAGAGCTGCAGGCGGCGTCCGGCCTTGAGGTCGACCGGCCGCAGCGTCACCCGCTCCGACGACGGCGTCGCCCCTGGCAGGGCGCCCGACCAGGTGGCCGAGACGAAGCGTTCGTCGTCGGTGATCGCCTCGATCAGCACCTCGATCGGATCCGTCGGCGCGGGCTGGGGCTCCACGATTCAACTGTAAGGGGAGAGACGCAGATGCGGATCCGGCTGGGACGGCCGACTCGCCGCGCTCAGCGCCAGGCCGCCGGGCATTCCATGTGGTCGGTGACTGCGCAGTCGTCACCGAACACGACGAAACGGTCGAAGCCGCGGAGGAACCAACGATCGTGGGTGACGGCGACGACCGTGCCGTCGAATCTGTCGAGCCCGGCTTCGAGTGCCTCCGCCGACACGAGATCGAGGTTGTCCGTCGGCTCGTCGAGCAGCAGCAATGTCGCGCCCGACAGCTCGAGCAGGAGGATCTGGAACCGCGCCTGCTGTCCGCCGGAGAGCGTCTGGAACGGCTGGTGGGCGCAGCTCTGCATCTCGTACCGGCGCAGCATGCCCATCGCCGGCCCGAGCACCACGTCGTGGTCGTGGAGGATCTCGACGAGCGTGCGACCGATCCATTCCGGATGGTCGTGGGTCTGGTGGAAGAGGCCCGGCACGACCCCGGCGCCGAGGCGCCACTTGCCGTCGTAGTCCGTCGGGTAGCCGGCCAGCAGGCGCAGGAAGTGGCTCTTGCCGACGCCGTTGCCCCCGAGCACCGCGACGCGCTCGCCGTACCAGAGCTCGAGGTCGAACGGGTCGGTGAGGCCGAGCAGCTCGAGACCCTCGATGATGACGGCGCGCTTGCCGGTGCGCGCGCCGCGTAACCGCACGTCGATCTTCTGCACTCGCGCTTGCGTCGGCCGTTCGTTCTTCTCCGTGAACAGACGCAGCCGGCTCTCGGCGGCCTTCAACTTCGGAGCAAAGGTGTCGCTGATCTTGGCCCGGCGGCTCATCTCGGCCACCAGCTCTTCGAGTCGCTTGCGTTCGTCGTCGTAGACGGCGCGGTCGTGTTCGAGGCGTTCGTGGAGCGCCGCCCGGGCTTCGGCGTACGTCGCGAAGCCGGCGCCGTGGGTCCACGTGCCTTCGGCCTCGACCGTCACGATCTTGCTCGACGTGGCGGCGAGGAGCTCGCGGTCGTGGCTCACGAAGAGCACGGTCTTGCGGCTCGACCGCAGCTCACGCTCGAGCCAGCGTTTGGCGGGGACGTCGAGGAAGTTGTCGGGTTCGTCGAGGACCAGCACGTCGTCCTCTCCGCGGAGGAGTGCTTCGAGCGCGAGCCGCTTCTGCTCACCGCCGCTGAGCGTCGTGAGCGGTCGATCGGCGACGTGGCGGAAGTCGGCGCCGAGCGCTCGTCCGGCACACTCGTCCCAGAGCACTTCGGCGTCGTAGCCGCCGGCGTCACCCCACTCGGCGAGCGCCGTCGCGTAGCGCATCGGATCGGCGGCGGCGTGGGCGTGGGCGGTGTCGAGCCGCAACGCGGCGCGGCGGATCCGTTCCGGCGCGACCGAGACGAGCAGGTCGCGCACGGTGCGCACGGCCCCCTCCGCACCGGCGGTGCCGACGAGCTGGCGCATGATGCCCAGGCGTCCTTCGACCGACACCGTGCCGGTGGTCGGAGCCGTGTCGCCGCACACGATTCGCACCAGCGTCGACTTCCCGACCCCGTTGGCGCCGACGAGCGCCACCCGCTCGCCGTTGCCGACCACGAAGCTCACGTCGCGAATGAGCTCGACGCCGCTCGGGAGTTTCCATCCGACGTGGCTGACCTGGATCGATCCCACGGTCGTCCGACGCTACGGGGACGGCGGCTGTTCGGCGGCAGCGGTTTCGGCACGGCGCAGCACATCGCGCAGCGGGATCCCGAGCACGGCAGCCGCGGCCACTGCGTCGTCGTGTTCGGCCTTCACGCGCGAGCCGCTCACCTTGACGCGGACGAGTTGACCGCCGACGTCGACCTCGCGTTGCTCGCGCCGCTGCGGCCAACGTTCCACCGCCGTCGCACGGATGCCGAGGGTGCCGGTCTCGGCGATCATGACGCGGCTGACGGCGGGGAGCGTCGCATCGTCGCACAACGCATGCACCGTGTGCGCGGGCCGACCCTTCTTCATCACGATCGGGGTGGCCCATGCGTCGAATGCGCCGGCGGCGAGCAGGCCGGCGATCGTGTGGGCGAGCACCTCACCGGTGACGTCGTCGACGTTGGCCTCGACGAGTCGGGCCGGCCGTCCGGCATCGGAGACCATCGAATCGGGCAGCGCCTCGCCGATGACGGCCTGGACGACGTTGGGTCGACCTGACGGGTCGGCCGTGCCAGCGCCGAAGCCGCTGGCCCCGACGGTGATCGGCGGGAACGCTCCGAAGCGGCTGGCCAGCACCGTCATCAGGGCCACTCCGGTCGGTGTGGCGGTCTCCATCGTCGTGTCGATGCCAACCGTCGGAGCACACGCGCGAGCGAGCAGCGCGGTGACGGCCGGGACCGGGTTCGGCAACTCGCCGTGGGCCGTGCGCACGGTGCCGTGCCCGACCGCGATCGGGCTGCAGACGATGGTGTCGATGCCGAGGACCTCGAGCGCGACGCAGACACCGACGACGTCGATGATCGAGTCGAGCGCTCCCACCTCGTGGAGCTCGACGTCGTCGGCGGCGATGCCATGGATGTCGCCTTCGACCTCGGCGATCGCCCGGTAGACGGCCCGCGCCCGTTCGCGCACGCGGTCGGGGAGGTCAGACGCGCCGATCAGCTCGAGCACGTCGCGGGCCGGACGGTGAGCGTGCTGTGTGACGCTTCGATCGACGTCGAGCGGGACGCCTGCCGAGTCATTCACCGTCACGTTCGCCCGCGTCGCGCCGACGCCGCATCGCTGGACACGTTCGAACTCGACCGCATACCCGTCGACACCGAGCTTGGCGAGTCCGTCGGCGATCTCTTTCTCATCGGCACCGGCGTCGACGAGTGACGCCAGCAGCATGTCGCCGGCCACGCCCGCGCAGCAGTTGAACCACACGGTGCGACCGGTCATCGCCGCAGCATCCGTGCCACGGCGCACGCCGCACCGAACCCGTTGTCGATGCCGACGACGGTGACGCCGCTCGCGCACGACGCGTGCATCGCGAGCAGGGCCGTCACACCGCTGAGCGCGGCGCCGTACCCGACGCTCGTGGGCACGGCGACGACGGGTGCCGCGGTGAGCCCGCCGATGACGCTCGCCAGCGCCCCTTCCATGCCGGCGACGACGATCACGGCATCGGCGGTTGTGACGCGATCGAGGTGGGCGAGCAGCCGGTGCAGCCCGGCGACGCCGATGTCGTGCAGCCGGTCGGCGTCGAAGCCGTGGGCGCGCAACGTGATCGCCGCTTCGTCGGCGACCGGAGTATCGGCCGTGCCGGCGCTGGCGATCAGCACCCGGTGGGTCCGCCGTTCGGAGGGTTCGCGCCACAACACGCATCCGCCGGACTGGATGCCTGGACCGAAGATCGCCGTCGCCGCCTTGACCTGAGCGTCGTCGGCCCGCGTCAGGAGCACCGGACCGCTGCCGTGTTCGAGCAACTCGGCGACGATGCGCACGCATTGTTCGGGTGTCTTCCCCGGCCCGTACACCGCTTCCGGCATGCCCTGGCGGAGCGTGCGGTGGTGGTCGACGAGCGTGTCGCCGAGGTCGGCGAACGGCAGCCGCGCGAGGCGCGCCGCGGCCTCGTCGGCCGTCACCTCGCCCGACTGGATTCCCTCGATCAGCGCCCGCAGCGCGGAATCGTCCACAGCACCCATGGTGTCAGACTCGTAACCTGAAGTGCCCATGACGACCGATCCGATCGAGCCGAACGCGTCCACCGACCCGTCGGGGCGGGTCGGGTTCTTCGGGCCGTTCGGCACGTTCACCGAGCAGGCGTTGCGCACCCAACCCGACTTCGCGGCGCGTGAGCTCGTCGCCTACCGATCGGTGCCGGACATCCTCGATGCGGTCGCCGGGCGGCGAGGTCGGTGTCGGCTTCGTACCGATCGAGAACTCGATCGAGGGCATGGTCAACTTCACGCTCGACGCGCTCGCGTTCGACCACGACCTGATCATCACCGCGATGTGGTGCTCGACATCGAGCACTGCCTCGTCGCCCGTCCGGGCACCTCGCTCGCCGATGTGAAGGACGTGCTGTCGATCCCGGTCGCGACGGCACAGTGCCATCGCTTCCTTCGCGAGCAGTTGCCGGGGGCGGTCGTGCGTGCATCCGACTCGACGGCGTCGGCCGCGCAGATCGTGAGCGAGGACGTGACACCCGGCATCGCCGCGATCGCACCGCGGGCGGCGGCCGAGCTGTACGGGCTCGACGTGATCGCCGCCGACATCGCCGACCACGACGGCAACCAGACTCGGTTCGTCGCCGTCGCTCGGGACGGCATCCCGCCGCGCACCGGTCACGACCGCACCGCGCTCGTCGTCTACCAACGGGCCGACGAACCAGGCAGCCTGATCTCGATCCTCCAGGAGTTCGCGGCGCGCCGCATCAACCTGTCGAACCTGATCAGCCGGCCGACCAAGCACGGTGGGCTCGGCGACTACTGCTTCATCATCTTCGCCGAGGGCCACGTGACCGACGATCTGTTGGCCGACGCGATGCGCGCCCTGCACGCCAAGCAGGGTGACGTGAAGTTCTTCGGTTCGTATCCGGCGGCCGACGCGTCCGACCACGACGCCCGTCAGCACGCCGACGCCAGGTGGCGCGAAGCCGACGACTGGGTGAGCGAGATCCAACGCCGGGTCGGTTAGACGCCGTAGACGCTGCGGATGTCGGTGGCGATGCCGATGAGGTCGGGGTTGGGGCACGGGGTGTCGACCGGGCCTCCCCCGACCCAGGGCGCGTGGCACGGCCGACCCTCGAGGTGGGCGATCCAGCGCGAGAAGTAGTCGGCGAGCCCATACGCACCGCGGCTCGTGAGGTGGATCCCGTCGAACCCGGCCCAGTTGTCGCCGCGGTGCATGTACGCGTTCCAGTCGGCCACCTGCACGTCTTCGTAGCCCGGCACCGCGGCGGCGGCGCGCAGGTCGGCGTTGTTCTTCAGGTAGGCGCCGTGGTCTTCCGCCGACTTGCCTTCCTCGCTGTACGTCAGCCAGACGATCTGGCGTGCCCCCTTCGCCCGCGACCGCGCCCACGATCGTGCGGAGGAAGTAGCCGAAGTCGTCGTACCAGTCGTTGTAGCCGGTCATGATCACGACCACATCGACCCATCCCGGCGTCGTCGTGATCGCGTCGTACGCCGTGTTCGGGACGCGTCTCGTGGTGGGGCTGAGACACGACGGGAACACGAGCCGACGGCACGGCTCGGCGTCGAGCACGGGGTCGAACCCACGCATCGCATTCTGTGAGCCGGTGACGAACCGCACCGCCGCCAGCGTCGAGTCACCGACGATCAGCACGCGTGACGGGGGGCGGACGTTGACCGGTACGGGCAGCGGAGACGCGACGGGTGTGCCGCTGAAGTAGCCGGTGATGTCGACGATCAGGTCGGTGCCCCGGTCGGAGAAGTAGGCGGTGCCGCGTTCTGCGACACCAGTGATCGCCAGGTTCGGCACCGCGTCGTCTCGGGTCGTCGCGTTGACGGTCGACGTCGTCGGCAGGTCGGTGCCTGCCGGATACGCGGTGACGAAGCCGGCATCATCCGAACGCGTGATCGTGACGTTGGTGACGATCGCCGCCGCGTCAGGAATCGCCACGGGAAGCTCGCGCGTTCCGCCGCGCCACACCCGGAGCTGATCGGCGCGGGTGTCGAGGATGCGGGTCGGCGCCGTCGGCACGAACAGACCGGTGCTGGAGTTGGCAGCCGATGGACCGGTGAACCAACCCACGAGGTCGGCGATGACGTGGCCACCCGACGTCGTGGCGATCGTGAAGCCGCCTGACGACACCGGCACGATGACGTGCGCGGCCCGTGGCGCGCCACTGCCGTCAGGGTTCATGAACGAGGCGTTCGACCCAGCCTGCCCCGCCGGGAAGGCGCTGAAGAACCCTGCGGTCGGCGCCCCGACGCTCGTCACGTTGACCGCGACGGCGGTCGCGTCGGCGCTGACACCGGACGGCAGGGCGACGGTGATCTGGCTGCCGGGTGTGAGCGCGGCGCCGCCCTGTGCCCGCGTGTCGAGCAGCCGGGTGGGGGCGACGGGTTCGAAGCGGCCGGCTCTGGTGGACGCCGCCGGGGTGAACGTGCCGGTGACATCGACGATGAGGTTGGTCGCGACGTTGGCGTAGACCTCGATCGCGCCGCCTGCGCCGACCGGCACGATGCCCGAGTTGGCCGTGTCGTGCCCGGCCTGGAGGTTGAGGATCGACGTTTCCGGCCGCGCCGTCCCTGCCGGGTACACCGTCACGAACCCGGTGCCCGTCGGAGCGGCGGCGGTGATCGTGACCGCGGCCGCCGTGATCCCACTGGCGATGCCGTCGCGGCCGGCGATCTGGACGCGGATCGTGGCCGGGTCGACAGGTGTGCACCCGCACACTGCCTCCCGCGTGTCGGCGAGGCGCAACGGACCAACCGGCGCGAATCGCGACGGCGCACCGACGACGGTCGGCGCGCTGCTGGCCGCGACATGAGTCGGCGCTGTCGTCGCCACCGGCACGACTGCGACGATCAGGGCTCCGATCATCGCGGACGTCATCACGGTTGGTGCGAAGGTCCGTACGCCAGACATGAGCGGTCAGGCTACGGCGAGGCGAGCACCGCGCGGCGGGTGCCGTAACCTCGGCGGATGCCGACCGCTCCTGTTTCCGTCGTCACCGGTGCCAACTCGGGCATCGGCCGGGCAACCGCCGTCCACCTCGCCAGTGCCGGGCACACGGTGTACGGCACCGTCCGTTCGGTGGGCAAGGCCGAGAAGCTGAACGCGATGGCCGCGTCGGCCGGTGTCGAGGTCAACCTCGTCGAGCTCGACGTCGGCGACGACGAGTCGGTACGTGCGGGCTTCGGGCGGATCCTCGGCGACGCCGGTCGCGTCGACCACCTCGTGAACAACGCCGGCGTCGGCGGCAACGCGGTGGTCGAGGAGTGCTCGCCGCAGTTGTTCCTCGACGTGATGAACGTCGACCTGTGTGGCGCCACCCGGTGCGCCCAAGCGGTGCTTCCCCAGATCCGCGAGCGGGGTTCGGGGACGATCGTCAACGTGACGTCGGTGGCGGGTCGGATCGGCGCGATCGGCCAGGCGCCGTACGTGGCGTCGAAATGGGCACTCGAGGGCGTCAGCGAACAGATGGCGCAGGAGTTGGCACCGTTCGGGATCCGGGTCGCGATCATCGAGCCCGGAGTCACCAAGTCGGCGATCTTCGCCAAGAACATCGACACGCCGAACAGCACCGGCGCCTACGAGGCCCAGTACCGCCGCATGTTGCAGATGTACGCGGCGGGTCTGAACCACGCCACTGATCCGTTCGAGGTCGCCGAGACGATCCGCCACGCGATCGAGACCGACGAGCCTCGTCTGCGGTACACCGTGAGCTGGGGCGGGGCGGAACTGGTCGAGGGGCGGGCGCGGATGAAGGACGAGGAATGGGTCGCGATCGGACTGGCCCCCGACGACGCCAGCTACATCACGGCCTTCGGCGAAGCCTTCGGTCTCGACATCTCGACCTGACCACCCGATCTCATGAAGTTCGGCGTCGTAGGGCCACCGAAACTTCACGAAATGGTGTCGTCGGCGTTGATGTCGTCGCGGTGGGAGAGGAACCGGTAGCCCATGCCGGGCTCGGTGATCAGGTACCGCGGGCGCGACGAGTCGGGCTCGAGCTTGTGGCGCAGGTGGGTCAGGTGCACACGGAGATAGTTGGTCTCCTCGCCGTATGCCGGTCCCCACACCTCCTGCAGCAGCTGCCGCTGGGCGACGAGCCTGCCCTCGTTGCGCACCAGGTTCTCGAGCAGTCGCCACTCGATGGGCGTCAGGTGGATCGGCTCGTCGGCGGCGTTGGTGACCTTCGTGGTGACGAGGTCGATGGTGAAGTCGTCGGTCACGACGATCGGGGTCTCGGGGGCCGGCCGGTGGCGCCGGATGGCCGCCCGCAGGCGGGCGAGCAGCTCCTCGATGCCGAACGGTTTGGTGACGTAGTCGTCGGCCCCCGCGTCGAGCGCGTCGACCTTGTCGCGCTCGGCGCCGCGGGCCGACAGCACGACGATGGGCATGTCGGACCAGCCGCGAATCCCCTCGATCACCTGGATGCCGTCGATTCCGGGCAGGCCGAGATCGAGCAGGACCACGTCTGGCTTCGACTGCCCGGCGACGACCAGCGCTTCCTCGCCGGACGACGCCAGCTCGACCTCGTAGCCGCGCGCCACGAGGTTGAGGCGCAACGCCTTGCGGATCTGCGGCTCGTCGTCGACCACGAGTACTCGGGTCACCGGTCCACCTTGTCACCGACGCGAGCGACGAGGCGCCAGCCGAGGAGCGGCCAGCAACGGCCTGCGTGGCCGGGGAACGCAATGATGGTCACTTGGCGACCTGCAGCCGGATCGTCGCGGTTACACCACCGCCGGGCGTGTCGTCGAGCACCAACTCGCCACCCATCGAGTCGACGAACCGGCGGGCGATCGCCAGTCCGAGCCCGAGGCCTTTCGGGCCGCCGCGGTCGTCGAGTCTCTGGAACGGTTCGAAGAGCCGGACGCGTTCGTCCTCCGGCAGGCCCGGGCCACGGTCGACGACACGTACATCCAGACGTTCGGCCGACACCAGGCCGGCCTCGATCGCGACCGGATGACGACCGCACGAGGCGGTGACCGCGTTGGACACCAGGTTGGCGAGCGCCCGTTCCAGCAGCGCGGCATCGGCGGCGACCGGTGGCAGCGCCGGGTCGACCGAAACGGTCACCAGTTCGGATCGGATTCCCGTCAGGCTGGCGAGGGCGGCGGCGACGACATCGTCGACGGCGACGGGCGACCGCCGGGCAGCGAGCACGCCGGCTTCCAACCGGCTCATGTCGAGCAGGTTCCCGATGATCCGATCCAGCCGGTCGGTCTCGTCGTCGATGGCGTGGAGCAGCTCGGCCCGTTCCGCGGCCGGCCACTCGACGTCGTCGGACAACAGCCCCGAAACCGATGCCTTGATGGTGGCGAGTGGTGTGCGCAGGTCGTGCGAGACGGCGCGCAAGAGGCCGGTGCGCAACTCGTCGACCGCCGTGAGACGTTCGGCCGTCTCGGCGTCGTGTTGCGACGCGCGCGCCCGCAGACCGGCGACCAACTGGTTGCCGAACGAGCTGACGAGACGGCGGTCATCGGAGTTGAGGGCGGTCCCGAACACGACCAGGCGGTTCGCCGCGTCGAGGTCGACCACGACCGGCTCGGGTGTGCGGTCACCGGGTTCGGGCACGTCGGGTTGGCCGGCCGCTGCCGTCGCGTGCCAGATCTCGTCCTCACGCGTCTCGAGCCGAGCCGCCGTGGCCCCGAGCGCCAACCGGAGGTGCTCGAGCACGGAGGGCACCGGATCGGCCTCGGTGACGAGGGAGGCCGTCGAACGGGCGAGGGCCTCGGCCTCGGCGCGAGCACGACGAGCCTCTTCGGACCGGCGGGACGCGACCCCGACCATCGTGCTGACGATGCCGGCCGTGGCGAGGAACACGACGAGCGCCACGACGTGATCGGGGTCGTCGACGCGCAGCGAACCCTGTGGCTCGGTGAAGTAGTAGTTCGAGAGCCCGAACGCGGCGAGCGCCGAGCCGAGCCCGATCATGGCGCCGCCGATGGTGGCGATCGCGATCACTGCGACGAGGTAGATCAGCAGCACCGACGGCAGTTCGATGACGTCGCGACCCGTGTCGAGCACGACCGTGAGCAGCGGAAGTCCGATCACGGCCAGCGCGGCACCGGCCAGACGTCGTCGAGCACTCACCCGGCCCCGGTGATGCACGTGCCGACGCCGCGGCGGCATCGACCGCCTCGACGTCGGACGAGATGACGTGCACGTCGAGCTCGCCGGCCGCCCGCAGCACGGCTGCCACGATGGATCCACCCCAGCGCTCGCGCGCCTCCGAACGCCTGCTGGCGCCGAGTACGAGCTGGGTCGCGCGCTCGGTGCGGGCAACTCCGACGAGGGCCATCGCGACGTCGTCGCCGACGACTTCGAGGTACCTGCCGCCGAGCTCATCGAGCAGCCGCCGCTGGCGCGTCGAGCCCCGGGCCGGCCCGTCGAGCCAGACCGTCGCTGGCCGACACGAACACGCCGAGCAGCTCGCCGGCGGATCGACCGGCCATGCGCGAGGCGCGACGGATCACGTGATCGCCGCCGGGCGCGCCGGTGATCGCGACGACCACCCGCTCGCGCGTCTCCCACGGGTGGTCGATGTCGTGCAACGACATGTACTTGCGCAGTCCGTCCTCGACCCGGTCGGCGACCCACAACAGGGCGAGCTCGCGCAGCGCGGCGAGGTTGCCGGGCCGGAAGTAGTTGGCGAGCGCGGCGTCGACCTTGTGCGACGGGTAGACGTTGCCGTGCGCCAGGCGACGGCGCAGCGCTTCCGGCGTCATGTCGACGAGCTCGATCTGATCGGCGCGGCGGACGAACGCGTCGGGCACCGTCTCGAGCTGGCGGATCCCGGTGATCCGCTCGACGACGTCGTTCATCGATTCGAGGTGCTGGATGTTGACGGTCGAGATCACGTCGATGCCGGCGTCGAGGATCGTCGTCGATGTCCTGCCACCGCTTCTCGTTGCGGCGAGCCGGGCACGTTCGTGTGCGCCAACTCGTCGACGAGGACCACGCTCGGGCGCGGGCGATGACGCCGTCGAGGTCCATCTCCTCGAACGTGCGTGTCGCGGTGGACGAGCGTCGCGGCGGGGCACGACTTCGAGATCGCCGAGCTGGCCGCGGTGTAGTCCCGACCGTGCGTCTCGACGTACCCGACGACGACGTCGGCGCCGCGCTCGCGCCGCCGCCGGCCCTCGCCGAGCATCGCGAACGTCTTGCCGACGCCCGGAGCGGCGCCGAGGTAGACCCGCATGCGTGCCGGTCCGTCGGCGCTCGGTGACGCTCATCGACTCACGTTCTACCTTCACTGACGCCATCGAGGGCGAGGTTGAGCTCGAGGACGTTGACGCCGGGATCGCCGAGGATCCCGAGCGGGCGGTCCGTCGGTGTGCGCGTCGACATGGCGCGAGCACGTCGTCGAGCGTCATGCCGCGGGCTCGGCGGCGACGCGGGCAGCCTGCAGCCGGGCGTTGCGCACCGAGATGTGCGGGTCGAGGCCGGACCCGGATGCGGTCACCGCGTCGACTGGCACGAGCGCGTCGTCGCCGAGCCCGTTCTCGCTCGCGGTAGGCCGCGACCCGCTCGCGCGACCGTCGCCAGGAACTCGGGGTTGGTCGGGCCGAGGTTCGAGCCGCTCGACGCGGCGCCGTCGTAGCCGTCGCCGGCCGCGGACGGGCGGGGATGGAAGTACTGCGGCGGACGAGAACGGCTGGCCGATCAGCTCGGAGCCGACCACGACGCCGTCGCGCTCGATGAGCGACCCGTCGGCCTTGTCGCCCAAGCCGACCTGGGCGAGGCCGGTGACGACGAGCGGGTAGGCGAGCCCGCAGATCACGGTGAACACGAGCACGGCGACGACGGCAGGGCGGAGTTGGCGGAGGAACGCGTTCATGTCAGTTCACTCCCAGGCGGAGATGACGAGGTCGATGAGCTTGATGCCGACGAACGGGGCGACGATGCCGCCGAGGCCGTAGATGAGGAGGTTGCGACGCAGCACCGCTGCGCGCCGACTCGGCCCGGAACTTCACGCCCCGCAGCGCGAGCGGGATCAGCGCCACGATGACGAGGGCGTTGAAGATGACCGCCGAGAGGATCGCCGAGCGCGGCGTGTCGAGGTCCATGATGTTGATCCGGTCGAGCGCGGGGAGGACGCCTGCGAACATCGCCGGGATGATGGCGAAGTACTTGGCGACGTCGTTGGCGATCGAGAACGTGGTCAGCGAGCCGCGGGTGATGAGCAGCTGCTTGCCGATCTCGACGATCTCGATGAGCTTCGTCGGGTCGGAGTCGAGGTCGACCATGTTCCCGGCTTCCTTGGCCGCCTGCGTGCCGGTGTTCATCGCCACGCCGACGTCGGCCTGCGCGAGCGCCGGGGCGTCGTTGGTGCCGTCGCCGGTCATGGCGACGAGGTTCCCGCCCTCCTGCTCGCGCCGGATCAGCGCCATCTTGTCCTCGGGCGTGGCCTCGGCGAGGAAGTCGTCGACGCCCGCCTCCGCGGCGATGGCCGCCGCGGTCAGCGGGTTGTCGCCCGTGATCATGACGGTGCGGATCCCCATCGCCCGCAGCTGGTCGAAGCGCTCGCGCATGCCCGGCTTGACCGTGTCCTTGAGCCGGATGACACCGAGGACCGCGGTGGCTCGCCGTCGCGCCGGATCGGTGACGACGAGCGGCGTGGCGCCGTCGTCGCGAGATCCCGTCGACGAGCGGGCCGAGCTCGAGCGGCACGGTGCCGCCCTGCGTCGGCGACGCATCCGGCGGACCGTCTCGGCGGCGCCCTTGCGGACCGACCGGCCGTCGCCGTCGAGCCGGGAAGTCCATGCCGCTCATCCGGGTCTGGGCGGTGAACGGCACCAGCACGGCACTCGCGGCGCTCGACGGCTCGACGAGCCCGTAGCTGGCTCGACGGCGAGCTCGACGATCGAGCGACCCTCCGGCGTCTCGTCGGCGAGGCTCGACGCCAGCGCCGCCTCGGCCAGCTCGCCGCTCGGTGACGCCGTGCACCGGCAGGAACTCGGCCGCCTGGCGGGCGCCGAACGTGATCGTGCCCGGTCTTGTCGAGCAGCAGCGTCGTCACGTCGCCGGCGGCCTCGACGGCGCGGCCCGACATCGCCAGCACGTTGCGCTGCACGAGGCGGTCCATGCCGGCGATGCCGATGGCCGACAGCAGCCCGCCGATCGTCGTCGGGATCAGGCACACGAGCAGCGCGACGAGCACGATGATCGACTGCTCGGCGCCGGAGTAGATGGCGAACGGCTGCAGCGTCACGACGGCCAGCAGGAAGATGATCGTCAGCCCGGCGAGCAGGATCGACAGGGCGATCTCGTTCGGCGTCTTCTGGCGGTCGGCGCCCTCGACGAGGGCGATCATGCGGTCGAGGAACGTCTCGCCCGGCTTGGCCGTGATGCGCACGACGATCTCGTCGGACAGCACCGGGTGCCGCCGGTGACGGCCGAGCGGTCGCCGCCGGACTCGCGGATCACCGGCGCCGACTCGCCGGTGATGGCCGACTCGTCGACGGTGGCGATGCCCTCGATCGACGTCGCCGTCGCCGGGGATCACCTCGCCGGCGGTCACGACGCACAGGTCGCCGAGTTCGCAGCTGCGACGACGGCACCTCGTCGATCGGCCGTCGGCGCGACGAACCCTGGCGACCGTCTCGCCGCGCGTCTTGCGCAGCGTCGCGGCCTGGGCCTTGCCGCGCCCCTCGGCCATCGCCTCGGCGAAGTTGGCGAACAGCACCGTGAACCACAGGAACACCGACGACCAAGCCGGCGAACACGTTCTCGTCGCCGGTCGAGTCGCCGAGGTCGCGAAAGAAGAGGATCGTGGTGAGCACCGAGCCGACCTCGACGACGAACATCACCGGGTTGCGGGCCAGTGTCCGCGGGTCGAGCTTGCGCACGCGTCGACGACGGCGCGCCGGACGATGGCGCCGGTCGAACAGCGACCGCGGCGCCGGCGGGCGGCTGCGCACCTTCGGTGGCCCGCGGTGCGGCGGCTGGGGCGACGGGTGTCACTCGGTGTCATGTCTGGTCATGCGTGTCGAACTCACAGTGAGAGGTGCTCGACGATCGGGCCGAGGGCGAGGGCGGGGAAGAACGTCAGGCCGGCGACGATGACGATCGCTCCGATGACAAGCCCGCCGAACAGCGGCGTGTCGGTCGGGAACGTCCCGCGGTCACCGGGACCCGCTGCTTGCGGACCAGCGAGCCGCCGATGGCGAGGGCGGGGATGATCAGGAAGAACCGGCCGATCAGCATCGCCAGACCCTGGGTCATCGTGTACCAGTCGGTCCCGGTGCCCTGACCGGCGAACGCCGAGCCGTTGTTGTTGGCGCCGAGGCGTAGTTGTAGAGCATCTCCGACAGGCCGTGCGGACCGGGATTCAGGAGCGTCGACGAGCGCCGAGTCGATCACCACCGACGGCGGCCGCGAACGCCGAGCGACGCCATCGGCATCGCGATCAGGTACAGCACGACCAGCTTCATCTCGGCCGCCTGGATCTTCTTGCCCAGGTACTCGGGTGTGCGACCGACCATCAGGCCGGCGATGAACACCGCGAGGAGGGCGTACACGAGCATGCCCATCAGCCCGACGCCCACGCCGCCCGGGCTGACCTCGCCCAGCTTCATGTGGACCATCGGGAGCATGCCGCCGATCGGCGTCAAGCTGTCGTGCATGCAGTTGACCGAGCCGTTCGACGTCCCGGTCGTCGTCGCCGCCCACAGCCCGCACGACGCCGGCCCGAAGCGCACCTCCTTGCCCTCGAGGTTGCCGCCGACCAGGTCGGCCGACGCACCCTGGTCGACGCCGAGGGCCGTGAGCTTCGGGTTGCCCGACTGCTCGGCGACGATCGTGAACACGCGACATCGCGATCCAGATGCCGACCATCACGGCGAGCAGGACGCGCCCCTGCTTCTTGGACCCGATCAGAACGCCGTAGGCGACACGACCAGCGCGAACGGGATGATCATGATCGCCCACGTCTCGATGAAGTTCGTGAGACCGGTGTCGGGTTCTCGAACGGGTGCGCCGAGTTGACGTTGAAGAACCCGCCGCCGTTCGTGCCGAGCTGCTTGATCGCGATCTGGCTGGCGACCGGCCCACCGGGGATCGATCTGGGTGACCTCGGCTGCGACCGCGGCGTCGACCGGAGTCGCCTCGGTGTAGCCGTCGAGGTTCTGCACGACGCCGCCGAGCGACAGCAGCACCGCGATGACGAACGAGAGCGGCAGGAGGATGCGCAGCGTCGTGCGGGTCAGGTCGACCCAGAAGTTGCCGAGCGTCCGCGCGCCGCGCCGGACGATGCCACGGATGATGGCAACGACGACGGCCATGCCCGCCGCCGCGGAGACGAAGTTCTGCACCGCCAGGCCACCATCTGGGTGAGGTGGCTCATCGCCCCCTCGCCGCCGTACCACTGCCAGTTCGTGTTGGTCATGAAGCTGACCGCGACGTTGAACGCGCCGAGCGGCGCAACCCCCGCCCGATCGGTCGGGTTGAACGGCAGGCTGCCCTGGACCCGCTCGATCACGTAGACGATGAGGAACGACGCCAGGCTGAACGCCAGGAGCGCGAGCGCATAGACGTTCCAGCGCTGCTCACGCTTCTCATCCACCCGCAGCAGGCGGTAGATGCACGCGTTCGATCGGCGCGAACAAGCGATCGCCGGGCGCCGAGCCGTCGCCGCGCGAGCCGTACACCGCGGCCATGTACCTGCCGAGCGGCGGTGCAGTCAGGGCGAGGACGGCGAGCAGGGCGACGAACTGGAACAGGCCGGCGCCGGTCATCAGAACTTCTCCGGCCGGACGAGGACGACCACGAGGTAGATCGTCAACAGCACGGCGAGACCGAGACCGATCCAGTTGTCGACGGCAGCGGCGATCATGACATGGTCTCCTCGACGGCGACCGGTTCGACCACGTCGATCGCGCCGCCGTCCGTTCGCGGCGCCGGAATGCGGCGCGGCGTCGGGCCCGATGATCCGGTCGCACCACGCCACGTACGCGATGCACGTCGCGAAGAACGCGGCGATGAGCAGGAGGACCAACACGTCCCTCATCGGGCGCTCGGCTCCGCGGGATGGTCGTCGGTGGTCGACAGCTCGGTCATGCCGAGCGCCGCGGTGACGGCGCTCGTGACCGTGGCCGCCAGGGCGAGGACGACCGAACGTCGCACGGTGAGCGCGACGTGTCCGTTCTCCGGTGTGAGCACGAGGAATCCCAGGTTGCGCCCGGCGTGGCGGATCGGCACCGCCGCACCGGCCGCAGGCAGGACGAAGGTGGCGTCTCCCGCTGGCTCGCGTCCGGTCGTGTTGGCGACGATCGAGAGCTCGATGTCCGCCCCGCTCACGTAGCGGCAAGTGGCGAAGCTCAACTCGTCGAGCAGCGAGGTCGCGAGCATCGGCCAGACCTCGATGATCGGGCGGTCGTCCTCGAGGAGGGGCACGACGGAACGCGCCGCTCCTTCGGCGATCGCGTGCTGTCGCGCGATGCGCTCGCGGCGGCGTGTCCATCCCATGACGTCGCTGATCGCGACGCCCAGCCCGAGCAGCAAGGCGACGATGACGACGTCGCCGGGGTCGTGGATCCGCAGGGAGTGGTACGGCTCAGTGTGGAAGAAGTTGAACGTGATTGCGGCGGCGACCGCTGTCGTCAACGCCGCGGTGCGGCCGATCAGGGCGGCGACGGTCACGACGGTGGCGAGCGCCACGCCGACGATCGTCGAACCGACCTCGTCGCGCACGGAGGCTGTCGCGGCACCCAACCCGATCGCGACGAGAGGGCCGATGAATGCCGCACTGCGAGTCAGTCGAATTGTGTCCACGACTTGCGTTGTACCCGTGCGAAGGCGGGCAGCGAGCCGTCTTCACGCGTCCTCAGCGCCCGGTCGGCGACTCTTCACGGCTGCGTAGCGTCTACCACTCCACCTCCGTGCAGCCGGTGTGGCTGACCGGTTCGATCTGGAACGTCCCGTGGTCGATCCGGTACTGGTCGGCGAGCATGGTGCGCGCCTGGTCGAGCACGGAATGCTGGTCGATCCCATCGATCGTCACGAGGTGGACCGAGGCGGCCTCCATGTCGGACGTGAGCGTCCACACGTGGAGGTCATGAACTCCGACGACACCGGGGATCGCGCCCAGGTCGCTCTGCAGCCCGGCGAGATCGAAGTGTGGAGGAGCCGATTGCAGGAGGACGCGGACCGCTTGGGCACCGAGGCGGTACGTCCGCGGCAGGATCCACAAGCCGAGCGCGGCGCCGATGAGAGGATCGATCCAATTCCATCCGAACAGCTCCAACGAGATCGCGGCGATCACCACCCCGACCGATCCGATCGTGTCGGCGAGCACCTCGAGGTAGGCGCCCTGCACGTTGAGCGACTCCTTGGCACCCTCGCGGAGCAGTGCGAAGGCGATCAGGTTCACGACGAGTCCGATCGAGGCGACGACGAGCATCGGGACGCCCAGCACCTCGGTCTCGTCGAACAGGCGTCGCGCCGCTTCGATCACCACGTAGATCGCGACCGCGAAGAGCAAGAGCGCGTTGACGAACGCGGCGAGGATCTCGAGCCGGTACAACCCGAACGTGTGCCGGCTGGGTGGCTGCCCTTCGCGAACGGGACGGTCGATGCGGCCCGTGCGGTCGTACCGACTGGCGAGTTGGATCGCGGCCAAGGCCATCCCGAGGCCGACGACGTCGGTCAGCATGTGCCCGGCGTCCGACAACAGCGCCAGCGAGTTGGTGATGAAGCCGGCGACGACCTCGACGACGAAGAACGCGGCGATCAGACCGAAGGCGATGGTCAGCGGGCGGACGTGGCGGGCGCCGGCCCGTGCCAGCGACGGACCGTGCGAATGACCGTGCGAATGATCGTGCGAAGTCCGGGCGAATCGCCGTCCGAGTGCGTGTGGTCACCGCTCATGGACGTGATCCGGTGGGCACTCCTCGCATCGCGCGGTGAGCGCGAAGTGACCGATCGAGAGGCGCATTCCGTACTGACGGCGGAGCCGCTCGGCGAGCGGCCGCAGCTCGTCGGCCGGCACGTCGACGACGCGACCGCAGTCCTCGCAGACCACGGCGACCGAGCGGTGCCCGACCCAGCGATAGCCGGCCGGACCATGCCCGAGGTGCACGTGGTCGATCAATCCGATGCTCTCGAAGTGCGACAACACCCGGTACAGCGTTGCGCTGTCGACATCGGGATGGCGTTCGGCGAGCTCGTCGACGGTGACCCGGCCGGGCGCCCGATAGAGGTCCTCCAGGAGCGATCGGCGGGCCCGCGTGATCCGCCCACCCGCGACGCGCAGACGGTCGAGCGCCTCGTCGAAGCCGATCTCCGACGAGCTTCCAGCCGACGACGTCTTGGTCATCAGGAGCGAGGGTAGATCAGGAAAAGTTTGGATGACACCCAATCCGGAGTGGTCTACTGTTGCGAACTACTCGCAATAAGACGTCAACGCACCACGTCGCGAGCCGGGGGTTCCAGCATGCACATTCCTGACGGATTCATCGATCCGGGCACGTCCGCTGCCGCTGGGGTGGTCGCGGTCGGCGCGATCGGCATGTGCGTCAAGCAGGCGGGCAAGGCGATCGACGACCGGGAGGTCCCGCTCGCCGGGCTGGCGGCGGCGTTCGTCTTCTCCGTCCAGATGCTCAACTTCCCCGTCGCCAGCGGCACCAGCGGGCACCTCCTCGGCGGCGCGCTGGCGGCGGTGCTGGTGGGCCCGTGGCTCGGTCCGCTGTGTGTGGCGGTCGTCCTCCTGGTGCAAGCACTCTTGTTCGCCGACGGTGGTCTGTCGGCGCTCGGTCTGAACATCCTCAACATGGCGGTGATCGGTGCGTGGGGCGGCTATCTGGTGTTCGTCGTCCTTCGTTCCGTCCTCCCGCGGGCGAGGTCGTCGATCGTTGCCGCTTCGGGGATCGCGGCCGGCGTCGTCGGTGCCGTTGGCAGCGTTGGGGTTCACGTTGCAGTACGCGATCGGCGGCAACGATGCGGCGTCGCTGTCGACCGTCGCCGCGGCGATGGTCGGCACCCACGTGCTGATCGGGATCGGAGAAGGACTGATCACAGCGATGACGGTCAGTGCCGTCATGGCGGTGCGCCCCGATCTCGTGTACGGGGCGCGTGGCTACACCTTCGCCCCGATCGCCACCGGGATCCCGGCGACGACAGCAGTCGGGGGCTGATCGTCGTGCGCCGCAACATCATCGGACTGGTCGTGGTCGGGTTGGTCGTGGCGGTCGCGTTGGCGACGTTCGCCAGCCCGTTCGCCAGCTCGTCACCGGATGGGCTCGAGAAGGTTGCCGCTGACAAGGCGCTCGACACGGACGTCGAGGCGCATGCGTTGGCCGGCGGTCCGCTCGCCGACTACGGCGTAGAGGGTGTCGACAACGCCCGCGTCTCGACCGGCCTGGCCGGTCTGATCGGTGTCGCCGTGACGTTCGCGGTCGGCTTCGGGGTGTTCGCCGTGATCAAGCGTGCCAGGGTCGAGCCCGATCCGAGACCCGAACCGACCTCGGCTGCGGCCGGACCCTGAGCGTGGGCGGTCGGCACGGGATCGGATCGAGCCTCTACGTCGCTCGGTCGAGCGTCGTCCACCGGTTGTCGCCGCAGTGCAAGTTGCTCGCCGCGTTCCTGTTCGTGCTGGTCGTCGTGTCGACGCCACGCGAGGCGTTCTGGGCGTTCGGTGTCGAAGCCGGGCTGCTCGGTGTCGTGGCGCTCGTGTCCCGCGTCCCGCTCGGCACACTGCTGCGGCGGCTGACGTTCGAGCTGCCGTTCGTGGCGTTCGCGGTGTTGCTGCCGATCGTCGGACGTGGCGAACGAGTCGAGGTCGCGGGGGTTTCGTTGTCGGTGAGCGGGCTCTGGGCGGCCTGGAACATCCTGGTCAAGGGCGCGCTGGGCGTGCTTGCGACGGGGCTGCTGACGGCGACCACCCCGATCCCGTCGATCTTGCAGGGTCTCGAACGGTTGCGGTTGCCCAAGGTGTTCGTCGCGATCTGCGCGTTCATGGTTCGCTACGCCGACGTGGTCACGGGCGAGTTGCACCGCATGCGCGTGGCGTGCGAGTCGCGCGGTCACGATCCGCGATGGATCTGGCAGGCCAAGGCCGTCGCGTCGACAGCCGGGGCGTTGTTCGTCCGCTCGTACGAACGGGGCGAACGCGTCTACCTGGCCATGGTGTCGCGCGGGCTACGACGGCGCGATGCCGCTGCTGCACCACCACCGCGCCGGCCGCGCCGAGTGGGCGATGGCGCTCTCCCTCCCAGTCGCCGCGGCCGCGGTGTCGGTCACCGCCTGGCTCGTGTGATGGAGCTCGTGTGATGGCGCCGCCAGCAGTCGAGATCCGCGACCTGACGTTCGCCTATCCCGACGGCCATCTCGCGTTGGAGTGCGTCAACCTGACGATCGAGTGCGGTGAGCGCGTCGCGGTGCTCGGACCGAACGGCGCCGGCAAGACCACCCTCGTGCTCCACCTCAACGGCATCCACACCGCGACGTCCGGCGAGGTGTTCATCTCTGGACTGCCTGTCGCCAAGCCACAACTCAAGGAGATCCGGCGCCGGGTCGGGATCGTGTTCCAGGATCCCGACGACCAGTTGTTCATGCCGACGGTGCGCGACGACGTCGCGTTCGGGCCTGCCAATCTCGGACTGCGGGGCGACGAGCTCGACCAGCGTGTCGGCGAAGCGTTGGCGGCGGTCGGCATGGCCGACTGTGCCGATCGGCCGCCGCACCACCTGAGCTTCGGTCAACGGCGCCGTGTGGCGGCGGCCACGGTGCTGGCGATGCGGCCCGACCTCCTCGTGCTCGACGAGCCATCGTCGAACCTCGACCCGGCGGCACGCCGCGAGTTCGCCGACATCGTCCGGTCACTCGACATGACGACGTTGATGGTCACCCACGACCTTCCCTACGCGCTCGAGTTGTGCGAACGGGCAGTGATCCTCGACCACGGGCGCATCGTCGCCGACGGACCGACCCGCGACCTCCTCGTCGACGACGACTTGATGCGGTCGCATCGGCTCGAGCTTCCCTTCGGATTCGACCCGAGCCGCGCGTGAGGGGCTTCCGCCCTACTGGACGGCAATGAGGAATGCGATCGCGAGCAGCACGACACCCGCGACCCCGATCAGGATCTTGACTCGACGCGCTCCGAGACCACGTGCGAAGGAGCCGATCGAGTCGACCTGCCCCATCGGCGTGAGCACATCACGTGGGGCCTCGTCGAACCGCACGGGCTCCCTCGTCAACGATTCCTGCGGCCCGTCGGCTGGTTGATCCGGCTCCATCGAGCGACCCTACCGGTGCTCGATCGACGTGCCCGAACCGCCTACGCGAGCGCTGCTTCGATGACTCCGAGACCAGCGGGCGACCGGGTGGGGACCAGGCGATCCATCCTGAAGCCAGTGTGTTCCAGCAACGCCTCGAACTCGGCCTGCGTGCGCTCTCGGGCAGCGAAGAGCAGCAGCATGTGGAGGTCCATGCGGATCGCGGCCGGACGATCGCGGGCGCGTTCGGGCAGGATCGCCTCGACGATGAGGAGCCGGCTCGTCGGCCGCATCGCCTCGCGGCACGTCACCAAGATGCGCTCGGCGTCGGCGTCGTTCCAGTCGTGGAGGACGCGGGACAGCAGGTACGCGTCGGCGCCGGGCGGCACGGCGGTGAAGAAGTCCGCGGCGAGGCACTCGGTCCGATCCGCAAGACCCGCTGCTTCCAAGTACGCCCGTGCCTCCGGTATCGCCGCCGGGCGATCGATCAGCACGCCCGAACTACCGGCCGCGGCACCGAGGATCCTCGCGAGGAGCACGCCGCGACCACCGCCGATATCGACGAAGGTGCGGATGTTCGAGACGTCGTACGCCGCCACGACGTCGTCGGCCTCCTGCTCCGCCCGGCCGGCCATCGACCCCTGGAACGCGGCCTCGTGTTCTCGATTTCGTGAGAGGTGTTCGAAGAACTCTTCTCCGTACACGCGCTCGAACGGCGCCCCGCCCGAGCGCACTGCGTCGAGCAGTCCGGCGGCCGACCGGTAGTACAGCTCACCGCGGACGATGGCGGCACCCCGCAACACGCCGAGGTATTCCCCCACGGGTGTGAGCGCGAACCGCCCGTCGTCGGTCTCCGCCAGTACGTCCTCCGCCGCAAGTCCTCGCAGCACACGCGTGAGCGCGGCGGGATCGGCGCCGACCGCCGCCGCGATCGCGGGGCCGCTCTGCGGACCATCGGCCAGGACGTCGGCGACGCCGAGCGCGGCGGCGACGTACAGGAGTTGTGTCGTGACGAAGCCGTCGAGCAAATGAGCGAGCTGCCACGCCCCGCCCTCGAGCGACGCGGGTGCGGTATCGCTGGAGACGGGTTCGGCTCCGGCGGTCTGGTGGGAACGGGTGGCGGACATTGTTCGACCTCCTTCGCAGCGCTTGCACGGGCGGGTGACCGCGTCGAAGGTACTCGCGGCCGGACCGGGAGGAGCCCGAGATTCGTCCGGCGACGGCGCGCCGCGCGGAGATTTGGCTTGACCGTCACTCAACATTATGGTTGACTGCCACTCCAGTGAAAGTGACGCGGACGTACACGATGGACGCACGGGCCGACGCGGTCGCCTCGACGAGGTCGCGCATCTGCGACGCCGCTCGCGCTCTGTTCCTGGACAAGGCCATCGAGGACGTCACGTTGGCGTCGATCGCGGCGGCGGCCGGCGTGTCGCACCAAACGGTGTTGAACCACTTCGAGTCGAAGGAGGGCGTCATCGTCGCCGTCGCCGAGATGTTCCGCGAGGAGACGGTCGACAATCGCGACGCGACGCCGGGTGACGTGGCCGGCGCCGTGAGAGCGCTCGTCGGCGACTACGAGCAGATGGGCGACGCCAACGTCCGGTGGATCGCATCCTCCGAGCGGATGAGCACCCTCGCGGTTCTGCTCGACGACGCGAGGCGTGGCCATCAGGAGTGGATCGTCAGGATGTTCGGAGCCTCGCTGCCGACGTCCCAGGCCGCTCGTCGCCACGCCATCCACGCGCTGCACGCCGCGACGGATGTCTACGTGTGGAAGCTCCTGCGCCGTGACTTGCACCTCAGCCGAGGTGAGACCGAACGAACCATGGTCGACCTGGTGGTCGGCATCCTGAAAGGAATCACTCCGTGAACGTCCCAACCCAAGGCCCGCGCCGTTATCTGTTCGCTCTCGTCGACGGGGGAGGCACCGTGCCTCCCGAGCTCGGCACAGCCCGCCGGCTCGTCGAACGCGGCCACCATGTCACGGTCCTCGCCGAGGATTCGATGCTCGCGGATGTCCGATCGACGGGGGCGACGTTCCGCCCATGGGTCGAGGCGCCGAACCGGGCGAGCCGCCATCCCGACGATGACCCGTACCGCGACTGGGAGTGCAAGAGCCCGTTCGCTCTGTTCGCCCGGCTGCGTGAGCGCCAGTTCGTCGGGCCCGCGCCGGGCTACGCCGCAGACGTCACGGCGGCCATCGCCGACGTCCGGCCCGACCTCGTCGTCTGCTCGTTCTTCGCGGTCGGGGCGATGGCCGCGGCCGAGGCCGCCGGGGTGGACTTCGACGTCCTGTTCCCGAACGCCTACCTGCTGCCCGCTCCGGGTGTTCCACCGGTCGGGCTCGGGCTGGCGCCGGCGAAGAGTGCGTTCGGCCGCGCGAGGGACCGCCTCATCACGTCGCTCACCATGCGGGAGTGGGACAAGGGCGTGCCGGGCCTCAACGACCTGCGGACGTCACTCGGACTGGATCCGATCCGATCGTTCTTCGATCAAATCCATCGGGCTCGTCGCGAGCTGGTGCTCACGTCGCCCGACTTCGACTTTCCCGGCGATCTGCCTCCCAACGTCCGCTACGTGGGCGCCATCCTCGACGATCCCGAGTGGGCGAGCGCCGTGAAGTGGACACCGCCCGCTGAGGATCGGCCGCTCGTGCTCGTCGCTCTCTCATCCACGTTTCAGGACCACGCCGCCTGCCTGCAGCGCATCGTCGACGCCATGGCCACGCTGCCGGTGCACGCAATCGTCACGACCGGTCCCGCGATCGACCCCAGCACGATCACCGCGTCCGCCAACGTCACAGTCGTCGCGGCCGCGCCGCACTCGCAGATCCTGCCGTCGCGCGTCAGCTGTCGTCACCCACGGCGGGCACGGCACCATCGTGCGGGCCCTGGCTGCCGGCGTACCGATGGTCGTGCTCCCCCACGGACGCGACCAGGCGGACAACGCACGGCGTGTCACCTCGCGCGGTGCTGGCATCGCCCTCCGACGGACCGCCAAGCCGGCAAGGATCGCGACCGCAGTCGAGCGGCTCCTCGACACCCCCGCCTACCGCGCGGCCGCCGAACGTCTCGGTGAGGCGATCCGCCGAGACGCTGTCGAGTGACGCCCTCATCCGCGAGCTCGAGGCGGTCACCGTACCGTGGGCGGACCGTCGGTCAGAGCCTGTCGAAGGGGGCCGCGTACCGGAACGTTCCCGTCACGGCGGCGGACCAAGCGCTCAGCGGGCGGGCCTGGAAGTGGTCGCCCCACGCTGAGTCGGTCGGGGTGATGCCGAGCGTACGGGCGGGAACGAAGCCGAACCGTGGGTAGTAGTCGAGGTGGCCGAGGAGGACCACGACCGCGTAACCCAGGGCGTCGGCGGCGCCGAGCACGGCGTGCATGAGGGCTGTGCCGACGCCGGTGCGTTGGTGGTCGGGGAGCACTGCGAGCGGGCCGAGGCCGAGCGCCGTCCCGCCGTCAACGGAACCGATCGTGCAGACGACGTGGCCGACGACGGTGCCGGATTCGTCCTCGGCCACGAGTGACAGGGCGGGAACCCAGCCAACGTCGTCACGGAGGTCTCGAACCAGTTGGGCCTCGACCGGCTCGGCGCCCGATTCCGGTTCGGCGAACGCGGCCCGGAGGATCGCGTCGACGACCTCGAGTCGGTGACGGACTCGCGGCGAATCAGCATCGGACCAGCCTCCCGCGACGTCAGCGGACGGCCAAACGCGATTCACCAGGTGAACAGCTCGGTCTCCCGGCTCGTCGGCGACACGATGTCCGATCAGGACACGACGAACGTCGCGACCATGCCCTGCGCGTAGTCGCTGCCTTGTGGGCCCTCGACGTTCGAGAAGATGACGTAGTTCCCGGCGGGGAGATCGAACGTGCCTTTGCAGATGGTGTTGCCGGCGAACTCCATCACCCGGAATGTCTGGTTGGGCAGGGCGTCGATGTCGACGAAGCCGTCGACGACGGGCAGGTCGTCGATCGAGTCGGCCTGCGTGATCACGTCCTCGTGGGGGTCCGATCCGAAGTTCTTCAACACGAGGCGGCTGACGCCGGCCGGCACGGGCGCGGGCACGGTGACGGTGTACTCGAGGAGGTCGATCTGGATGTTGTTCGCCGCCCGCTTGGTGGTGGCGCCGCGGGTGGTGCAGCCGGTGCCGACCGCCGACACCGATGCTCCACCCCCCGGCGGAGGCGGCCCGATGATCACGACGCTGCCTGCTTCCCGCGTCTTCGCGCCGTCGTCGTCGGCGCACGCCGAGACCAGGATCAGTGGTCCGACCAGCCCGAATGCGAGGATGGCGGTGGCGACCTTCACGGCGATCTCATGACATCGATTCGGGACGACCCATTCGGCCACCCTGACCTAGCCCACCTTACGCAATGCATAAGGCACGGTGAACAGTTCGGCGCCTCCGATGCTACTTTTGCCGCGTGCGAACTCCCGCCCGAGTCCCCACGCTGATCGCACTGGTCGTCACCGCGGTGCTTGCGGGATGCGGTTCTGACGACGATGCGGCCGGCGGCGGAACGGTCACGATCTACTCGGGCCGGACCCAGAACCTGATCGAGCCGATCCTCGATCGCTTCGCCGAGGAGACCGGGATCTCGGTCGAGGTGCGGTACGGCGACACCGCGGATCTGGCGCTGCTGATCGGCGAGGAGGGCGAGCAGTCGCCGGCCGACGTGTTCCTGTCCCAGTCGCCCGGCGCCGTCGGGTATCTCGACGGGCAGGGCTTGCTCGGCACACTGCCCGACGATGTGCTCGACCTCGTCGCCGAAGGATTCCACGCGAGCGACGGCAACTGGGTGGGATTCTCGGGACGCAAGCGGGTTCTCGTGTACAACCCCGACGTCACCGACGAAGCCGAGCTCCCCGACACGGTGCTCGACCTCGTCGAGCCGGAGTGGAAGGGCCGCCTCGGGGTCGCGCCCTCGAACGCTTCGTTCCAGGACTTCGTGACGGCGATGCGCTTCAAGCTCGGTGACGAGGCGACCAAGGAATGGCTGCAGGGAATTGCCGACAACGACGCGTTCACATTCCCGAACAACGCCGCGATCGTGGCGGCCGTCGGCCGCGGCGAGATCGAGGTCGGCCTCGTCAACCACTATTACGTGTACCAGGCGCTCGCTCAGGACCCGGAGTTCGCAGGCGTCAACTACAACTTCCCGGTCGACGACGTCGGCAGCCTCGTGATCGTCACGGGTGCCTCGATGCTCGAGAGCACCGACAACCCCGACCAGTCGGTCGAGCTGATCCGCTTCCTGCTGCAAGAGGAAGCACAGCGATACTTCTCGGATCAGACGTTCGAGTACCCCCTCGCGGCCGGGGTCGAACCGGCCTCGGTCCTGCCGGAGGTCGAACTGGCCGGATCGTCCGACATCGAGCTCGATCAACTCGGTGACGATCTGCAGTCGACGCGAGCGATGATCAGTGACGCCGGCCTTGCAGGCTGATCGTGCTGTTGTCATCGACGATGAAGGAGCTCCGGTCGTCCGGCCGACCGTGTCGGTCGACGCCACCGGGGTGACACGATGGTTGTTGGCGCTCGGAGCACTCGTCGCGGGATGGACGATGATCGGCGTTGCGTCGCACGCGACGTATGGGGCACGCGTCACTGCTGATGAGCCGCAGTACCTCCTGAGCGCGATCAGCCTCGGCAACGACGGCGACCTGGACATCTCCGACGAGCTCGCCGAGGAGGCCTACCGTCCGTTCCACACGGTCGACATCGACCCGCAGACGTACCCGCTCGACGACTCCGGACGGCAGGTCAGCCCGCACGATCCGCTGTTGCCGGCGTTGCTGGCGATACCGGTCCGGACCGGCGGATGGGTCGCGGCGAAGGCGACCCTCGCGGTCTTCGCTGCCGCGTTGGCGATGCTCACGGCGTGGACCGCGGTGCGGCGCTTCGGAGTCAGACCGCACGTTGCCTGTCCGATCGTGGCCGTGTTCGCCTGCACCGCACCGCTCGCCACCTACGCGACGCAGGTGTACCCGGAGATCCCCGCCGCCCTCGCCGTGGTCGTCGCCGTCGCGGCGCTGTGCGGATCACTCGACAGACGCGGCCTCGCTGCATGCGCCGTCGCCATCGTGGTGCTTCCGTGGCTGTCGATCAAGTACGCGCCCGTCGCCGCGACCCTTGCGTTGCTCGCGCTGCTGGCGCGTTCGCAATCGACGCCCGGAGGCTGTCGCGGTCAGCGTCGCGCTCGCAGTCGCGGCCGGCCTGTATGTCGTCGTGCACTCGGTGATCTTCGGGAGCTGGACCGCCTACGCGACGGGTGATTACTTCGCCGAGACCGGTCAGTTCTCGGTGGTCGGGACCGCACCGAACTACCTCGGCCGATCGCGTCGCCTCGTCGGCCTGATCGTCGACCGTGACTTCGGCATCGGAGCCTGGATGATCGGCTGGCTCGCCCTGCCGATCGCGCTCGGATCGCTGCTCCGACGCCGCCCCGGCGGATGGGCGGTGCTCGTGATGGCACTCGCCGCCGGATGGCCCACGGCGACGTTCCTCGCGTCGACGATGCACGGCTGGTGGTGGCCGGGCCGCCAGCTCGTCGCCGTGTTTGCCACTGGCCGTCATCGTCATCGCCGTCGCCGCCGACCGCTCCGTGCTGCTCTTCCGGTCGTTCGCGATCGCTGCGGTCATCGGGCTCGGGACGTGGTTGTGGACGACGATCGAAGCGATCACCCGTCGCCACGTACTCGTCGTCGACTTCGCCCAGACCTCGAATCCGTGGATGCGCGGTCGACCACGTCGGTGGGGCGCGCTCACCATGTCGACGAGATTGGCGCTCGGAATGGTGGAGATCACGGTGCGGGTGACGATCGATCGGCCGTCCCGCAGGCGGAGCTGCGCGCACTCGTCGTCGACTTCGATCGAGTCGACCTGCGTGGCGGTCA
The DNA here is from genome assembly GCA_963722415.1 of Ilumatobacteraceae bacterium. Lineage (GTDB taxonomy): Bacteria > Actinomycetota > Acidimicrobiia > Acidimicrobiales > Ilumatobacteraceae > JALOLG01. The sequence continues at coordinate 247,535 of CAVRNI010000002.1, forward strand.
GGAGCGCACCGCCTCGATGTACGAAGTCATCGGCGAGCGTTGTGCAGATCGCCCCGAAGCCACCCGGCGGGTACCAGAAGCCGGGAGCACTGTGCCTCCGGACCGCGTTGCGCACGATGGCGGACGCGGAGCGCACCCCGACGTGTCGCGCGGAACAGCTCCCCGGACAATCGGTCACCATCCAAGCCCCACAACTTCCTCGCGTATGGCCCATAGAACGCGCCGGCGATGGTCGGTCCGAGATTGACGCGGACCAACTCGATGAACGATGCGGTGCCATCCACGGGACGCGTACCGAACCGTCGGCGAACCGGGGCAACCGCGATGTCGCGGAGCACCCTCACCGCGAACGACGGGCGGGCGTTTCGGAGCAGGTCGAGGAAACGAAGCGGAAAGGCCAACCACCGTCCGCCCAACCGGATCCGACCATTGCGCGGCCGCCACTGCAGGTCGAGGTTGAGCCCGTCACGTAGGTCACCGAGGAGATCGGCGCGAATGGACGGGTGCAAGCGATGACTCCCCAGATCGACCGACTGTCCTTCGACGACGATCGAACCGGCCAGACCACCGACGCGCTCGGCGCGATCGACGACGACGACCGAAAAGCCACGCCGCGCCGCGTACCACGCCGCGCTCGAGACCCGCCGGTCCCGCTCCGAGTACGACGATGTCGCAGTGGTCAGCGGACGGGAGCGTCTCGCTCAGGACGTGGCCAGGTCGTAGGCGGTGGGGTGCGTGGGTTGATACAGCATGATCGGAGTCAGCCCCCGGCAGGTCGAGCATGGTGGTGAGCCCGAACCCCTGGTCGGTGATCGGCGAACTGAACGTGGCGCCCTTGTCCTCGAGTTCGGCCCGCGTCGCCACCACGTCGTCACACATGATCGAGATCTCGTGGTGCCGCGGTTGGTCGTATGTCTTGCCCTCCCACACGCTGTGCGTCGGGTGCACTCCCATCTCGCTGGGGCCGGTGGCGAAGATCAGCCAGCCCGGCTCGGACTCGGGATGCTCGACAGACGGCCATCCGAGCACATCACGCAGGAACGCCCTCGTCGCAGGAGGATCGTCGGAGTAGATCAGGGTGTGAATCGACGTGATCATGCGCGAAGCGTACGTTCGCTCGGCAACGTGCCGATTCACGGCGAAGGGAACGAGTGATGCTCGTGCGTCACGATCCAGCGGCCGGTCTCTTTGCGCAGACCGATCGAGAGTCGGAGCCGTCGGTCTGGATCCTTCGCGAAGTCGTCGCTGGTACCGCAACGAAGGAGGGCGTGACACGAACGCGACATCGTCGCCGGCGGTGACGTCGAGGTCGACGATCTCGAACACCGCGCCTTGGCGCTGCCATTCGAAGAACGGTGGCCAGGTCGCGCGGTACGCGTCGATACCTCGGACGCCGTTGTCGGGCGGAGGGACATCGAACATCACGATGTCGGTCGAGTGATCCGCCAGCACGGTGTCGAGATCGCCGTCATGCGCCGCCTTTGCCCAACGTTGGATGAGGGTGCGGATTTGGGATTCGTCGTCGGTCATGGGTGCCTCCCTGCCGCGCCGGACGCCCGGCGTCGTCGATGCGTCGTTGTATAGACGTTCGCAGCCGCCCGAACTCATCGGCAGGCCCCCCGGGGTTGCGTGGCGGGCTCATCCTCGCCAGCATGAGCGTGATGCCCGATCCGTCCGGCTACCGCGAACGCACGTCGGCCGTCGCCGGCGTCACCGTGTGGACGCGTGTCGCCGACGGTTCGTCCTCGTGGATCCTGCCCGACGGTTGCATCGATGTCCTGTGGGACGGGCGTGAGCTCACGGTTGCCGGGCCCGACACGACCGCCCATCGCGCGAGTGCACCGTCCGGCACGTCGTACGCGGCTTTGCGATTCGCCACTGGTGTCGCACCGATCGTCCTGGGTGTCGCCGCCGATGGTCTTCGCGACCAGCGGCCGCGCCTCGCCGACGTGATCGGGGCGGATGACACCGACCGCCTCGCCGAGACGCTGCTCGCAACCGACCACCCCTCGATTGAGCTCGAGCGTTGGGCAGGGCGACGGCTGGTGCACGCAGGCGGGCGGGACCGCACCATGTGCCGCGTCGCGGCACTGATCGGCGATGGACGAAGCGTGGCGGAGGTCGCCGCCCAGGTGGGCTTCAGTGAGCGCCAGCTCAACCGTCGCTCGCTCGCCTCGTTCGGCTATGGGCCGAAGATGCTGGCGCGCGTGCTGCGCCTTCAGCGGGCGCTGGGCCTGGCCCGCGATGGGATGTCACTGGTTCAGGCCTCCCTCGCCGCCGGCTACGGCGACCAGGCCCACTTCGCCCACGAGGTGCGCGCCCTCACTGGGCAGTCGGCGACTCAGCTCGTCGGCAGGGCGGCGAACAGGTCGACGCCGTTGCCGTCCGGGTCGCGCAACGTCGCGTAGCGCTGCCCCCAGAACGCGTCCCACGGTTCGAGGTGGCCGTCGAACCCGGCGGCGGTCACTGCCGCATAGGTGGCGTCGACCTCGGCGGGATCAGCGCACTCGAAGGCCAGCGCGGTGCGCGGTGAGCCGGCGGTCGAGGGGGTCCATTCCGGATCGAACGACTTGATCGTCGATTCGGGGTCGAACAGGATCCGGAACCCGCCGGGCAACGCCACCTCGACGTGCGGCGCGCTGTCCGCGTCGGCGGGGATGTCGAGGCCGATGGTTCGGTAGAAGGAAAGGGTTCGGGGCAGGTCGGACGCGACCAACCCGATGGCTGAAGGAACGGCAGTCATGTCTTCACCGTACGGAGCCCGTCGCCCGACGTCTTGTCGGAATCGGACATGTCGCCGTCGAGCGGAGGGCCCGGTGCGCAGTGCGTAGCGTGGTCACATGGAGCGGTCGTTCTTCGAACGGGTTCTCGACGTGTTCGAAGGTGTCGTGGCCGACATGGGCGGCGAGCTCCATTCACACGCCCACCGGCGCGGGCTCAAGGTGTGGTTCGACGATGCGACCCGCGAGCACTACGAGGCGCAGTTGATCCGCGTCGATGGCGAACCGGCGCTCGAGATCGGCTTTCACGTGGAGTACCCGAAGGCGCAACCGAACGATGAGGTGCTCGACCGGCTGTGTGCCAGGGAGCGAACGTGGCGCCAGACGCTCGGCAAGGCGCCGGAGGCGGGCGTCTTCATCGGCGCTGAGACATGGCGTCGCATCTCCGAAGTGTGGGAGCCGCCCGACCCGGACGACATCGACGCCGCGATCGAGGTCGCGGCCCGCCTCGGCGACTACGTGTTCGCGATCGAACCGATTCGGCGCGGCTGACGAACCGTCTCACGGAGTCCGACGAGACCGGTGCCGATCGACCAGAGCGCGATGAGGATCGCGGCACCCGCGAACGCAGCGGTGAGCTCGGTGTCCGGAAACAGCAGGACGAGTGGCACGGAGCGGGCGTGAAGGACGCCGCCGGCCACTCCCGGCACGGCAACGATCCAGCGGACCGAGGGTGTCGACAACAGGATCTTCGCTGCGAGGTACGCGATGGCGGCGCCGCTGAGCGGGTAGAGCACGATGGACAGCGCGATGTGGGTGAAGGCGACCGGCGCAACGTCGCCGTCGCCCAGCGACGCGGTGTCGACTTTGGATGCGAGGTGGAAGACAGTCTCCACGACGTAGATCGAGACCGCGATCGCGGCAAGTCGCAGCGCCCGATGTGTCGAAGCCGGCCAACTGCGGCTGCGATCGGCGAGCCAGAGACCGGCTGCGACAAGCACCGTGCTGAGCACGATCAGCGAATGCGCGAGCACCCAGCTGTCGTCCGACGCCATGGTCGCCAACTCCTGCCGGAGTGATTCCTTGGCGTCGGCGTCGGGGTGCATCCGGCCTTCGGCAACCATGGCCACGCCCGATGCGACGAATGCCAGTCGCCAAGCGTGAGTGGTCCAAACGCGATTGTTGGGGAATTGCATGATCGATCGTCCTTCGGTGAAGAGGGTGTGTGGAGGCGGTCGTGCGCGACGACGAGGAGGACTGGCCCGCGACGTCAGGTTGCGGGCGGTGCGTTGAGCGTCCCGTACAACTCGTCGAGGTGCAGTGGGAGTGATCGTGCTCCGACCACGGCAGGGATGCCGAACTCACGAGCCATGACCGCGGTGTGACCCAACGGTCCTCCGAACTGCGTGAGGACGCCTGCCAACATCGGTGAGTCGTCCGCGCGTTCGAGGACGGGCGTTTCCGGGCGCGGTCAGGGCCACTCCATTGCGCGCCACCATTTCGACCTCTGGACTCCATACCGAGGAACAGCCTGTGGGCGAGTAGGTCGGCGCGGTGAACGCAGTGGTCCTGAACGTTTCCATGGACGAGCTGCTCTTGCCGTCGTCATTGCGGTGCCGTTGAGCCGACCGGTGCCACTGCCTCGGCGACGATGGCCACTGCCGTCAACGAGTCGAACCATCACGGCGCTCGACGAGACAGGACCTGACTCGAGCCGCGTTCAGGAGTGGCTGGCGGTGTCGGTCATGGGCGGGGTGACCAGCAGTGCTTGGACAACGGTTGCGAGGTCCAGACTTGTCCCGGCCGCCATGCCGAGTTCGATTGCTTCGGGTGTCAGCAACGTCCGGGCGAGGATGCGGTCGGTCTCGTGCTCATCGATGGCACCGGTGGAGGGGTGGCGCCTGAACAGCCCGAGATAGGCAAGGCCGATTTCCGTTTCGCCGCGCGTGAGAAGGCGATCCGCTTCTACCTGGAGACACAAGTTCTGGAGTGCTGGGGCCCCCAGCGAAACGGCCATCGCCAGCGATTCACGGATGAGGGCGCTCGCTTCGCCATCGCGATCGAGACGGACACATGCCTGCGCGAGGTTCAGCGTCATCCGGATCTCGAAATGGCGGTCGCCGAGCCGGCGATGGAGGCCGATACCGGCCCAGTAATGCGTCATCGCCGCCTCGTACTGCTCCCGATCACCGTCAGCGTCGCCACGGAGATGGATCGTGACGGCGAGGTCGCTGTGTGCTCTCGCCTGGGCGACGAGGTTTCCGCAGCTCTCCCCAATGGAGAGCTCGCGCTCCACGAAGTGTTGGCTGGCCGGCAGATCGCCTTGCTCGCTCGCCACCATGGCCGCCGCAGCGAGTGCTCGGCACGTCTCGCTGGGATCACCGAGCTGCTCGGCGAGAGAAAGGGCGCGCTCGACGTGCCGTTCGGCGTCGTCGAGCTTTCCGGCCTGCGCGTCCGACCACGCCAGCCCGGACAGGGTCCGTGTCAGGCTGTGGCCCAGCGCTTCCTCGGCCAGCGGCAACGCCTGCTCGAGGAGCGAACGCTCGAGATCGAACTGGCCTCGCAACGACGCGACCCAACTCGAGTAGTACAAGATGTCGGCCCGACTGGAGGCGGTGGTCGCAGTTCCTTGCGCTCGCGCGAGCGCGGCCTCCGTAGCGGCCACGTCATCGATGCGTAATGAGGCATCGGCGAGCAGGAGCAGCGCCTCGACCGGGGGTTCCAAACCGGCCTCATCCCAGAGCTCGACGGCCGCGTTGAGCGATCTGGCGGAGGCGAGCGGAGTGTCGGTGGCGAAGAGTGTCTGACCGGCGCGCCAGCGATGCTCTGCGGCCCTTGCCGGCTCACCCGCGGCCTCGAGGTGACCGGCGATCAGCTCGCGGTATTCCGCCACCCGCTCGCCCGCAGCTGACTCGAGCCACGCCGCGGCGAGTCCGTGAAGTAGAGGACGCTCGCTGAGCAAGACGGTCTCGTATGTCACGTCACACAGCAGCGCATGCTTGAAGAGGTACTCGACCGTGTTCTCGAACGACGTGGGTTCGCGCTTGTAGACGAGCTCGCGACGGCGGGCGACATCGAGGGCGGCATCGGTGGAGGCCCCCTGGCGCGAGAGGGTGCTGACGGCCGCGTCCCAGAACACCCGCCCGACGACCGCAGCACACTGCAGCGACCGCCGCTCGTCAGCAACAAGGGCGTCGAGGCGGGCCTGCAGTACACCGGTCAAGGTCGTCGGGACGGCGCCCGGGTCGAGTCGCGCGAGATCGAGCGCGCCAGACGTCCAAGCCGACCGAGGTGTCGATCACGCCGTCGTCGATGAGCATCTTGATCAGCTCTTCGAGGTAGAAGGCGTTGCCATCGGCTCTCGTGACGACGAGCTCCACCAGTTCGTCTGGCACGTCGGACACGCGCTGGAGCATCTCCCGGACGAGCGCTCGACTGTCGGTGTCGGTCAGCGGCGGCAGCTCGAGGCGGGTGGTCTTGACGGTTTCACCCGGCCACCCGGTCCGCCGCTCGGCCAATGCCGGCCGCGTGAGCCCGAGCGCGAGCAGGTGATGCTCGCGCACATGGGCGATCAGATCGGCGAGCAGGTCGAGCGACTCGTCGTCGGCCCAGTGCAGGTCCTCGAGCGCGAGCACGACCGCGTCCCGGGCCGCGAGCGCCGCAAAGTACGCCAGAAGGTGGGCGCGCGCGGTTGCAGAGAACTGTGCACCGAGTAGGCGCTGCACCGCAGGGCTCGACGAGAGCTCGAACCCCAGCCAGTGACCCACGACATCGGCCTCGTCCGGCGAGAGGTGACCGGCGAACCCGTCGCGCAGCTTCGTCAGCACGGCAGCCGCGGGATCGCTGTCGTGGATGTCGAACCGCGTCGCCACCACATCGCGGAAGAGCCCGAGCGAGGCGCTCTGACGGTTGGCGAGCGCTCGGCCCGCGAACAGATACGCCTCTGACGGCGCCAGCTCGACCCAGTTCAGGAACTCGTACAGCAGACGAGACTTTCCTGCGCCCGCGTCGGCAACGATGGTGACGAGCCTCGCGCCGTCACCATCGACGACTGCGTTGAACGAGTCCCGCAGTACGCCCAGTTCCTTGTCCCGTCCGACAGTGCGGGTCTCCACTCCCTCGACGCCCCGCGTCGGCACTCGAAAGGCGCGTGGCTTGGCTCGCTCGACCTGGTACACGCGCACGTGGTCGCGCTTGCCGCGCACCTCGACCTCGCCCAGCGGCTGGACGTCGAACACACCACGCACGGTCCGATAGGTGTCGTGGGAGATGAGCACGCCGTAGGTGGGAGCGAGGTGCTCGATCCTGCTCGCGACGTTGACCGTGTCACCCATCACCGTGTACTCGGCCGTGGTTCCCACCGCGGCGAGGTGTGCGGGACCCGTGCTGATCCCAACGCGCATCGCAACCTGAAAGCTGGCCTGCCGGCAGAGCGCCGCCAACTCGTCCTGGAGAGCGAGTCCCGCCCGCACGGCCCGTTCCGGATCGTCCTCCCGTGTGGTCTCGGCCCCCCACACCGCCATCACCGCATCACCGATGTGCTTGTCGATCCGGCCTCCATGCTTGGTGACGACTACATCCAGCCGTGCCCAAATGTCGTTCATCCTCCCGGATACCAACTCGGCATCCATGTGTTCTGACATTGCCGTGAACCCGCTGAGGTCGGCGAACAACACCGTGACCTGGCGGCGCCGCGGGCCGGCGGCATCGAGCGACGCCAGCTGCCGTTGCAGCGCCCGTACGGCGACGTCCACCACCTCGTCGGGCACGGTGCCGCGGAGCGCCTCCTGCGCAGCGATGGCCTCTACGAGTCGATCTTGACCAGGCATCGGCGCACCTCCCCGGCGATCCTCACAGGCCTGGACTCAATCGTAGGTCGCGCTCGCGGACCAGCTCCCTGACCGTCGGGCAACATCAGAATTGGTCCGTGGGGTAGCACCAAACGCCGGTTCGTGGTTGACGGTCCGTTGTTCGCGAGTCTCGCCAGCAGGGCTGCGGTCACGGATCGTCTGGATGGGCGTGAGGTCCCGTCGGCTTGAATCGGGGGACGCCCCGGCGGGCGAGCGTTTCGTCAGTCGAAGGTCGGTGGTTGGCCGAACGCCATCGCGAGACGGGCGTCGAGGAAGCAGTTGATGGCCGCGATGCGGTCGCCTCGAACGTGGAGCACGTCGACGGAGAGCGCGGCGAAGGTGCCGCCGCGGGTCGAGCGGAGGTAGTTGACGACTGCTGGTCGGCCGTTCGCTGATGTCGGAACCAGTCGCCAGTCGCCCGGCCGATCGGCGCCGAGGATGTGCTCGAAGAACTCGAGTGCCGCCGGTCGACCGATGCAGGCCGGTTCTGGCGGCATCGTGATGTGCACGTCGCGATGGACGATCTGTTCGAGTTGGGCCACGTCGCGCCGCTCGTGCGCGTCGACGTATCGGGCGAGCAGTTCAGCGGCGACAGTCATCGCTCGATGGTCGCGGCACATCGACCATGACCCGACGCATCACGGTGCGGGCGCGTTGGAGGAGGCTGTTGGTCGCCGGCACCGAGGCGTCGACCAGCACGGCCGCTTCGGCCGCCGACCAACCGAGCAACTCGGTGACGATCAAGACGGCGCGCTGGCGTGGGCTGAGGGCGGTGAGGGCAGCTACGAAGAACAGTTCGGTCGTCTCGCGCGCCGCCACGACGTCGGCGGGATCGCCGCCGACGCCCGACGTCGTCGATCGGCCGTCGGGGTACGGCTGGAGGTGCCCGTCGCGCTCCAAGATGTCGGCCACGTTGCCCACGACAGACGTTCGTCGCTCGTGCCGCTTGAGGTGGTCGAGGCTGGCGTTGGTGGCGATCTTGTAGAGCCACGTGCGCACCGACGCCCGTTCCTCGAAGGCCGAACGGTTGCGCCACGCCCGCTCGAAGGTCAGTTGCGTCAGCTCTTCGGCATCCCAGAACGAGCCGGTCATGCGGTAGCAGTGCACGTGCAGCTCGTGACGATGGCGTGCGAACGCCGACTCGAACGCCGCTGCATCCATCGCCCGACGGTAACGGTCGCGGGTGCGGCCATCGGTCTCGGCGGTCGTCACGGGCTCGTGAACGAGTGATGTTCGTGCTCGATGACCCAACCCGTCTCGAGTCGTCGGAGTCCGAGCGTGAGACGCAACCTCCGATCGGGACGTTCACGGAGTTCGTCTGCACTGCCACATCGGAGGAGCGCCCACGCGAACGCAACGTCGTCGCCGCCGACCACCTCGAGTTCGTCGATCTCGAACGACGCACCCGACGACAACCACTCGAAGAACGGCGGCCACGTCGCTTCGTAGTCGGCCAAACCGCGTACTCCCCGTTCGGGCGGTGGCACATCGAACATGACGATGTCGTCGGTGTGCGCCGCGACCACTCCTTCCAGATCGCCCCGAACGATCGCTCGGTGCCAGTCGACGATCACACGGCGGACATCGGCATGGTCGTTCGTCGTCGATGTCATGGCATCAGCTCCGTCGCTGCGAGTCCGGTGGTCGGGTCGATCGGGAACGAGACGTGTTGATGGGTCATCAGCCATCGGCCACCGGATCGTTGGAACACCCGGGTGCCTCGTGACCAGGTGACGTCTTCCGACCCGTCGGGCTAGCCGGTCGGCCATCCGATTGAGTCCCCAGGTCACCGCGAGGTCGCCGTCGACGACCACGTTCAGCTCTGGCACCGTCCATCGAAAGTCGTCGCCAGCACGCTCGAAGCCGCGACGGCACTCCTCCCGAATCAGGGCGATGTCGTCGAACTGCAACGGGCTCGAGTGTTCGTACGACACGATGCTCGCAGCGATCGGTGCCATCGACCGATCGAGATCCTTGGCGGCCGACGCATCGAACCACTCGTCGTGCAGGCGACGAATCGCCTGCTCCGCCTGTAGATGACCATCGCGCAGCTGATCGCTGGCAGCAGTAGCGGTGTCGTCCATGTTCGTGCTCCTCGTCGTTGGCAGCCACGAACTTCGTGGCTGCACATACCGACGACCGAGTCGACCGAACTCATCGCGCCGCTGTCGATCACGTCGACAGAGCTCGACCGCACGCCGGGCATGCATAGCGGCCCCGAGACCTGCCACATCTCTGCCCACCAAGAGTGACTATCCCCGATCGCCGGAACGGAGCCGCTCCCACGGCTCCGTCGTGAGCGTGGTAGCAACCCAACGAGGAAGCTCTCCCCCAACTCGCGTTCACCCTTTTGGCCGACCGAGCCGACGCGCAACAATCCGCGCATGGCTTTCGCCGACGACGAGCTCGACTACCTCCGATCCCAGCCGCTGGCCCGCCTAGCCACCGTTGCCCCGGACGGCCAGCCCGATGTCACCCCGGTCGCCCTCGAGGTCGAGGGCACGACTCTGTGGGTGTGCGGGGCGGGTGAGGCGGTCCTGCGCACGCGCAAGATCCGCAACATCACTGCCGGCCACCGCCAGGTCGCCCTCGTGGTCGACGACCTGCCGTCCTTGGAGCCGTTCATCGCCCGGGGCATCCGCATTTACGGGACAGCCGACGACCCCATCGACCGAGTCGGCATGGTCGGCCCCGGCCACTACGTCCGGGTCACGCCAACGATCTCGTGGAGCTGGAACCTTGAAGGTGCTCCCGCCGGCGACACCTGGTACGAGGCGCGCCGCACCGTCCACCAGCGCGCCTGAGAGGCACCAGCGCCGCGACCGCCAGGAGGACATCCGCGTTCTGCCGGCGATGAGCGCGGCGGTCGGCGTGCCTCGAGCTGGCGACCCCAGGCTCCGTCCATCGGCAGACCGCCCCACAACGCCGGTTCGATGACCGCCGTCGGGACGGCTCAGGCGACGAGTGCGGGCGAACTCGACCGGGCGACGTGTGTGCGGTCGAATGGGTCGTGTGGATGCGGGCTCTCGATCATCGGTATCGACTTGCGCGACGCGGTGATCGCCACGCGTTCGCCGCTCGGTCTCGCCTTGCACGGAACCTCGCGACCGCCGACTCGAGGCGATCAGTAGGACGGTAAGCGAGCACATCGATATCGCGGACAGATACGACAGCTCGATCGGTACGTCGGCGAACCGTGACGACCACCGTCGGCGATCGCGTTGCGTGTCATGTATCCAGCCCTCGCTCGCGGGGTCTTGCCGGCAGTCGTACGAACTGTGCGCGACGCCACCTACAACATCAGGAGATTCACATGCCAACAACTTCCCGCCGGAGTTCACGCCGGAGGCGATCACGGACCGATGAGGCGTTCGTGAGTGGCTGGCGTCTTGGTGACCTCGCCGCCAGACTCGCGAGTCCTGGAGTCAGCGCATTAGTCGACTCGATTCGCCCCGAGGAGTGTGTGCAGGCCGACCTCATCGCGATGGGCCGTGGCTGCACGATGACCGTCGAGCCCTCCGGTGACCCCGGGTGGCTGAGTCTTACGTTCGTTCGGATCCCGGACACTGCCTGATGGCGATCATTGAGCGAGAACCCAAGCGAATCTTGCTGCTTTGCTCGGCGTTCAACGGACTGACCCAACGGGCTTGGATCGAGCTCCGCGAGGCGGGCCATGACGTCACCGTCGAGCTCGCCACGAGCGAGGAAGCGATCATCCGGGCGGTGGCGTTGTTCGGCCCTGACCTCATCATCTGCCCGTTCCTCCGGCAGCGGGTCCCTGCCGAGGTGTGGCGTCGCCACCGGACGATCATCATCCACCCTGGCCCAAAAGGTGACCGTGGCCCGTCCTCGCTGGATTGGGCGATCTCGACCGGAGAGACCCGATGGGGTGTCACGGCGCTGCAAGCGGTCGAAGAGATGGATGCCGGCCCGATCTGGGGATCGCGGAGTGTGTGGCTCGACCCCGTCGCGCCTCGCAAGAGCACCGTATACAACGGCCCGATTGCTGACGCGGCGATCGAACTGATCGGCGAGGTGGTCGTCAGGGCGACCGACCCAACGTTCACGCCCGAGCCGTTGGACTACCGGCGACCCGACGTCATCGGGTGCCTACGACCGGCGATGCGGGCGGCCGACCGCCAGTTCTCCTGGTCCGACAGCACCGACACGATCCTGCGGTGCACCCGCGCCGCCGACGGATCGCCCGGAGCACGAACGATGCTCTGTGATCTACCGGTTTCGGTTTTCGACACCCACCCCGGCCCGGCCTCGGCCGGGCCGCCCGGCACGATCGCGCTCCGCCGCGACGATGCCGTCCTGGTCCGCACCGGCGACGGTGGGGTGTGGGTCGGGCAGGTCCGCACCGAGACCGGGGCGACGAAGCTCCCCGCCGCGATCGCGCTGCGAGACCGCCTCCGGGGCGTGCCCAAGGTGATGCAACCCGTCGATCGAGGGGCGAGCCGCGGTCGGCACCACGACCTCCGCTATCAGCGGCACGGCCCCGTCGGCATCCTGACCTTCGACTACTACAACGGTGCGATGTCCACCAGCCAGTGTCGCCGGCTGACCGCCGCGATCCGCCACGCCACCGCACAGTCGACCAAGGTGCTGGTCATCCGCGGCGGCGACTCATTCAGCAACGGCATCCACCTCAACGTCATCGAGGCAGCTCCATCGCCGGCACTCGAAACGTGGCGCAACATCAACGCCATCGACGACGTGTGCCGGCAGATCATCACGTCCACCGGCCAGCTCGTCGTCACGTCGGTCGCCGGCAACGCGGGAGCGGGCGGAGTGATGCTCGCCCTCGGCGCCGACCGTGTGATCCTGCGCGACGGCGTCGTGCTCAACCCGCACTACCAGACGATGGGACTGTACGGCTCGGAGTACTGGACCTACCTGCTCCCCCGCCGCGTCGGTGCCTCCGAGGCGGCGGCACTCATCAACGCCTGCCTGCCGATCGGCGCCCGACAGGCCGAGAGGATCGGCCTCGCCGACGAAGTGCTGCCCGGTCGGCCCGCCGAGTTCGAAATGGCCGTGATCGACTACGCCCGACAACTGACGCGGCGCGCCGACTACGCGCGATTGCTCGAAGCCAAGATGGCGGCCCGTGCGGCCGACGAACGCCGCAAGCCCCTCGCCGCCTATCGCGCCGAAGAACTGGCCGAGATGAGTCGGGATATCTTCGACGACCGCAACGGCTTCAACGACGCCCGCCACGCGTTCGTCACCAAACGCACACCGACCTCGACACCAGCCCGTCTCGCCGAGCATCGCGGTGACAGTGAGGCCCACGCTCGACGACGTGCCCCGGCTGGTCAGCTAAGTGACACGCGAGTCGAACGATGAGCGGCCACGAACGCTGACTCCTCACTAAGGCGAAATGGGTCGCACGCGAGCAGGCTGTCGATCACACCGTCAAAACTACGCATGTCCGTCGCACCCCGAGAGCGCACTTCGAACGACGGCGCCCACAGGACCGCAGCGAGTACGGATCGGCACCCCCGCGCGCCCGTGACCCGGCGAACTCGGACGTGCGGCCTCGTTGAGTTCGGCGGTGTTATCGGGCAAATGGGGTGAGAGTCGTGCGCTCGGTTGGCCAGGGAGGCAGCGTGGGGAATACCAGCCATTTTGGTGCCGTGAAGGGAATCGTGCGGGACGTGTCCGCTCCGTGGCTGAACTGCTCAAACCTGAAGCCCGCCGGACAGGCGGTGGGTGAGGGCGAGCCAGAGCCGAACGAAAACGGGCGTCGGGTCATCTAATGGACCGACAGCGACGTCGATTCCCGCTCCGCAAACGACCCGATGCATTCGCCGGCCGGCGGGCTGATCAGTCCCCGCCGGAGCCAACCGGGCTGAACGAAACGAACACGGTGTGATCGTTGGCGCGTACACCGCTCAGCCGCAACGGCGGTGGATCTCCAGGTCCTGTCGGAATTGCATAGTCGGTCCGCCACAGAAGCGACCCGTCGACCGTCGACAGCACTTCGGCGTTGAACCACAGCGTGAACAGCCGTTGACCGGCGACATGCCAAGGCCACGAACTCGTGCTGTACGGGTCGACGACCGGCTTCTCCCAGCGGATGTCACCGCTGTCGAGCTCATAGCCGACGAGCCGGGGGCCTCCCTCGAGCGTGAACACGGCGCCGTCACCGACCGCTGACACGTCGCCGTACACCCAACTGCCCGGCCGCTCCCACAACAGCTCCCCACTCACATCATCGAATGCTCGCGTCGGGACGTCTTGTCCTCCCTCGATACGCACACCGTCGACGACGAACCCCATGTCCGACTGCGACTGCGACGACGCCGGATCCGGGTTGGCGGGCAGCTCACCAACCGCGACGTCGCTGCCGTCGTCGGCGTCGAACGCGGCCCGCTGCTCAGTGGTCGTGTACCACGACAAATACACCGCCTCGTCGGTCGCTGCCACGATCGACCGCCACACCTGCTCCGGCGAACATGTTGACCATTGGTACTCGCCAGTCTCGATCGCGTAGGCAGCAACGATCGGGAACTCACCCTCAGCGCACATCTCCGCCGGAGCGGGACCCGACGCCACACCACCGGTCCCGACCGGCGAACCCCCAGACAGCTCGTCACTGTCCCCGCATGCCGCTATCACGAGCACCAACCCGACCGCACTCCAACACATCCCAGCGCTGCGCCTCACACCGCCCCCTCAGCCGCAAACCAAACCGACCGTAGTTCACCGGCAATGATGTCCGCTTCCGATACCACCGCTTCGACAAGCATCCTGCGGCGCAATCGACCGTCACCTACCGCCCGGTCGACACGTGAACCATCACATTCACCGACGACGAACTCGACCACGCCATCGCGCGAACTGCGCCGGGCATCTGCCCAGCAACACACGTCGCCGCCCCCCGGCGATCCAAGGACGCGCCGGTTCAGGGTTATCCCCGTCTTACTCGGACACGTCGACGCGTCCGGCCGGATCGTTCACGCGTCATTCGTTCGGCGTTGTCACGCCCACGCGGCGATCGCCTCGATCTCGATGAGCCACTCTGGTTCGAGAAGTCGGGCGCAGACGACGGTACGTGCGGCGCGATGCGCACCGAGATGACTCATGAGCACAGCGACGTTCGCAGCGTCGAAGGCCGGGTCGGCTAGGTAGAACCGCAACGACACCAGGTCGGCAAAGGTCATCTCAGCACTTGCCAGCACCGCGCGAGATGCCGCCAGACGAGGGTCGCCTGCTCCTCGAAGCTGATCGGTATGGTCCTGCCGTCAGCCTCGTAGCCGTTGAGGCCGCTGATGTACAGCGTACGAACGCCCGCAGGGACCTCGACCGCATGTGCGTAGTTGACGTACGGCTCGTAGACATCCGAAGGGTTGTGGGCTTGATTGGTCATCCAGGGATCATGACCCGGCCAGCCCGGCCGTCACCGCGGTTCGACCTCTGTCGACGGGCTACGGCGTCTCGTTGTCGGGTGCCCCTGACCGGCACATTGGGGACTCTCCAGCGGGGCCGGCCCACTGAGTAACACCCATCCCGATCTGCCGCCCCCGGCGAGAGCGAAGTCGCCAGGCGTGGCAGCAAGGGCCTCGAAGCGCGGGCAGCTTAATCATCTTGTTCTTGCTGGTGCTCGAGCGCTCACTCGGTTAGCGGTCCAGGCGCATCCCGAGACGCGCGCCACCTCGTCCAGCACCACTCGGTGGATGAAGCTGAACTCGTTCGCCAGTCGGACTCTGGCGCAAGTGGTTCACATGTGTAGTAGTCGCCCGTCCCGACAGCGGCGCCGAAACCCTCCTGCAGCCGGGCGAAGACATCGGCCGGATCCATGCACCGACGAGCGCTCGTTGGCCTCGCGTCGAAGTTCGGATCTGGGGCGCGCCGTTCTCCGAGACCCGCCGGCTGCCGCAGGAAAGTCCAGTCGAGTCGGAATACCTCTTCAGTCGAGCTGCGGTTCTGCGGCTGAGGCAGGTCCGCAGCGGTGGGTGGCCGGTGCCGACCTGGTCAGACGATGAATGGCGGCGCGAGATTCGTCGATGCCGGCGGCGATGCGACCCAGGCGTGGCGCGATGTTGATCCGCGAAGGAGATGTGCTGTCGGGCGACATGGACGTCGAGCAGCGAGGTGAGCACGGGTGCCCGGCGTACGCGGCAGCTCCACCGCACAAGCGGTGCGCCGTTGAGACGCGTCGCGACGGCGACGTCGATCGCGTGCTGAACGGACATCATGCAACGGGCCTGGGACGGACGGGAGGCTCGTTCGCCACGGATTGCGGCGGCCCAGACGTCGCCGACGGCGCCGAGCACGCCGGCCGGCATCGCTGCTCGGAGCGAGGCATCCGCCGCGGCGAGTTCTGCCACGCCGACGGGGTCGTCAGCGAGCTCACCGCGCGTCGAGCGCCACTTCCGGCGTGCGCCACCCGCTGCAGCACGTTGTCGACCGCTCGCAGCAGGCCGATGCCGAGCGGGGAGCAACCAGGACCGGGAGCAGCACGGTGAACAACGGGAGTTGCCACAGGGGCCCGTCCAGCCACGGGCTCCCCGTGAGCGTCGTCGAGCGACCGAGGTCGACCACGAGATCGTCAGCCTGAACGTGGTGACTGCCCGTCGCTTGCAGCCCGCACGAGTGCCAGGTGTCCTCGATCAACAAGTCGTCGGACGGAACGAACACCACTCGCCGCACCGGCTTGTCGCCCTGCTCGTCAGGCACCATCGCACCGAGCCCGATCCAGCGGCTGTGCACGACGTTGCTCGCGAATGGCCATCGTCCGGTGAGGGAGGTTTCGCCCCCAGGGCTCACTCCTCGCCGGCGGTGGACGACTCCGAGCGGGGCGAACATCCCGGCGGTGCCGACATCCGGATCGGCGTACACCTCACGAGCGGCATCTCGAGTCAGATGTCCGCTGAAGATCGCGCAGCCGGCGCTGATCCCGACGCACCACCCGGCGCTTGCGTCCGCAGCTGCGAATCGCGCGACCGCTTCCACCACGTCCCGCGGGTCGGCCTCGAGACCGCCGAGTTCGGCGGGGAGCAGCATCCTGTTGATACCTGAGCGCGCCAGCGCTTCAACCACTTCGCCGTCGAGCTGACGCGCGTGCTCCTCTCCGCCGAGTGCTGTGCAACCACGGCGACCGCACGGTCAAGGTCCTCACCCACCCCACTCATCGCACCAAAGGGTAGGCGCATCACGCCGCCGATCGAGCGAGCGAGCCCACGAGCGTCCATTGGTGGCCTCCCCGCCTGGGTCCAGTCCGGCGCAACTGTCCGGGAACGAAAACTGGTTCCACAGCGGAGCGATTGCCTGCCCCAGAACGCCGGCTCCGAGCGTGATCGGGCGTGGGCCGGGTCGAGCTTCGTACCCGTTGGGTGGGCTGAGTGATGGGGCGCGAAGGAACGACATGTTCGTCTGGTTCTACGGCACGTCGGTGTCGGCGAGTTGCTCCAGGTGGGAGGTCATGAGTTCGCGGGCGGAGTGGATGTCGAGCTTCGCGTAGATGTGCTCGAGGTGGGTCCGGACCGTGGCTTCAGACACGGTGAGCCGTTCGGCGATCTCGCGGCGACTAGTGCCGGACCTGACTAGCCGGGCGATGCGCAGCTCCTGGGGGGTGAGTTGGCCGTCGGGGGTGCGCCGGCGTCGTCTCCCCCCGGTCGATGACAATCCCTCGCGGGCGTAGCACGCCAAGGCCGGCGCGCCCAGACCGTCGGCCGTGTCGAGCGCCTCGGCCAGGATCTTTCGCGCTCTGGCCGCTTGGCCGTTCTGGTGAAGCATGTTGCCGTACGAGAGCAGTGTGGAGGTGCGTTCCATCGACAGTTCGGCGCCATCGTGCAGGGAGAGCGCCTCCAGGAAGTGGCGCTCGGCGCCCTGTTGGTCTGCGTGCCGCATTGCCAATTCGGCGCGGCCGAATGCGGCGGCGACGCCCGGGTATCGGCAGGGAAGCTGCGCCGCGCATCGGTCCAACCAGCCGAGCAGGCGGGCCGCGTCGGCGTCGCGGCCGGCTCGCGCGTGTGCGATCACCGCTCGTCCCGCCCAGGGAACGACGCACGGTTCGCCGATGCCCAGTTGCTCGCAGAGCTGTTCGGCCTTCAGGTAGACCGTGGCTGCCGCCTCGGGTCGGCCGAGTCCAAGATGCGTGATCCCGTCCAGGTGCAGGAGCCAAATCCGTGCGATCCCTTCGTCTCGCTCGTCGAGCAGCGTTTCCAGTTGTCCGCGGCAGCCGTCGGCCTCTGTTGGGCGGTCGAGATGGAGCAGGACGAAGAATCGAACGACCGCGTTGTAGGTCGCTCCGAGGGGAACCAAGTCGGTCAGCTCAGCTGCTCGGCTGCTGAGCTGGAGTGCCTCGGTGAGCCGCCCGGTGCGTGCTGCGACTTCCGCTTCACCAATCAGCGACATGGTGAGCGCTTCTGCGGCGCCGCGTTGTTCGGCCGCGACGCGGACCGACCGGAACCCACCGCGGCGACGTCGAACTGCTCCAAGTACTTCGCGGCATGGGCATGGATGCTGGTGAGTCCCCACGTCCACGCTGGGTCGGCGAGCTCGGGGCGAGGGTTCGCCTGGGCCGAACTGGCGGCGCTGGCGGTCGCTGCGAGGCCGACGGCATCGCCGGTCAACACGGTCAGGAAACCGTGGGCCGACTCGGCGTGCAGGCGCAGGGTGTTGTCGTCGCCCGCTAGTTCGACGGCCTTACTGGCCAAAGGGAGGCACCCGCGAGGACCGAGCACGATGTGCATGCTCAGCGCTTGGTCGATCAGCGCGTCAGCCGCTGCGGCCGGGTCGTCGACGAGGAGTAGGTCGGCCGCTTCCGTGAAGCACGTCGCAGCAGTGACGTGGTCCCCGCTGGCGTAGAGGGCTCGACCTCGCATGCGGAGCGCCGCCGCCCGCACCTCGGTATTGATACGACTTCTGGACAACACGCGTTCGTAGGCAAGGGAAGCCGCGATGGGGTCCCCCGCGCCCAGCAAGGCGTCGCCCTGTGCCAACAGCAACGGAGTCGGTGCTCGGTCGCCGGCGAGTTCGACCGCGGCGGATAGTTGCGACGCAGCTGTTTCCAATGCCCCGACATCGAGCGCCGCTCGCCCTGCCCGCTCGAGCGCAGCGATGACTTCGGGGCGATCGCGCAGCCCAGCTCGCAACGCATGCTCGGCGGCTTCGGCGTCCAGGCCCCGCTCGGAAAGCAACTCGAAGCTGCGGCCGTGGAGCCGCGTTCGAACCGGCGCGGGAAGATCCTCGTACAGCGCCTGCGCGAACAAGGGGTGCGTGAAGCGCACCGCACCGTCAGTCATCGGTTCGACCAGCCCGCTTCGACAGAGTGCGTCGATTGCTCTGTCGGCGTCTGTGTCGCCGAGCCCGGCGACATCGGCGGCAACCTCGGGACGGAAGCGAACACCGAGCACGCTTGCAGCCCGCACGCATTCCAATGCCGTCGACGGGAGGCCAGCGAAGCGACTGAGCAACAGGCTGTCGGCACGCAGCGCGGGCCAACCTTCGGCATCGGACCCGTTGACGGCACCGGTCCCAATCGCTAGCGCCACCTGTTCGAGCAGCAACGGGTTACCGGCGCACAGTTCCCACGCCTTGGTGGCGGCGGCATCGGACACGGGTCGCCCGGTCCGTTCCGTCAGCATCGCCGTCGACCCGTGGCGGGTGAGCGGCGCCAGTCGCACGAAACTGGCCACGCCAGATCCGACGAGGCCCGAGGCCACCAAGCGGGCATCGTTCGGCCAGCTTCGTATGGTCACGATCACTGCAACCGCCAACGAGCCGATTCGCCGGCACAGCAGCGACAGCAGCTCGAGCGAATCCGAATCCGCCCAATGCATGTCGTCGAGTGCGATCACGACACCCGCCTCAGTGTCTCCAGCCACCGCAGCAATCGGTAGAGCTGTTCGGAACGCGCCGTAACGCCTTGGGACCCGGTTACCAGGGTCGCACCGCCGAGCGTTGCAAGCGCCTGGTCGAGCACACCGAAGGGCAGGGATATCTCCATCGCGTCGCCCTGGCCCAGCCCCACACGGAGATCCGGGGCTGCCAACTGCCCTGCCAACTCGAGGATGCTGCTCTTGCCGAGCCCGGCATCGCCCTCGACGAACAGCGCCCCACCGCGGCCGGCGCGCGCCGAGTCGAGCAACTCGGCGATGGCCGCCCTCACGTCGTCGCGCTCCCACAACGGGCTGCCCATGGCGCGCCTCCTCCAGCCGGGCAAGGTTACGCAACGAGCCCGGCCCAAGAAATACGACGATCGTCGGATGCTGCAGTCGACGGCGTGATCGATACTGCACGCGATGACGGTGGCTGACACCGCTCGGGAGTTCCTGTTGACCTTGCGTCTCGAGCCGGACGGCGCCCATGCGGCTCGTTGCGTGCCGTCGGCGAAACGAACGAACGGGTCTTCGAGGGTTGGATCGGCCTTATCGGCCTCATCACAGAATTGCGAGGTGGAGCAGTGGACCACGCGGCGACGATGCGAAGCATCTACGAACTGATCAGTGCAGGAGACATCGACGGTTTCGGCAATTTGGTCGCGGACGACTTCGTCGAGCACGAGGAGGTGACCGATCGGCCCCCGACGAAGAGCAGGCACGCTCGAGTTCTTCCGGTACCTGCTGACAGCGTTCCCGGACATGCGGATGGATGTCGACGACCTGATGGCCGACGACGACAAGGCCGTCGCCCGGGTGACAGCCACGGCGACACACCAGGGCGAGTTTATGGGCGTGCCACCGACGGGCGGCACGCGTGCAGATGCAACTCATCGACATCATGCGATTCAACGAGGACGGGCTCATCTGCGAGCACTGGGGGGTCGCCGACATGCTGTCGCTCATGCAGCAACTCGGCGTTGTACCCGCCTAGCTACCCCGGAGTTCACCGACCTCGAGGTCGTGACCGAATGGACCGAACACAACTTGAACTGCGAACGCGCTGGGTAACCACTGCGCCAGTCTCCGAGCCCGGTGCAGATCCCAGATTCAAGCGATGGAGGCAAACGTGACCGAGCACCCGAACGCAGCCCTTGTCCGATCGGCGTATGAGGCCGTGGAGCGCGGCGACGTTGGCGCCTTCGCCGATTCGCTCGACGAGAACATCCTGTGGCACGAGTCGATGCCTGGTTTCGAGGGTGACTACCACGGCAGGGGCGAGGTGGTCGCCTTCCTCGGCCGGGTCTTCGAGGAGACCGGTATGGAGCTGCACAGCGTCTCGATCCACCACATCCTCGCCGACGACAGCCACGCAGCGGTGCTGCTCGAGACCGATGTGACAGTCGGCGACCGACGGCAGATCAGTCAATATGTCGACGTGTACCGGCTGCGGGACGGCAGGGCAATCGAGCACTGGCACCTGCCGCTGGATCCGAAGGTCGAGGCAGAGCTCTACGCCGGCTGACGTCGAGCCGCACGGTGAGGTGGAACAAAGCATGCCGCGCGGTATGACGGCCTCCGGCGCAGCGCAAGGAAGGGACTCTGAATGACAATCAAGGCGATCGTCGAACTGACTGTGCAGTCGGGTCGACGCGACGAGTTCGTGACGCTGCTGAATGGCTTGATGGCGCAGCACGCCGCGCCGATGCATGCTGCCGGTTGGCACGGGAGCACGCTCCATGCTGTTGTTGACGACCCGGACAAGGTCATCGAGATCTCCGAATGGGACTCAGCCGAGGCAAGAAATGCGGCCATGCAGAGTGAGGACATGGGTGCGTTCGCGCCCGTGTTCGAACTGCTGGCCGCTCCATTCAGCGCGACCGTCGTCACAGAACTGCGCTAGGTACGGCCGGGGTTGAACATTCCACGAACCGGTCCCATGGACGCCACCGTTCACCGCGCGCCGCGCTGAAGAGCGGCGGAACAGAACCGCGCGCACAGATCCACCCCCGACAATGCACGCGCAAGCGACACATATGTACGCGTCTGCCCGGTCGATCAGGGCAGCCCCGAAACGATGCTCCTAGGGGCTGTCAAGGGCGAGTTCGTGGCGTGGGAGCTGGTGGTAGACCTCGCGTGCGATGTAGCGCTTGAGGCATCGGAAGGCTTCCTTCTTGGTGAGGCCTTCTTCGATGCGGCGGTCGATGTAGTCGCGGGTGCGGGGGTCGTAGACCATGCGGGTGATCACGATGTGCCAGAGCGCGGAGTTGGCTTGGCGGTCACCGCCGCGGTTGAGGCGGTGGCGTTCGTGTTTGCCGCTGCTGGCGTCGATCGGGGACGACGCCGCAGAGGTGAGCGAAGGTGGCTTCGCTGCGGAGCCGTTCGGGGTTGTCGCCGGCGGCGACGAGCAGCGCCGAGGCGCACTCGGTGCCGATGCCGGTGACGGGCGACGAGCTCGGGTGCGGTCTCGGCGACGAGCGGCTCGAGGATGGCGTCGATCTCGGCGATCTCGGCCTCGAGCGCCATGGCGCGGCGGGCGAGAGTCCGCAGCGTGAGCTTGGTGAGCGAGCTGAGGTCGCGACGCCGGCCGGGCCGGTAGGCGCTGGCGCGTTCGAGGAGCCGGTAGACGTTGAGGTCGCGGAGCTCGGCGCGGATCGTCTCGGGGGCGGTGGAGATGATCGACGCGCATCTGGTTAGCGCCTGGGTGCGGGCCTTGCGGGCCGAGACGCCGGGCGACACGCAGCACCCGCATGGCTTCGACGTTGCCGTCTCGGGTCTTGGCCAGCCCGAGGGCGTCGCCGGACTGGGCGGCCCGGGCCGCGGTGATCGCGTCCTGCGGGTCGCTCTTGCCGCGTCGGCGGCGACGCTGCCGGTTGGGCCGGTCGACCTCGACGACCGCGCACCTGCTGCGCGTGGAGGTAGCGGGTCAGCCCGGCGCCGTAGGAGCCGGTGCCCTCGACACCGACCAGCTCGACGTCACCGAAGCCGCTCGAGCCAGCCGAGCAGCTGCCGGTAGCCGGCCGGGGTGGTGTCGAACGACTCGACACCGAGCAGGCCGCCGCGCTCGTCGAGCGCGGCGGCGACGTGGACGTCGAGGTGGGTGTCGACACCGCCGGTGATTCGTGGTGGCATGGTCATCGTCATCCCTTCGTTGGCAGCGGTTGGGGTGGCACCGCACCGACCGGGACGACGGACAGGACAGCGATGGGCCTTTGCGACAGGCTCCTAGTAGGTCACTCCGTCCGACCGGTGGGTGTCGGGTGGGTGTCCGAGCCGGGCCGACGGATCGTTATCAAGACAGTCCGAAGACGTCAGCCGGTGAAGTTGGGTCAGACCCGGCAGGACACCCACCCACACGCTGACCGAACCACATCGCCCGATCAACGACGACTCGCAATCCTCGCTGCCGGGTTCGGGCGATACCCCACGCTCGTCGTCGGGCATTCCTTTGTCCGGTGACTCGATACCCGGCGTTCCCGGATAGTCGCGGGTCGACCTATTCCCCGCGGATATCGGACCGGCGCTTCGGCGCGCTCGCGAGCACGCGGGCTGAGATCGACGGTGCTCATCGTCGCGATCCCCAACCCGGAGCGGTCATCCTCCGTCGACTGACATGATCTGCGGGTGCCGACGACGATTGCGCACCGCAGGTTGCCGATGATCGGGCGCGACCCGGATGAACTGCATCGTGCGGCGACCCCGCTCGAGCCCTCTACGACCTGACATTTGTTGTGGCATTCGGCGCCGCGAGCAGCGAAGCCGCTCACTACTTCGCCGAGGGTCATTGGCGGACCGGGTTGATCGGGTTCGGGTTCGCGATGTTCGCGGTCATCTGGGCTTGGATCCAGAACACCTGGTTTGCGTCGGCCTACGACACCGACGACTGGATCTACCGCCTCCTCACGATGGTGCAGATGGTCGGGGTGCTCGTGCTGGCGCTCGGGCTACCTCCGATGTTCGAGTCGATCGAGCAAGGCGACCACGTCGACACCAGCGTGATGGTTCTCGGGTACGTGATCATGCGCACAGGACTCATCGCGCTGTGGCTTCGAGTCGCCCGCCACGACGTGGCCCGGCGACGATCCGCGGCCACCTACGCCATCACACTTCTTGTCGCCCAACTCGGTTGGATCGGGCTGCTGGTGGCCGACATGTCGATCGCCGCCACGTTCTCGGTAGCCGCTTTGCTCGTGGTCATCGAGCTGACCGGTCCGGTCGTCGCCGAGCACCGCTTCGGCATCACCCCGTGGCACCCGCACCATATTTCCGAGCGATACGGACTGCTGACCATCATCACGCTCGGAGAAGTGATCCTCGGCACGGTCGCCGCGATCAACGCCGTGCTTCGCTCCGACGGATGGACCGTCGAGACCGCGCTCGTCGGGCTCGCCGGCGTCGGACTCGCGTTCGGCATGTGGTGGATGTACTTCGCGATCCCGAGCGCCGAGTTGCTGGACCGCTTCCGCAACCGATCCTTCGGCTGGGGATACGGGCACCTGCCGCTGTTCGCGGCCCTCGCGGCGACGGCGCGGGGCTCCACGTCGCCGCTCTCTACATCGAGCACGAGGCACACATCAGCCAGCTCGCCGTCGTCCTCACCACCGCCGTGCCGCTCGCCGTCTACGTGATCTGCCTCTACGCCCTCTACAGCACGCTCACCCGAGAGGTGGACCCGTTTCATCTCTGGCTGGTCACCGGCACGGCGGTCGTCATCGTTGGGGCGATCATCATGGCCGCCGCCGACGCTCCCATCGCAGCCTGCCTCCTTGTACTCAACTTGGCGCCGGCGGTGACGGTCGTCGGCTACGAAGTCGTCGGCCACCGCCACCGCGCCGAGATGCTGGCCCGGTCCGGTGTCGAACCCTCGCCGGGATGATCGAGTTCTCGGGGGAGGCTTACACTCGGCCCGGCGCGTACGACCGGCCGGACACTGGATCACGGATTCGAGTCGACACGCACCGGCACCAGCGACACGTCGAGCTCGAGATCGACCTCGTCGGCCAAGGCGACACCACCACCGAGGACCGGTGCATTCCACGTGATGCCCCAGAGGGCGCGTTGCACCTTGGCCGTCGCTCTCAAGCCGAGGCGCGGATTGCCCAGCACGTCCGGCGCACGCCCGAACAGTTCGACGACGAGCCGAATGGGTTGGGTGACACCGCGGATCGTCAATTCACCGCTCACCGTGTAGCGACCAGCTGCCAGCACCGTCGCACCGCGGGAACGGAAGGAGATCCTCGGATGGTGCTCGACGTCGAAGAATTCCTCGCCCAGTAGGTGGGCGTCGCGCACCGCCATCGCCGAGTCGACCGATGAGGCGTCGATGTCGACGTCGATCTGCGTCGCCTCGGCATGCGTCGGATCGATCACAACGGTGCCGGAGAACGACGTGAAGCGGCCGCGCACCAGCGTGAACACCGCATAGTGGGCGACGAACTCGAGCGTCGAATGGGTCGGATCGACCTCCCACGATCCGGCCAGCGGCGAAAGGTCGTCGCCGGCGCGAACGTCGATGATCGCATGGTCGTCGGACATGTCCCGACCTCCGTTTCGTCGGAGGTCGCACGCATCTGGTCGCCGTACTACGACGCCGCCTGCCGGTCGGGGGAGCTTCCAGCCCGGCCTGACGAAGTGGCAGGTGTAGCCGTTCGGGTAGCGCTGCAGGTAGTCCTGGTGCTCCGGTTCGGCCTCCCAGAAGGGGCCCGCCGGCTCGACCTCGGTGACGACCTTGCCCGGCCACAGCCCCGACGCGTCGACGTCGGCGATCGTCTCTTCGGCAATCGTTCGCTGCTCGTCGGAGGTGTAGTAGATGGCCGACCGGTAGCTCAGCCCGCGGTCGTTGCCCTGGCGGTTCTTGGTCGTCGGGTCGTGGATCTGGAAGAAGAACTCCAGCAGGTCGCGGTAGGTCGTCTGGGACGGGTCGAACGTGATCTCGATGCCCTCGGCATGAGTGCCGTGGTTGCGGTAGGTGGCGTTGGGGACGTCACCGCCCGTGTACCCGACGCGGGTCGAGATGACGCCGGGGAGCTTGCGGACCAACTCCTCGACGCCCCAGAAGCAGCCTCCGGCGAGGACTGCGCGCTCGGTTTCCTCGGTCATGTCTCCACCTTTCATATAAGCGGTGTCGTGAAGTGGAACAGCAGGCGGGCCGGTCGTGTTCCCACCTAGCCCTCCGAGTGCATCTCGATTCACTCGGTGCTGACGGCGACCGGCCGCGGTCCAGATTAAGGCGACGCTCGTGCTTCGACGGACGCAGTTGACCCTCACAAGAGGGAGGTCTTGGCCTCACACAAAGGAGAACGCAGAGGTCCCCGGGCGCTCATCACTGTCGAGATCCGGTGGCACCGTGGTCGTGGATGCAGCGCGGTACGCCACGTCGCCGAGTCCCGTCCGAGAAAGTACGCGGGCAAGCTCGGAGGCCTGCTCGGGCAGGTGCTCACGGAGACCCGATCTCGGATTGCTGGCAGTGCGATCGTTCGATCCGCCGCGTCGAACTCCTCGCGGTGAGCTTGGGGGTCGGTCAGCGCGTCCTCCGCGAGTTGGACGAGCACCGCTGTGGCTTCCTCGAAGCTGCTGTACTCGGCTAAGAGAACACCACCGTCGACCGGTATGGAGCCGTAGATGGCCCACGTTGTGGGGCCGATCCGGAGGACGTCTCCGGCGACTTCGGTGTTCGAGTTGACGAGTCCGGTTAGGAATTCCATCTGGCGCGTCGATTCGAACGTTGTG
>CAVRNI010000003.1:0-50794 GCA_963722415.1 Ilumatobacteraceae bacterium
GGCGGCGGCGATGCCGTGTCGGACGTGGGAGCTGACCTCGGGTTCACGCGTAGTGTGACGCTCCGCATGACGACATCGAACGAGCCGGCGGGCGTGCCCATGACCCCCGACTTCTACGACTACGAATGGTCGCCCCTCGTCGCGGCTCGGCTGGCCGACGGCACCGTCACGGTCGGTTGGGCGGACGGCGTGACCCTCGAGTGCTACGCGCTGTGGCTCGCCGAGAACGCGCCCGGGCTCGGCGTCGAGCCGCGGAGCCGCGAGGGGATGATCGACCCGGCCGACCTGCCGTCGGCGGGCGACCTCCTCGACGCCGCGGTCGGACCCGACGGCGATCTCGCGCTCACCTGGTCCGGCGGTCTGGTGGCGCGTGTGCACCCCGGTTGGTTGCGCCACGTCGCCGACGGAGCGCACCGCCCGGGTGCGTACCTGCCGGCGCGCGAGACATGGACGGCGAGCGACCTCCCCGAACCACCCACGATCGACGGTTCACGCGTGCTCGACGACCCCGACGTGCTGGCCGAGTGGCTGACGCTCCTCGTCCGTTACGGGTTGGCCCGGCTCCGCGACACGCCGGACGACGTCGAGTTCCTCGCCGAGCTGGCGGCGCGCATCGGTCCGATCCGCAGTTCGAACTTCGGCGACGTGTGGAGCGTGCGGGCCAAGGTCGACCCCGACAGCACGGCCTACACCGGGCTCAACCTCGGCCAGCACACCGACCTCCCGACGCGCGAGACGCCACCGGGGTTCCAGTTCCTGCACTGCGTGGAGAACTCGTGCGCGGGTGGGTGGTCGCGGATGACCGACGGGCTCGCCGTGGCCGCCGAACTGGCCGCGAATCACCCGGACGACTACGAGGCGCTCACGACGTTGCGGTGGGTGTTCTTCAACCGGTCCGCCGACGACGACCACCGGTGGTCGGGTCCGATCATCGACCACGGCGGACCGGGCCAACCGCTCACGCTGCGGGCGTTCTATCCGGTGCGTGCGTTCCCGGACATGGCGGCCGCCGACGTCCCCCGCGCGTACGACGCGCTGCGACGCTTCTCAGCGGTCGCCCACGACCCACGGTTCCAGGTCCGCTATCCGTTCCGTGTCGGCGATCTCGTCGGGTTCGACAACCGGGTCGTGCTGCACGGCCGTGACGCGTTCGATCCGGTGAGCGGCGCCCGCCACCTGCGCGGGTGCTACATCGACCACGACGACGTCTTCTCGCGCTTGCGGGTGTTGCGCCGGCGTGCCACGGCGACCACCTGACCTGCCGAGCGCTGCGCCCAGATCACTCCGACGAGCACCAGCACACCACCGGCGACCTGGACCGGCTGCAGCTCCTCGTCGAGGAGAAGCACCGCCCACATGATCGTGAGGACCGGTTCGAGCGTTGCGATCGTCGCGACGCGCGTCGGCGCGAGGAATCGGAGGGCCTGGTAGAAGCACGCGCCCGACACGATCGTCGGCACGATCGCGAAGCCGATGAGCTCGACGACGACGCGTCCGTCGCTCGGTAGCTGCAGCCCGATGGCGATCGCCAGCACGGCCATGCCCAACCACGAGCCGATGAGACTCCAGCCCATCGTCACCAATCCGTCGGCACGCGGCGTCACGACCAGACTGCTCACGATCGTGTACGTCGCCAATGCGACCGCTTGCACCAAGGTCAGCACGACACCGAACGCGTCGCCGCGTCCGGCCCCTTGGAACACGTCGGGCACGGTGAGCGAGATCCCGACGATCGTGACGCCGATCGCCAGCCACGTCGCGAGCGGGATCCGCTGCCCGAACAACGGCGCCGCGGCGGCGACGAAGGCCGGGTACACGTACACGAGGACGATGTACAGCGACGTGTCGAGGTGATCGAGCGCCACGAACCCGATCCACGACATGTAACAGAACAGACAGCCGACGGCGATCAGCGGCCGGCGCGACACGCCCAATGGCTTCGGACCGCCACGCCGTGCCCTGACGGCGAGCACGAACCAGCACACGGGGATCGCGATCGAGAACCGCCAGAACAACAGATCGTTGGCCCGCAAGTCGTCGAGCAGGTGCTTGCCGAGCACCGCCGAGGCGGAGTAGGCGGCGGCGCTCAGCGTCGCCCACGCGATCCCGCGTCGCACGTCCCGACGGGCGGTCGCCACGCGGCGGCACGCTAACCGCTCCCTGCGGCCGACGGCCTGGTCCGTTCGGTACCGTTGCGGCGGGAGGTGTTCGCAGATGGGTGTTCGAACGGTCGGTCACCACGAGGCGTCCCAAGCCGCTTCGTCCGAGGTCGCTCCGTCACACGTCGAGTCGTTGCGCGGCGATCTGGCGGCCGCGTTCCGCTGGGCGGCCCGGCTCGATCTCCACGAGGGTGTCGCCAACCATTTCAGCGTTGCCGTGTCCGACGACGGTGGGCAGTTCCTCCTCAATCCTCGCGGGCGACACTTCTCGCGCGTGCGGGCGAGCGAGCTGTTGTTGCTCGACGCCACGCGGTCCGGCGCCGACGCCGATCCGACCGCGTGGTTCCTCCACTCGCATCTGCACCGCCATGTGCCCCATGCGCGCGCTGCGTGCTGCACACTCACATGCCGAACGCGACGGCGCTCGCCTGCCTGCGTGACTTCGAGTTCCTGATGCTCGACCAGACGGCGTGTCGGTTCCACAACCGGATCGCGTACGACCGTCACTTCGGAGGGATGGCGCTCGACGACGCCGAGGGCGAGCGCGTCGCCAAGCTGCTCGGCACCGACCACAGCGTGTTGTTCCTCGGCAACCACGGTGTGATCGTCGTCGGGCCGACGGTTGCCGACGCGTTCGACGAGCTCTACCACCTCGAACGGGCGGCACGGCTGCAGGTGCTCGCGCTGTCGACCGGGCGGGCGCTCGATCTGATCCCCGATGAGATCGCGGCGATCACGTGCCGGCAGTGGCTCGAGTACCCGGACGCGGCGACTTTGCACTTCGCGGCGCTGAGAGAGATCCTCGACGAAGAGTCCCCCGACTACCGCGACTAGCCGCACCATGTCGCCGCGCCTGCGCTCCGTCGAATCGGGTGACGGCGCGGTCCGCGTCGACATGGGACGACGGCACGACGAGCACGTTCCACCACATCTGGTTGCGCGACAACTGTCCGCACTGCCGGCATGCCACGACCGGGCATCGTGTCGTCGAGACATCGGCGATCGCCGAGGCGACGCCGGCGGCCGTCGAGATCAGCCCGGCTGGGGATCTGCTCGTGCGGTGGGCGCGCGTCGGCGTCGACGACGGCAAGGTCGAACATGCGAGCCTCTTCACACTCGATTGGCTCCGCCGTCACGACTACTCGAACAACGTCCGACGCGAACGGCTCCAGCCCGGTGTTGTGGGACGCATCGGACGCGAATGACCTTCCGAGGGCGGACATGGCGTCCGTGCTCGCCGATGACGCGGTGAAGCTGGCGTGGATGAGCGGATTCCGCGACCGCGGCGTCGCGATCCTGCACGACGTGCTCACCGTGCCGGGCTCGGTCGCCTACGTCGCCGGGCACTTCGGCGAGGTGCGCACGACCGGGTGGGGCACCGTGTTCGACGTCCGAGCGGTGGCCGACGCCAACTCCGTCGCCTACACGAACCTCCCGCTCGTGACCCACACCGACGAGGCGTACCGCGATCCGGCGCCGACCATCCAGTTGCAGCACTTCCTGCTCGCCGACGCCGAGGGCGGCGAGACCACCCTCGTCGACGGCTTCAAGGTCGCCGCCGACCTGCGGGCGGAGCGCCCTGACCTGTTCGAGCTGCTCACCACCGTGTCCGTGCACTTCCACTTCCGCGACGACGACAACGAGCACGAGCACGACGCCCCGGTGATCGAGCTCGACACGGCCGGGGAGGTGCGCGCGATCCGGTACTCGAACCACTCTGCCCAGCCGTTCCTGCTGCCGGCCGACCAGATGGAGGCGTACTACGAGGCCTACACGACGTTCGGCCGGATGCGCGAGAGCGACCGCTATCGGGTGACGATTCGTCTCGGTGCCGGCGACCTGTACATGGTCGACAACCGCCGCGTCCTGCACGGCCGCACCGGGTTCCGGAGCGGCGGTGAACGGCACCTCCAGAGCTGCTACATCGAGCGCGACGAGTTCATGAGCCGGCTGAACGTCCTGGCGCGCGACCAGGCGGCCGCGATCTGCAGCCGGACGACGCCTGACACGACCCGCCACGGCATCTGGGCTGCTGTTCTTTTCGACACCCGCAAGGATCAGCAGCCCAGAACGGCCGCGGACGTTGGCGCGAGGCCGGCCGCGGCGTCCTTTGACGATTTGTAAAACGTTGGTACCGTTGGCTCATGTCGGATCGGTCGTCGCTGCGCGTCGACGGGGCCCGCCTGATCGACCGTCTCGACGAGCTGGCGCGCATCGGCGCGATCCCCGATACGCAGGGCTGTTCCCGGCTGGCGCTCACCGACGAGGACCGGGCCGGGCGCGATCTCGTGGTCACGTGGATGCGCGATCTGGGGCTCGAGATCACGATCGACGCGATCGGCAACGTGATCGGCCAGATGCCACACCCGACCGGTCAGGCGCCGGTGATGACCGGCTCGCACATCGACACGGTGGCGACGGGCGGTCGTTACGACGGCAACCTCGGCGTGCTCGCCGGGCTGGAGGTGATCGAGACGGTCCAAACCGCCGGCCTCGAGCTCACCCGGCCGCTGGCCGTCGGGTTCTTCACCGACGAGGAAGGCGCCCGCTTCGCGCCCGACATGATGGGCAGCCTCGTGTACGTCGGAGGGCTCCCGCTCGAGGAGGCGCACGACATCCGCGGCATCGACGGTGCCATCGTCGGCGACGAGCTGGTACGGATCGGCTACCTCGGCCCGAGCCCGTGCCCCGGCCCGGCGCCGCACGCGTTCGTCGAGCTCCACATCGAACAGGGACCGGTGCTCGAGGTCGAGGGCTACCTGATCGGCGCCGTGACGGGTGTCCAGGGGATCTCCTGGACGGAGCTGACGATCACCGGCCAGTCGAACCACGCCGGCACCACACCGATCTCACTGCGCCACGACGCCGGGTACGTCGCGGCCCGGATCGTGACGTTCGTCCGCGACATCACCGCCGACCTCGGCCACGGCCAGGTCGGAACCGTCGGCAAGCTCGACCTGAGGCCTGATCTCATCAACGTCGTCGCCGGGTCGGCCACGCTGACCGTCGATCTGCGCAACACCGACGAGGCGCTCCTCGAGGAGGCGGAGCGACGACTGGCCGAGTTCATCGACGACGTCGCGGCTGCCGAGGGTGTCACGGTCGAAGCGCGCCGGATCGCACGCTTCGAGCCGGTCGAGTTCGACGAGCGCGTCGTGTCGCTCGTCGAGAAGACGGCACTCGACCACGGTCATGCGACGAAGCGGATGCCGTCCGGCGCCGGGCACGACGCGCAGATGCTCGCCCGTGTGTGCCCGACCGGGATGGTGTTCGTGCCGAGCGTGAAAGGCCTCAGTCACAACCCGGCCGAGCACACCGATGCTGCCGATCTGGAGGCTGGGGCGAACGTGCTGTTGCAAGTGATGCTCGAGCTCACCGACCAGGAGTTCTCGTGACACGCGTGCTCGAAGTCGGCGCCGCCCAGCTCGGTCCGATCGCTCGGGCCGAGACGCGCGACGAAGTGGTCGACCGCCTGCTCGTGCTGCTGCGCCGTGCCGCCGAGGCCGATTGCGAGCTCGTCGTATATCCCGGAACTGGCGCTCACGACGTTCTTCCCGCGCTGGTATCTCGACGACGATCCTGAGGAGCTCGACTCGTACTACGAGACCGAGATGCCCGGGCCGCACACCAAGGTGTTGTTCGACGAGGCGGCACGGCTCCGGATCGGGTTCTGCCTCGGCTACGCCGAGCTGACGCCCGACGGTCACCGCTACAACGCGTACGTGCTCGTCGAGCGCGACGGAACGGTCGTGGCGCGGTACCGCAAGGTGCACATCCCCGGCCATGAGGAACACGAACCGTGGCGCCCGTTCCAGCACCTCGAGCGGCGCTACTTCGAGGAGTCGCCCGATGGTTTCGGGGTGTGGCGGGCGTTCGATGGGGTGATGGGCATGGCGCTCTGCAACGACCGGCGCTGGCCCGAGACCTACCGGGTGATGGGACTGCAGGGCGTCGAGTTGTTGATGATCGGTTACAACACGCCGATCCACTACGCGCCCGATCCCGGCCAGAACGCGCTGCAGGGGTTCCACAACCACCTCGTCATGCAGGCCGGCGCCTACCAGAACGGCACCTGGGTCGTGGGCGTCGCCAAGGGTGGCACGGAGGAGGGCGTCGAGTCGCTGGCGCAATCGGCGATCATCGCCCCGTCCGGCCAGATCGTGGCGCAAGCGGTGACCACCGGCGACGAGCTGATCGTGGCGAACTGCGACCTCGACTGGTGCGCCAAGTACAAGGAGACGCTGTTCGACTTCGCCCGCTATCGGCGACCGGAGGCGTACGGCCTGATCGTCGAGCGCAAAGGCGCCGTCCCGCCCCCATGAGCGTGCTCGCCGCCAACGAGACCGCCGGGCTGGTCTGCGCCCATCACCACCTGTACTCGGCGCTGGCGCGGGGCATGCCGGCACCGCCGCGTGTGCCGACCGGGTTCCGCGACATCCTCGAGCTCATCTGGTGGCGGCTCGACTGCGCGCTCGACCTCGAGATCATCGAGTGGTCGGCCAAGCTCGGCGCGCTCGAGGCGCTCGAGCGCGGTTGTACGGCGATCATCGACCACCACGAGTCGCCGAACGCGATCGAAGGCTCGCTGTCGGTCATCGCCGATGCGTGCGCCGAGGTCGGCGTGCGCGTGAGCACCGCCTACGGCGTGACCGACCGCCACGGTGCCGAGGGCGCACGGCGCGGCCTCGCCGAGAACGACCGCTACCTCAGCGCCGGCGGGAGAGGGCTGGTGGGCGTCCACGCCGCGTTCACGTGCACCGACGACACGTTGGCGGCGGCTGCGGAGTTGGCGACGAAGCACGGTGTCGGTGTGCACATCCACGTGGCCGAGGGACCCGACGACAGCGAAGCGGCCGACCGCATCCGCGACCTGACCCGCGACGACTGGCTCATCGTGCACGGCGTGCACCTCCCCGACGACCACGGCCTCGCCGGCACGATCGTCCACAACCCGCGCTCGAACATGAACAACGCCGTCGGGTACGCCCGTCCGGCGCGCTTCGCGAACCCGGTCGCGCTCGGCACCGACGGCATCGGCGCCGACATGCTCGACGAGTTCCGTCTGGCATACGTCCGCCACCGCGAGCACGACGTCGAAGCTTCGCCAGAGTCGGCGTGGTCGTGGCTGGCGACCAACCATGCGTTGTTCCCGGAAGCGCTCTGCGACCGCGTGCTGTGGGACTACGCGCCGATCGACCCGTGGCGACTCGCGTTCACCACCGGGGTGAACGCACGTGAGGTGCGCATCGACGGCGCGGTCGTGTACGCCGACGGCGCACCGACGCGCGTCGACGCCGCAGAGATCCGTGCCAAGGCGGCCGAGGCCGCGCAGCGCCTGTTCGCGCGGTTGGAGGCGTGATGACCCGGCTCGCCCTCTACCTCCAGGACGCCCACACCATCACGGAGGCGATCGCGTTCTCGCAGTACGCCGAGGAGCGCGGCTTCGAGGCCGTGTGGCAGGCCGACTCGCGACTCGTGCGCGAGGCGAGCGTGCCGATGGCGGCGTTCGCGGCCTCGACGGAGCGGATCAAGATCGGCTCGGGGGTCATCGACGTGTGGTCGCGCAACCCGGCGCGCCTGGCATCGATGTTCTCGACGCTCGACGACCTCGCACCCGGACGCATCCTGTGCGGTCTCGGCGCGTGGTGGGATCCGCTGGCGGCGAAGGTCGGCATCGACCGCGCCAAGCCGCTCACCGTGATGCGCGAGGTCGTCACCGTCGTGCGCCAGTTGCTCGCCAACGAGAACGTCACGTTCCACGGCGAGTACGTCCACGTCGACGGCATCGAGCTCGACTACGTCTACCAGGAACGACGCGCCAAGGACGTGCCGATCTACATCGGGGCGACCGGCATGAAGATGATGGAGCTCACCGGCGAGATCGCCGACGGCGTCGTGCTCAACTACCTCGTCTCACCCGACTACAACGCGCGGGCGCTCGACGCGCTCGCCGTCGGCGCCGAGCGCGGCGGCCGCAGCGTCGACGACATCGATCGGCCGCAGCTCGTCGTGTGCTCGGTGCACGAGGACCGGGCGACCGCGCTCGACATGGCACGCAACATGGTGACGCAGTACCTCGGGCAGCAGCCGCACATCATGAAGGCGTCGGGCGTGCCCCAGGAGCTGCTCGACGAGGTGGGCAAGGTGCTCACGTGGCCCGCCACCCACGAACAGGTCGAGGCGGCCGCCAAGTTGGTGCCCGACGAGATCGTTCAGATGCTCACCGCGTCCGGCACACCCGACGAGGCACAGGATGCGGTCGCCACCTACATGCGCCACGGCTGCACCTGCCCGATCCTCTATCCGCTCGGCGACGTTCACGCGATGATCGATGCGTTCGCCGGATGGCAACCGCCGCGCAACACGGCTGCAAGAGCCGACGAAAAGGATGTTTCCGATGGCTGAGTTCGTCCTCAACGGTTCCCCCGCCAAAGCAGGCGACGACCACCCCCACCTCCTGAGCGCGTTGCGCGACGAGCTCGGTGTGACGTCGCCCAAGGACGGCTGTTCACCAACCGGCCAGTGCGGCTGCTGCACGGTGCTGATCGACGGCAAGGCGCGCGTTGCGTGCCAGATCTCGATGGACAAGGTGGAGGGCACGGCGATCACGACGGTGGAAGGCCTCGACCCGGTCGAGCGCGACCGTTACGCCTCGGCGTTCGCCGCCAGCGGGGCTCTCCAGTGCGGCTTCTGCACGCCCGGCATCGTGATGCGCACCAAGTCGTTGATCGACAAGAAGGGCTCGTCGCTCACGCGCGAGGAGGCGTCGCGTCACCTCGGCGGGAACCTGTGCCGCTGCACCGGCTACACGAAGATCCTCGATGCCGTCGAGGCGCTGGCGAGCGGCAACATCCCGGTGATGGTGACACCGGGCGGGATCGGGTCGCGCGGTGCGAAGTACGAGAGCTGCCAGCTGGCGATCGGCATGCGTCCGTACATCGACGACATGAACCCCGACGGCTGCCTGCACGCCGCGCTGCACTTCAGTGAGCACGCGCGTGCCGACATCGTGGCGATCGACGCCACGGCCGCGCTCGCCGTCTCTGGCGTCCACGCCGTGTACACCGCCGCCGACATCCCCGGCGAGCTGCGCGTCGGCATCATCCACACCGACTGGCCGGTGATGATCCCGGTCGGCGGCCGGACCTCGTACCTCGGCGACGTGCTCGCAATCGTCGTCGCCGACACGAGGGAGATCGCGAGAGCGGCGGCCGCCGAGGTCCGCGTCGAGTACACGGTCCACCCGCCGATGACCGACCCGGTGACCGTCATGCACAGCGACGAGCCAGCCGTGTGGCAGCTCGACGGCAACGTGCTGTCGAAGTCCGTCTACCGGCGTGGCGACGTCGACGCCGCGCTCGAGGAATCGGCCTACGTCGTCAACGAGACGTTCCAGACGCAGCGCATCGAGCACGCCTTCCTCGAACCGGAGTCGACACTGGCGGTCCCGACCGACGACGGACGTCTGCACGTCTACTCGGGTGGTCAGGGCGTGTGGGACGACCGCAACCAGATCGCGTCGGTGCTCGCCGTCGACCGCGACCGGGTGACGGTGGAGCTCGTCTCGAACGGCGGCGCGTTCGGTGGCAAGGAGGACATGGCGAACCAGGCCCACACCGCGCTCGCCGCCTGGCTGTTGCAGCGCCCGGTGAAGTGCACGCTGTCGCGCGAGGAGTCGCTGCTGATGCACCCGAAGCGCCATCCGATCCGGATGGAGTACACGGCCGGCTGCGACGCCGACGGGAAGCTCACGGCCGTGCGGGCGCGGATGTTCGGTGACTCGGGGCCGTACGCGTCGGTCGGCATGAAGGTGCTCGAACGGGCCGCCGGACACGCGTCCGGTCCGTACACGATGCCGTCCATCGACGTCGAGGCCATCGCCGTGCGCACCAACAACCCGGTCTGCGGCGCGTTCCGCGGCTTCGGTGCCAATCAGGCGCAGTTCGCGATGGAGGGTGTGATGGACCGGCTCGCCGAGCAGGTCGGCATCAGCGGATGGGAGATGCGCTCGCGCAACGTCGTGACGCCCGGCGCCATCTGGGGGCCCGGTCAGATCATGGACGACGGATGTCTCGGCGCGCGGGTCTGCCTCGACGCCATCAAGCCGTACTACGACGACGCCGTCGGCAGCGGCAAGCCGCTCGGGCTCGGGCTCGGGCTCAAGAACTCCGGGCTCGGCAACGGGTTCAAGGAGATCGCCAAGGCCGTCGTGCGGTTCCGTGAGGACGGCCGGGTCGAGGTGCGCCATTGCTGGACGGAGATGGGCCAGGGCGTCCACACCGTTGCCCTGCAGGTCGCCGTCGAGGAGCTCGGGATCGACCCGGCCCGCATCGACGTGGTCGTCGACACGACGCGTGAGCTCGGCGCCGGCCAGACCACCGGGAGCCGCGGCACGCTGATGGGCGCCGGTTCGGTGGCCGAGGCGTGCAAGGCCGCGCTCGCCGACGGGTGCCAGGTCGGCGTCGACTACGAGGGCGAGTACCGGGTCGACTGGACGAACTCGCTCAGCGAGGGCCTCGAGCACCCGATCATCCACTCGACGTTCGGCTATGCCGCCCAGCTGGTGTTGCTCGACCCCGAGTCCGGCGACGTCGAGCACGTGATCGCCGTCCACGACGTCGGCCGAGCCGTCAACCCGCAGCTGTGCGAGGGCCAGGTCGAGGGCTCCGTGCACATGGGTCTCGGCTACGCGTTGACCGAGGGCTTCCCGGCCGACGCCGACGGCCGGCCACTCAACACGACGCTGCGCAGCCTCGACATCATTCGTCCCAAGGACATGCCGCCGGTGACGGTGATCCTCGTCGAGTCCCCCCAGCCGGGCGCGCCGTACGGCATCAAGGGCGTCGGCGAGATCGGGCTCGTGCCCACCGCGGGCGCCGTCGCCGCTGCGATCCGCGCCCACGACGGCACCTGGCACAACGAGCTCCCGATGCGCAACGACGCCAACCGCGAACGGGCCAGCGCCTGGTCGTGAACGACGGTGCGACTGTCCATTACGAGGTCACCGGCGACGGCGAGCCGGTGGTGCTCGTCCACGGCCTCAGTGAATCGGGTGAGTCGTGGTCGCCGATCGTCGATCGGCTGTCGGCGAGCAAGCGCGTCGTCGTCGTCGACCTTCCCGGTCACGGGCGATCCGGAGGAGCCGACTCCTACGACGTCGTCGATCTGGCCGGCGATGTCATGGCCGCCGTCGCTTCCGAGGGCATCGAGAACGCGCGGTTCGTCGGCCACTCTCTCGGAGGTGTCGTCGTGTCGGCCGTCGCGGCGAGCGGAGCCCCCGTTCGTTCGGTGGTGAACGTCGACCAGCCACTCAAGCTCGACGACTTCCAGGACGGGTTGCAGGCGGCCGCGCCCGCGCTCCGCGATCCGGCATCGTTCCCACAGGTGATGAACGCGCTGTTCGACGGGATGACCGGCGACGTGATCGGGGACTCAGAGCGTGATCGCCTGGCGGCCCTGCGACGGCTCGACCAGGACGTCGTGCTCGGCATCTGGTCGCCCGTGCTCGACTCGACACGCGACGCACTCGCCGAGCGGATGGAAACGATGGCGCGTGCCGTCCGATGCCCGTACCTCGCGATCCACGGGATCGATCCCGGCCCTGCGTACGCGGCGTGGCTCACCGGCCTGATCCCCACCGCCACCGTCGAGGTCTGGGAGGGGCTCGGGCACTACCCCCATCTCGTCGATCCCGACCGGTTCGTGCGTCGACTCGAAGCGTTCTGGGCCACCGACTGACCACGGACTGACTTACGGCGGTGCTCGTCGGCGTCCGGCGGGACGAGGGCGGCGTCCGAACCACAAATTTGATCCGGATGTGATCCGGACCGGGTCGGGCGGCGAACTCCGTCGTGGTGTCACGCGCGCTCGGGAATCGCCGACTCTCACAACGGCTAGCGTCGCCGCCGGTGTCCGCTGGCGTGCGTGACTGGGAACGTGCCGTCATTGACCGGATCGTCGCCGGCGACGATTCGGCGCTCGCGGCTGTCTTCGACCAGTACGGCGCCCTCGTCCACGGGATCGCCGCCCGACTCGTCGGTCGCGATGCGGCGAGCGACGTCTGCCAGGAGGTCTTCGTGCAGCTCTGGGAGCACCCGGAACGATTCGACGCCGGCAAAGCCAGCCTGCGCACGTTCCTCGCCGTGCTCGCCAGGCGGCGGGCGATCGATCAGCTCCGCCGGACCGGCCGGCGGACGACGAACGAGGACCGGTCGGGCCGCCAGGCGCTCGCCAGTGTCCCCAACCTCGAGGAGTCGGCGATGAGCATGATCGAGGCCGAACGGGTCCGGGCCGCCGTCGCCCGCCTCCCCGACGACCAGCGCCGGGCCATCGAGCTCGCGTACTTCGAAGGGCTCACGTTCCGTGAGGTCGCGGTGGCGACCGGTGCGCACGAAGGCACCGCCAAATCGCGGCTGCGGCTCGGCCTCAACCGGCTCGCCAGCGCGCTCGGCTCGGAGGGGGTCGTCGAATGGGCCTGAACCGCGACGACGTCGACGACCTGCTCGCGGCGTGGGCGCTCGACGCCGTCGACGCCGACGAGCGCGCCGCGGTCGACGCGGTGTTGGCCGCCGATCCCGAGCGGGCGCGCGTTGCCCGCGCGCTGCAGCACACCGTCGCCGCGCTCGGCGATGTGGTCGCCGAGTCACCACCACCCGAGACGCGCATGAACGTGCTCCGCGCGGCGGCCGCACGTGGCCGCGATTCCCTCGACCCGACGCCGGCGTTGCTGCTCTTCGAACGCCAGGTCGCGTCGATGACGGAGTTGCTCGTCGAGCTCGACGACGACGAGTGGCAGATGCCGGTGGCACCGTACGCGTGGAGCGTCCATGGGTTGATGGCCCACCTGCTCGTCATCGAGCGATACATGGCGAGCCTCGTCGGACTCGTCGCGCCGGTCGAAGGCGACGTCGACGACCATCTCGCGATGGGTGCCTCCGTGATCGCCGCCGAGGTCGCCGGGAGCTTCCGCCGCACGTTCGCGGCGTGGAAGGCGCAGGTCACCGACATCATCGCTGCCATCCGGTCCCGGCCAGAGGCGCTCGACGACCGGGTCGTCTTCCACGGCTGGCCGGTCTCGGTCGCGACCCTCCTCGTCGTCAGGGCGTTCGAGGTGTGGACCCATGCCGACGACATCAGGCGGGCGACCGGTCGCGCGTTGCAGACACCACCGCCACGCGACGTGCGCGCGATGTCGATGTTCTCGGTTTCGACATTGCCGTTGCTCGTGCCGTCCGAGCTCGTGAAGGGTCCCGCCCGCATCGTGCTCACGGGTCCCGGCGGCGGCACGTTCGATCTCGACGGGCCGGGCTCCGAACGTACGGTGACGCTGGTTGCCGACGTCGTCGACTACTGCCGCACCGCGGCACGTCGCATCGACATCGACGCGCTGCCGGCCGTCATCGAAGGCGACCGCGACCACGCCGAGGCGCTGCTCACCGCGGCCCGCGTACTCGCCGTGTGATCCGCCACCCGATGCGTGACGAACAAGCATCCAACCAAGCGCAACCACCGCACAGAGGAGACCACTTCGATGGCTGACCATGTATCCACCGTCTCGGGCATCTACCAGGCATTCGGTACGGGCGATGTCGCCTGGATCCTCGACCAACTCGCCGACGACGTGGCGTGGGACCAGGGCATCCGCGACACCGGTCTGCCGTGGCTGGCGCCCGGCACCGGCAAGGACCACGTCATGAGCTTCTTCCAGGCACTCGGTGCCGGCGTGGCGTTCGACGTGTTCGTACCCGGACCGATCTGCGAGGGCGGCGACACCGTCATCGCCGCCGTCCGTGAAGCGGGCACGGTCCTGGCGACCGGTCGGCGCATCGAGGAGGACACGTTCGTGCACATCTGGACGTTCGGCGCCGACGGAAAGGTCACGAGCTTCCGCCACGTCGGCGACTTCGCCCGCCACGAGCTCGCGCGCGCGCTAACCCGATCTCGTGAAGTTTCGGCGTCCTGACAGCGCCGAAACTTCACGAGATCGCTCAGGGGACGACGAAATCACCCACGACCTGACGGGTGCGGTCGAGGGAGGCCTCGAGTCGGCGCCGGGTGGTGTCGTCGATCTCGCTGCCCGCAAGATCGGCGGCGACCATTCGCACGACGAACCCGGCGTCCTTGTCGACCCACGTCGGGTACATCACCGGCGCCGCGACGGCAACCTCACCGTTGTCGGCGACGGTGAACTCGACGACGGCCACCGCGCCGTCCTGTGAGGCCGCCGGCCAGTCCTCCGCGGTCGGCATGTTCGACAGGACGTTCCCGAGGCCGAACATCACCCACGTGCCGTTGATCTGCTCGATCGGTTGGAGCACGTGCGCGTGGTGGCCGACGATCAGATCGATCGCGCCGCTGGCCGTCACCTCGGCTGCGATCCCGCGCTGCCACTCCGATGGTGCCGTCCGTTTCTCCACGCCCCAGTGCAGGCTGACGATCACGAGCTCGGCGCCGAGACGCCGGGCCTCGCGGGCGTCCTCGACGATGCGGAGTGGGTCGATCAACGCCGATCGCCAATCCTCACCAGGTGGCGGTCGGATGCCGTTGTAGCCATACGTGTACGACAGGTGGGTCACAGCGACGCCGGCGACGTCGAACACCCGTGGTGCGATCTCCTCTGGCGTCCGCGCCATCCCGGACTGTTCGATGCCGACCGATTCGAGCGTGCCGACAGTGCGGTCGATCCCTGCCGTGCCCCGATCGAGCGTGTGGTTGCTGGCGGTCGAGCAGCGGTCATAGCCGGCCGTCAACCAACGCGTCGGCGATCTCGGCCGGCACCCCGTAGACCGGGGCGGTCGACAACGCTTCGCCCTCTGGCGCGATCGGGGTCTCGAAGTGGCAGACCGCGAGGTCCACCGGGTCGAGGACCGGCCGCAAGCGTTCGAGCATCGGCCGGAAGTCGTAGCCGGAGCCGGCGGCGTTGAACGCGGCACGAC
Source organism: Ilumatobacteraceae bacterium (assembly GCA_963722415.1). GTDB lineage: Bacteria > Actinomycetota > Acidimicrobiia > Acidimicrobiales > Ilumatobacteraceae > JALOLG01. The sequence goes on from CAVRNI010000003.1 coordinate 15,095, forward strand.
GCCACAGCGGGCTGTGCACGAGCGTGTCGCCGGTGAACGCCATCGTGATCCGGCGCGGCGGTGGGATGGTGGTCGTGCTGGACGTACTGGTGCTCGTCGATGACGACGTGGTGCTTGTCGACGGTGAGTGCGTCGCTCGTCGTCGGAGCGATCGTGGACGGCACCGAGGTCGTGGACGGGGTGGTCACGAGCGCGGTGACCGACCGGTCGGGCGCCGGTACCCGCTGAACGGCCGCGACATCGACCGTCGCGCACGCCGCGAGCAGCGACGGCACGAGGAGGGCGAACAGGAGTGGGGCACGGCGCGCCCGCATCCGACCAGGCTCGCACGCGATGATCGATCGACGCTGGATACCGTGGCGGTGTGACCGCCACCGTCGACGTCGCCGTAGATCACGTCAACCGGGTCTGGGACGACATCGTCCCGGTCCTCCACGAGTACATCGCGATCCCCAACGTGTCCCCGTCGTTCGATCCCGAGTGGGAGTCGAACGGCCACATGCAGCGGGCCGTCGATCTGATCGAGGGGTGGTGCCGCAGCCGGCCGATCCCGGGGCTCACGGTCGAGGTGCACCAGCTCCCGGGGCGGACGCCGCTGATCGTCGTCGAGGTGCCTCCCACCGGTGGGGGCTCGGCCGACGACACGGTGTTGCTGTACGGACACCTCGACAAACAACCCGAGATGGAAGGGTGGCGCGACGGCCTCGGACCGTGGACGCCGGTGCTCGAGGGCGACCGGCTCTACGGACGCGGTGCCGCCGACGATGGCTACGCCGCGTTCGCCAGCCTCACGGCCATCGAGGCCGTGCACGCGGCCGGAGGGGCGACCACGCGCTGCATCGTCCTGATCGAGGCGAGCGAGGAGTCAGGGTCGCCAGACCTGCCGGCCTACGTCGAGGCGCTCGCCACGCGCATCGGCCAACCGAGTCTGGTGGTGTGCCTCGACTCCGGCTGCATCGACTACGACCGGATGTGGGTCACGACCTCGCTGCGCGGCCTCGCGGGAGGAGTGCTGTCGGTCGACATCGTCACCGAGGGTCTCCACTCGGGCGACGTGTCGGGGATGATCCCGTCGAGCTTCCGGATCAGCCGGTCGCTGCTCTCCCGGATCGAGGACGAGGTGACCGGCCGCGTCCTGCTGCCCGAGTTGACAGTCGAGATTCCCGCCGACCGCGTGCGCGAGGCGCAGGCGACCGCCGAGGCGATCGGTCGGATGGCCGACCACTACCCGTTCGTCGACGATGCCGGCCCCACCACCGACGATCCCGTCGAGCAGCTCCTGTCGCGAACGTGGCGACCGGCGCTGAGCGTCGTCGGCGCCGACGGCCTCCCGCCCGTGGGCCGGGCGGGCAACGTGCTGCGGCCGAGGACCAGCCTGAAGCTCTCGATGCGACTCCCACCGACGTGCGATCCGGCCGCCGCCGTCGAGGCGATGCGGGCGGCGCTCGTGACCGATCCGCCGTACGGCGCACGTGTCACGTTCACCGGTACGGAGCAGGGGCCGGGCTGGAACGCGCCCGAGTTCGCTCCCTGGCTGGTCGACGCCCTCCACGCGGCCTCGTCGGCGACGTTCGGGGAGCCGTCACGCACGTTCGGCGAGGGTGGGACGATCCCGTTCATGGGGATGCTCGGTGCGCTCTTCCCCGACGCCCAGTTCGTGATCACGGGCGTGATCGGCCCCGACGGGAACGCGCACGGACCGAACGAGTACCTCCACGTCCCGACCGCTCGGCGGATCACGGGCGCCGTGGCGCTGCTGCTCGACGCCCACGCGCGCCGCGAACGGTGACGTCGCCGCGGCCCGGCAGCGTGCGAACCTGACGACGTGCGAATCCGGGCAACCCTGGTCGCGGTTGCGGCATTGACGCTTGCGGTCACCGGCTGCAGTGACGGATCGACGGCTCAGACCGAGCTCGACGCGACGACCGCGATCCTCGGCGGTGACCGACACGGTCCCGGCCGGCGAGCCCGTCTCGTCGGCGGGAACCGATGCGCCGACCTCGCCGCCGTCAGCGCCTGCTCCCGATCGACGACGGACCGACGGAACCGACGTCGACCGATCCCGCCGACTCGGGGTTCCCGACCGCGACCGATGCGACGATTGCCGAGGACCGCGACCCCGACGACACGGTCGAGCTCGACGATCTCGACGAGATCGACACGGTCGACACGGACACCGAGGTGGTGATCGGACGCTCCGTCGAGGACCGACCGATCACGGTCGTGCGCCGCGGCACTCCAGGTGGGACGCGGGTGCTCGTCGTCGGCGTCATCCACGGTGACGAGGACGCCGGTGCCGACATCGTCGACGTCCTGCGGCTCGCCGATGTCCCTGACGGAGTCGAGCTGTGGCTCGTGCGATCGATGAACCCCGACGGGCAGGCGCACCAGGTGCGTCACAACGCCGAGGGCGTCGACCTCAACCGCAACTTCGCCCAGAACTGGGGTCCCGTCGCCGAGCCCGGTAACTGGCAGTACGCGGGGCCCGGTCCGGCGAGCGAACCCGAGACGCGGGCGATGACCGAGCTCGGTCGAGCGGTGCGTCCCGACCTCGTGCTCTGGTACCACCAGGATCTGTTCCGGATCAGCCCGTCGACCGGGCGCGACGGCGAGATCAGGAGTCGCTACGCGGAGCTCACCGGGCTTCCACTCATCACCGTCACCGGAGGCACGTACACGGGCACCGCGTCGCAGTGGTCGCGTACGGTCGTCGATCCCGGGGGCGTCGGGTTCACCGTCGAGCTCGGATCGACGTTGCCCCGCGACGACGCGATCCGCCATGCCGAAGCGGTGCTCACCGTCGCCTCGGAGATGTGACGTCAGCCGTGCCCACGCCTCGCGCGATCAACGCACGAACCAGTCGCCCGAGATGATCGGCACGAGCGTCAGCCCGGTGCCGTACTCGTAGGCCCACACGTCGCGACCGGCACGGGTTCGGATCGCGACGCGCCGGTACAGCCCGTCCACCGTGTCCTCTTCCTCGTCGAGCACGGTGAGCGCCTGGTCGAGCGTGTCGGCCACCAGTTCGAACGTCTGGCCGACGATCCGGCCGGTGCCGCCGAACACCGCGGCCGGATAGTCCAGCCCGGTGTCGTACAGCTCACCGTCGACCTCGTCCTCGTCGCCGCGTCCGATGACGAAGTGCCGCAGGAGCGGCCACCGGACATCCCCCGGGCGCAGCGTCCCGTACACGAACAAGTGGGTGATCGACACGACACGTCATCATCGCGCCCGCACCGTCGCCCGTGGCCGTTCGGTCCGGCTGCGATGGGTCGGCGATACTGCGGGTCGTGTCTGCACGTATCGAGCGCGTCGAGTTCACCGGGAGCCAGGGCACCGTGTTGGCGGCCAGGCTCGACCTTCCCGCGACGCCACCCTCCGGCTTTGCCGTCTTTGCGCACTGCTTCACCTGCAGCAAGGACCTCCACGCGGCGACATGCATCGCCACCCGACTCACCGTGGCGGGCTTCGGTGTCCTGCGCTTCGACTTCACCGGCCTCGGCGCCAGCGACGGTGAGTTCGCCAACACCAACTTCAGCTCGAACGTCGACGACCTGCTCGCCGCCGCGGCGTGGCTGCGCGAGCACCACACCGCGCCGCAGTTGCTGATCGGTCACTCGCTCGGCGGTGCCGCGGTGTTGGCTGCTGCGTCACAGATCCCCGAGGTCAAGGCGATCGCGACGATCGGTGCGCCAGCGGCCGCTTCGCACGTCACGGGGGTGCTCGCCGACGCGGTCGACGAGATCGAGCGCAGCGGTGCGGCGACCGTCGAACTGGCCGGTCGGACGTTCACCGTCCGCCAGCAGTTCATCGACGACGTGTGCTCGCAGAAGGTGCTCGAACAGCTCGGCTCGTTCCGAGGTGCGCTGCTCGTTCTGCATTCACCGATCGACAACACCGTCGGCATCGAGCACGCAGCCCGGATCTTCGAGGCGGCGCGTCATCCCAAGAGCTTCGTCGCCCTCGATGGCGCCGATCACCTGCTCACCGACGCCCGTGACGCGGAGTTCGCGGCTCGGGTGATCGGCTCGTGGGCGTCGCGCTACATCGAAGACGCGAGCGGAGCGGCCCCGCCGCCGGCACCCACCGCGCAAGTCGTCGTCGCCGAGACGACGCAGGGGGCGTTCCTCAACCATGTCGTCGTCGGCCGGCACCGGTTCCTCGCCGACGAGCCCGAGTCGGTCGGCGGGTTCGACGCCGGACCGTCGCCGTACGACCTCGTTGCCGCGGCGCTCGGGACGTGCACGTCGATGACGCTGCGCATGTACGCCACGCGCAAGGCGATCGCACTCGATCGGGTGACGGTCGAGGTCACCCACGACAAGGTCCACGCGACCGATGTCGAGAATGCCTGCGTCGACGGCCGGACTCCGGCCCGGCTCGACCGGTTCCGCCGGGCGATCCATCTCGAGGGTGCGCTCGGCGACGACGATCGGACCCGCCTGCTCGAGATCGCCGACCGCTGCCCGGTTCATCGCACGCTGGAACAATCGTCGGTGATCGAAACGGTGCTGGTGTGAACCTGCACGAGCGCATCTCGTTGCTCGCCGGCGTCGACGCCTGGCACACGGCCGCGACGAGCGAGATCGCCGCGATCCGGATGTCCGACGGCCCGGCCGGAGTGCGTGGCACCTCGTGGGAGGGTCCCGCCTCGGCCTCGTTCCCGTGCGGAACGGCACTTGCCGCGACGTTCGACACCGAGCTCGTCCGCGAGGTCGGTCGCGCGCTCGGTCGCGAGGCGCGTGCCAAGAGTGCGCACGTGCTGCTCGGCCCGACGGTCAATCTCCAACGCACTCCGATCGGCGGGCGCAACTTCGAGTGCCTGAGCGAGGATCCGCTGCTGACCGCGGCGATCGCCTCGGCGTACATCGAAGGCGTCCAGTCGCAGGGCGTCGCGTGCTGCGTGAAGCACCTCGTGTGCAACGACACCGAGTTCGCGCGGCGTGTCGTCGACGTCGACGTGTCGGAACGGGTGTTGCGAGAGGTGTACCTGATTCCGTTCGAAGCGGCCGTGCGGGCAGGGGTGCGAACGGTGATGACTGCCTACAACCGCCTCCATGGCACGTACTGCTCGGAGAACCACTGGTTGATCAGCGAAGTGTTGCGGGAGGAGTGGGGATTCGACGGTGTGGTCGTCAGCGATTGGAACGGCACGCACAGCGGCGTCGAGTCGCTGCTCGCCGGGCTCGACATCGAGATGCCCGGCCCGACCCGCCACCGGGGTGACGCGCTGATGCGAGCTCACGCGGCCGGCGCCGTGAAGGACGTCGACGTCGATGCATCGGTCGCCCGGATCCGATCACTCGCCGAGTGGTGCGCGGCATCGTCCACCGGGACCGACGAGATCACCGCCGACGACGACGAGACGCGCTCCGTCTGCCGGCGCGCCGCAGCAGCCGGAATGGTCCTACTGAAGAACGACGCAGGCGTGTTGCCGCTCAGTCCACCCACGCTCGTCGCGTTGATCGGCCCCTACGCCGACACCGGCCGCGTCCAAGGTGGCGGGAGCGCGAGAGTCCGTGTCGACCGGCCGGCACCGATCCTTCCATCGCTGCGGGCGAGGGGGTTCGCGGTCGACTTCGAACGCGGGTGCACGATCCACAAGACGATCCCGGCGGTCCGTGGCGACTTCGAGCTCACCGTGACCGACGTGAACGGGATGACGGACAGCAGCACGCGCAAGCGCATCGACTTCGGCTGGCAGCAGGTCCCGGCGCCCGGGCTCGCCCGCGAGTTCGGAGCGACGCTCACCGGGACGTTCGTGCCCGACGCCAGCGGCGACTGGACGTTCGGCTTCCGGGTGATCGGACGGGCGACGGTCACGGTCGACGGAGCGGTGACGTTCGACGTCGTCGAACCGGCGACGGGAGGCTCGTTCTTCAGCTACGGCGGCCCCGAGCTGCTCGCGACCGTCCCGCTCGAAGCCGGCGTGCCGTGCCGGATCGCGATCGAGTACCCGCGCGCGCCCCACCCCGGTTGGCGCGGGTTCGTGTTGGGCGCCGAGCCACCTGCGACGGGCGATCCGATCGCCGACGCCGTGCGGTTGGCTGCCGCGGCCGACGTCGCGCTCGTCGTCGTGGGGACGAACGACGAGTGGGAGACCGAGAGCGAGGATCGGACGTCGATGGACCTGCCCGGTCGCCAGGACGAGCTGGTCGCCGCCGTCGCAGCCGTGAACCCCAGGACCGTGGTCGTGCTCAACTGCGGTTCGCCGGTCGCGATGCCGTGGCTCGACGAGGTCGCGGCGGTGCTGCAGATGTGGTTTCCCGGTGGGCAGGTCGGTACGGCCCTCGTCGACGTGCTGTCCGGTGACGTCGAGCCCGGCGGACGTCTCCCGGTCACGTTCCCACGAACCCTCGACCGCACACCCGCCGCGCCCTTCTATCCGGGCGACGGCGTGCGGTCGGTGTACGGCGAGGGCCTCCTCGTCGGCTATCGCTGGTACCGGCACGCGGGGGTCGAGCCGTTGTTCCCGTTCGGTCACGGGCTCGGCTACACGACGTTCGACATCTCGCCGGCCGGACTCTCCGGATCGCCGGCGGCTGGTGTCCACGTCGCGGCCGCCGTCGTCAACACCGGAGGACGACCCGGCTCCTCGGTCGTCCAGGTGTACGTCGACTACGAAGGCAGCGATCTGGACGTGCCCCGGATCCGGCGCTTCGTCGCGGCCAAGAAGGTGTTCCTGATGCCGGGCGAGGGCGCCACCGTCACGATCGAGCTGACGGAGCGGATGTTCTCGTCGTGGCTCGACGATGGCTGGCGGGTGGCGGCCGGCGCGCATCGCGTGATGGTCGGGAGCTCGTCGCGCTCAGTGCGCGAGGCGGGAACGGTCGGCGCCTGAGGCGATTCCGTCGGTGAGGTCGAACTGCTGTTGCTCGAGCTCCTGCGTCGGTTGCCGCCGCGCCAGCGCAGCGTTGAGCTCGGCGCCGTACAGGCTGATGAGCGCGTGCAGGCTGAACCAGCTCATGAGCGCCAGCATCGATGCGAACGTGCCGTAGATCTCACCTGCGTCAGCGATCATCCGTGTGACCACGACCGTTCCGACGAGCTGCAGCACGGTGAACAGGACGCCCGCGAACACCGCGCCCGGCCAGACCATCGCCCACGTGACCGGCGCAGCCGTGAGGTAGCGCAACACCGTCGCCACGACGGCGACGTTGATGGCGAGTGCGCCGGCGACGAGCAGGACCTTGCTGATCTGGGTGATCTCGGCGGCGCCGGCGATTCCCGACAGGACGACCGTGCCGACCTGTGCGAGTCCGATCGCGATGAGTCCGATCAGCGCCCGCAGCCGCTTGACCGCGATGTTGGCGCGCTTGTCGATGTCGACTTCCCACACGTCGTCGAGAGCCGCCTGGACGCCGAGGAAGGCCTTCATCGAAGCCCACAGCGCGGTCACGAGGCCGATGATGAGGGCCCAGGTGTTGCCTTCGAGCGCACCGGCGTTGGCGGCGATCGTCGACCCGACAACCGGAATCTGGGCGAGCGCCGAATCGATGATGTCCTCCCGCAGTTGCTCGTTGTCCTCGAGCACGAAGCCGAGGATCGTCGTGGCCGCGAGGAGCAGGGGGAACACCGACAGGAATCCCCAGTAGGCGAGCACCGCGGCGTTGCGACCGGTCTGGTGCCGCCGAAACCCGTCGAGCGTCTCGACGGCCACGTCGACCGCCGCGAAGCGCCGTCGGACGGCCATGACGCGCGGACGGGTCGTCCACGGCATCACAGGGTCCAATCGACGGGCTCGACGCCAGCCTCGACCAGCGCCGCATTGGCGCGGCTGAAGGGGCGACTCCCGAAGAACCCGTTGCGGGCCGACAACGGTGAGGGATGCGCCGACTCGATGATCGCGTGGCGGGTGGTGTCGATCAGCGGCTTCTTCCTGCGCGCCGACGATCCCCAGAGGATGAACACGACCCGCTCGGGCTTGGCGTCGACCGCCCGGATCACCTGATCGGTGAAGGTCTCCCAGCCCTTGTTGTGATGCGAGGCCGCCTGCCCGGCACGGACCGTGAGCGTCGCATTGAGCAACAGGACACCCTGTCGGGCCCACGCCTCGAGGTTGCCGTGATCGGGCGGCTCGATGCCCAGATCGGAACGCAGCTCGGCGTGGATGTTGGCCAGCGAGGGCGGGATCCCGACGCCACGCTGCACCGAGAAGCACAACCCGTGGGCCTGGCGCGGGCCGTGGTACGGATCCTGGCCGAGGATCAGGACACGTGTGTCGGCGTACGACGTCAGGTGGAGGGCGGCGAAGACCTGATCGTGCGGCGGGTACACCGTGTGGCACCGCCGCTCCTCGGCGACGAAGGCCTGCAGGTCCTTCCAGTAGGCCTGGTCGAATTCGCCGCGCAGGATCGGGTTCCAATCCGTCGTCACGATCCCGTTGCCTAGCATGCGAGCCGTGTTCGGTCACCTCCCCCGTGCATCACTGGCGCTGCTGCCCACACCGCTCGAGCGCGGGCCGCAGCTGGCAGGCGGGCAACGGCTGTGGGTCAAGCGCGACGACCTGACCGGTCTGGGCATGGGCGGCAACAAGGTCCGCAAGCTGGAGTTCCTGTGCGGCGATGCGATCGGCGCCGGCGCCCGCTCGCTCGTGACCGTCGGCGCCGCCCAGTCGAACCACTGCCGGCTGACGGCGGCGGCCGGCGCCGTGCTCGGGATCGAGGTTCACCTCGTGCTGTCGGGCGACCGACCCGAGCGACCGGCCGGCAACCAACTCCTGTCGGCGCTGTTCGGTGCCCAACTGCACTACACCGGCGCCCACGAGAGCCATTGGGGCGAGCTGATGGTTGCCGCTGACGCCCTGGCCGACGCGCTCGCCGACGACGGCGCGGCACCGTACGCGATCCCGATCGGGGGCAGCACCGCGACCGGCGCGCTCGGGTACGCGGCCGCGTTCGTCGAGCTGATGGAACAATGCGCCGCGGCCGGCATCGAACCGGCGGCGATCGTGCACACGTCCTCCAGCGGCGGCACCCACGCCGGGCTCGTCGCCGGTCGAGCGCTCTGGCGGTCGCTCGGTCGCCGACACGCCTGAGGTGTTGGCGATCGGCGTGGCGAAGGGCGTCAATGTCGGCACGCCCGACATCGTCGGACTCGCCGCCGAGGCCTTGGATCTGATCGGTCGGGCGGACGCGCTGGTCGACGCGTCCGACGTGCAACTCGACGCCCACTGGCTCGGCGACGACTACGCGGTGCCGACCGCGGCCGGCGACGACGCGATGCGGTGGGCAGCCGCCACCGGCGGTTGGGTCCTCGACCGCACGTACACCGGCAAGGGGCTGGCCGGACTGCTCGGCAACGCGGCTGCGCGGTCGGTGGGCGCCCGGTGCCGACGTGATCTTCGTCCACACCGGAGGCATGCCCGCCGTGTTCGCCCCCGGCGGCGCCCCCTGATCCGTTCTGTCTGCTTCAGACCGCGCGGTCGCTGCGTCTGGAGCAGACAGGTCGGTGGGGTTTAGCGTTCCGGGCATGAGCGAGATCCTCGACGTCGACCTGCTCGCCTTCGAAACCGGCACGACCGCCCAACGCCGAGCGGTCGTCGAGGGGGTCACGCGCAGCCTCGCCACGGGCTTCGTGTTCACGAGCCACGACGTGCCAGAGGACATGCTCGACACCGCCTACGGCATGCTGCGCGAGTTCTTCACGCAGTCCCAGGATTCGAAGCAGCGGTTCGCCGCGCCGGGCGCCAACGGCCAGACCGGGTACACCGGGCTGCTGGTCGAGACCGCGGCATCGAGCGACCAACCCGACTGGAAGGAGATGCTGAACTGGTCGACGCCGATCCCGGCGGGACATCCGCTGAAGCGCAAGTTCACGACCGCGTATCCCGACCAGGTCCTTCCCGAGGAAGCCGTCCCGGGCATCACCAAGGTCCTGTACGAGTTCCACGACCGGATCGCCGACCTGCAACGGCGGTTCCTCAGGGTGATCGCCGAGGGGATCGGCTGCCACGAGACGTTCTTCGACGAGATGGTCGCCGACGGACCGACGCTCACGCGCGCGATTCGCTACCCGCCGATGCCCGAAGTGCCGGGTGAGGGACACGTGTGGGCCGCCCAGCATGGCGACATCAACCTGATCACCGCACTGCCGAGGGCAACCGCACCGGGCCTGCAGGTGAAGGTCGACGGCGAATGGGTCGACGCCATCGCGCCCGAGCGCCGGGTGATCATCAACACCGGCATCATGTTGGAACGCCTGACGAACGGCACGATCCCGATCGGTTGGCACCGAGTCGTCGCCGCGCCGGGCTACGAAGGCGAGCGGTACAGCGTCGTGCAGTTCTGCCATCCCCGGCCATGGACGATCCTGTCGCCGGTTCCGAGTTGCTGCACGCCGGAGAACCCGCAGCGGTTCAGCGCGATCTCGGCCGCCGACGCGCTCGACGAGGTGCTGTACCAGATCAATCTCGTCGAAACCGCGCGGCGCGTCTGATCAGCGCTCGACCGTGATCACGGTCGGCGCAGGAACAGCGAGGCGGCGGGACGGACACCCTCGGCCCCGAGCGTGATCGCGATCCAGATCTCGGCCGACAGCGTGATGTGATCGTTGAAGCCGAGCGGCAACACGGTGTTGCCGGCGGCGTACGGCCCGAACGGCTCGGTGGGCGACCACAGGCAGCCGGGCGTCGGATAGATCAGCGCGGCGAGTCCGGTGGCTTGCACCTGACCCGAGGCGGTGATCGTCCAATGTCCGGAGAGGTCACCGGCGGGGACCTCGATGATCCCGATCGGGTCGTCGAAGACAGCGGGGTTCGGCGGGGACCGACCACAGCCCGATCCCGACCGTGCACGTCTGGCGGAAGAGCGCTTGGACGACCGGTCCGTCGGCGTCGATCGGTGTGCCGTCGAGGGCCGTGATCGTGAGTCGCAGATGCGGCCAGACCGGCTCGTTGACCAACGCCCCTGACGCGGGATCGGACGCCGGATCGGTCACCGCATCGTCGCCGGTTGTCCCATCGGCTGCGACGTCGGATGCGGGCGCGACGGTCGTGTTGATCGGCTCACGGTCACTGTCGCCGAGGAACCCGATCACCTGGCCGGCGCGAACCGCGGTTCCGACCCGGGCCAGAGCGGTGAGCCGCAACGCGGGCGGCGCCTCTCCGTCGTCGGTGCCGGGATTGTCGTCGTTGAACCCGGCGTAGTGGTAGCTGGTGCCGGCGGTGTCGGTGATCGTCATCTCGACCCGGCCGGTGCTGGCGTCCTCGAACACGACCGATGTCACCACACCGTCCGCCGCGGCGAGCACGGGCTGCAGCTTGCGGCCGTACACGATCGCCGGATTCGGGGCGTCGCACGCGTCGCCGTCGCACGGTGGGGGCGGGGCGACGGCGGCCGGCCCGAGCAGCGGGAAGGCGACGGAGGCCTGACCCTCGGCGACGGCGGCGGGCACGACCGGCGGGATCCCGGACAGCAGCTCGAGGCCGGGTGGGAGCGCGTAGAGGCGTGCTGGAAGTGGTCCGCCCATGAAGTACGCCAGCGTGTCGAGCCACCGCCACTGGTAGTCGCGGATCGTGAGCACGTTGCCGGCTTCCGGCTTGGGCACGACGTCCATCAGCGCCGGGTTGGTGAGCGCCGCCGGGTAGTACCAGATGATCGGTACCACCGAGACGTCGTTGTCGTAGCGGCGCAGGATGGCCGTGACGTCGGCGGCGGCTCGCTCGTCCTGGACCCACGGTGGGGCGAGGTACGCCTCGGGATAGCCGGCGTAGTTCGCCCACGTCTTCTTGATGTACTGGTAGGCGCCCGACGCCCCGCCCTTGTTCGGTGGGATGTCGTACGTCTCGCGCGATTCCATCCAGCGAATCGTCAGCAGGATGTACTCGATCTGCTCCGGCCGCACGATCACGTCCATCGGCGCGTCGGCCACCGTGGTCGTCGTGGTACCGGAATCCGGCGGGACCGTGTCGACCGACGTCGTGTCCGGTTCGACGATCGTGGTACTGGTCGTGGTGGTCGTCGGAACCGTCGTGGTCGTCGTTCCACTCGGCGGTGCGACCGTCGTGGTCGTCGTGGTCGTCGTCGGCGTTGACGTGGTGGTCGTCGACGAATCGCTGCTGGGCGGCGTCTCGGCGGTGGGGGCCGTGGTGGTGGTGGCGGGACCGTCCGGGCTCGCGAGCGCGATCGAACCCGGCAGGACGATCAACGCCGCCACCGCAATTGCGGCGGCGCGCGGCAGATTGGAACGGGACACCATGCTCACGACCTCATGCCGACCAGCGAAATACCAGGCTATACGGCGCGTCTACATCGGCAGGCCCCGACTCGACCTTGAGCGGCTCGGAGATATCGTTCGCGCGCCGTGGACCCAACCCGTGACGTGATCCTCGCCGTCGACATCGGCGGCACGAAGTTCGCGGCTGGGCTGATGACCCTCCGGGGCGAATTGCTCGACCGCACGTTCGTGCCCGTCGAGCGCGATGTCGGTCCGCAGTCGCACTTCGCGGCGCTCGTCGGGATCGTGCGCCAGCAGCTCGAACAGGTCGAGGAACACCACGGTGTCGTGGTCACGGCGATCGGGATCGGTTGCGCCGGACCCATCGAGCGCCAGTGCGTGACCGTGTCGCCGGTGAGCATCCCGGCCTGGCGGGCGTTCCCCCTCCGCCAGCACCTGAGCGAGATGTTCGAGCTTCCCGTGTACGGCGATCTCGACGCCAAAGCCCTGGCGCTCGCCGAGGGTTGGCTCGGGGCGGCGCAGGGCCTCTCGTCGTTCTGCGCACTCACGGTGTCGACGAGCATCGGCGGCGGGATCGTCATCGACGGCCAATTGCTCGACGGCGCGACCGGCAACGCCGGTTACGTCGGCCACATCATCGTCGAGCCCAACGGCCGCCGCTGCGGCTGCGGTGCGCGTGGCTGTCTCGAGGCCGAGGCGTCGGGCACCGCGATCGAGGCGATCACCGGCCGGCCGCCGACGCAACCGACGTACGAGATCATGCGTCGCACCGGCCGCCTCGTCGGTCGCGCGTCGGCCTCGATCTGCAACATGCTCGACCTCGATCTGGTCGTCGTCGGCGGCGGTGTGGCTCTCGGGTTCGCGGCGACGTTCTTCAACGCCGCCCAGGAGGAGCTCGACCGGCACGCGCTGATCGGACGCGGCGTCCGGCCGCGGATCACACCGGTCCGCTTGGGCGATCACGGTCCGCTGATCGGTGCCGGCGCGGTGGCGATCAGGGGCCTCCGCCGGCGTTCCTGACATGTTTCAGAACCGGCTCGACTTGGGAGACTACGACGATGACGAAGATCCGCGCACGTAGCTCGGGCAGCATCCAGGACCGGCGTGGCAGCGGCGGCGGCGGAGGGCTCGGTGGTCTTGGAGGCATGAACTTCCCGATCAAGGCGGGTGGGGGAATGATCGGCCTGATCCTCCTGCTCGCCACGTTGTTCCTGCCGAAGTTGCTGGGCGGCGGCGGGGGCTCGTCGGCCGCGAACGTGCCGCCGGCCGACCAATCCGGATCCACCGGCGAGGTCGCGTGCACGACCGAGATCGAGCAGATCGTGTGCGGCGCCGTCGAAGACGTCCAGCCGTACTGGGCGACGCAGTTCCCGGCGTCGTTCCAGGCCGAGTACCAACCCGCCGACACCGTGTTCTTCGCCGGCTTCGTCGACACCGGCTGTGGCCAGGCGTCGTCGGAGGTCGGTCCGTTCTACTGCCCGGTCGACAGCCTCGTGTACCTCGATCTCGACTTCCTCGTCCAACTCCAGGAGCGGTTCGGAGCGACGGGCGACCTCGCTGCGCAGTACATCGTCGCCCACGAGTACGGCCACCATGTGCAGAACGTGCGCGGGATCGAACGCCAGGGTTCAGCAGGCGCAGGCAGAGCGATCCTGATCGCGCCAACGAGTACTCGATCGCGCTCGAGCTGCAGGCCGATTGCCTTGCGGGTGCCTGGGCGAGCGATGCGTCGGCCGACCGGCGCAGTTCGACAATCCCCAGGAGGTCGAGGAGGCGCTGAACGCCGCGGCGGCCGTCGGTGACGACCGGATCCAGCAGCAGACGCAGGGGAGCGTCAATCCCGAGACCTGGACGCACGGCTCGTCGGAACAACGCGTCCAGTGGTTCCGCCAGGGTTTCGACTCGGCCGATCCGGCGACCTGCGACGCCACGTTCGAGGGGCTCAGCATCTGATTCGAGCCGGCTGACCCGGCGATCAAGTCGCCGGCGTCACGCGCTCGAGGCGCCGGTACACGGCCTCGGCCGGGCCGCGTCCGAAGCGGCGCTGCCACGCGACGGCGGCGGCGATGCCGGCGATCCAGAATCCGGCCGAGAACAACAGCGCGGTGTCGAGACCGGTCGGGCCGATCCAGTCGAGCCAGTCGACCACGAGGTTGAACACGAGGGCGTGCGCGATGTACAGCGTGAGTGACATCTGCCCGGCCCGTCGCAACATGTCGACGAGCGGGGCGTCGGTGAAGCGATCGGCGACCCAGCTGATCGTCGCGTACGCGATCAACGCCGTGCCCAGCGCGCTCATCACGTAGACGAGTCCACGATCGAACGGGTCGGTGCTGGTGAGCATGAGCGCGCGTCTGCCGGACGCCGACGCGCTCACGAGGTTGGCGAGCGTGAACAGCGTGAACCCGCCGGCAATCGCCGCCGTTCGCCACCACGTCGTGGCGAGCAGACGGCCGAGCACGATCCCCGCGCAGAAGAACGCCAACCACGGCAGCAGTGGGTGGGTGCCGTTCACGAACACGTCGAGGACGAGCCCGTCCGGCGACAGCCGGCTGGGCGACGTCAGCCACCTCGTGGTGTGGCCGTCGCGGGCTCGTTCGTACACCCACCAGTGAATGGACCATCCGGCGAGCGCGGCGCCCACGCCGATCACCATCAGCCACCGGATCCGAAGGGTGAACAGCCACGCGGCCAGGAAGAACATCGCGCCGTAGTACGGCAGGATCGTGCCCTCCCAGATGTAGTCGAACCACACACCGAACACGAAGAGGATCAGGCCGCGCTTGGCGAGTCGCCAGCGCATCGTGTGAATGCGTTCCTCGTCGCCGATCGCCGAGCGGGTCAGCAGCGTGACGCCGACGCCGGCCACGAGCACGAACGTGGCCGCGAACCGTGTGGAGAGCGGGCCGGTCCATGGATCGAAAAAATCGTTTGCCCAGTCGTCGCCGCGGGACCCACCGCGCAGGATGAGATACCCGTGATAGTTCATCACGACAACACCGATCAGGGCGATCGCGCGGACGACGTCGGGGCCAGGTCGCCGACTTGTCAGATCCATCGAAATTCGTCGACCAGCGTGGTCGTGAGCGGCCGCTGCAGATCGAGCCATGTCCCCGTTGTGGGGCACGTGTCGCCGGCCGGCACGAACGCCATCGACGTGTGCATGTGCGGTGGCTCGATCAGCTCCAGCCGTCGACGTTCGTGATGGAACGGGCTGCGCCCGTCGGCCAGCGGGTGCACGCCGTTGGCCGTGCCCGCACCGATGATCACCAGCGTTCCGTCGCGCTCCGCCATGCCGAGTCGGTACCCGGCGCGCTCGCCGGCGGCGATCGTGGTGGTGTGCAACACGGACGCCTCGAGCCGCAACGCGGACTTGTCGCCGTGCCAGAGCGACGTGCCGAGCCGCAGCCGGTAGCGATGCGACGTGGGGAGCTGCGCGTACTCCGTCGGCGAGAGGTGGCTGACCCAGACCTGGAGCGACGGATCGACCACATCCAGCCAGCGTTCGATCTCGGCTCGGTGTTGACGGTCACCACCGGCGAGTGGCGGATGGATCGACACGCCTTCGACCCGCAGCCCGCTGGCGCGAGCCTTCTCGACGAGTCCGATGCCGCCACCGAAGCGTCGCATCGACGAGGCGAGCTTGACGATGACGCGGCCGGGCCACGAGCTGAGCGCTGCCACGTGCTCGAGCGATCCGACGGTGAGGATCGGGCTGATCTCCTCCGGCGCCTCCAGCACGGGCGTGAGCACCACCGGCGTCGGACCGTCGGGCAGTCCATCGAGCTCGTAGATGGTCCCGACGGCGATCGTGTCGGAGAACTCGGCCGCGATCTCGGCGAGGTGCCGACGGCCGAACCCGTAGCCGTTGCCCTTGACGACGGGTACCAGCCCCGGAGCGGCATCGACGATCGACCGGACATGCCGGCGCCACTCGGCGCTGTACACCGTGAGCCGCACCGTCACACCCTGGACCGTACCGGCTCGATCATTGACCCCGCCGCGCATGCGTCCCAGCCGCGCCCGGTCACCGCTCGCCCGGGACGACACGTGCACCCCAGTCCAACTGTTCGACCTGCCTCGACACCGTCTGCGCGCCAATGTGAACTGTTGGATTTGGGTCGACACGATCCGGCGGAAGGCGGGCGCCGGCATTGACTCGGGCACGGCCCCGGTCTCGGTGCGCGTTTTCGGACAGAACGATTCAGCGCGCCGACGTCGGTGCACTAAATCGGACTGTCTGGATGGACGGACGGGATGACGGGTGACGGGGCGGGTCAGGGGGTGGGTCGGGAGCGGCCGGGCCAGGAGGTGAAGTTCGGGATCAGGGGGGCGATGGTGCGCTCTCGCCAGATGCCCTTCCACACGCCGATGCCGTAGGCCATGTCGTCGGCGAGGTGGACGGGATGGCGGAGGGGAAGCAGAGCCGCGAGCGCGATCAGCCGGGCCCGTCGCGATCGGAGCGCGGCGATCAACACGATCGGCCACCAGACGCGCCGGACGGCGTCGGCGAGCAAGCGTCCGGCGTGCAGGTTGCCGAGCCCGGCGATGCGCAACGAGACCTGCGGAGGCACGTCGGTGAGCTTGGGGACGAGCGCGGCCGCGCTGCCCGCACCGAGGACGACTCCAGCGAGCGGATGACCCACCGCGGCCAGCGACCACGCCCCCGCACTCCAACCGCTCATCCGCACCGGCGCCAGGCGACCGGGGTGCCGCTTCGAAAGAGGAGCCGCCGACGATCCGTAGTCGACCCGCTGTCGTACCCACGCCCGCCACGTCGGCCGCGGCGGGTGATGGGCCTCGACGGCGGGTTCGTACCGGCACGACCAGCCCGCCTCGTCGAGTCGCCAGACGAGGTCGACGTCCTCGCCGAATCGGATCTCGGGGTCGAACCCGCCGACCTCCCGGACCGCGTCGACCCGCACGACGATGGTCGCGGCTGGCACGTAACTCACCCGCGACCCGGCCCGGATGCGTGCCGGTTCGGGCCCGAGGTCGAGAGGTGAGCGCTGCGCCTCGTAGCGCTCGAGCACGCTGGTGCCTGGCGTGCTGCGGATGCGGGGTGCGACGAGTCCCACGCGTGGATCGTCGAAATGGGGGAGCAGCTCGTCGAGCCAGCCGTCGGGCAGCACGACGTCCGAGTCGACGAACGCCACCAGCGGTGTCGTCACCGTCGCCAGCCCCGCCATTCGCGCGCCGGCGGGCCCGACGTTGACGTCCAAGCGGATCGTCGCGCCAGCGACGGGCGACGGTGACGCGTCGTCCACGACGACGGCGCCGGCCGGGACGCGACCGAGCTCACCATGGACCGGGACGACCACCGTGACGTCAGAGGCGGTGTAGCGATGCGGCCCGCCTGTGTCGTGGACCGGATGGATGGCGCCGGCGTCGAGGAGCCGGTCGACCAGGATCGACGGCTCGACCGCCTCGCCCCGCTCGATCCGCGTCGACGACAGCGACGCCGCCCGTGGTGAGCCGGAACAGCCGCAACGGCGACCCGCCGATCACGACCTTGCCGTGGCGCTCGACGGTCCGGTCGAACCGGTATCGCGTCACGCCAGCCACTCGTCGACGGCGCGGGCGAGATCGTCGGCGAGCCGAGCGAGCAACTCGGCGCCCGCCTCGGCCGAGGCGCCCGTTGGATCGCCGAGCACCCCGCTGGCGCTGAGCGCCCACACCCCCGACCGCACGAGCTCGGCCATCGATGGGATCGGGCCCGGCTCGGCACGTTCGAGCCGGACGAGGTCGGGACGGACCGCGAGCATCAACGACGTCTCGGTGTTGCCGGCATGCGGATCACCGTCGGCGACCCGCGGCCACCAGGCGAGGACCGCGCCGGCCCTCGGCCTCGAGCTGCGCGACGGCACGCCCGACCGCGTCCGCATTGCCGCCGTGGCCGTTGACCAGCACGACGGCCCGTGCCCAATCGGCCGACCGGACCAACTCGACGACCACCTGATGCATCGCCTCGTTGCCGATCGACAGCGTGCCGGGGAACCCCTGGTGCTCGCCGCTCGCCGTGATCGACACCGTCGGGGCGACGACACAGTCGGAGCGTCGGGCCACGAGGTCCGCCGCCAGCGCCTCGGCGATGATCGAGTCGGTGGCCAGCGGGAGGTGGGGTCCGTGCTGCTCGCACGAGCCGACCGGCACGACGACGACATGCGTGCCGCCGACGTCCGGCCAACTGACGTCACCCAGGTCCACGCCGCGACGGTACCGAACCGGCCGGCGTCGCGGATCGTCCGTGGCGCCGGACCGGGATCTGGGATGATGGGATCCCGTGAGCGACATCGACACCGAGACCGACACGGCGTGGCTGTCGCCGGAGCGCCTCGGACAGATCCGCGCCCAGATGCCGATGGTGTACGTCGATGCCGTGCCGGTCCGTGTCGACGCCGGAGGGATCGTCACCGAGGTCGGTCTCCTGCTCCGCGCCGCGGCCGACGGGACGATCAGCCGGATGGTCGTCAGCGGTCGGGTGCTGTTCGGCGAGCGGGTGCGCGACGCCTTGATGCGGCACTGCGAGAAGGATCTCGGGGCGCGGGCCTTCCCCCGCATCCCGGTCGATCCGGCGCCGTTCACGGTGGTCGAGTACTTCCCCGATCCCGATCGCAGCGGCTTCTACGACCCCCGTCAACACGCCGTGAGCCTCGCCTACGTCGTGCCCGTCGACGGGCACTGCGAACCGACGCAGGAGGCCCTCGACCTGGCCTGGTTCACGCCGGCGGAGGCGGTCAGCAACAAGGTCCGCAGCGAGATGACGAGCGGACAGGACCGCCTCGTCCGGATGGCGCTCGCGCACGTCGGTCAACTCCCGTGAACACGATCGTTACGCGACCGTGCCACAACGCGCCTGGGTGACCCGCCTAGGCTCGACCACGTGCCCGAAGGTGACACCATCCACCGCACAGCCAGCGCGATCCGCACCGCGCTCGTCGGTCGACCGATGCTGCGCTTCGACGCCCCTCGTCTCGTCGGCCCGGTGCCGCAGGCCGGGCGCACCATCGAGACCGTCGAGAGCCACGGCAAGCACCTCGAGATCACGTGGGACGACGGGCTGATCCTCCACACCCACATGCGGATGACCGGGTCGTGGCACCTCTACCGCGCCGAGGAGCCCTGGCGCCGCCCGTACCACCAACTGCGGGCCGCGATCGAGACCGCCGAGTGGGTGGCCGTGTGCTTCAACGCCCCGGTCGTCGAGACGTATCGCGAGGCCGACCGGCGCCGGCATCCCGGTCGCGGCAAGCTCGGTCCCGACCTCTGCAAGACGTCGACCGACCTCAGCGACGTCGTCGACCTCCTGTTGGCCTACCCGGAGCCCGAGGCGCGCCTTCGTGACGTGATGCTCGACCAGCGCGTGATGTGCGGGGTCGGCAACGTCTACCGGTGCGAGGTCCTCTGGGCCACCGAGCTGAGCCCGTGGGCGCACGTCGGCGACCTCACCCACCACGACGCGGTCGTGCTCGTCAACACCGCGGCCTCGATGCTGCGGGCCAGCGCCCGCACGGGTCGGCGAGTCACGAACCCCGACGTTCGAGGCGGGCTCGCCGTGTACGGGCGCAACGGTCAGGGTTGCGTGCGGTGTCACGAGACGATCGCCGTCCGACGCGTCGGCGAGCACGCCCGCTTGCTGTACTGGTGCGAGGGTTGTCAGGTCCGCCTCGACCCGCGGCGCGTCGACGACTCGCGCGAGATGGACCCGCACCCGGCGGCGGCGAAGTTCCTCTCCGACCTGCCCTGGCGACGTAGCGGCTGAGTCGGCCGCCGCACGGGACAGCGCGGGTCAGCGCAGTTCGCGGCGCAACGCGAACCGGAGTCCGCTCCACGTGTCGTCGATCGCGCACACCTTGTTGTCGACCCAACCGGACGGCAGCAGCTCGTCGCGCAGTACATCCTCGGTGATGTCGGTCGGCACACCGCTCGTGCGCTTCGGCCACGCGACCCACACCGTGCCGTTGGGCGCCACCGCGGCGGTCAGCGTGGCCCACTTCGACGCGAGGGCGGCCCGTTCGGTGAAGAAGGCGACGACGACGTCGAGGCCTGGTCTGACCTGACCCTTCCACTCGGCACCGAGCGGGAGCTCGCCCAACGTGTCGGCGAAACCGGTTGGCGCCGATCGCACCGCGAAACGCTTGCCCTCGGTGATCCCGAGCTTCTTCGGGAGCGGGGTGCCTGAGTAGCCGGCCATCTCCTCGAGTGCGTCACTCCGTCGCGATCGCCTCGAGCACGTCCATCTTCGAGGCCTTGCGCGCCGGGTACCACGCCGCGAGCACCCCGGCGAGGATCGCTCCGATCAGGACCGCGATGATGGTCCCGTACGGCACGGTGATGCGGTCGATGACGGTCTCGGGAACCGCCAGCGACAGGGCGGTGCCGAGCGCGAGGCCGACGACGATCCCGACGACCGCGCCGAACACCGACACGATCACCGCTTCCCATCGCACCGAACGTCGCAACTGCCGGCGCGTCATCCCGACGGCGCGCAGCAGCCCGATCTCCCGCGTGCGTTCGAAGACCGACAACGCGAGCGTGATGGCGATGCCGATGACGGCGATCAACATGGCCATGCTGAGCAGGCCGGTGATGACCGCCAGGAGCTGGTTGATCTGGCCCTCCTGCTGCTCGCGGAACTCCGCGTTGCTCTGCAGGTCGGCCTGTGGGAACTCGTCGAGTGCGGCCTGGATCTCGGGACGGGCGGTGTCGGGGTCGACACCGTCGGCGAGCTTGGCGAGCACGAACTGATCGCGCGGTGGGAGATCGCTCACCGACTCCAGCGTCGCGATCGAGATGTACCAGTTGGCGCCCAGCGAGCCGTCGTCGAAGATCCCCGACACCGTGAGCGTCTGTTCGACGCCGTTCTGGAACGTGACGTCGACGGTGTCGCCGAGTTGGAGGTCGAGATCGTCGGCCGGGTCCTTGTGGACCATCAACCCGTCGTTCTCGAGCGTGTCGAAGCTGCCCGCTGAGACGTCGAGATCGGCGAGCTGTGGGAACGCGACCGGGTTGACGGCGCTGAACTGCTTGTCGTCGCCGTCGACGGTTCCGAAGATGAAGCGGAACGGCGACACCGCTTGCAGTACGTCGAGCTGCGCCATGTTCTGCTCGACCTTCGGCGGCAGCCCTTGGAACGACTCGTCGGTGACGATGTAGTCGGCCGTGATCGACTGGTCGAGGATGCGCCCGAACGTGTCGCGCAAGGACGATGCGAACACGGATGCGGCGCTCACCAGCGCGACACCGATCATCAGCGCCGACGCGGTGCGTGCGGTGCGGCGTGGCGAGCGCGAGGCGTTCTCCCGTGCCAGCCGGCCCGGCGCACCGAAGAGCTTCTGGATGGGTGAACCGAGCAACCGGCTGACCGGTCTGGCGACGGTGGCCGAGAGGCTGGCGACGCCGAGGAAGATCATCAGTGCTCCGCCACCGGCGAGGAGGATCAGGCCGATCGTGCCGCCCGGATTCAGGAACAGCCCGACCAGGAACAGCACCGCGCCGAGGAGGGTGATGACGGTCCCGGCGATGAGGCGCCGGCTGGCGCCGAGTGCCGCGAAGCCGATCTCGGGCCGCATCGCGGCGACCGGTGGGATCTTCGCCGCCCGCCGGGCGGGCACGAGCACCGACAGCAGCGTGACGCCGACGCCGACGATGACCGACACGATGATCGTGCGCAGCTGGAGTTGGAGTGCCGTGTCGGGGAAGCCGGCGCCGGCGGCGTTGAACAGGGCGATGATGCCCTTGGCGACGCCGAGTCCGCCGATGACGATGCCGAGCACGGTGGCGGTGACCGAGATGATGAGCGCCTCGGCCACGATCAGGCGTCGAACCTGCTTCGTGCTCGCTCCCACGGCGCGCATCAGCGCCAGTTCACGCAAGCGCTGGCTGATCGTGATGCCGAACACGTTGTTGATGATGAACGCGCTCACGAAGGTGGTGATGAAGGCGAACGCGAGCAGGCCGTTGCCGAAGATCGAGATGAACGAGTTGATGTCGTCGGCCGCCTCTTGGGCGACCTGCTCGCCGGTCACGACCTCGGTTCGGGGCGGAAGGATGTCCTCGATCGCCGCCTTGACGGTGGCGGGGTCGGCTCCCTCGGTGAGCTTGATATCGATCGCGTCGTACGTGTCGCCGGCGCCGAGTACCTGCCGGGCGGTCTCGGGGTCGAACATCGCCAGCGTGGCGCCCCCGAAGCCGTCGGCGTTGCCGAGGCCGACCAGCCCGACGATCGTGAACGATTCGGTGCCGGAGTCGAAGACGATGTCGATGTCGTCACCGACCTCGTAGTCGTGCTTGTCGGCGGTGGCCTTGTCGATCGCCACCTCACCGGGCCCGTTGGGTGCCTCACCGTCCTTGAGCGCGACACCGGAGATGCCACTGGGTCCTGACCACGAGACGCCGAGCGCGGGTGCGCCTTGCGTCTGGATCGGATCGCCGTCCTTGTCGAGCATCTGCGCGAAGCGGTTCAGCGACGGCTCGACGATGTCGACACCCTCGACGGCCGCGATCTCGTCGGCGAGCGAGGCCGGGATCGGGTCGCGCAGGGCTTGGATGTTGTCGACGGTGAGCGTCGCCCGCACCTCGAGGTCGACGTTCTCGTTGAGCTCGCTGAACAGGTTGTCGAACGTCGAGCGCAGGCTGTCGGCGAGCACGAAGGAGCCGGCCACGAACGAGACTCCGAGCATGATCGCCAGCCCGATGAACACGTCGCGGCCCCAACGGGCGCGCATCGACTTACGTGTGATCTTGCCGATCATCGTCAGTGGCCGATCTGCTTCATCTGGTCGATGACCCGCTCGACCGTTGGCTCGCGCATCTCGGCGACGATCTGGCCGTCGGCCAGGAACACGATGCGGTCGGCGTACGCCGCCGCGGTGGGGTCGTGCGTGACCATCACGATCGTCTGGCCGAATTCGTCGACGGCGCGTCGCATGAACGACAGCAGCTCACCGCCGGTCGTGCTGTCGAGGTTGCCGGTGGGCTCGTCGGCGAAGATGATCGTCGGCCGGCTGGCGAGCGCGCGGGCGACCGCGACGCGCTGCTGCTGACCGCCCGACAGCTCGCTCGGCCGGTGCGTCAGCCGGTCGCGGAGCCCCACCGTGTCGATCACGTGGTCGATCCACTCCTTGTCACCCTTCGTGCCGCCGAGCATGAGGGGGAGCGTGATGTTCTCCTCGGCGGTGAGCATCGGGATCAGGTTGTACGCCTGGAACACGAATCCGACCCGCTCCCGCCGCAGCTCGGTGAGGTCCTTGTCGTCGAGCTCGGCGAGATACGTCTCGCCGATGTACACGGCGCCTTCACTGAGCGAGTCGAGGCCGGCGAGGCAGTGCAACAGCGTCGACTTGCCGGATCCCGAGGGACCCATGATCGCCGTGAACCGGCCGGGCTCGAACGCGATCGTCACGCCGTCGAGGGCGTGTACGGCCGCGTCGCCGACCCCGTAGATCTTCTTGGCGTCGATCGCGCCGGCGGCGGCAGTGGTCGCGGGGGGTGCAGGGGGGGTCGCGGTCATGCCGATGGTTTAGTGCGGTTCAGACCCGGACTTCCAGCATGTTGGCCCGATCGAGGTGTGTTGTCGGCCGTGTCGTCGCTCCCGCGCAACGCTCTGTTCACGGACGGATCATGCTTTCGCTCGTCGTTCCAACGCCCTGCGTGCCGTACGCTCGCGGGTTGATGGCGTGCCCGTCCTGCGCTCGTCCGGTGCCGGAAGGTGCCCGATTCTGCCCCGCCTGCGGGCATTCGCTGGCGGTCGCCACCACCGAGGGCCGGCGTGTCGTCACCGTCCTGTTCGCCGACATGGTGGGATTCACGACCCTCGCCGAGTTCCGTGACCCGGAACAGGTCAAGCGATTCGTCGACGCCGCGTTCGAAGGCCTGGTGGCCGATGTCGAGCGCTTCGGCGGGCGGGTCGACAAGGTGCTCGGTGACGCGATCGTGGCGCTGTTCGGCGCGCCGGTCGCGCACGAGGACGACGCCGAACGCGCGGTGCGCGCCGGACTCCAGATGCACGCGACGTTGCGGCGGTTCATCGCCCAGCAACCGGCCGTCGCCGACGTCAAGCTGCGGATCGGGATCAACACGGGTGAGGTTCTCGTCGGCACGCTCGCGCGCACCGACTACACGGCGATGGGCGACGTCGTCAACATCGCGTCGCGGTTGCAGGGGTTGGCGCCCGAAGGCGGGGTGCTCGTCGGCGACGCGACGCGCGTGCTCTGCTCCGACGCGATCCGCTTCGAGCAGCACGCACCAGCCGAGCTGAGGGGGCGGGAGCAGATCGAGAACGCGTGGCTCGCACTCGGCACCATGGCACCGGCGGCGAACCGTCGGCGCCGCTCCGAGATCGCGTTCGTCGGGCGCATCACCGAACGCTCCTTGCTGCAGTCGGTCACCGAGCTCGTCGCCACCGGACACTGCGCCATCGTGTCGGTGGTGGGGGAGGCCGGGATCGGCAAGTCGCGCCTCGTCGACGAGGCGGTTGCCGCGCTCCACGACTGCACGCCGGGCGTCAGCGTCATCCAGGGCCAGTGCGCGCCATACGGCGAACCCAACGTGTGGTGGCCGATCGCCCACGGGTTGGCGGCCGGCATGGGCCTGCAGCTCGATCAACCGGCCGCCGAGGTGCGCGAGATCGTGGCCGCCGCGACCGCCGCCATGTACGCCCTGCCGCCCGACGCGACACCGGTGTGCAACGAGGTCGAGGCGTTGCTCCATCTCCTCGGACATCCGTCGGAGCTCGACGCGCTCGACACCACCGGTGCCCGCGATGCGTTGCACGACGCGTTGATCACGTCGATCCGCCTGCGCTCGGTGCACGGCCCGGTCGTCGTCTGGATCGACGATCTCCAGTGGGCGCACCCGTTGCTGCGCGAACTGCTCGAGCTGATGGCGCGCAGCCTCGCCGACAGCCCACTGCTCATCGTCACGGCGTACCGGCCGGGCGACGAGGACGACTGGCCGCCGCCCGTCGAACGGGCACTCACGCTCAAGCTGCCGATCGGACCGCTCGACGAGTGCGAGACGGCAGCGCTGGTGGAGGCGGTCGCCGGCCGGCGTCCGAGCACCGACCTGGTCGATCGGCTCTACGACCGCAGTGGCGGCAACCCGCTGTTCCTCACCGAGCTCGCCCAGCTCACCGCCTCGATCGGCGACGAAGACGTCGACGTCGCCCTGCCGGGCACGCTGCGGGCCCTGATCGCGGCTCGTCTCGACCAGCTGGCACCGGCCCAGCGGGCGATCCTCGACAACGCCGCGATCCTCGGCACCGAGGGACCGATCGGCGCCTTCGCCGAGTTCGCGGACGCGCTGGGACAGGTCTTCGACGAGCGTCTCGTCGACGACCTCGTCGTCGCCGGGATGCTCGAGGTCGAGGGTCGGCGCTGGCAGTTCCGCAGCGATGTCGTGCGCGAGGTCGCGTACCAGACGCTCACGAAGCAGGCACGCGCCCAGCGTCACGCGGGCGTTGCGACGCATCTGGCGACGCTCGGCAAGGTGCCGCTCGACGATCTCGCCCACCACGCCGCCACTGCTGCGGAGTTGCTCGAGGAGCTCGGATCGGTGCCGGGCGTCTCGTCGGCGATCCGGCTCCAAGCGGTCGATCTGCTCGCCCGCGCGGCGCGCCAGTCGTACGAGATCGGTGCCTTCCCGCGTGGTGTCGCGGCGTCCGAGCGGGCGCTCAGCCTCGTCGGCGACGACGACGATGCGCGGCGGTCGCTGCGATTGCTGTACGCGTCGGGTCTCGTCGAGATGCGCGCCCTCGAAAGCGCACGTGTGGAGCTGGTGGACTTGCTCAACGATCTGGGCGGCGCCGACGATCTCGTGGCCGAAGGCGAGACGCATCGGCTGCTCGGTGTCGTCGAGCAACTCGACGGAGACCTCGTCGCCGCCCGCGAGAGCCTCGGTCGCGCGGTCGACATCTTCCGCGAGCTGGGCGACGACCGCCACCTCGCGACTGCACTGCGGGCGAGAGGGTTCGCCGAGATCTTCGGTGGTTCGCTCGCCGACGCCGACTGGTACCTCGGTGAGGCCGACGCGATCTACGACCGTGTCGGCGACGTGCGCGGACGGGCCTGGGTCCGTCAACACCTCGCGTGGGTCGCGTTCTTGAGTGGTGATCACCAGGGTGCCGAGACGCGGCTCGCCGGATCGATCGAAACGTTCGACGGGCTCGGCGATCGGGCGGGCGCCAACTGGGCGCGTGGCCTGCTCGCGTTCGTCATGTACTTCGAGCGCCGCTTCGGCGAGGCCGAGGAGCTCGCCCAGGAGGTCTTGGAGGAAGCCAAGAAGTGGGGCGACGACTGGGGCGCGGCGATGATGCTGACGCTCGGGTCCAATCTGCGCCTGTGGACCGGACGGTTCGCCGAGTCGGTGCAGTACGGCGAGCGGGCGCTCGCCGGCTTCCGCAAGCTCGGCGATCGCTTCGGCGCGATCCAGGCCCTCGCCCCGCTCAACCGCGCTCGCGTCGCGCTCGGTCGCCTGGGCGATGCCGAACGTGGCGCCGAGGAGCTGCTCGCGCTCTCCGACTCGTTCGGTGAGATGGCGTACCCGGCGATCGCCGCGGCCGGAGTCGCGATGCACAGCGGCCAGGGCGAGCGCACGGTCGAGCTCGCCGGCGATGCCGTCGACCGGATCGCGTCGACGGGTGCCAACGTCGACGAAGGGCCTGGTCCTGTTGTCGATGGGCTTGTCGCTGTCGGGGAAGCCGGAGGACGCGTTGGTCACGTTGCTCGACGTCGACGTCGCGGTCTCCCCGTTCGCCCTCGCCTCCCGCGCCCTCGCCAACGCGATGGTCGGCGACAACAAGGCCGCGATCGCCGACGCCGACGCGCTCGGCGATGCCGGCGAGATGAGCTACTTCGACCGCATCCTCGCCACCGTCGCGGGCGCCGCGGCAGCGTCGGCGGCATCGGCCGACGATGCCGCGGAACGGCTGGCGCTCGTGCAGACGTTGATCGACCGCTGCGACGACGTCGTGATCTCGTCGTTCGCCCGCGAGACGATCCACCGCCTCGGCGTCTCCACCGGTGAGGGGTCGCCGCACGCGCTGACCCCGGGTTGGCGTCGCGTCGTCGACCAACTCACCGCGTCCACCACGTGACCGAGCCCGAACCCGCCGAACCCCGCTCGCCCGCGTGCACAAATCCGGACAGAACGATTTAACGCGCCGACGTCGGTGCACGAATTCGGACAGAACGAGGAACGCGCCGCGGATGGATTGGCGGTGCGGGCGCCGACGGGCCTCATCGTCGGTCGCTTCGACCCGCCCCATCTCGGGCACTCCTACATGATCGACTGGGCCGCCGCACGCGTCGACCGGCTCGTGGTGTTCGTCAACAGCCGATCGACCGACGCCGCTCCCGGATCGCTACGCGCCGGTTGGCTCGCCGACCTGCATCCCGACGTCGACGTCGTCGAGGTCCGCCACGATCTCGACACCGACTTCGGCGATCCCGAGCTGTGGGAGAAGTGGATGGCGCTGTTCCGGTCGCGGTGGCCGCACGACGATGGGCCGCACGTCGTGTTCTCGTCGGATCACTACGTGAGCGAGCTCGCCGACCGGTTCGGTGCCGAGGCGATCGTCGTCGACGCGGAACGCCAGGCCGTGCCGGTGAGCTCGACGATGATCCGCGCCGATCCGGCGGCGCACGTCGACCGACTGGCGCCGGACGTGCGGGCGTGGGTCGAGGCGAACTGGTGCTGAGCGGTCCGTCAGGACTGGGGCTGGGGGACGATCCGGATGTACGGCTTCGGCTCCTGCCAGGTGCCGTAGATCTCCTTCGCCTCGTCGTTCGACACCGAGCCGGCGATGATCACGTCCTCGCCCTGCTTCCAGTTGACCGGCGTCGCAACACGGTGCTTGGCGGTGAGCTGGAGCGAATCGATGACCCGCAGCACCTCGTCGAAGTTCCGACCGGTCGTCATCGGGTAGACGAGGACCAGCTTCACCTTCTTGTCGGGCCCGATCACGAACACGTTGCGCACGGTCTGGTTGTCGGCAGGCGTTCTCGTGCCGGAATCCCCGGACGTGCTCGCCGGCAGCATCCCGTAGAGCTTCGACACGTTGTAATCGGCGTCGCCGATGATCGGGTAGTTGGGGCGGGCGCCCTGCGTCTCCTCGATGTCGTCGGCCCAGGCCGAGTGCTTGTCGGTGGCGTCGACCGACAGCCCGATGACCTTCACCCCGCGCTTGTCGAACTCGGGCTGCAGCTTGGCCATGTAGCCGAGCTCCGTGGTGCAGACCGGCGTGAAGTCCTTGGGATGGCTGAACAGCACGCCCCACGAGTCGCCCAGCCACTCGTGGAAGTTGATCTCGCCGTCCGTCGTGGAAGCGGTGAAGTCGGGAGCGGTGTCGCCGAGGCTGAGGGACATGTCGGGATCTCCTTGTTGGATCTTCGGGCTGGATCTTTGGGCTGGATCTTGGGCTGGATCGCGTGTGTGCGTGGGTTGTCGAGCAGGCGAACGCGTGTCACGAGCGGCGTGCCCCCAGGGCGGAGGCTAACGCTATCGAAACCCGACTACGCAACTCAACTTTCCGGCATGTGACGCTTGACATGTGACTATTTAGTCACCTATTCTGCGATGGTGGTTGACGTGCATCCGAAGCGGTCCAGAACTCGGGCTGGATCTCGTGTTCCGGGCGCTCGCCGATCCCAGCCGACGGCAGCTGCTCGACCGGTTGTTCGAGCGCGACGGCCAGACGCTCGGCGACCTGTGCACGGCGCTGCCCGAGATGACCCGGTTCGGCGTCATGAAGCACCTCGCCGTGCTCGAAGAGGCGCACCTCGTGGTCACCGAGCGGCACGGTCGTTCGAAGCACCACTACCTCAACCCGGTACCGATCCGCCTGATCCACGACCGCTGGATCTCGAAATACGCCGAGCCGTTCGCGAGCGCTCTGGTCGAGCTCACCGAGCTGCGCGACCCAGCGTGAGACACGAGCAACGACAAGGAGCCCGCAATGTCAGCACCGACCCACGTCTACGAGATCTTCGTCAAGGCCTCCCCGCGGCGGGTGTGGCAGGCGATCACCGATCCCGACTACACCCGCCGCTACTTCCACCGCACGGCGATCGAGTCGACGTTCGAGCCGGGCGCGGGCTATCGCTACGTGCTGCCTGACGGTCGCGGCGCGATCGACGGGACGATCGAGGAGGTCGAGACCGAACGGCGTTTGGTGATGACGTGGCACACGCTCTACGACGCGGCGCTCGCCGAGGAGCCGGTGAGCCGAGTCGAGTGGACGCTGACGCCGGCCAACGACGACGCCACCGTCACGCGGGTGACGCTCCGCCACCTCGACCTGGCCCGGAGCCCCGGCACGTGGGCCAACGTGCGTCTCGGTTGGGTGGGCGTGCTCGACTCGATGAAGACGCTCCTCGAGACCGGCGACGAGCTCGGCGACGTCGAAACGGGCGATCGATCGTCTTCGGACGACGTGTTCGGCGAGTGGCACCGCGCCCAGGCAGTCGAGGCCAACAACTCGACGTGGGAGCTGCTCGACGGTCGCTCGCACTCCCCGTCGGAAGCCGACGATCTGCTCGCACGTGCGTACGCGTCGACGTACCACTGGGCGCGTGCGGCCGGTCGCCAGCCCGCCAACGCGGCGCGGGGTTCATGGCTGGTGTCGCGGGCCCACGCCGTCCTCGGCCACGGTGAGCTCGCCCTTCACCACGCCGACCAGTGCGCCGCGACGTGCGCAGCCGCCGGCCTCGACGACTTCGACCTCGCCTACGCATACGAGGCCAGGGCGCGAGCCCTGGCCTGCCTCGGGCGGCTCGATGAAGCGCGGATCGAACGCAAGACCGCCCGGGCCGTCGACATCGCCGATGCCGAGGACCGGTCGATCTTCGAGGGCGACCTCGCCGCCGAACCCTGGTTCGGCCTCAGCGACGATTGACGACGCGTCCGTCGTGGAGCTCGACGATCCGGTCCGCGACGTCCGCCGCCCACTGCTGGTCGTGGGTGCTGAGCACGACGGTCGCCGAGCGCTCACGAAGTCGACGTCCGAGGTCCACGCGATGGTCGTTGTCGAGGTGGGCGTCGGGCTCGTCGAGCACGAGCAGCTCCGGATCGCCGGCGAGCGCCGCCGCGATCGCGACGAGTCGGCGTTGCCCGCCGGACAGCCGTCCGCAGCGCTCGGTCGCCACGTCGGCGAGGCCGACGGCGCGGATCGCCCGTCCGACGGCGCGCCGGCGTGCCGCGGTCGAGCGCGCCAGCTCGCGCATGACGGCGACGACGTCGACGTGGTCGAACACCGTCATCCGGCCGGAAACCGTGTCGTGCTGGGGCAGGTAACCGAGCAGGCGTCGTGTCGCGACGAGCCCGGTCGGGGTCGTCGTGTCGTGACCGCCGACAGTGATCGTGCCGGCATCCTGTCGCAGCACGGTCGCGATGAGCCGGAGCAGTGTGGTCTTGCCGCTGCCGTTGGTGCCGACGACGGCCGTGACGCCGGGTCCGAACGTCAGCTCGGGGACGGACAGGTCGAAGCGGCGGCCGAGTTGCAGGTCGACGCCGGCGAGGTGGGCGACCACGCTCATCGCAGCTCCATCCGGTCGAGATGGCGGCGACGATGGACGAGAACCGCTGACGCGCACGCCGTCACCGCGATCGCCACGAGCTGTGCCGGCCACCGGTACGGGGCGACCGCGTCGTCGGCGATCTCGGCGACCACGATCACGAGCACCAGCCACACGCAGGCGATCACGCCGGCCGCGCTCGAGATTCGCATCCGCGTGGCGAGCACGAGTGTCGCCGATGTCGTGGCAAGACCGGGAAGGATCCAGGCGACGCGGAGCCAACCGTCGGCGTGACGGCTGAGCAGCGTGATCAACAACGTCACGGCAATGCTCCCTGCGAGCACCGCCAGCGTGCGGATCATGAGCAGCCGGAAGCCCGAGATCGCGGCAGCCGTCGCCACTTCTTGCGTGGGGTCGGTGCTGGCGCTGAACGCGGCGGCGACACCGATGACGGGCACCAGCGGCGCGAGCGCGAGCAGGATCGTGAGACGATCGGCGTCGCGCCACCCGTCCTCCGCGGCGCCGGCCGCGAACAGCAAGACGACGCCGACCGCCGAGATCCATGCCCAGCGCAACGCTGGCGTGGCGGCGACGAGACGGGCTGTCGGCTCGGGCATCCGGCAGGCGATCAGCAGGCGCTCGAGTCGCGAGCGTCGAGGCGCCATGGTGAGCGCGAGCACGTCGTCGAGCACCGTTGCGAGCAACGGCCCGTCGTTGGCCTCGACGAGCTCGCCCGCTCGCCGACGCTCGGTCGGATCGGCGGCGACGGCCTCCTCCAACGCGCGGCGGGTGGGCGCCGGGATCGCATCGCCGGCGACGTAGCGTTCGAGGAGATCGGTCATCGCAGCACTCCCTTCAGATCGGTGCGCGCCCGTGACAGGCGGCTCTTGACGGTGCCTGCCGGGATCCCGAGCAGCACGGACGCTTCGTTCACTGTGAGGCCATCGAGGTAGACGGCCTCGACGACACCCTGCAGGTCGGGCGCCAGGCCGGCGAGGAGTTCGTGGACCGGCGTTCCGGGCGGTGGCAGCTCGCCCGACTCGGGGACCACGTCGACCGGTGTCGCGGGCGTCCGGCGGCGCAGTTGATCGACGAGGCGGCGCACGGCGATCGTCCACAACCAGGCCCCGACCTCGCCGCGGCCGACCTCATACCCGGACGCGCCGCGCCACGCCGAGACGAACGTGTCCTGCAACGCGTTGTCGACGAGCTCCTCGACCGCACATCGCCGTCGGAGCCGGACGAGGAGCCACGGCGCGTGGCGACCGTAGAGGTCGACGAGCGCGTCGTGGTCACCCTCGGCGATCCGGCTGATCAACCGGGCGTCGGTGTCGTCGTGTTCGGGGGCGCGCACTCGCAGGTCAGCCTGCCACGGTCATCTTGGGCGTCACGTCGGGGCGCCGGCGGAACGGCTGGCGCAGTTGGCCCCACACGCCGAGCGGCATCGGCTCGTCGATCCCGTACCGGCTCGGGCGGCGATCGGTGGGCATGTAGTAGGTGCCGAACAGCTGGTCCCAGACCGGGAGCAGTCCGGCGTAGTTGGTGTTGTGGGCGTCGTGCTCGTTGGCGTGGTGCCAGTGGTGGAAGTCGGGCGTGAGGACGACACGGTGGAGGGGGCGGAGCCGCCACCGCACATTGAGGTGGGCCCACAGGCCGGTGACCAGCTGGATCACGGCGAGTGCCCCGGTGATCTCGATCGACACGCCGGCACCGATGAGGAACGCGAATGCCGGCGCACCGAAGACACCGTCGAACGGATGATTGCGGACGCCGGAGATCCAGTCGAGGTGGATCGAGGAGTGGTGGACCGCGTGGAAGCGCCAGAAGAACGGGACCTCGTGGCTCATCCGGTGGATCCAGTAGATCGTCAGGTCGAGGAGCAAGAAGCCGAGCCCGGCCTGCGCCCAGAACGGAAGGGCGGTGACGAGCGGTCGCAACGCGAGCCCCGGCAGCCAGGCGAGCGAGAGGACGCCGATCGCCACACCGACGACGATGCCGGCGACCTGCGTCAGCGGGGTGAGCAACAGGTGGGTGATGTCGGTCCGCAGGCCGAAGCGGCGCAGCGGGGTGCGATGGCGTGGCCACAGCTTCTCGATCGGCCGGAGGATGACGAACAGGAACACGAGCACCCCGACCGGCTCGTAGCCAAGGGCGATGCCGCCGACGATCGCGCCAGCGGCGACGACCCAGCCGAGGATGCGACGCCAACGCGCGTGGCTTGGGGACGTGGCGCGTGCCGGCGTCGGGCGGTGGGAGCACCGACGACCTGATGGGCAACGGGGGAGCGAGGGTGTCCATGATCCGGTCTTTCGGGGTCACGTCGCCGTTTGGTTCACGGTCCACTCGTTTCCGGTGTTTCGTAGGGTCCGGCGAGATGTGTGCGTCGCCGGCCCTGTCCGGCCGTTGGGTACGGTGGGTCGGGTGAGCGTGGCCGTGGCGCTGGAGGATCTGCCGGGCGAACTCGGCCGCTGGGGGTTCGGCTACCTGCTGACGGCGAGCGACGACGGCCGGCCACATGCCGTGGCGCTGATCCCGGTCGTTGCCGACGGCGTGCTGCGATTCGAGGCCGGCGGGCGGACGTGCCGCAACGCGGCGGCGCGTCCCGGTGTGTCGATCGTGTTCCCGCCGGTCGCCGACGACGGATTCAGCCTCGTGGTCGACGGCGATGCGACGGTCGACGGTGATTCGGTCGTGGTGACGCCGACGTCGGCGGTGCGCCACCGACCAGCGCCGCGTTGAACATGTCGCGCGAATACGCGCACACGACCTCGGCCGGCAGTCGCTACGTTCGGTTGCCGTGACCAGCGCGAAGCCTCGGGGTGCTGTCCGCAACGATGGCGTGGACCGGTACCTCAAGCGCATCGGGTACACCGGCAAAGGTGCGCCCACGCTTGCCACGTTGCGCAAGCTGCACGCAGCGCACCTCATCCACGTCCCGTTCGAGAACCTCGACGTGTTCCACCGGCGCGGCGTGCGGGTCGACGTCAACTGGTCGTTCCAGAAGATCGTCGATCGCCGGCGCGGCGGATGGTGCTACGAGCTCAACGGGTGCTTCGGAGCGCTGCTCGAACAGCTCGGCTACCGCGTCGCCCGGCTGTCGTGCCGCACGTTCGAACCCGACACGGGTGGTCTCAGCGCCGACTTCGACCACCTGGCGCTCCTCGTTCGAGTCGGCGCGGACCGGTTTCTCGTCGACGTCGGATGGGGTGACTGCGCGCTCGCACCGATCCCGGCCGAGACCGGTGAGTATGCGAGGCGGCCGCGCCGGGTGCGGATCGAGACGACGGGCGACTCGCTGCGCCTGATCGAGCGCGTCGACCGGGTCGACGGCGAGACCGTGTGGGAGCTCCAGTACGAGGCGGCGTTGCAACCGCGGGCGCTCGCCGACTTCGACGAACGCAGCAAGTACCTCCAGACCGAACCTGGACTCAACTGGACGGAGAAGCCGTTGGTGACGCGGGCGACGTCGGCGAAGGGCGGGCGGGTCACGCTCCACCGGGACCGTCTGCGGACGCGCCAGGACGACCTGTCGTTCGTCGACAAGCCCGTGGCGCAGGACGAGTGGCCGGCGGTCCTCTCCACGTACTTCGACATCTCCCCACCCTGAGGGGCATGCTGGCGGGATGCCCACCTCGACGTTCGTCGGGCGCGACGGCCTCCACCTCGTCGCCGACGTCCTCGGCCCCGACGACGGACCGCCGGTGATCCTGCTCCACGGGGGCGGCCAGACCCGTCACTCCTGGCACGGCACGGCGACGACGCTGGCCGACCGGGGCTGGCGCGCCGTGTCCCTCGACATGCGGGGTCACGGCGAGAGCCACTGGGATCCCGAAGGTGACTATTCCCTCGACGCCTTCGCGGGCGACATCGCACTCGTTGCCGAGAGCTTCGAGCGCCGGCCGGCGCTCGTCGGCGCCAGCCTCGGCGGGATCTCGTCGATGATCGCGATCGGCGACTCCGGCGGCGGTACTGCTCTCGCCTCGTCGCTCACCCTTGTCGACGTCGCGCACAAGATGGAGGACTCCGGACGAGAGCGGATCGGTACGTTCATGCGGAGCGCGCCCGACGGCTTCGCGTCCCTCGAGGAGGCGGCCGATGCCGTGGCCGCCTACAACCCGCATCGACCACGTCCCAAGGATCTCAGCGGCCTGGAGAAGAACCTGCGCCAGCGCGAGGACGGTCGCTGGGTCTGGCACTGGGATCCGAGGTTCATCACGGGCAAGTTCGGCTCGCCGGACGAGACCCGCTCGTCGGTGGTCGATCCCGGCCGGCTCGACGCCGCTGCCGCCTCGCTGACCCTGCCCACGCTGCTCGTCCGCGGCCGCTCCAGCGACCTGCTCAGCGAGGCAGGGGCGCAGGCGTTCCTCGACGTCGTTCCCCACGCCCGTTTCGCCGACGTCGACGGTGCCGGCCACATGGTCGCCGGCGACCGCAACGAGGTGTTCAACAAGGCGATCCTCGAGTTCCTCGCCGACAACCGCCCGGATTGAGCGCGCTGACGCGGCTACACCGCACCCGCCCTGCGCTGGTCGAACACGAAGGTCAGTCCGAGGTGTAGCGCGACGAGCACTCCGGCGATCACGGCGAGGGCCGTGCTGCCGACTGCGGCGAGCGCGACAGGACCGGAACCGAGCAGGACGACCTCGAGCAGGATGCGCGCCGGGTCTTCGGTCGGATGTCTCGCCTTCGGGCTGACGAACACGCCCCAGAGCACGGCGGCGACGAGCGGCAGGCCACACCCGAGCACCCACGCCGCGACGCCGTCGAACTGTGTGAAGCCGAAGTACCCCAGCGATGCGAGCATCGCCAACTCCAGCAGGAACCGAAGGCCCGCGTTGGCGTGCTTCACGGAGGCACCGTATCCGGCATGGCGCGGGCGCCTGAGTGGGCATCTGCGAGCGGCGCGCTGGTAGTCGGTGCGTAGCCGACGCGTTCGTATGCTCTGGATGCCGCAGTCCACGTGAGTGGACCGCGGAGCCCCGCTCCCGTAGCTCAGGGGATAGAGCATCGG
>CAVRNI010000004.1:0-4381 GCA_963722415.1 Ilumatobacteraceae bacterium
GCGGCGTGGCCGCTCGCCGATCAGCCGACGCCAGTGAGCAGGAATCGAGCAACGGCGGGAAGCGACACTCCCCACCGGCACGCACGCTGCCCGTGTTCGATGACACCGCCCCCAGGGCCTCGAAGTTTGTCGGGGTCACGGCTTCGAGTTCTTCTCGACATCCCGCGCCTCTCAGAGTCCTGCCTCAAGAGCGGATGCGCCAACCGTGCCCGTGGACGACGGAGACCTCGGTGACTGACGGTGACGCCGTGATCGCAGCCGCGACTGCTCGGCGCCGCGAACAGACAGCCTGCCAATGACCCGAACCACCGCCGACCGCCAGTATCCGGGAACATCCCATGTGTGGGAACCCCGCCAGCTCGGGCTCAGGCAACCATTCGGTTTGCCAAGTACCCGAGCACGAGCTGGGAGGTTCCCGATGACGATGGTATGTGGCTTGGATCTGCATCGACGGCAGATCACGTTCGACGCGCTGGAGGTCGAGTCCGGGCAGGTGTGGACCGGTCGGGTGTGGCAGCCCGACCGGGAGCGGTTCCGGCGCTGGCTGCGCGACGACGTCACCGAACACGCTCATGGTGGCCCGGTGTCGATCGCCGTGGAGGGTTGCACCGGCTGGCGTTACGTCGTCGAGGAGGTGGTCGCCGCTGGGTTCGAGGCGCACCTGGCGGAGCCGGCCGACACGCAGGCGGCGCGGGGTCGCAAGCGGCGCGCCAAGACCGATCGCAGCGACTGTCGGCTGTTGCGCGAGCTGCTGGCCGACGGCCGGTTGCCGGCGTCGTGGATCCCGCCGACGATCGTGTTGGAGTGGCGCGAACGGGCCCGGCTGTACAAGACGTTGGTCGATCAACGCTCGACGTGGGTGCAACGGATCCACGCCGAGCTCTATCAGCACGGGGTGACGCTGCCGGAGACCTCGATCCGCTGGGCGAAGACCCGCGAGCTGCTCGAAGACGACGGACTCGAGATCAGCCCGGCCGGCCGGCAGCGGGTCCTGACGGCGTATCGGATGATCGACGCCATCACGATCGAGTCGCGCCCGTTGAAGGCCGACCTGCAACGCTTCGGCCGACGTCAGCCGGGCTGTCGGGCGCTGGTCGAGCACCAGTACGGGATCGGCGGGCTGTTGGCGGTGGTGATGTGGTCCGAGCTCGGCGACTGCCAACGCTTCACCCGCTCCGAGCAGGTGGTGCGCCACAGCGGCCTCGACGTGACCGTCGACCAGTCGGATCGTCGACGCGCCGGCGGGTTCATCTCCCGTCAAGGACCCCAGACGTTGCGCTGGGCGCTCTACGAAGCAGCGAAGAACGCGTCGCATCAACGCAGCCCCGACCACGACTACTACAGCCGACGTGAAGGAGCACCTCAACGGCAAGCTGGCCACCATCTCGATGGCCCGCAAGCTCGCCCGGCGCTGCTTCCACGTGCTGCGCGCGGTCGACCCCGACGTCGTCTACGCGACGCCCTGAACACTCTCGTCGAGGTTGGTGGTCGGCACCGCCCACCTACACATCACGGGTCGTCTCGCGGTCAGCTCCCGCAACCGGCGTGCCCGCCAGCATCCGTGCTGGACGGCCTTGGAACATTGACGCGACCGCGGACCCACGATCGTGGGGGACACCCAATCAGAGATGTTGTCGCCGACGACGAGTTCGTCGAGCACCCAGGTAACGCAGGGCGCCTCCGCACCATCAAGCCTCGGCCCATCGCCAGCATGCACCGGCCCTCGGGTTGGTCAAGGTCGTACGTCCTCGCTTCGCTGCGGGCGCTCCACCTTGACCAACACCTGCGGCCCGGAGCACTGAGCACCAAGAGGGCCTTGACCCCTGCAGCTCGAACAGGTAACGCCGGACGTCAGGACGCTCGACAGGAGGCAGAACCACCGTCACTCGCATCGCAGGACGAGCATGGACGGGCGGCCCTTGGTGTCGAGACGGACTTCGGCCCCGGTCACTACGACCGCGATGTAGTCGCCGTCCGAGGTTGCCCGGTACTCCACGACCACCTGGGCGTCCTTTCGAACCCGGTGCGCCCTGATGAATCGCTGGAGTACGTCGATCGTGAGCGGGTCCGACGGCTGCTTCCGAGGTGCGCGACCGCCCGCCACACCCCACTATTTGGGATCGTCCATCGCGCGACGCTAGCGATGGCCTCGGGCGCGCGCTTGACGTGGAGGTGTCCGAGAATCGCGTCAGTCAGCGGCTCGCGCGTCCTCGATCGCCGGGAGGCGGCAGGTTCCCGCATCGGACATCACTCGGTGGGCGCCGTCCGCCGCTGCCTTTCCTTGCGGTCCGAGTTCGGCTGGTAGGTGGGAATCGAGGTCGCCTGCGTCCGGGCGAGTTCCTCCCGCTGGGAGGGAAGTAGCGTCGTTGTCAAGTGTCGGTGACAACGAGGGGGTCGCGGATGGCATCAATGGTGGACACGGCGACGGGGTTCTTCGAGGCGTGCGAAAGCGGGAAGGGCTGGAAGGTCTGCAGCCAGTACTGCACGGAGGACGCAACGTTCGCCGCGCAGGCCGAGCCCCTGTCCGAAATCAAGGACCTGCAGGGCTACACCGAGTGGATGAAGGGTCTGCTGGCGCTGATGCCCGACGGGTCGTACGACCTCAAGGCCTTCGCGATCGACGACGAACGTGACAGCGTCGTTGCCTACGCCGTCTTCTCTGGGAGCCACACAGGCGAGGGTGGGCCAGTGCCGCCGACTGGCAAGCACGTGGACAGCGACTACGTCTACGTGATGAACTTCGACGGAGACAAGATCGGGCACATGACCAAGATCTGGCACGCCGGCATCGCCATGCGCGAACTCGGGTGGGCATAACCGCATGACATCCCGAGCTGATCAAGCTCGCGCCTCGTCGGCGGCCGGGCGTTGATCACGGCGGGCCCATTGGATCGCAATCGGCGTCTTCGCACGACAGGCCACGATCGCCGTGCCGTCCTCGCGTCCCGGCGCGGCCTCGTTCGACTTCAGCATCCCGGAGCCTGTGGCTCGACACTGACCGGGACGAGGCGCCGAAGAGGGGGTCGCACGCGTACCGAACGCCGATCCGACGGGGTGTCCTGCTAATTGTGTTATGTAATCGCGTCGCCGAGTGCCCTCGAACGCCGGTTCCTGCGCGCCGAATGAGGCCGTCAGAGCGCACCACGTCGAGTCAGACGTCCGACGCCTCACACACGAGTCTCGGTTGGGCGATGAGACCACGTTGAGGAAAGGACTCCACGTCAGGTCGCCACAGCGAAGGGTTGGCCGGGGGCACGTCGTCCAAGAACGCGGTGATCGTCGGCTCGAGGCATCCGGAACGCGAAGCCCCGCCTGCGGGTGGAGACCGAGCACCCCCGAAACCAACCCGCACGCCCCGTTTGCCGAACGGGCCCGGCAGCTTCGAACGACCGAGCAGTCGGGCCGGCACGACGGGCATCCCTGTCACCGGGCGGCCGGCCTGATCGTCGGGCGCCGCCCGCTGGCTACGGTGCGCGGCATGAAGATCGGCTTCCTGACGATGAACGCGGCCTCGGGGATTGCGCCCGCCCGCCTCGCCGTCGAGCTCGAGCAACGGGGGTTCGACTCGATCTGGGTGCCCGAGCACAGCAATATCCCGGTCTCCCGCCAGACGCCGTACCCCGGCGGCGGCGACCTCCCGGCGCCTTACCTGCACATGATGCACCCGTTCGTGTCGCTGGCCACCGCCGCGTCGGTGACGAGCGAGCTCACGCTGGCGACCGGGATCGCGCTGCTGCTGGAGCATGACGTGATCGACCTGGCGATGCAGACGGCGACGCTCGACGTGCTGAGCGGCGGTCGGCTGCTCCTCGGCGTCGGCGTCGGCTGGAACGCCGAGGAGCTGGCCAACCACCGGCCCGACCTGCCGTTCGGGTCCCGGTACGAGGCGATGCGCGAGCGCGTCGCCGCCCTGCGGGCGGCGTGGAACGACGACGAGGTGGCCTTCGCCGGTCGCTGGGACCGCATCGACCGATCGTGGATCCACCCCAAGCCGCAGCGGCGGCGTGTGCCCGTCGCGCTCGGCAACGCCGGGCCGCTCGGAATGCGCCACGCCGCCGAGTACGCCGACCAGTGGTGCCCCATCAGCTCCGAGCTGCGTGGCGCCGACGGACGCATCGATGTCCCGGGGTCGGTGGAGCGCTTCCGCGCCCTCGTCGCCGGGCACGGGCGCGACCCGGCCGACATCCCGATCACGTTGTTCGTGCTGGGCGGCCGCCGGCGCGGTTCTTCGACCGCATCGAGCCCCTCGGCATCGAGCGCGTCGTGCTCGGCGGCGGTATCGAGCTGAACGACGCCAACACCACGCTGCGGCTGCTGGATGCGTTGTCCGAGCTGGTCTGAGACTGAGCCTGGGCACCGAACGCCGAGCCGGCGGGCCGCT
>CAVRNI010000005.1:0-16734 GCA_963722415.1 Ilumatobacteraceae bacterium
CAGAGCTCGAACTGGATGCTGTGGCGTCGAGCGACGCCAACTCGCACTCGGCGCCGGCGACGGATGCGGAGGCGGTCGCTCTGGCCGCGGGGACGTCGGCGCGCCGGCTGGCTGAGGACGTGCTCACCGAGGCCGGCTTCACGATCACCGGGCGCCGCCAACGGATCCCGAAGACCGGCGTGACGATCGACGTCGAGGCGCATGACGCGGCCGGCCAACGGTGGCTGTTCGACATCGCCGGTCCGTTCGCCAGCCACCGTGGCGGATTGCTGCGGACCGAGGCGGTCTGGCGGGCACTCGGACGGGCCAGCGCGATCCGGGGCCGGCTCGGGCGAGACGTCCCGATCGTGCTGCTGGCGAGTCACCTGCCTCGCCGACCGAGCGAGGGCGACACGATCCTGCGCGCCGCCGGTCCCGGCGCGTTCTTCGACGCCATCGACCTCCTGTCGACGGACGCTCGCGCTCGGCTCGGTCGCTACGCAACGGGCGGCCATTCCGGCGAGCCGGAGCCCGGGTTCTGGACCCGAGACGGACATCGATCGACTCCGCCGCTGACGCGCGACACGGATCAGCGACCGAGCGTTGGTCAAGGGAGTGTCTTCGAAGGGGTAATGTCTTCACTCAGCGGATTGGCGACGGCGGGAACTGTGACGTCGTTGACCCGTCGTTGATGACAGAACGACGTGTGAAAGGCGGTCACCATGAGAATCAGTCGTGCTTCCGTCGCCCTCGTGGCGGTGGCGTCCCTGGGGGTAGCAGGTGTGGGCTTGGGGTCCGCCGCTGCCGGTGGCGGTCCGCAGCCGCCGATCATCCAGGACAATTCGTCGGTCGAGGTCCAGATCCTCGCCCTCAACGATTTCCACGGGAACCTCCAGCCACCCGCAGGCTCGAGCGGCCGCGTCGGACCGACCACGCTGGCCGGCGGCGCCGAGTACCTGGCGACGCACGTGAAGGCGCTCGAGCAGACGAACCGCAACTCGATCGTCGTGTCGGCCGGTGACCTGATCGGCGCCAGCCCCCTGCTGTCGAGCCTGTTCCACGACGAGCCGACCATCGAAGCAATGAACCAGATCGGACTCGATCTCAATGCCGTCGGCAACCACGAGTTCGACGAGGGGACCGACGAGCTCCTGCGGATGCAGAACGGCGGCTGCCACCCGGTCGACGGTTGCCTCGACGGCGACGGCTTCGGCGGAGCGGACTTCGAGTTCCTCGCCGCCAACGTGGTCAGCGAAGCAACCGGCGAGACGCTGTTCCCGCCGTACTCGATCCAGAACTTCACCGGCGCCAAGGTGGCGTTCATCGGCATGACCCTCGAAGGGACGCCGAACATCGTCAGCCCGTCCGGTGTCGCCGGGTTCGACTTCCTCGACGAGGCGGACACCGTCAACGCGCTCGGTGCCCGACCTCAAGCGGCGCAGCGTGGAGGCGATCGTGGTCCTGATCCACGAAGGCGGGCTTCCGACGGCTCTCGACATCAACGGGTGCGCCGGGGTCAGCGGCCCGATCGTCGACATCGTCAATCGCCTCGATGACGAGGTCGACCTCGTCATCTCCGGCCACACGCATCAGCCCTACGTCTGCAATCTCAGTGGCATCCCCGTCACGAGCGCCTACTCGTTCGGCCGCGTACTCACCGACATCGACATGAAGGTCGATCGGGCAAAGAAGGACGTCACGTCGATCAGGATCAACAACACGATCGTCACTCGCGACGTCGCCGCCGATGCCGCAATCACCTCGTTGATCAACCGGTACAACGCCGTCGCGGCACCCATCGCCAACCGACCGATCGGCACCATCACTGCGGACCTCACCCAGACCTTCGATGCGTCGCGGGAGAACACGATGGGGAACGTCATCGCCGATGCCCAGCTCGCGGCGACGGCGGGTGCCGATGTGGGCAATGCCGTGATGGCGTTCATGAACCCCGGTGGCGTGCGAGCAGCGCTCACATACGCCAGCAGTCCAGTGGGCGAGGGCGACGGTGTCGTCACCTACGGCGAAGCGTTCACCGTCCAGCCGTTCGGCAACTCGCTGGTGACGATGACGCTGACCGGTGCCCAGATCGAGGCCGTCCTCGAGCAGCAGTTCTGCGGTCTCAACGACGGCACGGCCCTGAAGGTGCTGCTGCCCTCGGCGGGGATCCACTACACGTGGAACACCGTCCTCGCCGGTCAAGCCGACCCGGGCTGCACGCTCGACGTGGTGAGTGGGCTCATGCTCAACGGCGTCCCGATCGCCGCAGGTACCTCGTACCGGGTGACGGTCAACAGCTTCCTCGCT
The DNA here is from genome assembly GCA_963722415.1 of Ilumatobacteraceae bacterium. Lineage (GTDB taxonomy): Bacteria > Actinomycetota > Acidimicrobiia > Acidimicrobiales > Ilumatobacteraceae > JALOLG01. Next base: position 2,287 of record CAVRNI010000005.1, read on the forward strand.
GATGGTGGCGACGGCTTCAGCGCGCTGCTCGGCGGTACCGACCGCCTCGGCGGTGCGGTTGACACCGATGCCTTCGAGGCGTACTTGAACCTGGTCGGCCCATTGTCACCGCCGGCCTTGGACCGCATCGACGTCACACCCTGACGTCACATCATTGACCACTGCGTCGGTTGGCTCGGGCCGGGGTGAGCGATCACCTCGCCCGGCCAGCCGGCGCCTTATACCGGAACAGCGTCGTTCGAACGCCGGTGAGGCCGGCGGGATGAGGTGGGGTGCATCATGCTCAGGTTGGGGACTTGCCGGACTGGCCATCATGACGGTGGAAGGCGATTTCGGAGGTGGGGGTCAGCGCTCCTCGCCCTGGCGGTGATGCCGCTCACGGTGCTGGCGCCCGTGGGTGTGCCGCGTGCGCAGGCAGCCACGACGCGAGCTGTTCTTCTCGGAGTACATCGAGGGGACGCAGCAACAACAAGGCGCTCGAGATCTACAACGGCACCGGCGCGGCGATCGATCTCGCAGCCGGTGGCTACAACGTCCAGATGTTCTTCAACGGCAACCCGGTCGCCGACGCTCACGATCAACCTCACCGGGACCGTGGCCGACGGCGACGTGTTCGTGCTCGCGCAGTCAGCTGCCGAACGCGACGATCCTCGCCCAGGCCGATCAGACGAACGGGTCGGGCTGGTTCAACGGCGACGACGCCGTCGTGCTCCGCAAGGGCACGACCGTCATCGACGTCATCGGCCAGATCGGCTTCGACCCCGGCACGGAGTGGGGCACGGGGCTCGACCAGCACCGCTGACAACACGCTGAGTCGGAAGGCAACGATCTGCCAGGGCGACATCAACGGCTGCCGATCCGTTCGACCCGGCCGTGGAGTGGGACGGCTTCGCGCAGGACACGTTCAGCGGATTGGGCGCGCACACGGCGAACTGCAACGGCGGTCGACGTCGGCGCCAGCAGTGCAGACGACCACTCCGGCGAATGGAGCGACCGGCGTCGCCGATCGGTGCCGAACATCGCCGTCACCTTCAGCGAGCCGGTGAACGTCAGCCGGAGCGCTGGTTCACGATCTCGTGCGCGACCAGCGGCGCGCACACCGCGACGGTCAGCGGCGGACCGACGACGTTCACGTTCGACCCCGACGCCGACTTCACCGCCGGCGAGAGCTGCACCGTGACGATCGTCGCCGCGAACGTCACCGATCAGGACGTCACCGATCCGCCCGACAGCCATGGCCGCTGACCGGTGTTCAGCTTCACGACCGCTCACCCCGGTCTGCGGCGATCCGGCGACCCCGATCCACGCCATCCAGGGCAGCGGCGCGACGCACGCCGATGCACGGCGCGACCAACGTGACGATCGAAGGCGTCGTCGTCGGCGACTACCAGGGACCCGGCCAGTTCGGCGGCTACTACGTACAGGAGGAGGACGCCCAAGCCGATGCGGACCCGTCGACGTCGGAAGGCATCTTCGTGTTCAACTCGAGCTTCGCCGTCGCCTCCGGGCGACATCGTGCGGGTGCCGGGAACGTGCGCGAGTTCCCTGCCGGCAGCGACCACGCTCACCGAACTGACGGCGGTGAACTCAGCGGTGGTCTGCGTCGCGCGGCGCCTCTGTCACGCCAACGGCGGTGCAGCTGCCGGTCGCTGTCGATCGCCGACTGGGAGCGCTACGAGGGAATGCTCGTCACGCTGCCGCAGGAGCTGACCGTGACCGAGACGTTCACGCTCGCCCGGTTCGGCGAGGTCAGCCTGTCGGTCGACGGGCGGCTGTACAACCCGACGAGCATCGTCGACCCCGGTGCGGCGGCGCTGGCGCAACAGGACCTGAACAACCGACGACGGATCGTGCTCGATGACGGCAACAACCAGCAGAACATCGATCCGACGATCCATCCGATCGGTGGCCTGAGCGCGTCGAACACGCTGCGCTCGGGGTACACGACCACCGGCCTGGTCGGCGTGCTCGATCAGCGCTTCTCGCTCTACCGCATCCAGCCGGTCGGCCCGGTGGCGTTCAGCGCCGACAACCCGCGGCCGGCGTCGCCGGACGGTGTCGGCGGTTCGCTGCAGGTCGCGGCGATGAACGTCCTCAACTACTTCAACGGCGACGGACTCGGCGGAGGGTTCCCGACCGCTCGCGGCGCCGAGAGCCACGGTCGAGTTCGACCGCCAGGAGGCCAAGATCGTCGCTGCGTCTGGCGGGGATCGATGCTGACGTCGTCGGGCTCATGGAGATCGAGAACGACAGCGGGCCGAACAGCGCGGTGGCGGAGCTGACCGCGGCGCTGAACGCGGTCGTCGGCGCCGGCACCTATGCCTACATCGACACCGGCGTCATCGGCACCGACGCAGATCCGTGTGGCGCTCATCTACAAGCCGGGGTCGGTGACGCCGGTCGGTGCCTTCGACACGTTGACGTCCGCCGACGATCCGTTGTTCATCGACACGCTCAACCGTCCGGCGCTGGCGCAGACGTTCAGCCAGAACGCCAACGGGCAGCGGTTCACGGTGGTGGTCAACCACCTGAAGTCGAAGGGCTCTGACTGCAACGACGTCGGTGACCCCGACACTGGTGACGGGCAGGGCAACTGCAACGTCACCCGGACGAACGCGGCGACGGCGCTGGCCAACTGGCTCGAGACCGATCCGACCGGCAGCGGTGATCCCGATTTCATGATCATCGGCGACCTCAACGCCTACGCCAAGGAGGACCCGATCAAGGCGTTGGAGGCCGACGGGTACACCAACCTGACTGCCAGCTTCCAGGGTCCCGAGGCCTACTCCTACGTGTTCGACGGCCAGTCCGGCTATCTCGACCACGCGTTGGCCAACGCCGCGCTCACACCGCAGGTGACCGGCGTGACCGAGTGGCACATCAACGCCGATGAGCCGATCGCGCTCGACTACAACACCAACTTCAAGTCGGCCAATCACATCAACACGCTGTACGCGCCGGACGCGTTCCGGTCGTCGGACCACGACCCCGTGATCGTCGGCCTGTGCCAGGCGCCGACGCTCTCGGTCAGTGTCACACCGAACGTGTTGCGGCCGCCGAACCACAAGTACCGAACCGTGGTGGCGACGCCGGACGCGTCGGACGACGTGGTCGACGTCGAGCTCATCTCGGCGACGTCGAACGAGCCGGACAACGGATCGGACGACGGTGACACGGTGAACGACATCGTGATCGTCGACGACCTCAACGTGCAAGCTCCGGGCCGAGCGCTCCGGCATCGGCACGGGACGGATCTACACGCTCACCTGGCAGGCAACGAACAGCTGCGGCGCCACCGTGACTGCGACGGCGACGGTCACCGTCCCGAAATGAGCGCGCGGTTGCGTAGCTGAGCTGCCGCTTCACCCAAGACGGCGCTGCCCACGTCGTTAACACATTGTGTCGTCCATGTCATCGAGCCCGATGGCGCGCTAGGGTTCGCTCAATGTTCATCTACCTCGACGCAGGGACCGGGAGCATGATCATCGCCGCCTTCGCTGGGGGAGCGGCAGGGATCGGCGTGCTCATCAAGATGTACAGCCAACGAATGCTCGGTGTCTTCTCCAAGAAGCATCGCCAGCAGGCCGAGGAGACTCGGGCCCAGCTCGTCGGCGACACCACCGACGAGTCTCAGGCCCAGCTCGTCGGCGACGCCACCGACGACTGAGCGCATTCCCCGACGACGTGGAAGCTCAGGCTGACCCCGGGTCCTTTCGCGATCCGACCTCCCGGGTGTTCGCCTCGGCCGACGGGGTGTGGCGGGGACTGTCCGAGGAGGCACTTGCCGACTTCGAAGCGCTCGCCGCCACGGAGTTCTTCCGCTCAGCGCTCGACCGGGGCGACATCGTCGGCACGGAGCTGGTCACTGACGACGCGCCCGACCTGCCCGGGGCGTGGGCCGGAGTGCTGCGCCACGAGCGCGTCGACGTCCGCTCCTACCCCTACGAGTGGCCGTTCGAGATGCTGCGCGACGCCGCCCGCCTCCAGCTCGCGCTCACCCGCGGCGCGCTGTCCGAGAAGCTGATCACGAAGGACGCGTCGGCCTACAACATCCTGTTCCGCGGGACGAAGCCCGTCTTCATCGACGTCGGCTCGTTCGAGCGATTGCGGGGCGGTGAGCCGTGGCCGGGCTATCGCCAGTTCTGCGAGCACTACCTGAACCCGCTCCTCCTCCAGGCCGTGCGGGACGTGCCGTTCCAGCCGCTGCTGCGGGGCAACGTCCACGGCATCGCTCCCGGGCTGGCCGCCGATCTGCTGCGGGGTAGCGGCCGGCGCCAGAAGGGCACGTTCACGCACGTCAGGCTGCACGCGAGAGCGGAGCGGCGCTATGCGGACACCGATCGCGAGCGGGACGTGCGCTCCGATCTGAAGCGGGCCGGCTTCGGGCCGGGCCTGATCGACGCCCAGCTGCGCAACCTGCAGAAGGCGATCGAGGCGCTGCGCTGGCCCAGACGCACGAAGCAGAGCACGGCGTGGTCGACCTACACCGAGCGCTCGCACTACACCGACCAGGACCTTGCGGCGAAGGAGGCGTTCGTGACGAGCGCGGTCGGGGCGGCTGAACCGCCGCGCCTGGTGCTCGACCTCGGCGCGAACGACGGGCGGTTCTCCCGCCTCGTCATCGAGGCAGGAGCGGCGTCGGTCGTCGCGGTGGACTCCGACCACGTCGTCGTCGACCGCCTCTACCGCGACCTGCGCCAGGAGGGTGAGCAGCGCATCCTCCCGCTGGTGATCGACCTGTCCAACCCGTCACCGGCGCTGGGCTGGCGCAACCGGGAGCGGCCCGCCTTCGTCGACCGGGTGCGACCCGACCTCGTCCTGTGCCTCGCGGTGGTGCACCATCTGGCGCTCACGAACACGGTTCCGTTGGACGAGATCGTCGCCTTCCTCGCCGACTTCGCCGCTCCGGTGGTGGTCGAGTTCCCCCATCGCGACGACGTGATGGCGGCCCGGCTGCTGGCCCGCAAGCGGTCCGGGCTGTTCGACGCCTACGACCTCGCACCGTGGGAGGAGGCGCTCGCGCGTCGGTTCACGGTCACGGCGAAGTCGACGTTGCCCTCGGGCACCCGCACGTTGTACCGGGCCGTCCCCACCTGACGCGCCGCCCGCTGGCTATCGCCGGGCCGCTGTTATCGCCGGTGCGTCAGCCGCCCACTGGGTGCAACGTGACGTTGTCGGTCGAGTCGCCGGCACCCTCTCGCTCCACCTCGAACAGCTCCACGCCGTTCGCGCCCGGCCGGTAGAAGTCGGCTACGTAGGCGGTGAACTCCCAGGCGTCGCCGTCGCGCTCGGTAGCCCCCGGCCACGCCGGCGAGGCGGCCGTTCACCGCGACCAGCAGCTCCGGTGGCTCGTCCCCACCGTCGCTCGAGATCGTCCCAGCGAGCACGTACGGCATCCGACCGTCACTCCAGGGCAGGCGCTCGAGGACGTCCGGTCGGTCGAGCCGCACGCGGTACGAGCTGGGTTCGCCGCGCTCGTGATCGTCGACCTCGGTGCCGACGAGATCACCGTTGTCACCCACGGCGGCGAGGCCGATCCAGTCGTCACCGTTCGGGAACCATTGTGCCCGGCGCTCGGCGACGTCGAAGATCGCCTCGACATCCTCGCTGACCTTCGGGTCGGTGTGGGCCGCGCTGCCGTCGTAGAGCGAGTGCCCGTCGAACTCCCAGTCCGTGCGGGCATCGAGGAGGTCGGCGATCGAGGGCATGACGTCGATCGTCTGCGCGGGGTCGTCACGGATCTCGCCCTCCGTCTGGCCCGGCGCCTTGATGAACATGACCCATCCGGTACACCTCCTCCCGATTGGCGTCGGTGATCTTGCGCCAGATGTCCGGGAGGCTGAAGCTCGTGCCGTGATCGCCGAGGACGACGAGCATGGTTTCGTCCCACGTTCCGGTCGCCCGCAGGTGGTCGATCATCTCCGCCACGATCGCGTCGGCCGCGCCGACCTGCATGGAGTGGAGCTGGTACTGCTGGCGCACGGCGAACTCGTCGCTCGCCGTACCGGGACTCTTCGGTAGATCGGGGACGAAGGTGGTGCGGTAGCCGCTGCGGTTCAGCATCCATGGTCCGTGCGGCAGCGCGACGTGGATCACGTGCAGAGCCGGGGAGCCGTCGATCTCCGCGATCTGCTCGCGCAGGATGGCGGCCTGGGTGTAGGCCGTCTTCTCGGTGCGGTCGAGGTGGCGCCACTTCGCATAGGCCCGCTCGGCGTCGGTGTCGCCTGACCACTCGGACTGGTCACCAGCGGACCCGTCGATCGACGCCGTCTCGTTGTCGTTGTCGCCGCCGCCATCCGAGCCGTACCCGCCCCACGACTGGCTGATGTCGGGCAGCGAACCGCGCAGGTCGGCGGGGAGCATCCGGTGCCCGTAGACGACGGTGGCGTCCTCGAGCGCCTGGCGCAGCGACTGCCGTGGCGGAGGCGCGCAGATCGTCGGGGGACACATGTCGGACACGATCTCGTACCGGGTGACGGGCACCTCGTTGCCGAGCAGCGTGAAGATGTTCCGCGGCTGGTCGTCGTACGTCGGCAGCGCGCCCTTGGCGCCGAGTCGGCCGGTCAGGATGGCGGGCACGGCGAAGTGGGTGTTCGCGTACCGGCTGGACGCGTTGCGGAACCACGTGCTCACCGAGGCGAGTTCGGCGAAGCCTGGGAACCGGTCGGCGTTCATCGAGCCGTCCGCTCGCATCAGCGTGGCGGCGGGGAGCTCATCGAGGATGACGACGACGACCGGGCCCTCGGGACGATCGACGTCGACCCGACCGAGATCGCCGGCGCCGCCGTCGCCGAGGAGCGCAGCGGTCGGGCTGGCGAACATGAACACGCCGAGGAACAGCAGGTTCGCTGCGGCAAGGTAGGACACGAACAGCTGCGCCGGCCGTTTGCGCAACACGAGGAGGGCGGCGCCGATCGCGATGAGCGCGGTGAGGACGATCACCACCGCGTCGCGCTCGATGCCGAGCACACGGAAGACCGCGAGCGCGATCGCCGCCCGCGAGTACCCCGACCGTGATCCCGAAGACCGCCGTGCCCAATCGGCGATCGATGGCCGACGCGGCGGCGATGGCGGAGATGGCGACGAGGGGCGGGACGAAGGTGATCAGCAAGGCGAAGATCACGATCTGGCCGTCGCTGTAGTTGCCGGCGATGAAGAACTGCGGGTTCCGCCCGAACAGATCGAGCAGGGGCTGGGCGACGGCCACGCTGGTCAGACCGAAGACGACCGCGGCGCGACGGGTCATCGTCCTGACGAGCTCCGATCGGCGCCCATCGGGGGCGGCGCGCATCTTCATCTGTCAACTCAGCGGCCACCAGCCGGAAACTACCGCCGAACGATGCGGTCAACTACCCAATCGGCGTCAGAAGCGATCGTCCGCTGCACGCCACAGTGGCGACGACGGCGCCACCCCGACGGCAGCTCAGCGCGATCAAGTCACCCACGATCGGCCGCCCGGTAGGCGGCCCAGACATCGGGGTGGAGACGGCCGCGATCCGGTGACCGCCATGCGGTTCCGGCGCGCCCAGGCGCGCACGTCGGCCGTGGTCGTCGGAGGCGCCGGGACCGGTCCAGCCGACGGGAGGTCGGCGACGAGTGGCAGCTACATGACGATCGTCATCATGGTGGGCGATGGCGGCTCCGAGGAACCGGTACGTCCACTCCTGTGCGAGCGGACGGGTCTCGGCGAACACGATCGGCACGGCGGGAAAGCGAGCTGCCGCTTCACCGAGGCCATCGGCAACCACTGCGGGGCGCACGTGATCGAGCTTGAACACAGCCGAGTAGCGGTCCTCGACGACCACGGCGGCATTCGGCAGCGAGGCCAGGTCGGCGAGGAGGTAGGTCAACTTGCCGCCGGTCATCGTCGAGACGAGATCGGTGAGCGACTTCCGCTCGACACTGGCGACGATCCGACCGTCGAGCTCGACGCGCGTAGTCGCCGGCTGACAGGGCTCGCCGTTGCGTCGTGGCCTGCTGGCGTCCGAACGTCCACGGGTAGCGCTCGTGGCTGTCGACGAGGATCTCGAGGAGCTGCCCCGTCGCTCGCGCCGTGGGCATCGAGACGTTCGGGCGCGCCTGGCGGCTGGTACGTGCCGACTGCCAGAAGATGACGTCGCGACCTCGGGCCTTGGTGAAGACGAACTGCGAGCGGTTCTCACGGGCGCGGTCGAGGACGAGGTCGACGGCGGCACCACGGCGTTCGCAGCGCCGCACCGGCACCCGCTCGACGATGTCCGGCTCGTCGGGCCACCCTTCGGCGCGATGGCAGTACACCTTCGCCGTGCGCGGCCAGACGTCGCGGACCTTGAGCACGACAGCGCCGGCCGGGAGCGGGAGCAGCACGAGGTACGGCAGCGACGACCCCTCCTCGGGGTTCCGCGCCACGACGAACTCACGCACAGATGAGACGATACGACGCTCGCATCCGTCGCGTCTGCGCGTATGCGATCGCGCCCGCCAGGTGCAGAGCGCGCCCGGTCGTCACCGGTCGAGCGTGAAGAGCAGTCGTTCGACGTACTCCCGCGGATGGAACGACCCGTCTCGATCTGCTCGATAGCTCCCCACGACATCGCCGGCGACCGCCCGTTCCAGTCCGGCGACGGCGCCGTCGATGTCGCCCGCGTCGTTGTAGCAGCCGAGGCTGATCCGCACGAGGCCCGGCATGTGTCGCTTGTCGCCGCGACGTGCTCGTTCGAGCCACGCCGCTGCGGCGACGGGGTCGAGCCGAAGCAGCTCGGCGACGTACTGGTGGGCGCAGAAGCACCCGCTGCGGACGCCGACGCCGTGCTCGTACCCGAGGATCGCGGCGACGAGCCCGTGGTCGAGATCGTCGACCGTGAACGCGATCACCCCGAGCCGATCGACGGCCGATGCGTCAGCGGTCGACACCGTGGCGGGTCCGTGCACGCGGAGGCCGGGCACGCGGCTCAGGCGGTCGATCGCGTAACTCGTGAGCAGGCGTTCGTGCCGGGCGATGTGGTCGAGGTCCACCCTGGTGAGCTCTCGGGCCGCCGCCGCCAGCGCGACCGCGCCGACGACGTTCGGACTTCCCGCCTCCTCCCGGTCAGGGAGGTCGGCCCAGGCGATCGAGTCGGCCGTGACCGCTCTGACCGTGCCACCGCCGGGGTCGTACGGCTCGGGACCGAACGCGTCGCGCGGTCCGACCAGCGCCCCCGTGCCGTACGGCGCGTACATCTTGTGCGCGGACATCACGACGAAGTCGAGGTGACCGGGATCGTCGTGGGGCCGCATGTCGATCCTGCGGTGGGGGGCCAGCTGGGCGGCGTCGACCAGGATCCGGCCACCGACGGCGTGGACCTTTGCCGCCAGCTCGTGGATCGGCTGCACGACGCCCGTGACGTTGGAGGCGCCCGACACGGCGAGCAGGGCGCATCGACCGGCGTGCTCCCGCAGGAGCCGATCGAGGTGGTCGATGTCGAGCGCGCCGTCGCGGTCGACGGCGACGCGCTCGATGTGCGTCCGGGACCTCCACGGAAGCTCGTTCGAATGGTGCTCGAGGCCGGTGGTCACGACCACCGCATCGGGATGGAGCCTGAGGGCGTGAGCGACCTTGTTGATCGCCTCGGTCGTGTTCTTCGTGAACACGACGACGTCGCGGTCGGGGTCGGCTCCCACGAACTGTCCGACGATCTCCCGTGCCTGCTCGAACACCGCAGTGGACAGTCGTGACTTGTAGCCGGTCCCGCGGTGGACACCGGAGTAGTACGGGAGGAACTCCTCGATCGTCTCGACCACCGACCGCAGCGCTGGTGTGCTGGCCGCATTGTCGAGGTTGACGTAGCGGACGTGGCGCCCGTCGAGGAGTGGCACCGGACGGTCCGCGCCGACGAGCCGGCAGCGGGGGATCGGCGCCGCCGAAACCACGGCGACCGGCGCGGCGCCGATCGGGCGCCCGGGCTGCAACGCGACCCTGTCGCCAGAGGTAGCTGCGAGCTCGTTCACCGGCTGACCGCCGCCAGCGGTCCGATGCTGCCGTCCGCGGCGAGTTCGGGTCATGTTCGGTTCCTCTCGATCGGGGCGAGCCGGAGTCGCTTCGGCTCGCCGGACGATGCCGGCGGTAGGTGCTGGCAAACGGCGCCGACCGAGGCGGGACGGCACCACCGACCAGCGAGGCGACGGCTCGCGACGGGACGGAGGGGGCGGGCGAGCCCACCTGCCGCGAGCAGCGCGGTCGCGAGCCCGGCGGCGGCAACGGCGGCGCGTGCACCGACCGCGGACTGGAGCGCGGGCGCCGCCAGCGCGCCAGCGATCATCGCCGCCACCATCCACGAGTCGAGCACGCCGAACACCGGGGCGACGAACGGCCGCGGGACCGCCTGTGCGAGCGTTCTCGTGACGAGCACCTCGACGGTGAGGACGGCGGCCCCGAGCAGTGTGCACGCCGGTATCGCGATCGCCGGGTGGCCAGTCGCGGCCAGCACGACCGTCGCCGCGCCTGCGACCACGAGCGACGGCAGCGGGCGGCGAAGGACGTCGAGCGGCCCGATCAGCACGGCGAGCGCGACGAGCGAGCCGATCCCGATCGCGAACGACATCGAGGCGTACCGGTCGTCCTCGGTCCCGAGCTCGCTCGGCAGCCGCACCAGCACGACGGCGAGGAGGCCGGTGAGGGCGTTGACCGCCACGACTGCGACGATCGCCTGCCGGTATGAAGGCCGCAACATCCATGCGACCGCCCCGCGCACGACCTGACCCGGTGCGCCCGACGATTCGGAGCCCGCCACGTCCGGGATCGCACGGGTGAGCCCGGCTGCCACGAGGCACAGGATCGGGCTGGCGAGCCCCGCGCCGGCGGCGCCGACGACGACGAGGAGACCGCCGATCGCAGGGCCGACGACGAAGCTGGCGGCCTCGAGACCGCCGGCCAGCGCGAGTGTGCGACGCGACGAGCTCGCTGGCACCGCATCATGGATGATCCGCATCAATGCCGGATACGCGGGGGTTCCGGCCGCGATGAGAACGAACAGGGACGCCACCAGCAGGGTGGGCGAGGCGTCAGCGGCGATCGCGATCCACAGCCACGCTGCCAAGCCGGCGCGAGCCAGCGAGGTGACGAGCAGGATGCGGCGCGGCTCGACCCGGACGAGCAATGCGCCAGCGACCGGCGAGCAGATCACGTAGGGTGCCAGCCGCGCGACCGCGAGCGCGGCGAGCCAGCCCGCCCCGGCCTGCCGGCCCTCGAGCTCGAGTGCGAGCAGCAGCGTCGGCATGCCCTGAGCGAGGCCGCCCAGGGTGTACACGAGGAGACCACGGGCGGCGATCCTTCCGCCACGGCTGGCCTGGCCCGATCCCCGGCGGTGAGCTCGTCGTCCATCTGCGCACTCCGCTTCGTTGGTCGGTCGTTGTTGACACCGACCACCGTGCGGGACCGTCACTGACGGCTGCATCCGTGAACTCCGCAATCCTTCGTGTCGTCGTCACGGGTGGCACCGATGACCGCCAGGCGCTCGACCGCGTCGGATCGGACGGAACCTGCGGCGTGACGGGTCAACCGGCCCGGGCGACGGCAGCCGCGGCGAGCCGGGTCCGATTGTCGAGGCCGAGCTTGCGAAAGATGTGGGTGATGTGGGCCTCGACCGTCCGTCGCGAGACGTACAGGCGTTCGGCGATCTGCGGATTGCTGAGGCCGGCGGCGACGAGCTCGACGACCTGGTGCTCTTTCACTGTCAGGGACGCCCAGCCGTGATCCGGCGCCGCGGCCGGGCGTCTGCGACGGGCACCCGTGGCAACCATCAGCGCGTCGAGGCGACGCAGCACGGCGGTCGCACGAGTCGTCCGATGCACGTTCGCCGCCTCCTCCAGCAGCGGGACCGCCTCCGACGCCCGGTCGCGGTCGATCAGCAGGACGGCGGCCTCCTCGCAGATCGAGGCGGTGTCGACGCACCGGGGAGAGCCCCGCATCACGGCCGCCGCCCCGATCAGCAGGTCGGGGTCGCCGGCGAGCAGTCCTTGGCAGCGCAGCACGGTTGCGCGCGAGCTGGCGACCTCGGTCCGAGCCGCCAGCGCCTCGACGTCGTCGGTGACCTGTCGCGCGAGGTCGACGTCGCCCCGCTCGCGCGCCAAGCGCACGAGGGTCGGAGCGATGCCCCGCCACTGGATCAGCCCGTGCAGCGACCTCGTCTGGTCCCACACCATCGCGAGCAGGTTGTAGGCGTCGTCGGCGCGGCCTTCGCTGACCAGCCGGTGGGCTCGCGCCCAGCACAGCACGTCGACGCCCCAGAGGTGGACCGAGCCCGTGGCGACCAGCGACTCCGCGATCTCGAGATGTGCATCGGAGCGATCGAGCTCGTCTCGGTCGAACTCGATGAGCGCTGCGGTGGCGTGCAGGAACACGTCCTCGACGTGGACGCCCGTCTCGTCGGCGACACCGAGCGCAGCATCGATCCCGGCCATCGATTCGTCCCACTCGCCGGTGAACCAGTGCAGCCCGGCGCCCGGACCGATCGCGTTGATCAGCAGCCCGGCATCGCTCCGACGCTCGGCCCGACGCCGCGCCGAATCGCGGGCGGCATGGGATCCGTCGAAGTCGTCGAGGTGATAGAGCGCGGCGCCCACCCAGACGTGGGGGATGAGAAAGCCGAGCGGGGCGACGTGGTACTCGTCGAGGAGGTGCCGGGCGCCCCGGAACGCATCGAGCGCGTCCCGGTAGTCACCGACGCAGATCGCCGCCACGCCGTGGGTCGACCGGACCCAACAGGCCACCCCCGGTTCGGCGATCGCGGCGTAGCGGGCAGCCAGCGCCGACGCGGCCGACGCCGGCCCGCCTGAGAGGAGCGTCATCCCTGCGGCCGCCATCCGGAGCATCGGCTCGGCCGGGTCCCCCGACGACAGGTCGGCGGCCCGCTCGAGCTGTCGGGCTCCCTCCTCGAAGTATCCGAGCGGGCCGAGCACGGTGGCGTAGGCGCGACGAGCGGCGACCTCGTCGTCTGCCGTGAGGGAGCGGTCGAGCACCGCTCCGGCCAGCTCCAACGACTCCTCCACCCGCCCAGACCATGCCAACAGCTCGACGAGTCGGGCCTCGACGGCTCCCCGCCGCGGCCAGCCGGGCGGCGCGAGCGAGAGTGCCCGCTCGACCAGCGTCGCTGCCGACGACGTGTCGATCTGCTCGGCGTCGTCGGCGGCCCGCAGCAGCCACTCCACGGCATCGATGTCACCGACCGATGAACCCAGCGCGAACTGCTCGGCGATCCGCTGCGACGATGCACCGGCCTCGATGAGCGACCGTGCGGCCTCGACATGGAGCGCGCGACGGATCGCGGGATCGATGTCGGCGTACACCGCCTCCCTGACGAGGTCGTGGCGGAACCGCAGAAGGCCGTCACTGCCGTCGCTGCCGACGAGGAAGGCGGCGTCGACCGCGGGCTGCACGGCCGCCGCGCAGTCGACCACGTCGTACTTCGCGACCGTCGCCAGATCACCGAACGTGAGCTCCGCGCCCATGAGGCTGGCGAGCCGGAGCAGGTCGACCGTCACCGGTGGCAGGGCGTGGATGCGGCGGAGGAGCGTGCGCGCCAGGTCGGCGGGCAGCTCGCCACTCGTGGACTCGGCGCGGCCGACCTCGACGCGGATCAGGCCCCGCTCCTGCAATCCGCCGAGCACCTCGGTCACGTACAGCGGATTGCCGGCCGCCGCGTCGAGGCGCTCGCGGAGCGACGGCCCTGGCGGCACGCCGAGCACCGCGGTCGCGAGTTCGGTGACCGCCTCGGGCGCCAGCCCGTCGAGGTGCGTTTCGACCGCGCCGTTGGCGCGGCAGACCTCCAGCAGCGCGAGGGACGCCTGCGAGCGGGGAGCCGGCCGGAGGGTCGCCAGGATCCCGATCGGGAGGGCGGCGTGCCTGCGCACAACCGCGGCGATGCCGCGCAGGCTCAAGCGATCGGCCCAGTGGACGTCCTCGACGATCATCATGATCGGCCGGCTGGAGAGTGCGTCCTCGACGACGTCCACGAAGCTCTCCACGACGAGGAAGCCGGTGTCGCTGGAGCCCAGCGTTCCTGCTTCGCCACGCTCGCGGAGCCGGTCGGCGCGGCCGAGTCCGACCGCGATCTGGGTGAGCACGTGCCCCGGTGCGTCGACGCCGAGCTCGTCCGCCCCGCCCCGCACGACCTGCATGCCTGCGGCCGTTGCCCGCTGGGCGCACGCGTCGGCGAGGCGCGACTTCCCGATCCCGGCTTCGCCCTCGAGCACCAGCGTGCGTCCGCGCCCCGCCGACGCCGAACCGATCAGGTCGTCGATCGTGGTCAGCTCGCGCTCACGACCGATCAGCGGCGGCGGCCCTCGGTCCACCTCCAGACCGTACGGCGCCGGGCGGGCGTCGTACAGCGGGATCTCCAGCTCGACGGTCCGGGATATCCGGTAGATACCCGGTCGAGAACAGGCCCCCGGGGCGGGAAGAAACCCCTGCGTACCGCGCCTCACATGACGGTG
>CAVRNI010000006.1:0-86051 GCA_963722415.1 Ilumatobacteraceae bacterium
GTATGTCGCGCCGCGTGATGACGTTGAGCGTGTGGTTGCCGACATTGTCGCCGATGTGCTTGGGGTTGGTCGGGTGGGGGTTCACGATGACTTCTTCGAGCGGGGTGGGCATTCGCTGTCCGTCACGGGCGTGGTCGCCCGGATCGAGAGCACGTTCGGTGTCGCGTTCGATCTGCGGACTTTCTTCCTCATGCCGACCGTCGCGCCATGCTGCTGCGACGTTGACGGCGGATCCGGAGTCGGGCATCGCGTCGAGAAGGTGGCCAAGGTGTTGGTGCGTGTTGCTTCGATGTCGTCGGAGGAGGTCGCGAGGGAGCTTGCCCTCCGTGGTGCCGGCGTGGAGGAATGGACGCCCGCATGGCTCAGGTCGGGCAGGTGACGCGTCTTCGGATCGGGATGTGCTGTTGGCTTTGTTGTTGGCTGAGGAGGGTGTGGAGGTCGGTCGTCCTGGTATTGGTCGGCGGGATGTTGGGCAGGCTCCGGTGTTGTCGTATGCGCAGGAGCGGATGTGGTTTTTGGAGCAGTTGGGGGCGGACTCGGTCGGGCTGGGTCTGAGGGTGGTGGTTGCTCTTCATGGTGAGCTCGATGTGGTGGCGTTGCGTCGGAGTCTTGATGAGATCTTCCGTCGTCATGATGTGTTGCGGACGGTGATCGTGGCGAGGGGTGGCGATCCGGTGCCGGTGGTTCTGGCGTTGGAGTCGATGCCGTTGATCGAGCATGACGTTGCCGGTGATTTGGATGCGCTCGGTGCGTTGGTCGGTGTGGAGGCGACGCGTACGTTCGATTTGGAGCATGAGCCGCCGATCGTGGTGTCACTTGTTCGTGTGTCTGACGATCATCATGTGCTGGCTGTGGTGATGCACCATGTCGCTTCGGATGGTTCGTCGTTGACGGTGTTCTTCCGGGAGTTGGCGGCGTTGTATGGGGCGTTCCGGGAGCAGGGGTCTTCTCCGTTGCCGGAGTTGAGGGTGCAGTACGAGGATTATGCGTGGTGGCAGCGGCAGAGCGCGAGTGACATCTTCGAGAGTCAGTTGGAGTATTGGCGGGAGCACTTGGCGTCGTTGCCGGTGTTCGAGATCCCGCCTGATTACACGCGGCCGGCGCAGCGGAGTTTTGCTGGTGGTGCGGTGTCGTTGCGGCTGCCGAGCGAGCTGGCGGCGAGGGTGGGGGATTTGTGTCGGCGGGAGGGGGCGACGTCGTTCATGGCGTTGCTGGCGGCGTTCGAGGTGGTGGTGTCGCGACATGCGGGTGAGGGTGATGTCGTGATCGGCACCCCGATCGCTGGTCGGGTGCGGCCGGAGTTGGAGCCGATGATCGGGGCGTTTTTGAACACGCTCGTGTTGCGCAACGATCTCACCGACAACCCGACGTTCCGGACCCTTCTTGGGCGTGTCCGCGAGGTCAGTCTCGACGCGTTCGCCAATCAGGATGTGCCGTTCGAGTTGTTGTTGGCGGAGTTGCAACCGCGACGTGATCTCAGTCGCACTCCGCTGTTCCAGATCTTGTTCAACATGACCCATGTCGAGGTGCAGAGCGACGTTTTCGCGTTGCCTGGTTTGCGGTTGGCTGAGGTCGCACGGCCTGATGCGGACTCGAAGTTCGATCTGACGATGTACGTGAACGAGGCGAGCAGCGGCACGAGTCTGCGGCTCGTCTACAACCGCAGCCTGTATGAGCACGCACACATGCAGCGGCTCGTCGACCAGTTCGTGCACGTGCTCGACCAGGTCGTTGCCGACCCGGATCGGCCGATCGACCAGCTTGTGCTCACGACCGTCGCCGACGCAGAAGCACTCCCGGACGAGTCGGCTCCGCTCGATCGAACGTGGCACGGTTCGGTGCCCGATGCGGTGCGGCGTGTCGCAGCGCGTGGTCCGGATCGGCTGGCGGTGGTCGACGCGTCGCGCAGATGGAGCTATGGGCTGCTCGCGATGCAGATGACCAGGTTGGCGGCGTGGCTCAGAGTGCGCCATGTCGGTCGGGGTGACATCGTGGCGATCTACGGGCATCGCAGTGGGTCGTTGGTGTGGGCTGTCACGGGTGTGCTCGCATCCGGCGCCGCGTACGTGATGCTCGACCCGCGCTACCCGGCGGCGCGGATCGCGCAGATCCTGCGAATCGCGAAGCCGAAGGTGTGGTTGGCGCTCGATGCGGCGGGCCCGCCGCCGTCCGAGGTGGTCGACACGCTGGACGAGCTCGCTGTCGAGCATCGTCTCATGGTGCCCGAGACCGCAGACCTCGCCGAGACCGAAGCGCTGCTGGCGCTGGCTGGCGAAACGGTTGATGAGACGGTCGTGGAGATCGGTCCTGATGATGTGGCGTGTTTGACGTTCACGTCTGGGTCGTCGGGGGTGCCCAAGGGGGTTGTTGGGCGGCATGGATCGTTGACGCACTTTTTGCCGTGGATGTCTGACGAGTTCGGTGTTGGGGAGGATGATCGGTTCTCGATGCTGTCGGGTCTGTCGCATGATCCGTTGCAGCGCGACATGTTCTGGCCGCTGTCGTTGGGTGCTGCGATCGTGGTGCCCGATCCCGAGCTGATCGGATCTCCCGGCTACATCGCTGGTTGGATGCGCGACCAGCAAGTCAGCGTTGCTCACCTCACCCCGGCGATGGGTCAACTCGTCACCGAGTCCGTCGGTGTTGGCTCCAAGCATGACGTGACGATCGAGTCGTTGCGGGTGGCGTTGTTCATCGGTGATGTGCTGACTCGCGGTCAGGTCGCGCGTCTGCGATCGCAGGCTCCGAACGTGCAGGTCGTGAGCATGTACGGCACGACCGAGACGCAGCGCGCGAGTGGCTACCACCTGCCTGACCTCGATGACGATGCACCCGCCGGTGTGCAACCCAAAGAGGCGTTGCCGCTCGGGCGGGGCATGCCGGGATCGCAGCTGCTCGTGCGGACTGCTGCGGGCCTGCCCGCAGCCGTCGGTGAGATCGGTGAGGTCACATTCCGGAGCCCTCATCTCGCGCTCGGCTACTGGCACGACGATGACTTGACGGCGGCTCGGTTCGAGCGCGATCCGAGCGGGACCTCCCCGCACGACCAGCTCTACGCGACCGGCGACCGCGGACGCTTCCGCACCGACGGCGATGTCGAGTTCCTCGGCCGCAACGACGACCAGGTGCAGCTACGCGGCTTTCGGATCGAGCTCGGCGAGATCGCCGCCGCCCTGCGCAAGCAACCCGAAATCTCCGACGCCGCCGTCGTCCTCCGCGACGACGACACCGAGTTCCCACGACTCGTCGCCTACATCGTCACCACACCCGACACACCCCCCGACACACCCCTCGACCCGGCGCACCTGATGCGATCGTTGCGCAACACACTCCCCGCACACATGGTGCCATCCGACTACGTCACACTCGACCACATCCCACTCACCCCCAACGGCAAACTCGACCGACGCGCACTCCCCGCAACAGTCGACACGCAGACCACGAGCGAGGATGTCGCGCCACACGACACGTTGGAGTGGATGCTCGTCGATGTCTGGAAGGAGTTGCTCGGGCGCAAGCACGTCGGCATCCACGACGACTTCTTTGCCCTCGGTGGTTACTCCCTCGTGGCGACACGCCTCTTCGCGTTGATCGAGGAGCGCACTGGCAAACGGTTGCCGTTGTCCGTTCTGTTCCAACATCCCACCATCGCAGAACTCGCAGCGGTCATTCGCGACGACGGATGGAGGCCCGAATGGTCCTCGCTCGTGCCGATTCAACCCTCCGGGTCCAGAGCAGCCCTTCTTCTACGTCGCGCCATACATGATCAGCGTTCTCGAACTGGCTCCGCTCGGAGTGGAGCTCGGATCCGACCGTCCGCTCTACGGTCTCCAGCCACAGGGGTTGGACGGCTCGGTGCCACCGCACTCGACCATCGAGGACATGGCAGCCCACTACCTCGCCGAGCTCAAGACGGTGCAGCCTGCTGGCCCCTACGCGCTCGGCGGGCACTGCTCCGGCGCTTGGGTCGCGTTCGAGATGGCGCGTCAGCTCGATGCGAGTGGCGATGAAGTCAACGCTCTCGTGTTGGTCGACCTGGGACCGCCCGGAGTGGAACGCCCCAAGATCAAGCCGCTGTCGTTCATCACGATGCGGGTACGCCACTACCTCAGCGACGGGCGGATGCGAAACGTCATCGCTTGGGAGTCCAAGAACTTCTTGGCGCGTGTGTTTCTACGTCACGTGGGGCCTTCGATCGTTCGCTTGAAGGAGGAGGTCAATGCAGCTCATCGAGTTGCATACCGCACGTACCGTGGGGGGCACATGAAGAGGGACGTCACGCTCGTGCTGAGTACTGACTCGGTCGCTCTCGTGGGCAAGGAGTGGTACGGCCTGTGGTCGGAACTGATCGATGGACAGGTCACGACCCGTATCGTCAACGGGACGCACGCGAACCTGCTGGTAGAACCCTTTGTGCGTGAGCTCGCGATCGAGATCTCCAACGCTCTCGGTGCCCAGGAGGAAGAGCACAACTGAGGCGGTCACATCGGCAAACGAAGAGCCGTTCGATCGAGACGACACGGAGCGAGGAGGCATGCAAGGTGGAGTGGCCCAGGGTCACCGCACGTGAGAAGGTGCTCCCCACGCGTCGCAATGAGCGACCGGGATCAGGTGACGATGTGACGGACCGGCGGGTGCATCTGTGCGACATCGTCATCCCGACGCGCAACCGGCCTGCCGGGCTCGTCCGCTGCCTGGAGGGGCTGCTCAACCAGACGATGCAGGACTTCGGCGTCGTCGTCGTCGACGACTGCAGCGACACCCCGCCGAGAGAGATCGTCGAGCGCTTCGCCGAGCTCGACATCACGCTCGTCGAGTTGCCGGAGCAGTCGGGTCCAGCGGCGGCTCGCAACGCCGGCGTCGACCGGGTCACCGCCGAACTCGTGATCTTCCTCGATGACGACGTGCTCCCCGATCACCGCTTTGTCGCAGCCCACCTCGAAACGGTCGGCGAGACGGCGCGTTCCGCCGTCCCGATTGTCAGCTGCGGCCCGTTTGTCGAGCCGGCCGATTGGGACCCGACGCCGTGGAACCTCTGGGAGGCCCGCCAGGCGAAGAAGGAGGCCGACGCGATGCTGCACTTCGCTCCGACCTGGCGTCAGTTCCACACTGGCAACAATTGCCTGCCGACAGCCACCTTTCGGAAGGCCGGCGGGTTCAACGAGTCCTTCAAGCGAGCAGAGGACGACGAGTCGCCCTCCGCCTCCACATCCACCGCTGTGACTTCCGCTTCCAGCCGGCGGCCATCGCATGGCACTACTCCAACCGCACGTTGGACGCGTGGCTGGCGATCCCGCGCGCCTACGCGTACTACCACGTCCAGATCGATCGCCTCCATCCGTACGCTCGCTACCTAGCCGCGAGGAAGAGAGACCTGGGTCGGCGTCGACTGCCGTTGCGCCTCGCCCGTGCTGCCTGCTCGCGGGGCCCGTCGGACGGAGCTCGGCGTGGCGTCGGCCGTCGCCGCGGCGCGAGCACTCTTTCGCCTCGGGCGTGTCAACGCGTCGATGGGCGCCCTCAGCGTCGCCTACGACCTGACCTATGTGCAGTCCCTGCGCGAGGCTGACTCCTCGCCCGCTGGCATGGCGGCATGACGAGAGCCCGATCGACGCGCAGACGTCCAGACACGACGCCGCGCGCCGCGCCAGGTCGGGCGCACCGCCACTCGCCCGTCGCAGCAGCGCACGCAACCGGGCGACGAGTTCTAGGGACCGGACCGAGCGGGAGGCACAATCTCGCGCTCGTCCGCGCCGTGTGACCCGGATCACCTGTCCCGAGAGGAAGTCGACGGTCATCCCAGCTGGGTGGCCGGTACCCTCCTGACCCGTGTTGCCGCGACCGTTGAACCGAGCTGCTGGGGCGGATTTGAGTTGAGCATCGACCCGCTGGTGCGCCCTTCAACCGGTCGCCAGCCCGAAGGACCGCCACCGCCTCGCCGCCCGCCCAACATGCGGCTCTGGGCGATCGCCGGCTGCGCGGTTGCCATGATCGCCGTGCTCGCCTGGTTCACCGCGTCCGGCGACGACCCCGGGACGCGGTTGGCAGCGGATGACGCCCTCGCTCCAGCCACCTCGGAAGTGTCGGCGCAATCCCCGGCGGTGACCGACGGGTCGGTGAACCCTGGGATCGACCAAGCTGGCAGCGACTGGTGGGTCGTCAACCGCGACCGCCCACTGCCGGACGGCTACGTGCCGCCCGAACTCGTGACCCCCGCCGTGCCGATCAAGCCGGGCACGCCCTACACCGAGGCGACCCCCGTCGTCGCCGCCGCATTCGAGGCGATGGTTGCCGCCGCACTCCAAGACGGCTACGAGCTCCAACTCACCGGCGGCTATCGGTCCTTCGAGGACCAGCAGGAGATGTACGACCGGTTCGTGCGCGACTTCGGGACGCAGGTCGCCGCCGAGCGTGTGGCGCTGCCGGGCCGCAGCGAACACCAGACCGGGCTCGCCGTCGACGTCGGCGAGGTCGGCCTGCCGGACGACGAGGAGTTCGGCGACACGGCATCGAGCGCCTGGGTGCGAGACAACGCCCATCGATTCGGTTTCATCGTCCGCTACCCACCCGACAAGGCCGATATCACCGGCTACGCCAACGAACCGTGGCACCTGCGGTACGTGGGTGTCGATCTCGCGACCGAACTGCACGCCAGTGGCCTGACGATGGAAGAGCATTTCGGGCTCGTCCCCGCCGAGAGTTAGTGATGCCGCGACACGTGTCGGGGCGTTCCGCCGGGTGTCTCGCCCGTCGCGGCGGCGTCCGCTTCGAGCACTGAGCAGCCGGCGCTCTGTCTCAGCGTGCACACTCGGCGTGTCTTGGTTCGAACAGACCGCCGCCATGTTCGGGCGCATCGTTGGGACGTCGGTGCGGTCCCGTCAGGGGCTGCCGCACTATTGGAGGAGGAACAATGAAAACCAATTCTGATCCCACCAAAGCCAATGTCAAACGGGGTTTCACAAAGATGCTGGCCGGCGCGCTCGCAGCATTGGCGTTTGCGGTCCCGCTGGCGCAGAACACGACCGCCGCCGCGGCGCCCGCAGCCGACACGGCATCTGCGTGCTTCAGTCATGGTGGAGAGATCCCGTGTATCAGAACATCTACTGGGGGCGGATGAAGTTCACGGACGTTCAGTTGCAGGTGTGGATGGACGATGGCGCTGGCTACCAGCCTTACACCGTGTTCACTACGAGGACCGACGCGTACGGTTGTGCTCAGCCTGCCGTTGGCCGTCGTTGGGTACTACTGGAGGTTCCATCTGTTCACGACGTCAACCGCACTCGGGGGTCTTCGCATCGGTTACGTAGGAGACAGCGGCTGGCTGAAGGCGTACGGGTATGGCGTCCTGAACTTCGGACTTGTCAGCATCCAGCACTACTGATACCGCTTGTAGTTGGGCGTCCTCCACAGCGCCACACGTGCATTGATCATCGTTGAGCGCGGCGCCACACCCTGACGGTGTGGCGCCGTTGCGTTGTGCATGGACAGATCAGGATTTCACCGATCCGCTCGCTCGCACGAAGTCGCCCCCTGCAGGAACTGACGACTACAGCGTCGGCGCTATCTGCGAGTCATCGCAGTAGCCCGGGCGCACACAATGACACCGGGATGGAATCTTCACAGAACGATAACTGCCGAGCGCTCGGTTGCGAAGTGGGGAACCGGGAAACGGAGCGCCATCACCGTTCGCGTCCGGCGACCGAGGCAGACGCGACCCTTACGGCGCGTGGCACTCTGGCCATTCAGGGGTTGTCGATCGTCGGCCGTCAACGGGTTGTGCACGTCTGTTGTCAGTGGTGCCACCACAGCTCCGGGGACACGACCGGATGCAGATCGCCGGAGCTGCGGGCGATAGGTGAGATCGGTACGAGCGTTCTCAGCGCCGGCCTATGAATGTTCTGCGCCCGCATCGTGCGCATCCCCGAGCCGGCAGCGAGGGGACGGTGCGGCCCGCGCCGGACGCTCGTCACCGTGAGGTGCACATCTCACGTACGGTCTTCACATGCGCATCCTCTACATCGGCACAAGCGGTTCCTCGGACGCGACGCGTGCGTCACTCCCGCTCCACCTGGCCGTCAACGGCTCAGTCGAAGTCGGTCAAACGGTTGGCATTGTGATCGCCGGAGACGCGACAGAGTTGCTGAAGGCCGACATCCGCGAGCGACTCGAAGGACTTGGCGTTCCACCGTTGCGCGACCTGCTCGCCAAGGCCCGCCAGCACGAAGTCCCTGTCTACGTTTGAAAGGGCTGCGCCGTTGCCCGTGGGGCGACTGATGATGACCTGGCGACGCTGGGCGGCCAGTGGGTGACCCCACCCGACGTCGCTCGTTTGATCGAAGAGGCGGATCGCGTCGTCAGCACCTGAACGAACACCGACTCGTCGCGACACGCGAGGCTGGGGGTCCGGCCTTCGTGGCTCGTCTGAGAAACCCTCTGATCTGATGGACAGCGGTCCACGTGTCTGCCGCATTCCCGGCGTTGGGTGCGTCTCGCAGCGGCTGCTCTCGCCGCGGGTGATGGGGCACGCTTCGGTGCGCACTCGCTGAGCGCGTAACGCCGATCTCGGCGCGGTCTGCCAGCGTTGCCGCCGGACGGGGTGGGTCTGGTAACGGCCGACTATTGGCTGTCACCGCGCGTGTCGTAGAAGCGAACCATCTCACGCCAGTACCAGAGCAACAGGCTCATCGTGGCGATCGTTGCGATGGTCATCTGCCAGCGACGATGACAAAGTGCGCTGTCGATGGCGATGAGAAGGGCTGCGCTAGCCAGGCAGTCGATCGCCAGGGCGCCGCGACAATGGACGCTCCTCCAGCCATCTCTCTTCGCCGAGAACCCAGGACGAGCGGTGTTGATGCCCACCGCGCCCACGCGCTCCAGGGGTGCGAGTGTCGGGAGAAGACCCACCGCTTGAAATGCGATCCGGTGGAAGTCATGGCCACAGTCTTGTCGCGGCGCCGCCCGACGTGCTGCTGGTGGCGATGATCCCCGGCGGAGGTTGCCTGGCCGTCGGCCACCCACAGCTCCAAGAGGCACTGCTCGCCAACGCCGGCCGGGAGGGCGCAACGGTTCGGCGGGGGATCGGCTCGGTCCGCGTGTTCCCAGGAGATGCGCCCTCGGTGTCCTATGAACGCGACGGCGCGGAGTGCAATGCGACGTGCCGGCTGGTTGTCGCCGCCGACGGTCGCGAGTCCGCGATCCGCAAAGGCCTCGGCATCGAACTGAACTCGACTCGTGCGCAAGTCATCATGGCCGGGATGCTCGTCGACGACACACGCGACTGGCCCTCCGAGCAGCAGACGATCGGAGTCGAGGGAGACTTCAACTTCCTGATCTTTCCGCAAGCCGACGGACGAGTGCGGCTCTACGGCGCCTGGGACGCGACCGACCCGCACCGATTCTCCGGAACGGGTCGTGAACGCAGATTCCTGGAGTCGTTCAGAGTGTCATCCCTTCCCGTGCCTGGCGTGATCGCCGACGGAACGCCGGCCGGGCCTCTCGCCGGATACCCCATGACCGACAGCTGGACCGACGACGTCGCCGTCGGCGGTGTGGTGCTCGTGGGTGACGCGGCTGGCTGGAGCGACCCGATCATCGGACAAGGGATGTCCGTCTGTTTCAGGGACGTCCACATGGTCACCGACGTGATGACCGCCGAGTCCAACTGGACGGCCGAAGCGTTCGAGCCGTACCGGCTCGAACGACAAGAACGGATGCGGCGCCTGCGCTTCGCCAGCAGCGGCAGCTACCTGTACAACGGCTTCGGCCCTGACGCCATGTCCAAGCGTCGCCGGCTCCGCGAGATGTTCACCGAGAACCCGTTGGCCTCACCCGTCGCCACCGCACTCCTCGGCGCATGGGTCTTGCCCGAAGAGTCCTACTCCGACACGGCGTGGAACGCGCTCGTGACGGCATAGCCACGTCCCGTCGGACGACCGCGCAGTACCCCCGCCGAACACCCGTCAACCGTTGAGCTCGCGGTCGAACATGTCCTTGGCGCGCTGGTAGGAACGTGTTGCCGCGGCTTCGTGGTAGGCGGGGCCGAACACGCCGAACCCGTGGTCGGCACCGTCGTGGATCTCGGCCTCGCCCTTGGGTGACGCATTGGTCGCGTCGATGAGCGCCGTGTTGGCCGATGCAGGTTGCATCGTGTCGGCCGAGCCAAACGCGATGTACAGCGACCCGGTGTACGACGGCACGCCGAGATGGGGCGAGTCAGCGTCGTCGGTGGTGCAGAACGACGGGTGCAGACCCACCCCGGCCCGAAATTGCTCACCACGATCGCGGATCGTGCACAGCACCGACCGGGCACCGATGCAATAGCCGATGCACCCCATCGCACCGCCACGAGCGGCTGAGTCGGACGGCAGCCACGCGAGCAGCGCGCCGAGATCCTCGGCGACTTGGTCCTCGGTGGTACCCAGCACCAGACCCATCATCTTCTTTCTCTCATCGTCGCTGCGGCTTGGCATCGTGTACCACGGCTCGGCTCGGTGGTAGCGGTCGTGGGATACCACGTAGTACCCCCACTCGGCGATGCGGGCCATTGTCTGCTTCGATCCGTCGTCGAGCCCGGGGCCGTGATGGAAGAACACGACGACCGGGAACGGGCCGTCGCCGTCCGGCCGTACGACATGGACACCCATTGGGCCACTCGGCGCCGGGATCTCTTCTGTATACGTCTGCATTCCGCCACTCTTCACTGTGACGAACGTGGCCGCAAGACGGCGCCCGATCTGGGCCCGTCGAGGCTGATCATCGTGGGCCGAGCCCGGTCCGGCCGTCGATCAGCTCACGAGCGACGTCGAGGTGACCGGCATGCCGTGCGGTCTCCTCGATCACGTGCAGCACGACATCGCGCACGGTGATGACGTCGTCGGCGATGCCGATGTCGACCACCGGGCGGGCCGCAGGCCGGGCGTCGAGCGGGGTCGCGGCCAGGATCTCGTCGGAGCGGACGGTTTGGGCGCGGTAGTACAGCAGCGCCTCGGCGACACTGCGACGGGGCCGAAAGCCGTTGCTCGCCGTCCCGTCGGCTCGTTCGATGTCAACCGGCTCGAGATCTGTGTCGGCGGTTGGCTCGCCGGCGACGACGTGCTGGAACCAGACGCGTTCGGCGTCGCCGAGGTGCTCGATCATGCCGGCCGGGGTCCAGCCGCTGGGCACGGTGGTGCGGCGCAGCTGATCCTCGGCGAGTCCGTCGACGATCGCCAGCACGCTGGCGCGTTGCGCCGCGAGGAAGAACATCAACGCCTCCCGTTCGGCGGCCGGAGCTGGGACGATCACTCGAGCTCGCCGCGGGACGCTTCGTACGACGGCGTGAGCTCGACCCATCGGGCGTGCCAGTCCTGGCGTTCTCGGCCGGCGAGGTGGGCGGCGAGGTCCTCCACGTGGGCCTGCCAGCCGGCGCCGTGGCCGGGGAGATGTTCGATCGGGATGCCGCGCTCCTCGATGACGAGGCGGGTGTGGTCGCCGGCCGGGGTCAGGGTCGCCTCGATCTCGGTCTCGTCGGCGCCGCCAGGTGCCATCACGAGCAGCAGCCGTTCTGGTTGCCGGCAGATCTCGATCCGGCCCGGTCCCTCCCAGCCGCTGGTGAAGCGGGCATGGAAGGTGCCACCGACGCGCAGGTCGCCGGCGATTGTTCCGATCCAGCGCGCGAGCCGGTCCGGGTCGGTGAGGGCCGACCACAGGTCTTCGGCGCTGGTGTCGTAGACGTCCTCCATCCGGACCGCACCTTTGCCATCGCCGATCGCAGAGATGCTGCCGACGAACCCGGCCTTCGAGTGGGAATCGCTCATCGGGTCCTCCTCTTCTGTTTGCCGCGGGTGATCTCGGTGTGCAGCGCATCCATTCGGTGCCGCCAGAGTGCTCGATAGTCCGCCAACCACTCGTCGACCTCCGCCAGTGGTTCGGGCCGCAGGCTGTAGATCCGTCGTTGTGCGTCCTGACGGGCTTCGACCAGGCCGGCCTCGCGCAGCACCCGCAGGTGCCGGGACACCCCGGGGCGGGCGATGGGGATCGCCGCGGCCAGTTCGTTCACCGTCGCCGGGTGATCGCGGAGCGTCTCGAGCATGGTGCGGCGATGGCCGTCGGCGATCGCGTGAAGGACAGCATCCATGCGATGAAGCGTACCCAAGCGGTTACGTACCCGTCAAGGTACATAGGCGCGCCGAGTGAGGTTCAGAGATCGAACAGCGAACCAATCGCCAGTGACGCGAACATGGCCGTCACGCCGACACCGACGTTCCTGACAATCGTCCGACCTGCAGGGACCTGGCCCCAGCGGGCGAGCACGAGCGATGTCAAGGCCAGTGAGAATGCGACGGCGAAGAAGGTGGTCGGCAGCCTCGCGCTCCGCGGCGTTGACAGGATCGTGGCCACCACGATGAGCGCGCCGACAGCGAAGGCAAGACCCGCGAGCGCGGCGGCGACGATTGGCCGGAGTGGTCTCTGGCGCGGTTCGATCCCGTGCTCAGCGTCGGCACGGGCGGTCAGCGCGTCAGGCGAGCTGAGCTCGGTCGCAACCTGTTGCGCCAGATCGGGCGACACACCTTGCGCTTCGTAGAGCGCGACCAGCTCGCGGAGCTCTTCGTCGGGCGAGAGGTCCAATTGCCGGCGAACTTCATCCAGCTCGACTTGTCGTGCATCGCGTTCGATCGCTGCCTCCGTGAACTTGGCGCCGGACAGGGCGATGCTGCCCGCGACCGCTCCGGCCAGCACCGCGATCAATGTGGCGGACGTGCTGGCACCGGCCCCGATGAAGCCCTCCGCGATGCCAGCGACGGCCATGATCCCGTCGTTGGCGTCCACCACGAGCTCGCGCACGCGGTCGCGATCGTGGAGCCGAGACCGTCCACCCTCTTGCGCCATCGGCCGAGCGCTCACTGCTCAGCATCACGGCAGTTGGGTACGGAACACCGCCTGTCCCGCAGCGACGATCGCATGATCGGGTGCGCGCTCAGGCGACGAGGCCCATCTTGGCGGTGTCCTTGATGAGCGCCACGAGCGCCTTCTCGTCGAGGTCCGCGAGCTTCTTGAACCGCACGCAGGCCTTGCCGATGCTGGCCTTCGGGAGCCGGTCGACGTACCGCTCGGCGACATAGCCGTTCGCGTCGGCGCCGAAGCAGTACAGCGAGATGTACGAGGCGTTGCTGGCGATCGAGAGCTTGCAGGCGTCGCCCTCGCGGCCGCTGGCATAGCGGTAGTGAAACGGCCCGTAGCCGAGCATGCCGCCCATGATGACCGGCTCGAGCTTCGGCGCGTGCTTGCGAATCAGCGCATCGAGTGCTGC
Source organism: Ilumatobacteraceae bacterium (assembly GCA_963722415.1). Taxonomy (GTDB): domain Bacteria; phylum Actinomycetota; class Acidimicrobiia; order Acidimicrobiales; family Ilumatobacteraceae; genus JALOLG01. The sequence goes on from CAVRNI010000006.1 coordinate 13,286, forward strand.
TATGTCGGATCGGCGCTTGTCGTCCACCGCGGCGATGTACTCGGCCGGGGTGTTCACGTTCAGCTGTCCCTTCATCTTCATCGCGTCCTCCGAGACTCGGCGTCACCAGACCGGCAGCGGCCCGTCGGCCCTTCCGTCGATGAATTGTCGCACTCATCGCCGTGCCGTCGGGCCACGCACCGCACCCTGCCGCCGGTTAGGGATGATCGCGGTACCACTGCACGCGGCGCACGTCGCACGGCTCCTGCTTGCCCTTGAGCACGACCTGTTCGGGCACGCCGATCGGTGTCGGAAGGAACTGAGCGAGCCGAGCCGACAGCACGACCTCGCCACTCGCCGCATGGCCCTGGAGGCGCGAGGCGGTGTTGACGACATCGCCGACCGCGGTGAAGTCGTGCACGGCGGTGTCCCCGATGTTTCCGATGAACGCCTCACCGAAGTCGGCGCCGATGCCGATCTCGAAGTCCGGAGCTCCCGCCGTGCCGTAGCCGACGCGGTCGAGGAGTTCACGGGCGTGCTCGAGCATCACGTGGGCGACGTGCCGGCGGCCGTCATCGTCGATCGAGGCGGCATGCGTCATGAGGGGAGGCACGTACAGCGCCATGACCTGGTCGCCGATCAGCTTGTCGATGAGCGCCTCGGGGAACAAGACCTTCTCGGCGTGGGCATAGAAGCGTCTCAGTTCGATGCTCACCTCGGCCGGCGTGCGCGACTCCGAGTCCGACGTGAACCCGCGGAGGTCGGCGAACAACACGCCGATCTCCAACGTCATCCCGCCGGGCGGCGCGAGTTCGACGCACGTCGAGCAAATGTTCGGGTTCTTGCGTGACGGGCGGTAGCCCAAGGGCCGCACGAGCCGTGCGCCGACGCCGGCGAACGGTGCGCCGCAGTACCCGCAGCGAGGCGTGCTGGGCAGCGTGCGGAGAACTCGCTTGAACGCCCGGGTGCGGGGCTGCGCCCCGTACCTCCAATACGACTCCCAGTCGGCGGGCGTCAACGGTTCGTCGGGGTGCTTGCGGGCCTGCTTCAAGAGGCCCTTCAGCGCCTGGCGTTGCACGAAGGAGGGACGCTGGGCCGACCCGATGCGGTCGTCGCCCGAGATCTCGTCGCCCTTCACCCGCACAGACTGACCGTTCGTCCCGCACGACGCAAAGACCCGCGGGCCGGTCATTCGATCGGCCATGTCTGAGCTTCTCGGCGACGCTCAGTTCGGAGTCCGAGACGAGTCGTCGCCGAGAAGACGACGGATCCGTTGGTCTCGATGGTCTGGTGTGCCACGCGACCGATCTGCGAATCTGACGCCATGACTGAGGGAAGCCGACGAGCGGTCCTGGCAGCGTTGTTCGCCAACCTCGGCATCGCCATCGCCAAGTTCGTCGGCTACGTCATCACCCAGTCTGCAGGCATGCTTGCCGAGGCGATCCACTCGCTGGCCGACAGTGGAAACCAGGCACTGCTGCTGCTCGGAGGTCAGCCGGGCGCGCAAGCAGGCAACCCCGATTCACGCGTTCGGCTACGGGCGTGAGCGCTACTTCTGGTCGTTCGCCGTTTCGCTCGTGTTGTTCTCGATCGGTGGCTTGTTCGCGCTCAGCGAGGGCATCGAGAAGCTGCGGCATCCGCACGAGCTCGACAGTGTGTGGGTCGCGATCGGCATCCTGCTGTTCGCGATCGCGCTGGAGACCTACTCGCTGCGGACAGCGATCAAGGAGGTCAAACACGTCAAGCCCGCGGGCGTCGGCTGGTGGCAGTTCATTCGAACCTCGAAGCAACCCGAGTTGCCAGTCGTGCTGCTCGAAGACATCGGTGCCGAGGTCGGCCTGTTCGCAGCCCTCGGAGGGATTGCGATGGCGGAGATCACCGGCGACCCGCGGTGGGACGCCGCGGGATCGGTCGTGATCGGTCTGCTGCTGATCGTGATCGCGATCGTGCTGATGATCGAGATGAAGGGGCTCCTGATCGGAGAGTCGGCGAGCCAGTCCGACCAGGATGCGATCGTTGCCGCGCTCACCGCCGGGCCTGACGTCACGTCCTTGATCCACCTCAGGACGCAGCACATCGGACCCGACGAAATCCTCGTCGCCGCCAAACTCGAGTTCGACGCGGCGCTCACGTTCGCGCAGCTCACCGACTCCATCAACGCCGCCGAACGGCGCGTGCGCGATGCGGTCCACGCGGCGCAGCTGATCTACATCGAGCCCGACAGGCGCAGCCAGCCGACCTCGTGACTGGCCACCGCGCCAGACCGCGGTGGGCGATGAACGCCGACGTCGTGGTGGGACTCGCCCTGGACTGCGTCGAACCTGCGCTGCGCAGCCGCGCTCGCCGACACATGGAGTCGGCTGCCGGTCGCCGACGCGGTGGCCGCCGTTCTGCTCGACGTGTTCGCCCCCCGCAACCCCACCGAGTTCCGGCGCGTGCTGCGCCCCGACGGGCTGCTGCTCGTGGTGACGCCGGAGGCGGACCACCTCGCCGAACTGGTGGCCCCCCTGGCGTTGCTGAGCGTCGACCCCGAGAAGACGGCCACCGTCGCGGCGGGGTTGGCGGACGGCTTCGTGGAGGTCGGCCGGACCGTGCACCGTCACTCCCTACGACTGTGCCGCGACGACGTGCTGGCGCTGGTCGCGATGGGCCCGAGCGCCTGGCACACCGACCCGGCGACGCTGGCGGAGCGGATCCGGCAGCTGCCGGAGGTCACCCCCGTCACCGCCGCCACGGTGATCACGACGTACCGTCCCCGGCACGATGGTCGCGGACCGGGTCGACCTCGGTGAGGATGCGTCACGGGCGGACAGCGATGAACCGTCGAAGCCGGTAGCCCGTCGGCAGGAAGCCCAGCCCGAGCCAGAACGGTCGGGAGAGCGGGTTGGCGGAGTCGAAGTCGACCGAGACCGTCTCGTGACCGGCTGACGTGGCCCAGTCCAAGGCGACCAGCACGAGTGCCGTCCCGATGCCCGTACTGCGCGCGCCCGGGTGGGTCGCCGTCGGCCCAATGTATGGCTGGCCGTGCGGACAGAGCCTGGGAGCCGGAGACGTGAGCTCGACGGTGAGCAGCCCGACGTCGTCACCGTCGCGACGGGCGAGGAAGTGCACGGCTCCGTCGTCGAACAACCGCTCATGCATGGCGTGCGTCTCCGCGAGGCTCCGTGGTTGCGGCGGTGCGTAGATCGGCGGGACCGAGCGGTGATCGAGCTCGATCTGACTGAGCGCCGCGATGACATCGAGATCGTCGGGCTCGGCGATGCGAACATCCACCGGCGGCGAGTCCTCGATCGGGCGCGACATCTGGGTGGCGAAGACACTGGCCCTGCCGAATCCGAGGTTGTTCAACGCCGCTCCCAACGGATCGAACTCGACGTGGTCGATCGTGAAGCGCCACGCGCCGTCATCGAGGAGCACTGGAGCCAACTCCGCGAAGAGGCGCACAACGACCGCGGTCGGATCGGCCCGGTCGGATTCGACGGCAAGCCCGTGAGCGGGAACGAAGCCCACACCATCGGTGGTTCGCCCGCACATCACGCCGACGAGGCGCCCGCCGTCGAGCGCGACGACACCGCGGGATCCGTCCGCCAGCAGGTCCGTCAGTCCTTCATGGCAGTTCCGAGGGTCGAGAAACGTGGCAGGAAGCAATGGCTGACCGTTCCGCGCGGCCGTGTGCTCGCGGGCAACCAGCGCGGCGGCCTCGTCGAGGTCGTGGCGCTCCAGCAGTCGAATCTCCAACACGTCGATCATCATCGTGGCATTCGGCCCGATCGCAGGGAACGACTACCTGACGTTCCGACCGAGCTGGTTGACTCGTGTCGTGAGCACGAACAGCTTCGACGAGAGGGCCGCCACGTGGGACGACGACCCGGCGAAAGTGGAACGCGCCCGTGCGGTGGCCCGCGCGATCGGCGGAGCCGTTCCGCTCGACCGTTCGATGCGGATGCTCGAGTACGGCGCCGGCACCGGGCTCGTCACCCAGGCTCTTCAGGACTCCGTGGGTCCGGTGACGTTGGCCGACACCTCGACGGGGATGCGCGACGTCATCCAGGACAAGATCGACTCGGGCGCCATCACCAACGCTCGGGTGTGGGATCTGGACCTGGCCACCCAGCCGGCACCCGATGAGCGATTCGACCTCGTCGTCACGGTGATGACCCTGCACCACATCACGAACGTGCACCCTGTGCTGGCGGGGTTCGCGCACCTGCTGGAGGAAGGCGGACACCTCTGCGTGGTCGACCTCGACGAAGAGGACGGTTCGTTCCACGGCGCCGACTTCAAGGGCGTCCACGGGTTCGAACGTTCGAGGCTCTCATCCCATCTCGCCGATGCCGGCTTCACCGAGATCGTCTTCAGCGACTGCGGCGACGTCGACCGTGGCGGTGTGAGGTATCCGCTTTTCCTCGTCACGTGCGCGCGTGGCCGTTCTGCGCACGGATCGTGACGGCGATGAAGGCGCCGATCACGGCGGAGCACTTGACCATCGTCCCGGCCAACGAGGCCACGTGGGAGGACCTCGCCGCGATCTTCGGCACCACCGACTACGCATGCCGGTGCCTGTGCCAGAGGTTCAAGGTCGTCGGCTGGTTCTGGCGCGACACCACCCTCGAGGAGCGGGCCGCGATGCTCGAGGCGCAGACCGCCTGCGGCGACCCGACCGCCGCTGCCACCAGCGGACTGGTGGCGTACGTCGACGACGAGCCGGCGGGGTGGGTCGCGGTCGAACCGCGGACGGCGTACCCCAAGCTGCGCACCTCTCGCATCCCGTGGAAGTTCCGGGACGAGGACAAGGACGACGATGCCATCTGGGCCGTGACCTGCTTCGTGGTCCGCAAGAGCTACCGGAGCCGTGGCCTCACCTATCCCCTCGCCGCGGCCACGATCGACTTCGCGCGCGAGCGCGGCGCCCGGGCGCTCGAGGCCTATCCGATGATCACCTATCCGGGCAAGGAGATCACCTGGGGCGAAGCGCACGTGGGGGCCCGTCAGGTCTTCGAGGACGCCGGGTTCAAGGAGGTCAGCCACCCGACCGTCCGGCGGGTCGTGATGCGGATCGACTTCGACTAGGTCGAATCGCCGAGGAGGACCACAATCTGTGACATGCGCGTGGGCATTGCCGATCATCTCGGATGGGCTGTTGCCGTGACGGCGTCCGCTGACCACGAGGTCGTCGACCGTCGGCGGATCGAGCTGGTCGAACCCGGACTGCCGGCAGCACCGATTCACTACGAGGGCTGGCGTCTCGATGTCGCCGCCACGGTTGCGCTGGTCGCCAAGGTACGAGCCTCAGTTGTTCGGGCGACGTCAGCCGCGCTCGACGAACTCGCGAACGCACTCCCCGCGCCGATCGAATCGATCTCGCTCCGAGCCTGGCCGCTGGACTTCCCCGACGACATCGTCGTCCAACGGCGAGCGCCGTACGAGGCCCGGGTCGACGCCATCATGTATCGGAAGGTGCTGTCCGAGCTCGCACACGCTCGTGGCTGGGACGTCCACCTCTACGACGCGAAGGACGTGGTGGGTCAGGCGGTCAGCCTGCTGGGTGAGCGGGCCGACGAGGTCCTGCACGGTCCCCGGGCAACGATGGGGCCGCCGTGGGCGAAGGACCATCGGGTCGCGCTCGCGGCGACGATCGTGGCCGGCTGAACCGTTCTCGCCGGCCGGTCGGGGCGTTGTCTCGGTGAATTTGACAGGGTGTCCTGTCAACGCGCGCAGGGTGTCCTGTCAACCACAAGTCAGGAGATGGCGCTGCCGCCACCACCCGGCTGCGGTCGCCGTGACTCGCAGTGGCGCGGGGTGTGACCGGTCGGTGCGGCCGGATGGGTTCGACGGCGGTCAGGGTGGTGGTGTTGTCGGCGGTGATGCTGGTCGCGGCGAGCGCGCCTGCGGCGGTGTCGCACGCGGAACCGGAAGGGGCGATGCCGGGCAGCGGGCGGGGTGCCGCGGCGGTGATCAGCGCCGGTGGTTTCCACACGTGTGCGGTGCTGGAGAACGGCACCGTCAGGTGCTGGGGAGGCAACGACGCTGGGCAACTCGGCTACGGCGACACCGACGTCCGCGGCGACGGCGCCGATGAGATGGGCGACAACCTCGCGCCGGTCGACCTCGGTACCGGTCGGACCGCCGGCGCATCGTGGGCGGCGGCGTCAATTATCGGGCTGGGGTCGATATCGCCAACTCGGTGATCGTGCAGTTGGATGCGGGCGGCAAGGCGTGCATCTACACGTTCGCGGGTACCCAGTTGCTCGCCGACGTCAACGGCTACATCGTCACCTGAGCCCCATCCGCGGCAGGGGCGGGGACGCGGCGCGGGGGAGTCGACGGGTCACGGCCACGCCGATCAGCGCCGCGGTGGCGGCGGGAACGAGCGCGGCAGCGACGGCAGTCCCCGGATCCCAGCCGGCGTCGTCGCCGAACGTGACGACGGCGCCGGCGACACCGGCGCCGAGGGCGATGCCGAGGTTGTCGAACAGTTGCAAGGACGCCGTCGCGCTTCCGTAGCGCTCGGCAGGAGCACAGCGCAGGGTGAGTTGAGAGTGCGCGGAGTAGGCGAGCCCCATCCCGAAACCGCCCAGCGTCCATCCGACGTGGATCATCCAGAACGGAAGCGCGTCGGCGGCCGACGCCAACGCGACCACGACGATGCCAGGCGTCATCGCGAGGTAGCCGGCGCGTGCGAAATACGCCTCTCCGGTGCGGGTGATGAAGCGTTCCTGGATCCAGGTGGCCGCCGTCCATCCCAATGTCGACGTGGTGACGGCAATGCTGCCGGCGAACGTCGACGAGCCACGGCCTTCCGTGAGCGCGTACGGAACGAACGTGTCGGCTCCGAAGAACGCAAACGTCAGCAATCCTCGTGACAGCACCACGGCCGGCAGCCCGGCCGCGGCTCGTAGCGTCCCGGGCGGTGTGAGGCGTCGGAGTGGGCCGAGACCGATGAGGATCCCGCCGACCACCGCCGGTCCGATCGCCCACGCGGTGGAGAGGCTGGCGACGACGAGCGCGGTGCCGATCGCGACCCGCGCCGCTTCCACCATTCGTCGTCGGTTCCACGGCACGCTGACCTCAGCGCCCGCCGCGTCGACACCCGCGGGCGGGCGGATTCGCATCATCCTGGGGATGATCACCGAACCCGCGATTGCGACGAGCGGCAGGAGGCCGAGGAACACCGCTCGCCAACTGATCCACGCGGAGATCCGCTCGGCGAGCGCCGGACCGATGATGCCCGGCACGACCCACGCCGTCGACAGCACGGCGAACATCCGGGGTCGTACGTCGAGCGGATAGACGCGTCCGATGGCGACGTACCCGACGGCCGGGACGACGCCGGCGCCGAACCCCTGGACGAACCGGCCGGCGACGAGGACGGGCATCGACGGCGCCAGCCCCGCCACCACGAGGCCGACGGCGAACAGGATCAGGCCCACGAGATACGGCCGTCCGAGACCGTGCCGATCGGCCTGGCCGCCGGCGAAGACGATGCCGATCATGGTGCCGAGGAAGAACGACGTGGTCACCCAGCCGTACCACGCCAATCCCGTCAAGTCCTCTTCGATGTCGGGCAGGATCGTGATGACCGCCAACGACTCGAACGCCACCAGCGTCACGATCGACACCAGTCCGATCGTGAGGGAACGGAGCTCTGGCCCGAAGATGCGCGACCGTGGGTCTGCTGGTGAGCGGTCGCCGTCTACGTGCATGGTCCCGTCAGGAACCGATTCGCTCGCGCAACGCCGCGATGCCCGGCGCGAAGAAGTACCCACCACCCGTGGGGATGACGAAGTCGCTGCGGATGCTGACGGTCTCACTGCGGCCGTTGGCGAACTGCAGGGTGATCGCTCGTGAGCGGCGAGGTCGGTCGCTCTGGCCCATGATGAAGTCGGTTCCTCCGACGTCAGGCTTGTCGTCGGTGTTCGACCACGTGCGCTGGAGGAACTCGAACTGGTTGTCGATCGACGTCTGGTAGCAGGCGAACATCAGCCCCCGTTCGGCGTCCGGGGGCGCGGCTGCCGGCGCCTCCCGCCGGACTGGCCCGACCCCGTCGAGCGGTTCGCCGAACGGGACGCCGCGACGAAGGATCAGACGGACGAGCGTGTCCTTCGATCCACCCTGTTCGGTCGCGACGTCGCGGGGGTTGACCTTGCGGATGTGGGCGGCGACCGGACAGCGCAGCCCGGCGGAGTCGTCGACCGCATGCGGGAACGGGTCGCGGTACCTGTCGATCGTCGGCATCGCGAGGGTGGGCTCGGCGTACCCGAAGTGGTTGTTGGCGAGGGCATCGGCGGCCAGCTCGGGATCGTCCGCCTCGGGGGTCCGGGCGAGCGGCGCCCCGCTCGGCCAGCGGCCCACCAGCAGCGCCGCGAGGCGCACGTCCGTCATGTCGGCGACGCCCTTTCTGCGCAGCGCTTCCGCATGTCGACGTGCGCAGCGCCAGAAGCCGGCGACATCCTGACGCAGACGACGGACGACGACGAACGATCCGTTCCTCGCCCAGGCAGGACCCCGCGTCGCCGGAGGGAGGGGCCTCAGCGGGTCCATCGGGTCCTGTTCCGGGTAGCCGAGGACGAACTGGCCGGGCCACACGAGCGGCTGACCCGGACGGGACCACATCCGACCGGCGGGGTCACTCGGGTCGATCAGGCGTCGGGTGATGTAATCGCCGCGGGCGCGCGAAGCCCGGCCCCGAACGCCCGGCTGCGAGATGCCGTCACGGAAGCCGAAGTGCTCGCGGCCCTTGAACTCGCCGACGAGGTCGTGCCCCCAGTGGGTGACGATCTCCTCGACGCCGCGAGCACTGGAGAACAGATCGTGCACCGCCGCCTCGAGCGCCTCGGGCTTGTCGCTGGCCACGACGACCAGGATGTCGGCCGCGTTGGTAGGTCCGCCGACCGACCAGTTGACGGCCGCCCCGGGCGCGGCGGGATCGACCGGGTCGCCGAGCACGCCCGAGCGCGCGGCGAGGCCGACGACGAACGGGACGTCGACGAAGGAGTCGGTCTCGGTCGCGCCGATGAGCCGGCGCAATCCGGCGGACGAGATCGCGACCGACTGCCACGTCGCCACGAGATCGGGAGGTGCACCACCCGCGGCGGCGCGGAGTTTGCGGAACTCTTGGTTGTGACGGAACACGGCGGCCGACGAGGCGACGTGATCGGCCATCGTGCCCAGCCAGCGACGTGCTCGGCCGACGTGGGTCACGCGAAGGAACACGTGTGCCTGATGGGGCTTCGCGAACGGCACGATGCTGTTGCCCTGGATGTCGGCCAGTTCGAGGATCGGCTCGCGCAGCGCCGCGATGGGTCTCACCCCCTCTCGCACGGCACGGCGGCGTTGGTGATCGACCCCTGGCGAGTGGCCACACCGACGAGTTTCACCGTGACGGCCTCGGCCAGCTGGCCACCGAACCGAACCGGTTGCCCGCCGATGAGGATGTCTCCAACGGTGAACGGTCGCCCCGCCGATCTCTCGCCCGAGGGCACCTCGAACACCGCCCGCACAGCACTCCCTGCACGGCCGCGCACCACCTTGAAGTAGTTGCGGCCGATCGGTGTTCCGTCGGGCTTCGTCCATCCCTGGGTGTTGATGCCCTTCATGGTGAGCCCGACCGGGTTCTTGAGCGTGATGGCATAACCCTCGCGTGCCAGGGCGTTGACGTCGGCGCCGATGCGGGGGTCCGACGCCCGCAGTGGCTCGCCGTACTTCGCGCACTCGATGAGCTCTTGGGCGTCGCTCAGCACGCGAGTGCCCTTGCGTCGCCGGATGGTGCCGTCGGCGGCCAGGTAGAGCTCGGCTTGCAGGCTGTTCGAATGGTGCGTCAGGTGCATCGCGCCGTCGCGGGAGTTCCAGCGGTTCAGCGGGTTGTACACGCCGTTCACGACGAGGTCGGACAGGACGACGTCGGGGCTGACGTACTTGCGGTACAGCTTGAGCAGGATCGTGTTCCCGGCTTCGCCGGCGCGAGCCAGGAAGTCGTAGTACTCGGGTGGTTCGGTGGTGAAGACGACGCGGACGATGGACCCGGTGCCGTCGCGGGCGACGTGCCACTCGAGATACTCGTCATGGTTGCGTTCCTGGCCGATGGCGACCTTGCGGTCGGCGCGCTGATAGGCGAGCCGGCGATTTCCGTTCGCCTCGCGCAGGAGCACTTGCGGGAAGCCGAGCCACGCGATCTCCTTCTCGGCACTGCCAGGATCGGTCGGCGTGACGAGCGGGTTGTAGAACTGCGGCTTCGGAGCCCGTACCCGGATCCGTTCGATCGCCGCGTCGAACCAGCCCGACACCTGGTCCGACCAACGCTCCCGGAGGGCAGGACGACTGGCGAGATCCTTCACCCCACCTGGTGGGTCGAGTTGCGTGAGCACCGGCATGACGACTCCTTCGCGCCGCTCACTCCTCCGCCGATCGCGGTGCGTTGTCCGCAGCGGATGCAAACATTACGCGCTGACGGACTGGGAACAGGCGGGTTCAGAGTTTGTTCACAGGTGCTCGAGGCCAGACTGTTCGTGATCCGGATACCGAGCAAGGAGCATTGCCATGACCGTGCAGCTCAACCACACGATCATCGCGTCGAAGGACCCGGCGGGTTCCGCCGCCTGGATGGCCGAGATGCTCGGCCTCGATGCACCGATCCGGTTCGGACCGTTCTGGCAAGTGTCGACGGGCAACGACGTCAATTTGGACTTCGGCCGCCATGACGGTCCGGACGCGATCTCCCCGCAGCACTACGCGTTCTTGATCAGCGAGGCCGAGTTCGATTCGATCTTCGGCCGGATCGTCGAGCGCGGGATCGACTACTACGCCGACCCGGCCGGCACGCGCCGCGGCGAGATCAACCACAACGACGGCGGGAAAGGCGTCGTACTTCCCCGACCCCGACGGACACTGGCTCGAGATCATCACCCGGCCTTACGGAAGCGGCAGCTGACCATCAAGTACGGAGGCGGCGGCTGATCGTCAGCGCGGTGCAACGACGGCGTGGTGGGCGCCGATCAGAAAGACCGCGAGGCGCGCCGTCGTGTCGCCGTGGTTGCGCCAGGCGTGACGGGTGCCGTTCTGCACGACGGTGTCGCCCGCACGTAGGTGGACCTCGACGCCGTCGTCGAGCTCCAACCACACCTCACCCTCGAGCACGACCTCGAAGTCGATCGTGTCGGTCGTGTGCATGCCCGGCGCGTCGGGCTCCAGGTACGACGCCAGCCCCGGCAAGGCCGCCTCGAACTCGGTGAACGCCGCCTCGAGGTCGTCCGGGGGTTGGGCATCGACACGATTGCCCGGCGGCACCGCGAACAACCCGAAACGGAACCCTCCCACCGGCGGGAAGTAGGAGTGGTGCTCGGGTTCCGCACCGCCGTCGGGGAAGTGCGGCGCCTCGTCGGCGCCCCACAGCCGGTGGAACTCGGATCCGGGGGTCATGGCCGGTCGCAGCCCATCGACCTCGGTGTCGCTGGCGACGACCGCCTTGCCGTTCTCGTCGTGACCGGTGACCACACGTCGTACTTGCATGACCGACGATCGTAGAACCCCGACCTGAACGGGAAGTCACGCTGCTGAACCCGAGGTTCACGCCGAGACACTTCGGCTGCGGAGTCGTACACTTCGTCGCAGCAGAAAGGTGTCGGCTTGGCCATCGTTTGGATCGCTGCCGGAGTGGTGCTCCTCGCCGTCGAGCTGCACCATTTCGCCTTCTACGCCCTGTTCGCGGGTATCGGCTGTTTCGCTGGTGCGGCCGTCGCGCTGATCGCTCCCGGGGCGATCGCCGTGCAGGTCCTCGCCGCGGTGCTGTTGGCGGTCGTCGGCATCTTCCTGGTCCGACCGCTGATGAGCGCCTCCCTGCAGGCGCGACACGGCCCGCACCACTCGCGTGGTGTGCACGGCGGGTTCGTGGGGCAGGAAGTGGTGACGCTCGATCTCGTGGGTGGCACCGGCAGTGCGGGCCACGTCAATCTCGCCGGCGAACGATGGCTGGCGGTCAGCGGAGGCGACGTCGCGCTCCCGCAGGCACGAAGGTGATGATCACCGGCGTCGAGGGGACCACCCTCATCGTGTGGCCGTCCGGCGGACACCTACCGATCGAAGGTCTCGTCGAAGCGGACAGCGGTCCGCTCATCGATGAAGGAGAACAGGAGCAGTCGTGATGGTTGCATTCGGCACCGGCGTGTTCGTCGGCATCGTCGGTGCGGTGTTGGTGATGGCCGTGTTCGTGGTGCTGCTGCAACAGATGGTCAACATCGTGCAGCAGGGCGAGGTCGGGGTCGTGAAGCACCTCGGCGAGTACCGCAAGACGCACGAGCCGGGCCTCGTGATCATCGCCCCCTTCGTCGACTCGCTGCAGCGCGTCGACATGCGCGAGATCCCACGGCCGGGTGATCGCCAGGACGTGATCACGAAGGACAACGTGGTGGTCACGGTGAACGCCACGATCTTCACCCAGATCGTCGTCGCCGAGCAGGCGCTGTTCAGCATTGCCAACTTCGACATCGGCATCGACGCGCTGGCGCGCACCGCCCTGCGGTCGGTCATCGGCACGATGACCCTCGACGAGGCGTTGTCCGAGCGCGAGCGGATCAACACCGATGTCCAGTCGCAGATGGAGGCGGTCACCGACAAGTGGGGCATCCGGATCAACCGCATCGAGATCATCGAGATCGCCCCGCCGCCCAAGATCCTCGAAGCCCTGGCCCTCCAGAAACAGGCGGACCAGGAGAAGCGGGCGACGATCCTGCAGTCGGAAGGTCACCAGCAATCGGCGATCAATGTCGCCGAGGGTGCTGCGCAGGCATCGGTGCGCGCCGCGCAAGGCGAACGCCAAGCGGCGATCCTGCGGGCCGAGGGCAACCGTCAGGCGGCGATCCTCGAGTCGGAAGGCCGCGCGCAGGCCATCGAAACCGTGTACAAGGCGATCAAGGCCGCCGACCCCGATCCGACGATGGTCGCGATCCTCCAACTCGACGCCCTCGCCAAGTTCGCCGACAGCAAGAACGCCAAGATCGTCGTTCCGTTCGAATCGGCCGGCCTGCTCGGCGCCGCGCAGACGCTTCGAAGCGTCCTCGCCGCGGCGCCCACCGACGGCGACCAGCCCTAGTCAGCCAGGCGTGTCGAATCCGAGCGGGCTGGGTAGTGGATTGCCATGCCACAGACATCCTCCGATCGCGACCGCCTTCTCCGCGTCTACCTCGATGACCACCGTGCCGGTGCTGCCGGCGGGGTCGCACTCGCGCGACGGATGTTGGAGAAGAATCCGGACAACTACCTCACGGCGACGATGCGGGAGCTCACCGGCGAGATCCAGCGCGACCGAGAGGTGCTCGACGACGTCATCGCGAGGCTGGGCCACTCGCCGAACCGGGTCAAGATGGTCATGGGCGTGGCAGGCGCCTGGATGGGCCGGTTGAAGGCCAACGGGTACGTCCACCGGTACTCGCCGCTGAGCCGGCTCGAGGAGTTCGAGATGCTGTCGGCCGGCATCATGTCGAAGGCATCGTTGTGGCGCTGCTGCGAGCAGAGCCTCGCCGGGCGACCGGAGGTCGCCGGCGTCGACTTCGAGGCGTTGTGCCAACGGGCCGAGAGTCAGCGCGCGAAACTCGAGTCCCACCGCGAACGGATCGTCGACGACGCGTTCGGGACGGCGCGGACGGGCGGCTACCGTCATGTGGGGGTCGTCGAGCAGGCGTGAGTGCCAGAGGCCAGTGCGTCGGAGGGGACGTGGGTGTATGACGAGCCGATCGACGGATTGGATCGTGTCTCCGGCCGCGCTTCTCGACGCGTTCGTCGAGACGTCGGATGACGCGATGGTCAGCCACGACGCCGAGGGCAACGTCACGACCTGGAACCAGACCGCGGAGCGCCTGTTCGGCTATCCCGCCGCACGAGATCATCGGATCGCCCTACACCGCGTTGTTCCCGGACCACGTCCGCGACACGGTGCGAGCGATCGTCGACACCGTGATGGCGGGCGATCGGGTCAAGCACTTCGAAACCGAGATCCTGCGCAAGGACGGCATGCCGATGCCGATCTCGATGTCGTTGTGTCCGGTGTTCGAGGACGATGTCGTACCGGTCGCGACGGTGCTCGTCGCGCGGGACATCACCGAGCAGCGGCTCGCGCAGGCCACGCTCGGCGAAGTCGAGGCACGGGTGCGCGAGAGCGAGGCCATGGCGCATGTCGGCAGCTGGCTCTGGGACCGCCGAACCGGAGCGGTGCAATGGAGCGACGAGTTCCATCGCATCCACGGTGTCGATCCGCTCGACTTCGACGGGACGTTCGAATCCCACATCGGCACCGTGCACCCCGAGGACCAGGATCGAGTCCGCGGCGGCATCGAGGAATCGGTCGCGAGCGGCCGGCCCTTCGAGGAGGTGTACCGCATCGTTCGTCCCGACCATGAGGTCAGGATCGTCCACGCCCGCGCCCAGCCCACGGTCGGGTCGGCCGGCGCCGTGCTGGGCTTGCGGGGCATCGGACAGGACGTCACTGACAGGCGGATCGCCGACACCGAGGCACCCGACGGGCGTTGATGGCCGGCGGCAGCTCGGACGACGTCGGCGACGGCTCAGTTGCGCACGAACAGGTGCCGGACCCGCTCCACGAGGTCGCCCGTCTCGAGTTCCTTGGGGGCGCCTTCGATCACCCCGGCCAGCTCACGCAGCGTGTGACCGAGGTGTGACCGGACCGCGGACACCACGTCGGCGAACTCGTCCGACGCGCTGAGGGCCTTCAGCGCCTTGCCCACCTCGTCGAGATCCTTGCTGCCGGTGCGTGCGCCGACCACGTAGCCGACCGCGAGCGCGACGAAAACTCCCATCAGACCCTCCTCATCTCGTCTCGAGATCGGCCTCGACATGGAGGCGGACACGTACGTCTGGATAGATCCGCAACATCAGCACCGTCGGCGAGGGGACGTCGAAGTCTCGGATGTCGAAGACCTGTTCACCGGTGACGACGAGCCTCCGTTCGGACGTGACCTCGACATTGACGGTGCCGTCGACGGGTCGTGTCGCGCCGTGGAACGTGAGCTCGCCCGCCAACCGGTAGCGGTTCTCGGACCCGCTCGCCACGCAGTCGCGGAGGTCGAGCGTGACAGTCGGGAAGCGCCTGGCGCTGATGCGACGCAACAACTCGGCGTCGTACACGCTGTTTCCCGAGCGCAGACCGTCGACCGCGATCTCCAGTCGCGCCGCAGGTTGGGTGCCGGGACGGATCGCACCGTCCGCCAGTTCCGCCTCGACCCAGCCGGTCACGCCGAGGGCGCCGAAGCTGATCGGGCCGACCGTCGAGCGCACCTCGACCATCACCACCGAACGATCCGGGACCAGGCGGAAGCGGCGCGCGTTGCTCGTTGGCAGCGCCGGCGTCTGCCGGCCGGGGCGGCGGAGCGGGCGTGGCCGACCGTCGGTCGGCGTCGACCGGCGCCAGCCGACGCGGTGCGGGGGCGGTGGTCGCGACGGGCGACCAGCCGAACCCCAGGGCGGCGGCCCAACCCCCCTCGACCTCGGCGAGGACGGCATCGACCGTGCCGGTGGCCTGGTAGCGGCGAAGGACGCGGCCGAGGCAGTCGCGCTCCTCTTTGATCACACTCATCCACACGCGCAGCGCCCGCTCGCCGAGCGGCGTCACGCCGTACATCCGGCGGGCTTGTCCGGCGGTCGGCGCTTCCGACCATGATTCGACGAGGCCGTCCGCTTCGAGCTGGGCGAGCGTTCGGTACACGGTCGGTCGGTCGATGGGGCCGAAACGGAAGTCCCGAAGATCCTTCTCGAGGCTGTACCCGTAGCCGGGTTGCTCCGTCAGCAGGAGGAGGATCGCAGGCAGCACGAAGCGCCGGGGCGGCGCGAGCTCGAAGCGCGAAGCCCCGGCTGCGGCGGACGTTGTCCGGGCATGGTCTTCCATGAAGTGCTGGTCCTCGACCCGCGGGCGCTCCCGAGATCAAGGTTGCGGCCCGGTGCCCCCACGGCTCTTGCAGGCGATCCTAGGCGCCGCGGCCGTTGTCGTGCCATGGGTGCGAAATGCACCGATTTACCCGTCGGCCCGATCGGCGTAAGAAAGAGGCGGCGCGTGCCGCGCCGCGGTTCCCGACATGGGGGGAGGCACTCACAGTGACCACGACCACCGACGCACCGCCGGACGAGACCGTCGACGAGACGATCGTTCACGTCCTTTGGATCAACGCCGGGCTCAGCTGCGACGGGGATTCGGTGGCGCTGACCGCGGCGACCCAGCCGAGCATCGAGGAGATCGCCCTCGGTGCCCTCCCCGGGCTGCCGAAGATCGCCGTCCACTGGCCGCTCATCGACTTCGAATGCGGTCCGGTCGGCGGTGCCGACGACTTCCTCGAGTGGTTCTTCAAGGCCGATCGTGGTGAGCTCGAACCGTTCGTCCTCGTGATCGAGGGCTCGATCCCCAACGAGGCCATCAAGAGCGAGGGCTACTGGTGCGGTTTCGGGAACAACCCCGACACCGACCAGCCGATGACGACGAGCGAGTGGATCGACCGGCTGGCCCCGAAGGCGCTCGTCGTGCTGTGCGCCGGCACGTGCGCGTGCTACGGCGGGATCCACGCCATGGCCGGCAATCCGACCGGCGCGATGGGTGTGCCCGACTACCTCGGTTGGAGCTGGAAGTCGAAGGCCGGGATCCCCATCGTCTGCGTACCGGGCTGTCCGACGCATCCGGACAACCTGTCGGAGACCATTCTCTACCTGCTGTACCAAGCGACCGGTCAGGCGCCGATGATCCCGCTCGACGATGCGTTGCGGCCGACGTGGCTGTTCGGCGCGACCGTCCACGAGGGCTGTGACCGCGCCGGGTACTACGAGCAGGGCGACTTCGCCGACGAGTACGGCTCGCCGAAGTGCATCGTGAAGCTCGGCTGCTGGGGTCCGGTCGTCAAGTGCAACGTGCCCAAGCGGGGCTGGATCAACGGTGTCGGTGGCTGTCCCGAACGTGGGCGGGATCTGCATCGGCTGCACGATGCCCGGCTTCCCCGACAAGTTCATGCCGTTCATGGACGAACCTCCGGGATCGAGGGTGTCGACGATGGCGAGCGGGGTGTACGGCTCGATGGTCAGGCGGCTGCGGAAGATGACCCTGAAGACCGTCGACGACGAGCCGAAGTGGCGGGTGCCGGGCAAGGAGCTCGTCACCGGTTACAAGGGCGAGTGGAGGTAGGAATGGCCACCAAGACAACCGACGCCAACGGCCTCGTCGAGATGGCGTGGGACCCGATCACGCGCATCGTCGGGAGCCTCGGCATCTACACCAAGATCGACTTCGGGAAGGGTGTCGTGGCCGAGTGCCACAGCACGTCGTCGATCTTCCGTGGCTACAGCATCTTCATGAAGGGCAAGGACCCTCGCGACGCCCACTTCATCACGAGTCGCATCTGCGGCATCTGCGGCGACAACCACGCCACCTGCTCGTGCTACGCGCAGAACATGGCGTACGGCGTCCACCCGCCGGCGCTCGGCGAGCAGATCGTCAACCTCGGCGAGGCGGCCGAGTACATGTTCGACCACAACATCTTCCAGGAGAACCTGGTCGGGGTCGACTTCTGCGAGAAGATGGTCGCCGAGACCAACCCCGGCGTGCTCGAGCTGGCGAACCGGACCGAGGCGCCGCACGCGGCCGACCACGGCTATCGCACGATCGGCGACATCATGCGGTCGCTCAACCCGTTCTCCGGTGAGTTCTACCGCGAGGCACTGCAGGTCAGCCGGTACACCCGGGAGATGTTCTGCCTGATGGAGGGTCGCCACGTGCACCCCTCCACGCTCTACCCCGGCGGCGTCGGCACCACCGCGACGATCCAACTGTTCACCGACTACTACATCCGCCTGATGCGCTACGTGGAGTTCATGAAGCGGGTCGTGCCCATGCACGACGACCTGTTCGACTTCTTCTACGAAGCGATGCCCGGCTACGAGGAGGTCGGTCGGCGCCGGATCCTGCTCGGCTGCTGGGGCGCGTTCCAAGATCCGGCCGTCTGCAACTTCAACTACCGCGACATGGCCGAATGGGGTCGGGCGATGGGGGTGACCCCGGGCGTGGTCGTCGACGGCAAGCTCGTCACCAACAGCCTCGTCGACATCAACCTCGGCATTCGCATCCTGCTCGGCAGCTCGTTCTACGACGACTGGGAAGGCCACGACATGTTCGTGACCACCGATCCGCTCGGGAACCCGGTCGACCGACGGCACCCGTGGAACCAGCACACGATTCCGCAACCGCAGAAGCGCGACTTCGACGACAAGTACAGCTGGGTCATGTCGCCGCGGTGGTTCGACGGGACCGATCACCTCGCCCTCGACACCGGTGGAGGTCCGCTGGCCCGGCTGTGGTCGACCGCGCTCTCCGGGTTGGTCAACACCGACTTCCTCAAGGCGACCGGAAACAGCGTCGTGATCCACCTCCCGAAGACGGCCCTGAAGCCCGAGGTCACGTTCGAGTGGAAGATCCCGCAGTGGTCGAACACGATCGAGCGCGACCGGGCCCGCACCTACTTCCAGGCGTACGCGGCGGCGGCCGCGCTCGACTTCATCGAGAAGGCGCTGGCCGACGTGCGCGCCGGGAAGACGAAGACCTGGGAGCCGTTCGAAGTGCCCGACGAGGGGATCGGCTGTGGGTTCACCGAGGCGGTCCGCGGCGTGCTGTCGCACCACATGGTCATCAAGGGCGGCAAGATCGCCAACTACCACCCGTACCCGCCGACCCCGTGGAACGCCAACCCCCGCGACGTGTACGGCACGGCCGGGCCGTACGAGGACGCGGTGATGGGTCAACCGATCTTCGAGGAGAACGACCTCGACCACTTCAAGGGCATCGACATCATGCGGACGGTCCGCAGCTTCGATCCGTGCCTTCCGTGTGGTGTGCACATGTACCTCGGCAAGGGAAAGGTGCTCAAGAAGCTGCATTCGCCCACCCAGGTGGCCAATCCCGAACTGGCGACCTGAGGCCCGGTCACCGGGAGGAGCATGGCCACACCACACGACCTCCGGACGATCGGAGACTTGATCGAGCGCAGGCTCGACGAGTTGCGAGCCGTCGCCGACCCGCGTCTCTACGATCGTGCCGAGGAGCTGCTGCGGTTGGTGACCGAGCTCTACGGCGCGGGCCTGGCGCGTGTCGTCGACGTGGTCGGCGAGGCTGCGCCCGCGGTCATCGACCAACTGGTCGACGACGAGCTGATCTGCAGCCTGCTCGTCGTCCACGGCCTCCACCCCGACGACCTCACGTCACGGGTCGAGCGCGCGCTCGCCGGCGTGCGGCCGTTCCTCGCCCAGCACGGTGGCGACGTGCAGCTCCTCGACGTCGACGCCGACGTCGGAGCGGTGCTGCTGCAACTGCTCGGCAGTTGCGACGGGTGCCCTTCGTCGGCGGTGACGCTCCAGTCGGCCGTCGAGCGAGCGATCCTCGAGGCCGCACCCGAGATCGCGATCATCGACGTCGTCCAGCCGAACACTGCGCAGCCGGCGATCCCGGTGGCGTTCGTTTCGAAGCCGGCGTACGTCGCGTGCCCCACCGAGATGGTCTCGTGAACGATCCGCTGGCCGTCCTGCAGCGGATCCGCCAGTCGCAACCCCGCGTGCAGCCGCGAGCGGGGGAGTACTGCGAGTTGTGCACGGAATCGATCGGCGAGACCCACGGCCACCTCGTCGATCTCGAGATCCGAAACCTGATGTGCGCCTGCCGCGGCTGCTACCTGCTCTTCACTTCGGATGGGGCGGGTGGTCGTCGCTACCGAGCTGTCCCCGACCGCTACCTCGCGTTCACGGACTTCCGGCTGTCACAGGCGCAGTGGGACAGCCTGCAGATCCCGGTGAGCGTCGCGTTCTTCTTCCTGAACTCGACGCTCGAACAGGTCGCCGCGTTCTATCCCGGCCCGGCCGGGGCGACCGAGTCGCTGCTCCCGCTCGGCACGTGGGACGAGATCGTCGATGCCAACCCGGCGCTCGCCACGCTGGCGCCCGACGTCGAGGCCTTCCTCGTCCGGGCCGACCGCGAGAGCGGCGGAGCGGAGTGCTTCCTCGTGCCGATCGACGCGTGCTACGAGCTCGTCGGTCACCTCCGACTGCTCTGGAAGGGCTTCGACGGCGGGCGCGAAGCTCACGACGGCCCTCGACGCCTTCTTCGCGCGTGTGAGGGAGAGGGCGCGATGACCAACCTGGCGCTCGAGGTGATCGACGCCCGCCCGGAGCCGCACGCGGCGGTGCCGACGATCATGCTGCGGATGCGGATCGCCGAGACCACGGGTGCCACCGTGCACGCCGTCGCCCTGCGCTGCCAGATCCGCATCGAGCCGCAGCGGCGCCGCTACACGGCCGACGAAGAGGCGCGCCTCTACGAGCTCTTCGGCGAGACACCGCGGTGGGGTGACTCGTTGCGACCGTTCCTCTGGACGCACGTCGCGACGACCGTCACGTCGTTCCGGGGAACGACCGAGATCGACCTCCCGATCGAGTGCACCTACGACTTCGAGGTCGCGGCCGTCGAAGTACCTCCACGCCGTCGAAGACGGCGAGATCCCGATCCTGCTGCTGTTCACCGGGACCGTGTTCACGAAGGGACAGTCCGGCTTCGCGGTCGAGCCGGTGGCGTGGAACCTGGAGGCTCCCTTCCGCCTGCCGGTTGCCGTCTGGCGCGGCACGATGGACCTCTACTTCCCGAACAGCGGGTGGATCCGCGTCAGCCGCGGCACCCTCGATGCGCTGCAGCGGTACAAGAGCGGACGCGCGCTCCCCACGTGGGACCAGGCGTTCGAGCACCTCCTCAAGCAGGCCGGCGAGGACGGCGCGTGAGCGCGTCACCAACCACCGACCGTTTCGACGCCGCACGGGCAGTTGCCGACGCGGTGCTCTACGAGGGGTACGTGCTGTACCCGTACCGCGCGTCGGCGACGAAGAACCAGCTGCGCTGGCAGTTCGGGGTGCTCGTCCCGCACGCGTGCAGTCTGATCGACGGCTCCGAGCGGTGGACGATGCGCACCGAGTGCGTCGTCGCCCCCGGTGCGACCCCGGTGCTCGCCGTGCGCATCCGCTGCCTCCAGGTGCAGCATCGAGCCGTCGAGTGCGCCGTGGCCCACGGTTCCCGATTCATCGAGACGGACCGGCTCGACGTCGATGGCACGGTCCATGTGCCATGGGACGAGGCGGTCGAGCATGTCGTCGACATCGCTTCGCTACCGCTGTCGTCTCTCATCACGGAGGCGCGCGAGCATCGGTTCCGGCTCCCCGTCCGGAGCCGATTTCGAAACGTTGCGGCAGCGCGAGGGCCCGGAAGTCGGAAGCGTCGTCGGGCGCGTCGTCCGCCGGCGTGAGGCGGTCGACGGATGCGTTCGGATCTGGGCCGAACACGCATCGGACGACCTCGTGAAGATCGTGGTCGACGTCGAGAACACCACCGACTGGTCGCGCGACCGAGCGCCCCGCGACGAGATCATCAGTCACTCGCTCGTCGCGGTGCACACCATGCTCGCCGTCGACGACGGCGTCTTCGTGTCGTTGCTCGATCCGCCCGAGGACGCCCGTGCCGTGGTCGCGGGTTGCGTGAACGACGGGACGTTCCCCGTGCTCATCGGTGGTGGCGACGTCATGCTCTCGTCGCCGATCATCCTGTACGACCAGCCAGAAGTCGCTCCCGAGAGCCCCGGCGATCTGTACGACGCGACCGAGATCGACGAGATCCTCGCGCTCCGCGTGCTGACCCTGACCGACGACGAGAAGGCGGAGGCACGCGGCACCGATCCTCGGGCCGCCGCCATCATCGACCGCTGCGACGACATGCCGCCCGAACTGTGGGCTCGGCTGCACGGCGCGATCCGCACGATCGAGCCGGCCGGGCCAGCCGAAACGATCCAACCTGGCGAAGCGGTCGACACGCCGGAGCCGGAGACGCTGCCGTGGTGGGATCCGGGCATCGACGGGACGGTCGATCCGTGGACCGACAGCCTGTGGATCGCAGGCAACCTGGTGGGCAAGGGGAGCGCCGTTCGCCTGCGCCCGTGCCACCGAGCCGACGCCCAAGATCTCTTCCTCAGCGGTCTCGAGGCGACCGTCGCCGGGATCTTCCGCGACGTCGACGGGAACGAACACGTCGCGGTCACGATCGACAGCGACCCGGCGACCGACGCGTTCGTCTGGCAGGGGCGGTACCTCTACTTCCATCCCGACGA
This sequence comes from Ilumatobacteraceae bacterium, assembly GCA_963722415.1. GTDB lineage: Bacteria > Actinomycetota > Acidimicrobiia > Acidimicrobiales > Ilumatobacteraceae > JALOLG01. The sequence continues at coordinate 35,434 of CAVRNI010000006.1, forward strand.
GGTCGAGCCGCTCGATACGCCGCTCGACAGGCGGGAGGCTGCATCGTGACGCCGCGCGTACTCGTGGCCGGCATCGGCAACATCTTCCTCAGCGACGACGGTTTCGGCGTCGAGGTCGTCACGCGCCTCACTGCCCGGACGGTTCCGGACGGGGTGCGGGTCGCCGACTTCGGCATCCGCGGCGTCCACCTCGCCTACGAACTGCTCGAGGGCTACGACGTCCTCGTGCTCATCGACGCGATGCCGATGGGCGAGCCGCCTGGAACGCTGGCGGTCATCGAGCCGGATCCGGTGCCGCGACCGGAGCATGGTGACGACGTCGCGCCGGTCGTCGACGCGCACAGCATGAACCCGGGCGTCGTGCTCGGGATGCTCGCCGGACTGGGTGGGACGGTGGAGCGGATCGTGATCGTCGGCTGCGAGCCGGCCAGCCTCGACGAGGGCATCGGCCTGTCACAACCGGTCGCGGATAGCGTCGAAGCGGCCGTCGACCTCTGCCTGAACGTGCTCGCCGAGTTGTTCGAAACCGCCGGAAAGGAAACCCGATCATGATCACTCGATTCGTCTTCGTCTCATTCCTGGCGGTGATCGCCGTGGTGGTCGTGAAGTCGGTCCCCGACCTCGCCCGATACCTCAAGATCAGGGAGATGTGACATGGCCGTCATCGGCGGGCTGCGGAAGATGTAGAAGCCATGACCCGGTACCTCATCGTTCCTGAGCGGTCCCGGGTCTGGATCGATGCGCGGTCGAACCTGCATCCCATCCACTCGACCACCGATGGCCTCGAGGGCTTCATCGACCTGGACGGAAAGATGGGAGCCGACGCTGAGGGAGCGGCACTCGTGCACGTCGGTGAGAACCCCGCCGGCAAGCTCAGCCTGCGGGTCGACCGCTTGTCGTCGGGCAACCGTCTCGAGGACCGCGAGTTGCACAAGCGCGTCGACTCCAGGCGCTATCCCACGATCGACGGAGTGCTCACCGGCATGAAACCAGTCGGGACCGATGGCCGCTACAAGGTGAGCGGTGATGTGGCGTTCCGGGGGGTGAGCCGACCGTGCGAGGACGAGATGAGCGTCACGCCCGTCGACGAACGCACCATCCGGCTCGAAGGCCGGTCCACGTTCGACATCCGCGACTTCGGGATGGAGCCACCGCGGATCCTCGTGCTGCGCGTCGAGCCCGACGTCGTGGTGCGCGTCGACATCGTCGCTACGAAGGAGGGATGACCACCATGCACGAGCTCGGTCTGTGCAGCTCGATCGTCGAGGCGATCGAGCGAAGAGCCGGTGAGCGCCCCGTGGCGCGAGTGCGAGTCCACGTCGGTCGACTCCACCATGTCCACCCCGAAGCGTTCGAGCAGTCGTTCGCCGTGGCCGCGATGGGGACCGTTGCGGAGGACGCCGCGGCCGAGCTCGTGTTGCTCCCGGTGCGCGCGCGGTGCAGCGACTGTGGGGCGGCGTGGGACGCCGACGAGATCCCGCTGGCGTGCCCGACGTGCAGTGCCGTCGAAGTCGAGCTGGTCGGCGGCGACGAGCTGATGCTCGAGTCGATCGAGTACCAGGGCTGACGGGGGACCGCGATGTGCCTCGCGATCCCGGGTCAGGTGGTGGAGTTGCTCGAGAGTCACGAACACCTCGCCCGCGTCGACGTGTCCGGCGTCGGCCGGATCATCAACATCGGGCTGCTCGAGGAGGAGCAGCTCCAACCTGGTGACTGGGTCCTGATCCACGTCGGTTTCGCGATGTCGAAGATCGACGAGGAGGAGGCGGCGCTGGCGCTGGCCTCCCTGCAGTTGATGGGCCAGGCCTACGAGGACGAGCTCGAGGCGTTCTGGTCGTCGAAGATCGCGACCGAGACGGCCACGAAGCATGGGGGTGGGTGATGCGCTTCGTCGACGAGTATCGCGATCCCGCCGCGGCCCGCGCGTTGGTGTCGCAGATCACCGCCCTCGCCGGCGACGACCACTTCAAGCTGATGGAGGTGTGCGGCGGTCACACGCACACGATCTACCGGCACGGGATCGAGCACATCCTCCCCGAGACCGTCGAGTTGGTGCACGGACCGGGCTGCCCGGTGTGCGTCATCCCGATGGGTCGGGTCGACGACGCGATCGCCGTCGCCAAGACCCCTGGTGTCGTGTTCACGTCGTTCGGTGACATGGTCCGCGTCCCCGGCGGCAACGGCAACCTCCTGCAGGCCAAGGCAGAGGGCGCCGACGTGCGCTTCGTGTACTCACCGCTCGACGCGTTGCGCATCGCGGTCGAATCGCCAGAGCGCCACGTCGTGTTCTTCGCCGTCGGGTTCGAGACGACGGCGCCGTCGACGGCACTCACGCTGCTCCAGGCCCGCGACCGAGGCGTGACGAACTTCAGCGTCTTCTCCAACCACGTCACGATCGTCCCGCCGATCAAGGCCATCCTCGAGTCGCCCGACCTCCGCCTCGACGGGTTCCTCGGTCCGGGTCACGTGTCGACCGTCATCGGACAGCGGCCATACCGGTTCGTGCCAGCGCAGTACGGCAAACCGCTGGTCACGGCCGGCTTCGAGCCACTCGACATCCTCCAGGCGATCGCCATGCTGCTGACGCAGATCCGCGAGGGACGTTGCGAGGTCGAGAACCAGTACACCCGGGTGGTGCGCGAGGAAGGGAACCCGCGCGCCCTGGCGCTGCTGGCCGAGGTGTTCGAGCTGCGCCCTCACTTCGAGTGGCGCGGCCTCGGTTTCATCTCCCAGAGCGCGTTGAAGCTGCGGCCGGAGTTCGCCGCATTCGATGCCGAGCTCCTCTACGACGTTCCTGGCGTCCGCGTCGCCGACCCGAAGGCGTGCCAGTGCGGCGAGGTGCTCAAGGGTGTCATCAAGCCGTGGGAGTGCAAGGTGTTCGGTACCGCGTGCACACCGGAGACCCCGATCGGAACGTGCATGGTCTCGTCCGAAGGAGCGTGTGCCGCGTACTACAACTTCGGTCGCCTTCACCGCGAAGCCGCGGTCACACTCGGCCGTCCGGCATGACGTCGTACGCGGTCGACGTGTGCACCGTTCGCCATCGAATCCGCGTGCGCGGGGTGGTTCAGGGGGTGGGCTTCCGGCCGTTCGTGCACCGCTTGGCCACGGGACTCCAACTCGGCGGGCACGTCGGCAACGACGCCGACGGCGTGTTCGTCGAGGTGGAGGGCGACGCGACCGGGGTCACCGCGTTCGAGCGGCGACTCGTCATCGAGCGGCCGCCGCTTGCCCGCATCGACGCCGTCGAGGCGGAACCGATCGTCGCGGTGGGGGAGCGCCACTTCCACATCGTCGAGAGCAACGCCGCGTCCGCCGGCCGCACGTTCGTCGCGCCCGACGTGGCGGTGTGCGACGACTGCCTCCGCGAGCTCCACGACGCAACCGATCGCCGCTACCGCTATCCATTCATCAACTGCACCAACTGCGGTCCTCGTTTCACGATCACGTGCCGCCTCCCGTACGACCGCCCCAACACGACGATGGCCGGTTTCCCGTTGTGTACGGAGTGCGCCGCCCAGTATCACGACCCCGTCGACCGGCGGTTCCATGCCCAACCGGTCGCGTGCGCGGCGTGCGGGCCCCGGTTGTGGTTCGAAGCGCCGGCGGGGAGGGTCGACGGCACGGACGCTGCCATCGCCGCCACTCAACGCGCCCTCGCTGACGGTGCGATCGTGGCGATCAAGGGGTTGGGTGGCTACCACCTCGCGTGCGACGCGATGTCGGACGATGCCGTTGCCGCGTTGCGGCGGCGCAAGGGTCGGGCCGACAAGCCGTTCGCGGTCATGGTCCGCGACCTCGCCGCCGCCGTGTCGCTCGCCGAGATCGACGAGTGCGAGGCGACGCTCCTGACCAGCCCACAGCGGCCGATCGTGCTCGCCCGTCGGCGTGACGAGTGCGCGCTCACGCCGTCCGTTGCGCCCGGCAACCCGCTCGTCGGCGTGCTCCTGCCCTACACCCCTGTCCACCATCTGCTCTTCGATGCCGTGCCCGGTGCCGAGGTGCCCGTACCCGATGCGCTCGTGATGACGAGCGGCAACCTCACCGACGAACCGATCTGCTTCGACGATGCCGACGCCCGACGGCGGCTCGGACGCATCGCCGATGCGTGGTTGCTCCACGATCGACCGATCGCCGTTCCGTGCGACGATTCGGTGCTCCGCGTCGTCGACGACGAGGAGCTACCGATCCGTCGCTCGCGCGGGTACGCGCCGCTGCCGGTGCGGCTCCCGTTCGAGACGACGTCGGTCATCGCCGTCGGCGGTGAGCTGAAGAACACGTTCTGCCTCGCGTCCGGCGCCGACGCGTGGATGAGCCAGCACATCGGCGACATGGGCAGCGTCGAGACGCTCGCCGCGTTCGAGCAGTCCACCCGCCAGTTCGCCGAGATGTACCGCGTCGAAGCCGACCTGCTCGTCGCCGACGCGCATCCGGGCTACCAGACCCGTCGGTGGGCCGAGTCCCACGCGCCCGGCAACGTTGCGCTCGTCCAGCACCACCACGCCCACGTCGCAGCGGTGATGGCCGAGCACGGTGTGGCCGACGGCGAGCGGGTGATCGGCTTCGCGTTCGACGGCACCGGCTACGGCTCCGACGGCGCCATCTGGGGTGGCGAGGTCCTCGTCGCGGGATACGACGGATTCGATCGCGTGGCCCACCTCCGGTACGTGCCGTTGCCGGGCGGCGACGCCGCGATCCGCAAGCCGTATCGCGTCGCGCTCGCGCACCTGTGGGCCGCCGGCATCGGGTGGGACGCCGATCTGGCCCCGGTTCGTGCCGCCTCGCTCGAGGAACGGCGCGTGCTGCAGCGTCAGCTGGAGCGCGGAATCCATTGCGTCCCGACGTCGAGTGCGGGCAGGCTGTTCGACGCAGTCAGTTCGCTGCTCGGGATCCGCCATGTCGTCTCGTACGAGGCGCAGGCGGCGATCGAGTTGGAGACGCTCGCCGACGCCCATCTCGGGTCGGCGTGCGACTACCGGATCGCGATCGGAGGCGACGACATCGATGTGACACCGGTTCTGCGAGCGATGATCGACGACCTGCGCACCGGTCGTGCGCCCGGCGAAATCGCGGCCGGGTTCCACGTCGCGGTTGCCCGCCTCATCGCCGACGTCGCTGACGATCTCCGCGTCCGAACCGGGCTCGACCGCGTCGCCCTCAGCGGCGGTGTGTTCCAGAACGTCCTGCTCGTCCGCCTCACCCGGGCGCAGCTGGCCGCACGGGGTTTCACCGTCCTGACGCATCGGGTCGTCCCGCCGAACGACGGCGGGCTCGCCCTCGGACAGGTGGCCGTCGCCGGCCGGGCAACACACCGCGCATCACTCGGGGGGCACGTGTGAACGACCCCGCGGCACCCGGTCTCGCCAGCGATCTGGCGTCGGGGGCGCTGACGCTCGCACGACGGTTCGCCGGGGGAGCCACGATGTGGTGCATCTCGCCGCGTTGGCCGGCCCATGGCCGCCACGTCGCGGTCGAGTTCGTGCATCCGGTCATCGTCGGCAAGCGGGCGTTGCCGGCGGTGAACGTCGACGGCGGCGACATCGTCGGAGCCGTGCGCCTGCTCGCCCGTCCCGGCGACGTCATCCTGGCGATCGGCCCTTCCGGCGACGAGATCGTCGGCTCGCTGGTCCGGCGCGCGCCAGGCGTGGGGGCTCACGAGCCTGTGGCTCGGCGCCGGTCCCCGGCCGCGAGTCGGCACGGCGGATCACGTGATCTGGATCGAAGGCGACGACGCGGGCATCGCGGCCCGTTCCGGTGACGTCGTGATGCTGTACCACCTGCTGTGGGAGCTCACGCACGTCGTGTTCGAGCATCCCGGTCTGCTCGAGGTCGAACCGGCGTGCACCGACGAGCGTCTGCATCACGTGCTCTGACGAAGGCAGGACGGCCGAGGTCGCGATCGTGCACGCGGGCGGGAGTGCCGAAGTGGTGGCCGCGGGGAGGCGAGAGACGATCGACGTCAGCCTCGTCGACTCGGTCATGCCCGGCGACCTCGTCCTGGTCCATGCCGGCGTCGCCCTCACGGTGCTCGAGGAGCCCAGACCGTGACCACCGAACCGACCGGCTTCCTGTACCCGTTCATCGACGCTGACGAGCGCGACACCGGCACGCTCCTGGCCGATCTCGCGGCGTCGGCCGCGGCCAAGATGGCCGAGAGCAAGAACCTGCGCGCGTTGACGCTCGCGCAGTGCGCCGCCACGCTCCGAACAGCCGGGGAGGCGATGGCACACCGCTTCGAGCAGGGCGGCCGGCTGTACACCTTCGGCAACGGCGGCAGCGCCACCGACGCCGAGGGAACCGCCGAGCTGTTCCGCAATCCACCCCGCGGCCGCAGCCTGCCCGCGATGTCGCTCGTCGAAGACCGTGCCGTCCTCACCGCGCTCGCCAACGATGTCGGGTTCGACCTGGTGTTCTCCCGCCAGATCATCGCCCATGCTCGCCCCGGTGACATCGCGATCGGGTTCTCGACGAGCGGCGACTCGGTGAACGTGATGCGGGCCTTGGACGAGGCGACGCGGCGCGGGTTGCTGACGATCGGGCTGGCGGGCTACGAGGGCGGGGCGATGGCGAGCTCGGACTCCATCGATCACTGCCTGGTGGTGCGCGCCGACAGCGTCCACCGGATCCAGGAGGCGCAGGATGCGCTCGTCCTCGAACTGTGGTCGGTCGTGCAGGCGTGCGTGCATGCCAGCCGGGTGTTCAGCAGCAAGGAGTCAGGTCGTGAGCGGAACGGTCCACGGGACGGGGTCGCTCGACCGTGAGGCGGAGGTGTTCGAGCGCATCGAAGCCTTCCGCCGCCGCAAGCCGCGCCTGCTCGACGACGTCGTGACGCTCGCCCACGGCGCGGGCGGGAAGGCCTCGGCGGCCCTGCTCGAAGCCGTGTTCATCCCCGCGTTCGCCAACGCGGCGCTCCTCGCTCAGACCGACGCGGCCGTCCTCGCCCTGCCGTCCGGCGAACGACTGGCGTTCAGCACCGATTCGTACGTCGTGCACCCGCTGTCGTTCCCGGCTGCGTCCGTCGGTCACCTCGCCGTGCACGGGACCGTCAACGACCTTGCCATGGTCGGTGCGCGGCCACTCGCCCTCTCCGCCGCGTTCGTGCTCGAGGAGGGATTCCCGATCGAAGAACTGCGCACGATCGTCGCCGACATGGCCGAGGCCGCCGCCGACGCCGGCGTCGACATCGTCACGGGCGACACCAAGGTCGTCGATCGCGGCTCCGCCGACGGCATGTACATCTCGACCGCGGGGGTCGGGCTCATCCCTGCCGGACGAGAGCTGTCGGCCGATCGCGTCAGGGCGGGAGACGTCGTGCTCGTCTCCGGGACGATCGCCGATCACGGCATGGCGGTGATGCTCGCCCGCGGCGACCTCGCCCTCGAGGCCGACATCGTGTCCGACACGGCGCCGTTGAACGGCCTGACGGAATGCCTGCTCGCCGCCGCGCCGTCGGTTCGGTGGCTGCGTGACGCGACGCGGGGCGGCGTCGGGACGATCTGCAACGAGCTCGCCAAGGACTCCAATCTCACGGTCGTGCTGGAGGAGACGGCGCTTCCCGTCCGGCCGGCGGTGGCTGCCGCCTGCGAACTGCTGGGCATCGACCCGCTCTATGTGGCGAACGAGGGCAAGTTCGTCGCGGTCGTCGCCCGCGACGACGCCGAAGCGGCGTTGGCCGCGATGCGTGGCCACCGGCTCGGTCGCGACGCGGTCCGGATCGGAGAGATCCGGGAGGAACCGCCGGGGATCGTGGTGCTCGTGACGCCGATCGGTGGCACCCGGATCGTCGACATGCTCGTCGGCGACCCGTTGCCCCGCATCTGCTGAGGCGGTCAGGCGGGCCGCGAGAACCGGGTGCTCCGCGACGGGCGGGCGATCCTCAACCGGGCGACGGCCTTCTGGGCGAGCGATTGGCGGTGGGCGTTCGTGCGTTCGTCGAGGCGGAGGAGGCTGAGGAGCGCAACATCGGCACGACGGGCGCGCTCTTGCAGATCTGCCGGTTCGCCGGCCGCGACGGCGACGGTCCCGACTCGATCGTCTGTCGGCACCGCCACCAGCACGCCCAACGCCCCCGTCCGGTGCTGCGTCGGGTGGGCGGGAGCGGTCTCGAGGAGGTCGCCGAGCTCACACAGGTCGAGGATGCGGGCTGCGAAAGGTGACGGCGACCGCAATGCCAGCGATCGAGACTGCAGGCGGAGGAAATCGCGCGCGCGGAGGATGACTCCGACCGTCGCCGCATCCATGAACTGCACTCCGCTCGAGGTCGACCACCAGATCGCCGTCGTCGAGCGCGATCGCACGGGCGAGGATCTGCGACAGCGCCGGCACCGTGCAGATGTCGTGCTCGCCACGCAGCCAGACAACAGTGCGATCGGCGTCACGCGCCGGAAACGCCACAGGACCGTGATGTGAGGTCACCGACGACGACTCCGCAAGCTCCATGGCACGCTCCCGCAATCACTCGCTGTGATCAGGCGCTACCAGGGTCTGGAGCATCGCTCCCTGAGCCAACTCGCCAGGCTCAACACGTCAGGGATTTTGTCGTGTCGAGGCCACCGTATACCTGTCAGCGCTTGCAAGCAATGAGATTCATCGTCGGCTGCGTCGACTGTCCATCGCGACACCAATGGCGAACGTCCTGATCCCGGGTCTTCGTCAAGTTCCTTGCAGTGAGGACTTAGGCCCCTAACAGCCCGGCCGTCCAGGGCGCACGATGAGTACACGTTCGCGAACACCTTCACGAACAGTTTCGCAAATCCAATGAAAAGGGGTTGTCATGTTGAGGAAGCCACTCGGACTTCTCGGGATCTTCTTGATCGTTGTCGGGTTCGGCTATTTCGTGGGCGCAGGCGTCGCCTACAGCAAGGTCCAGGGCGGGTACACGGCGCTGCAGTCCTTCAGCGAGGTCCAGAACGTCGAGCTCAACTACAACGACGACGGCCAACTCGTCGACCGCGGCGAAGTCGAAGGTGCCCTGGCGATCAGGGCGCTGCTCGAGGACGACTGGGGCTTCCCCATCGTCGAGTCCGATCTCGACCCCAACGATCCGCTCGTCAACAGCGCCACCGAGTACATGTACCAGATGGCGACGATCTCCTATCACACGCTGCACGGCGTCCAGGCCGTGACGCTGACCGAAGCCGACCTCACCGGCGATGACGGTACGGTCGCCACCGAGTTCGACTGCAACGGCGAGATGGTTGCGGTTCCCAATCCGTTCCCGGCCGATGGCGTCACCTGCGACTTCAACGTCGACGGTCGCTACTGGACCGGCTTCGACCGCAGCGTTCCGGTCGAAGCAGCGGCTCGTGACCAGGCATGGAGCGGCACCGCTCACGCACTCGTCGCCGAGCTCGGTGTCGGTGCGGCGACGCACAGCACCCTGCAGCTCGCCCTCGGTGTGGCAGCCCTGCTCGCCGGCCTCGGCGTGGTCTGCACGGTCATGGGTGCCGCCTTCCTGCTGGGACACCCGCCGCAAGGGCAAGGTCATCGTCCCGGACACCATCCCCGAGGCGCTGCTCGACGGACTCACCCGGCAAGACGGCCGAGACCGTCTGACGGCAACAGATCGAGTCGATTCCCATCGAGCTCGACAACCCCGTAGGCCCCTCTTCGGAGGGGCCCATCGGCGTTTTCAGCGACTGATCACGTCGCGCCGAATCACGAGATCGAGCTCTTGTCGTTCTTCTTGGCCTTCTTCGCGATGCGCTTGTCCTTGAGTGACTTGCCGGCCTTCTTCTCGTTGTGCTTTTGCGGTGACTTGGCAGCCATGACGTCCTCTCTTGTCCCTCGCGCCATCGTACAGTCCGTCGCCCGTCGACAGCCTCCGACCGAAGGTCACCCGCAGCGGCTCGATTCAGGCGACCACGCTCATGATGTAGGCGGTGTCCAGGTACTCACGGAGGTGGCACACCTGATCGTCTTTGATCTCGATGATCCACGCGTACCGGTTGTGGTAGGCGTTGCCGTTGCGCAGCTTGCCGATGGCCTCGGTCTCGGCGGCGACCAGGCCACCGTTCGAGAACAGCCGCTTGACGTGGACCTTCGGGTCGCCGTCCTCGAACAGGCCGCGGACGGGAGCGAGGAACTCGTCGATGACCGCATCGCGCCCTTCGGTCAAGCCCGCCCCGGGGATCGTCAGACCCATCACTTCCCAGCTGCCGTCGGGGTGCAGCAGCGCCCGTAGGGCCTCGAGGTCGCCCGTGCTGAGCGTCGCGAAGAACTCGCGCACCAACTGGTCATTTCGCGTCTCACTGTCGCTCATCTCGCCCCCGTGTCGTTCGGTCGGTCGGCAGGTTGCGGGGATGCTGTGATGCCTCGCGTTCGTTGCCGCGCTTGTAGTTCCCGGTCACCCTGGCCATCAGTTCCTGGTCGTCACCGGCGACCGCCTCGGCGAGGAAGTCCGTCGCCTTGCGTCCCCGGAGCACCGTGGCGACGTGGCCGCGATGATGGATGACCACGTCGCCGCTCTTGCGCCGGACGTAGCTGAATCCCTCTGGGCTCGGCATCGGGAGCCAGTCTTCCATCGCCCGGTGTCATGGCTCGATCCGGGTGACGGGGCACGGTCGGACCGGTCGGGTTCAGCTGCGGCGAGCCGAGGGGAACGCGGTGGCCAGACGGGCGAGCGCGAGCGCCGCCAGCAGCAGGCCGAAGTCGCGCAACGCGATGTCGTAGAAGTCGGCCATCATCAACAGGTTGACGATGATCCCGGCGAGCCAGGCGGCCACCAGGTACCCGCCGAACCGGGGGCGGAAGGCGACCACGAGGCCGGCGACGATCTCGATCACGCCGACGAAGTACATGAGCGTGTGCGCGTCGGCGTTGAGCAGATCGCTGAACTCGGGGGCCAGGTAGATGTCCCAGTCCACGAGCACGTGGGCGAACTTGTCGAGGCCGAACAGGATGGGTGCCACGACGAAACCGATCCGCAGCAGCCAGAACGCCTGGACGGCCGGGTTCGACCGATCCGATCGGGGAGTGAGTGTTGCCGCGTTGGACGTGGGCGAGGTCGCGGTCGAGGACATCATCAGGGGGTCTCCTTGTGTCGGTGACTTCTAAAAGTAAGAAATACTATTTATAGTAAACACCCATGACACCTTCTAAGTCAAGGCATAATTGTCGTTAGAGCACGGGGGATCGCCTGCGGCGCCGCCGAGCCAGGAACGAATGCGTCAGGAACGAACGCGATGACCCACTCCACGCCATGAATCAGCCCATCCCGCGGCCCATCCAGCGGCCCATCCCGCGACATGGTGCCGACGCGGTCGCGGCGATCAGTTCCCTCGGCGAACCCACCCGACGCGCGCTCTACGACTTCGTCGTCGCCAGCGCCGATTGGGTCGGTCGTGACCGGGCGGCCGAGGCCGTCGGGATCGAGCGCGGCACCGCCGCCCACCACCTCGACCGACTCGCCGCGGACGGGCTGCTCGACGTCGACTACCAGCGGTTGTCGGGTCGTCAGGGCCCGGGCGCGGGACGCCCGGCCAAGCTCTACCGGCGGGCGCGCGGCGAGATCGATGTGACGCTGCCGCGGCGCGACTACGTCCTTGCCGGACGCCTGCTCGCCGAGGCGGCCGACCGGTCACGCCGCGACGGGACCGACATCCAGACGGCACTCGACGAAGCCGCGGGCGCCGAGGGCCGGCGGCTCGCCGACGAGGTCCGGGCCAAGTCGAACGGTGCCAAGTTGGATGATGCCGTTGCAACACCAGGTGGCACGCGGGTTGCCGTGCTCGAAACGCTCGAGGCGCACGGATTCGAGCCGATCTCCGACGGCGACGGGATGGTGGTGTTGCGGAACTGCCCGTTCCATCAACTCGCCCGCGAGCACACCGAACTGATCTGCGGCATGAACCACTGCATGTTGGGGGCCGTCGTCGAGGTGCTCGACGACGCAGGGCTCACGGCGCGGCTCGAGCCGGAAGAGGGCCTCTGTTGTGTCCGACTTCACCCGGTCCGCTGACGGACAGCGCGGTACTGTTCCGGTTCGGACAGGCTGGAGGGGGCCCCGATGGCCAAGATCATCGTCGCCGGCGGCGGCATCTGTGGATCAGCAGCGGCGCTCATGCTGGCGCGCGACGGGCACGACGTCACGCTCCTCGAACGCGACGACGGCCCAGTGCCCGACTCGGTCGAGGCGGCGTGGTCGGAGTGGAACCGGCGCAGCGTCGCCCAGTTCCGGTTCGCGCACATCATGCTGGCACGTGGTCACGGGATCCTCGCGCGGGAGCTCCCCGACGTCGTCGAGCGGCTCGCCGCCAACGGTGGCCTCCGCTACAACGCGGTCGACAACATGGTCGCAGGCGATCGACGGCGCCACCCGGGAGCCGGAAGACGCTCGCTTCGACAGCTGTGACTGGACGACGCTCGTCGATCGAGTGGGCGTTGGCGACGACGCTCGCCGACGAACCGAACGTCACCGTCCGGCGCGGCTCCGCGATCTCCGGTCTCGTCGCCGGAACGGCTGCGGTCGCGGGTGTACCCCACGTGGCCGGGGTCCGACTCGCTGACGGGGAGGTCTTGGACGCTGACCTGGTGATCGATTCGACGGGCCGCCGCTCGCCGACGCCTGACTGGATCACCGACCTCGGCGGGCAGGCACCGACCGAGGTCGCGGAGGACAGTGGGTTCACGTACATCGGCCGTTTCCTCCGCTCGGCCGACGGCTCGACCCCTTCGCTCCTCGCGCCGATCCTCAGCCCGCTCGGATCGATCTCGATCCTCTGCATTCCGTCCGACAACGGCACGTGGGCGACGACGTTGTACGCCGCATCGTCGGACGCTCCGATGCGACGACTCCGCGACCCGGACGTGTTCGAACGCGTCGTGCGCGCCTGCCCACTTCACGCGCACTGGCTCGACGGGGAACCGATCAGCGAGATCAGTTCGATGAGCGGTGTCGTCGACCGCACCCGCCGATTCGTCGTCGACGACGTCCCGGTCGTCACCGGCCTGCTCTCGATCGCTGACGCTCACGCGTGCACGAACCCGTCGATCGGGCGGGGGATGACGCTCGGGCTCATGCACACGGTGGTCATGCGCGACACCGTGCGCACCCACATCGACTCGCCGGTCGAGCTCGCCAAGGCGTTCGATGCGGCGACCGTCACCGAGATCGATCCCTGGCACGTCGCGACCCGCGATCTCGACCGCGCCCGGATCGCGATGATGGAGGCAGCCGCCGAGGGACGCGAGATCGAGCTCGGTCCAGCCGAGAAGATCGGCGCCGCGTTGCTCGCCGCGACCCGGTTCGACGAGAAATCCGCGCGGTGGTTCGGCGAGATCCAGCAATGCCTCGCCTTCCCGATGGACGTGCTGTCGCGCGAAGGTGCGCTCGACCACGTGCTGGCTGTCACGGCAGGCGTCGAACCGAAGCCGATCCCCGGACCCGATCGAGCGCAACTCCTGGAGCTGGTCGTCATGACTGTCGTTCTCGTCCACGGCAACCCCGAGACCGACGCGATCTGGGATCCCTTGCGGGTCGAGCTGGGCCGTGACGACGTCATCGCGTTGTCGCCGCCGGGGTTCGGTGCGCCCGTGCCCGCCGGGTTCGACGCGACGTCCGACGCCTACGTCGCGTGGCTGGCCGGTGAGCTCGAGAACATCGCCGGTCCGATCGATCTGATCGGCCACGACTGGGGCGGCGGCCACGTGCAGCGCGTCGCCGCGACGCGTCCCGATCTGATCCGGTCGTGGTGCTCCGACATCGCCGGCTGCGCCGATCCCGAGTACGTGTGGCACGACCTCGCGCAGATCTGGCAGACGCCCGGTGACGGTGAGGCGTTCGTCGAGGCGATGAACTCGATGCCGATCGATGACCGCGTCGCCGGCTTCGTCGACGCCGGGATGACGCCCGATGCGGCGAAGGCCTGCGCGACGGCCGCCGGCCCCGAGATGGGCCGATGCATCCTCGCGCTCTACCGATCGGCGGCCCAGCCGGCGATGACCGAGTGGGGCCGCGACCTGGAGCAGGCCGAGCGACGACCAGGACTCGTCGTGATCGCCACTGCCGACCAGTACACCGGTGGCGAGGTGCTCGCCCGCCGGTCGGCGGAGCGATTCGGTGCCGACGTCGCGATCCTCGAAGGCCTCGGACACTGGTGGATGCTCCAGGATCCGCGGCGGGGAGCCGAGGCGCTCCGCGGCTTCCTCGATGGTCTCGACTGAGCGTCGACCGAACCCCTTCGTCGCGCGTCGTGTCCGGCCGCGACGATGACGTGATGTCGCAACCCGTCTCAGACCCCGACGCCGATCCTCGCGGCCCCGCCAGCGATCGGGTCCGCGTTCGACGTGGCGCGATCCGTGCCGAATACGACCGCGACGCGATCTTCGAAGTACTCGATGCCGGGCTGATCGCCCATGTCGGGGTCGTCACCGACAGTGGCCCGATCGTGCTGCCGATGGCCTACGGCCGCACGGATGACTGGCTGTACGTGCACGGGTCGGCCGCCAACGCCGCGCTGCGGGCGGCCGTCGGCCGTGATGTCTGCGTCACGGTCACGATCGTCGACGGGCTCGTCGTGGGACGTGCACCGTTCCACAACTCGATGAACTACCGCGGTGTCGTCGTCCGAGGCACGGCTCGCCTGGTCGAGGATCGCCGCGAACACCTGGAGGCGCTGCGCCTCGTGAGCGACCACGTCGTGGCGACGTGGGACACCGGACGCGAAGCGACGGAGCTCGAGATCCGCAAGACGATGGTGATCGCCGTGCCGCTGGTGGAGATGTCGGCCAAGATCCGCACGGGCGATCCGATCGACGAACCCGAAGATCTGGATGGACCGCACTGGGGTGGTCACGTGCCGATTCGTTCGTCGTGGGAATCGCCCGTCGGGCGCGCAGGATCTGGCCGGCGGGGTCGAGGTCCCGCCGGCGATCGCGTCGCTCGACGGCCGTCGAGTGTGAACCGCGGTCCACGGTCAGACCCCAGGAGATCCGACCCAGGGATCAGACCCGGATCAGCTCAACGGCGAGGGCCACGAGTGGCACCGCGATCAGCAGCCCGCCGACACGCGTCATGGCGGTTCCGATCGAACGATTGCCCTCGCGCCCGATGCCGAGGTGGAGGAAGAAACCGCCCGACTGGGCGAGCACACCGGCGAGAAGAATGGATCCGTAGGTCCATTGCGCTCCCTCGCCGAGCCCGGTGCGGTCGAGGTGTGAGAAGTAGGCGAGGGCCAGAACGAGCAGGACACCCGCGTGGGCGTGTCCGGCCCGGAAGAAGCGTTCGCGGAACTCGCCCAGCGAGCCGTTGCGCTTGGTGATGAACCCGAGCAGCGCCCATCCGCCGGACTCGACGGTGACGAGTGACAGGAGGGCGATGGCCGGCAGCAAAGTCGTGGGTTCCATGGATCACTCCTGCGTGCGATTCAGAGGCTGAGCAGGGATGGCCGAGGTTGTTCGGCGGCGCGTTCCGGGGCGGCTTCGGAGCGCGTGCTCCAGAGCGCCCAGGCGATGAACACCGCCTGCAGGGGCAGCCGGATCCACTGGAACACACCACCCGGCTGGCCCTCGACGTCGACGTCGGCGACGGCCACGTAGACGTTGGCCGGGAACACGGCGAGGAGGAAGGCCGCGGTGACGCGGCCGACGGTCTCTCGCGGGAGACGCCGCGACACGAGCGCCACGCCGATGGCGATCTCGATCAACCCGGTGACGGCGACAAGGGCGCCCGCTGCCGGCACCCAGTCGGGAAGATGCTGGATGAACGGATCGGGCTGCGCGAGGTGGGAGAAGCCGGCGAACGCCATGGCCGCTGCGAGCCCGCGTCGGGCATGGTCGCGCCAGGACGCGCGGTGGCGACCGACGAGCGCGGCGATCGCCGTCGCGGTGGCGAGGATGCCGAGGAACAACATGGTGGTGACCTCCAATGGTCGATTCGTGTTTGCGTGACAGGGACTGTTCGAACATGCCGTGTCGGCATTGCTCCTGGCTGTCTCGGCTCTGACACGAGCACCGATGCCGCGCCGCGGGAGGGATCGGTCGCCAGGGTTAGCGTCGCGCCGTGGAGATCCGAATCCTCGGTCCCCTCGACGTCCGGAGCGGCGAGACGCAACTGCGCGTCCGGCCCGGCGTCCATCGCCTGATCCTCACGCTGCTGGCCCTCCGCAACCGGGCGACAGTCGGCGCGGACGTCCTTGCCGAACTGATCTGGGGTGACAACGCGCCGTCCAACCCGACCAACGCGCTGCACAGCCAGATCTCGCACCTCCGCCGGGCGCTCCAACCGCTCGTGCAGGAAGGGCGCCAGGTGGTCGTGACCGTTCCGGGCGGCTATCAGCTCGACGTACCGACCGATGCCGTGGACGCGGCGCGGTTCGAACACATGACGGCGCGGGCCGTATCGATGGTGCGATCCAGCGATCCATCCGAGCAGCGGCAGGCGTGCGCCCTGCTCACCGACGCCCTCGCACTGTGGCGTGGCGAGCCGCTGGCTGACGCTGCAGGCCACCCGCTCGTCGCCGCTGACGTGACGCGACTCGGCGAGCTACGGCTGGCCGCGCTCGAGACGCGGAACCAAGCGATGCTGGCGATCGGCAGGCACACCGAGTTGGTGCCCGAGCTCCAGCAACTCGTCGTCAGTCACCCACTTCACGAGCGTTTCCACGCCCAGCTGATGGTGGCCCTGTACCGGGCCGGCCGTCAGGTCGACGCGTTGCGTGCGGCAGCGAACGCCCGGCGCCTTCTCGTCGAGGAGGTCGGCGTCGAGCCCGGAGCCGAGCTCGTGGGGTTGGAACAGCAGATCCTCACGCACGCGGAGGAACTGTCGCCTGATGCGCGGTTGCTCGATGTGCAGTCGTCGACTGCCGAACGAGGTACCGGCCACAGAGACGGGACTGGTGGGGTGCCGCCGGTTGGCAGGCATCACGTCGCTCGGAGTCGGCTCGACTCGATGCTGGAGCAGGCGCTCGACGTTGCCCTCGTCGTGGTCGCGGCGCCCGCCGGCGCCGGCAAGACGGCCGCGCTGAGCGGATGGCTGAACCGTCGACCAGGTGGTGGCTCGTGGGTCGCCCTCGAAGCGTCCGACAACGACCCGGCTGTGTTCTGGTCGAACGTCGCCGCGGCGCTGGAACTGCCCCGGCCCGACGCCCATCGCGACGGACGTTCGGTCGTCCGCTCGATCCACGAACGCGCTGCATCGCGAGCTGTCGATGTGCTGGTGCTCGACGACTATCACGTCATCACGAACGCCACGATCCACGCCGAGATCGACGCCTTGCTGGCGGCTGTGCCCAGCGCCGTCCACCTCGTCATCGCGACCCGTCACGATCCACCGCTGCGCCTGGCGGGTCTGCGTGCGCAGGCGCAGCTGAAGGAGATTCGTTATGACGACCTGCGCCTCGACATCACGGAAGTCGACCACCTGCTCAACGATGTCCTCGGCATCGCCATGCAGCCTGACGATGTCCGCACGCTGGTCGATCGCACCGAAGGATGGGCCGTCGGGGTGCAGTTGGCGGCGGTGTCGCTGCAGCACCAGCACCGACCATCGGGCGTTCGTCGACGATTTCGCCGGTGATGACAGGCACATCGCCGACTACCTGCGCGATGAGGTGCTTTCACGCGTCGCGGACGACGTTCGAACGTTCTTGTTCGAGACCGCGATCCTCGACCGTCTCCATGGCTCGTTGTGCGAAGCGGTCACCGGGAAACGCGGTGCGCACGAGCAGCTGGTCGAGCTCGAACGGCTCAACCTGTTCGTGCTGCCTCTCGACCACCGGCGTGAGTGGTATCGCTACCACGCGCTCTTCGCGGAATGGCTGCGACTCCAACCGGTCGAGGGTGTCGAGGAGCGGCATCGCCGGGCCGCCGAATGGCTGGAAGCCAGAGGGTTCACCGGTGAGGCCCTCCGGCACCACCTCGCGGGCGCCGATCCAGCGGCGGCGGCCGCGCTGATCGAGCGTGAGAGGTGGGACCTCGTCGGCCGTGGACGGCAACGGACGTTGCACGACTGGATCCGGCTGCTCCCCGACGCAACGCTGCGGTCGAGACCGCGACTCATCGCCGCCGCGGCATGGGTGGCCTATGACGCGGGGCGCTGGGCGGATGTCGCACACCTCGTGGGGATGGTCGACCCTGACGCGGTCGGCGATGGCGCCGACAGCTGCGCTCCTTCGAGCGGAACTGGCGCTGCTCACGGCGGGCCGCCTCGCGGCACTCGGCCGACTCGGTGAGGCGGAGAGCGTGGCGACGGCCGCGCTCGCGCTGGTGCCCGAGCACGAGCCACGCGCACGCACGGGTCTGCTCCTCGTGTTCGGCAAGTCACGACTCGACGAGGGCGATCTCGACGGCGCCCGACGCGCGTTCAGTGACGCCGAGCGGCTGGCCGAACCATACGGGCTCACGATCGTCCAGCTCATCGCGCGGTGCCACCTGGCGGAGATCGAACGCCGGCGCGGAAACGGTGATTCGGCCGCGAGCGCGGCGAGCGCTGCGCTGGACTTTGCCGACGCGTCCGGGCTGGCGGAACATCCCGAGTGCGCCGTCGCCCACATCGTGCTGGCCAACGTGCACATCGACTCGGGCCGGCTCGACGAAGCGGCGACCGAGGTCGGTCTCGGCGACGCGTTGGCGACGGCGATCCCGTACGAGCCGCGAGAGCGGGCCGCGGCGGCGGTCGCGGCTCGTCTCGGTGATGCCGGCACGCACGCAGTCCCATCCCAACTCGGGGAGCAGTTGACGCCCAAGGAGCAAGCCGTGCTCCGACTCCTGCCCACCTCGCTCACACCGCGCGAGATCGCTGACGAACTCTTCGTGTCGCTCAACACCGTGAAGTCCCACACCCGCACGCTGTACCGCAAGCTGGGTGTGCGGAACCGTCACGCGGCGATCGAGCAGGCGCGCGACCGCAAGCTGCTGTGAACCGGCGAATTCACACCGCAGGGTGAGGACAGTTCATCCCGCGCGCCGTCACGATGGTGCGTATGGCAACCCGATATCGGATCCAGGTGCAGGGTCGCCTGCCGGAAGGTGTGGCGCGGGAGTTCCCCGCGATGACGGTGCGGGCGGGTCAGCGGCTCACCACGGTGTGCGGACCATTGCCGGACACCGCTGCGTTGTACGGGCTGATCAGTCGGCTCGAGGCCCTCGGTCTGGCACTGGTCACGGTTCGCTCGCTCCCGGACGACGAAGGACCCGGCGAGCAGGAGGGTAGCTGACGAACGGGACGGTCATTGTTGAGGTCGGTCGCCCCGCCCCAGCGCTTCTGGGCTGCTGATCCTTTCGGCAGTCGCAAGGATCGGCCACCCAGAACGGACGGGCTCGGCCCGAGCCCGCGCCGTCACTCGTCGTCGCCGAAGCTGACGCCGAGGTCGCGGCCGGAGATGATCGTGTCGCAGTCGAGTGGGACGGTGTGCATCTTGGCCACGGCTGACACCAGCGGGACGAAGTGCACGCTGGGGGGCACGAGGGCGACCATGACGCCGCGGTGACCCTCCTCGAGGCCGCGCACGGCGGCGGCACCGAAGCGCAGGCCGAGCAGACGATCGAGCGCCGTCGGCGTCCCACCGCGCAGCAGGTGGCCGAGCACGACGGTACGAGCCTCCTTGCCGGTGAGTCGCTCGAGCTCGGCGGCGACGAGGGCGCCCATCCCGCCGAGGCGCTCCGCCTGACCCACCGACTTGCCGATCACGGACACCACGCCATCGCGCGGTCGTGCACCTTCGGCGACGACGACGATCGCGAACCGGGCGCCGCGTTCCTCGCGGCGGGCGATCATCTCCGCGACCGGTTCGAGCACGAACGGGATCTCGGGGATCAGGATCGCGTGGGCGCCGGCGGCCATCCCCGAGTTGAGCGCGATCCAACCGGCGTAGCGTCCCATCACCTCGACGACGAAGACGCGGCTGTGCGACGTGGCGGTCGTGAACAGCCGGCCGATGCTCTCGGTCGCGACCTCGACGGCAGTGTCGAACCCGAACGTCGTGTCGGTCATCGCCAGGTCGTTGTCGATCGACTTGGGGACACCGATGACCCGCAGCCCGGCATCCGAGAGGCGCCGCGCGATCGTGAGCGAGCCATCGCCTCCGATCGTGATCAGCGCGTCGATGCCGGCCTCACGGAACATCCCGACCAGCTCGTCGGTGCGGTCGACGCTCGTCCATGATCCGTCTTCCTGCTGTACCGGGAACTCGCACGGGTTGCCTCGGTTGGTGCTCCCGAGCACGGTGCCGCCCAGGTGGGCGATGCCTCGCACGTACTCGCGGGTGAGCTCCATCAAGCCATCGCCGCCCGGATACATCTCCGGGAACATGAGTCCGTTGAACCCGTCCCGGATGCCGACCACCTCCCAGCCACGACGCACCGCCGACAGGGTGGCGGAGCGGATGACGGAGTTGAGCCCGGGCGCATCGCCGCCTCCGGTCGAGATGGCGATCCTCACACGACCTATTTAGCAGTTCCGGTCACTCGCTCGCGACAGCCCTCAGGATGTCGAGGCGGGCCGCTCGCCGGGCCGGGCCGAGGGCGGCGACGACGCCGGCGACGATCGCGCAGCCGACGATCACCAGCGATCCGCGTGCCCGGGACCACCACCTGGGTGATGCCCTCGTCGGCGAGCGCCTGGACGATGGCCCACGCCCCGGCCAGAGCGAGCACCAATCCGAGGCCGGTGCCGAGCACGGCGATCATCACCGACTCCCATCGCACGAGCGTGCGGATCTGGCGACGTGTCATCCCGACCGCCCGCAGCAGACCCAGCTCCCGGGTCCGCTCGTGCACCGACAGCGCCAGCGTGTTGGCGATCCCGATGAGGGCGATGATCACAGCGAGCGCGAGCAGGCCGTAGATCAGGTTGAGCAGGCTGTTGATCTCCGACGTGATCGTCTCTTTGAACTGCGCCTGGTCCTGCAGCTCCCCGTTGGGCCAGTCGGCCAGCACCCCGTCGATGGCCTGCGCGTGACGTCGCGGCGTCGACGGTGTCGTCTGCCATGACGAACACCTGACGGTCGTACTGGTCGGTGACGTTCGCCTCGTACGTGGCGAGGTCGGTGATCCACGACGTTCCGCCGGGCCCGGGAACGACTTCGTCGAAGATCGCGGCCACGGTGAGGTCGACGGTTCCGGTGCGGGCGAACGTGACGCCCACCGAGTCGCCGAGCGACAGCTGGCGATCAGTCCGCGGTGCCCGACGACACGGCGACCTTGCCGGGCGTGACCGCGGCCAGGCTGCCGCTCGTCACCTCGAGGTCGTACAGCCGATCGAACACCGCCGTGTCGAGCCCGGCGATCTGCGTGGTCGAGTCGCCGACGGCGACCGGTGAGACCCGGATCGGGGAGACGAGATCGACCTCGGGCAGGGTGGCGAGGTCGTCGGCCAGCTCGGGGCTGAAGCCGCCTTCGGCCCATTGACCGGAGTCGACGACGTAGTCGGCCCGGAACGACTTGTCGACCTGGTCGACCACGGCCTTCGTCGTCGACGAGGCGAGGATCGTGATGAACCCGACGAGGGCGACACCGATCATGAGCGCGGCCGCGGTGGCCGACGTGCGCTTGGGGTTGCGTCGGGCGTTCTCCTGGGCGAGGTGCCCGGCGGTGCCGGACACCGCCCGGGCCGGCATGCCGAGCACCCGCAGCACGGGGCGGGCGAGAACCGGACCGAGCACGAACACGCCGAGCACGGTCGTGACGGCGCCGAGGGCGAGCATCTGGAGCGCACGCTTCACCGTCGCCGGCGATCCCCGCCGCCGTGGCGAGGACGCCTCCGGCGGTGACGGTGAGGCCGGCGACGACCCGCTTGACGGACAGGTGCGAGCGGTCGATGGCGACGTCGCGCAGGGCGGCGATGGGGGCGACCCGGCTGGCCCGCAGCGCCGGGGCGACCGCCGAGGCGACGGTGACGACGACGCCGACGACGACCGACGTGATGATCGTCGCGGCCGTGATCACGGTCGGGCCCGACGGGATGTCGAGACCGACCTTGGCGAGCAGCTCGCGGAGCCCGAACGACATCCCGATCCCGAGACCGAGGCCGGCGGCGCAGGCGACGAGCCCGACGGCAACCGCTTCGAGCAGCACCGAGCGCAGGACCTGCCGGCGGCCGGCGCCGATGGCACGCAGCATGGCCAGGTCGCGGGTGCGCTGGGCGATCACGATCGAGAACGTGTTGTAGATGATGAACATCCCGACGAACAACGAGATGTAGGCGAACGCGAGGAGGAACGTGTTGAAGAACTTCAGGTCCTCGCGCAGGTCGGCCTGCTTGTCGGCGGTGTCGGCCTCGCCGGTCAGCACTTCGATCTGATCGTCGGCGAGTGCCGACTGCAGGCGCACCGCCAGCTCGTCGGCGCGGACGTCGGTCGACTTGGCGACCACGACGCTGTCGAAGTAGCCGGGCTCACCGAAGAGCTCCTGGGCGGTGTCGAGGTCGGTGGCGATCATCGTCGAGCCGGGGATCCCCTCGATCTCGCCGAACATCGCCTCGCCGACGAGCACGAGCTCGACCGGCCCGGTCTTGGCGAGGACGGTGAACGTGTCGCCGATCGTCCAGCCTTCGTCGGTCACGGTGGCGCGGTCGACGACCGCCTCGTTGGCCGCCTCGGGAGCGCGCCCCTCGGCGAGCTGGAACGGGTTGAGCCGCGAGTCGTCGATCCACGCCGTTCCGATCGTCGCCCCCAGCTCGTTGTTGGAGACCGCACCGTCGTCACGGACGAGCTGGGCGAAGCCCTGGATCGAGCCGGCCGCGGCGTCGACTCCGTCGACCTCCAGCACGTCGGCGAGCGTCGCCTCGTCGACGCGCTCACGAACCTCTGCCATGTCGCCTTCGATCGCCGATTCACGCCGGACGATGGCGTCGACGCCTTCGTTGTTGGTGGCGAGCACGTCGTCGAACGTGCGTCCCATGGTGTCGGTGAGGATCATCGTCCCCGACATGAACGCAACGCCGAGGATCACGGCGAGGCCGGTCAACACGAAGCGCAGCTTGTGGGCCCACAGGCCTTTGAGGGTGAGTCGCAGCATGCGTCCATCGTGAGCGTCGCGGGACACCGGATGCGTCGGCCGGTGGTCGTTGTCGAGGTGTCGCCCGCCGTACGTCTCGAGACGTACGGACGGGTCATCCTGGCGATTGGTTAGCGTGAACCGGCATGGCTCCGCACGTGCTGATCGCGGGAGGTGGCTACGTCGGGATGTACACGGCGTTCCGCCTGCGGCGGGCGGTGCGCCGTGGTGACGTGCGGGTCACGGTCGTCGATCCCCGTCCCGTGATGACGTATCAGCCGTTCCTTCCGGAAGCCGCCGCCGGCAGCCTCGAACCGAGACACGTCGTGGTGCCGCTCCGTGCCGTCCTGCGCGGCTGCCGCGTGATCACCGGCCGCGTCACGTCGATCGACCACGCGAACCACCGTGCGATCGTGGAGCCGCCGGCCGGCGACCAGTACGGCGTCGACTACGACCACGTCGTCGTCGCCCTCGGATCGGTGGCGAGGACGTTGCCGATCCCCGGCCTGGCCGAACAGGCGATCGGGTTCAAGCACGTCGAGGAGGCGATCGCGCTGCGCAACCAGGTGCTGGGTCGGCTCGATCTTGCGGCCTCGATCAGCGCCGCGTCGATCAGCGACGCAGCGCAACGACGACGGGCGCTCACGTTCGTCTTCGTCGGCGGCGGCTACGCGGGCGTCGAGGCGTTCGCCGAGCTCGAGGACATGGCCCGCTACGCAACGCGGTACTACACCAACCTGGAGCCGAAGGACATGCGCTGGGTGTTGGTCGAGGCCGCCGGACGGATCCTGCCCGGAGGTCGGCGAGGAGATGGGCCGAGTACACCGTCGAGCAGCTCCGCAGCCGGTCGATGGAGGTGCTGCTCCACACCCGTCTCGAGTCGTGCGTCGACGGCCATGTCGAGCTGTCCGACGGTCAACGGTTCGATGCCGACACGATCGTGTGGACCGCAGGGGTGAAGGCCAACCCGGCGGTGGCGTCGACCGGACTGCCGCTCGACGAGCGGGGCCGGATCCGATGCGATGCGGACCTCCGCGTCGTCGGGTTCGACGACGCGTGGGCGGCCGGCGACAACGCGGCCGTGCCCGACCTCTCGTCGAGCGTCCCGGGTGCGACCTGCAGCCCGAGCGCGCAGCACGCCGTGCGCCAGGCGAAGGTGCTGGCGCGGCAACGTTCTCCGGGTGATCGCCGGGCGACCCGCCCGTCGAGTACCGCCACCGCCACGTCGGCTCGGTGGCCAGCCTCGGGCTGCACAAGGGCGTCGCCCAGGTGTACGGCATCAAGCTCAAGGGCTTTCCGGCCTGGTTCATGCACCGCACGTACCACCTGTCGCGGGTGCCGACGCTCAACCGCAAGGCTCGCGTCGTGCTCGACTGGACGCTGGCGCTGTTCTTCCGACGCGAAGTCGTGTCGCTCGGGAGCCTGCACCATCCGTCCGACGAGTTCCGCCGGGCCGCGAGCAGCTGAGCACGGTCCCGAGCCGCCCGGGCGTCGGGACGGCGTAGAAGGGAGTGGGCTACCGTGACCGAGTGGCCGATCCACACGTGATCCTGCCGGCGTCGCCGATCCTCTCGCTCGACGACTATCTCGCAGCCGGAGGCGGGAGCGGCCTACGCGTCGGCACGCGAGCTCGGTCGCGAGGCGACGCTGTCGGAGGTCACGGCGAGCGGACTGCGGGGCCGCGGTGGCGGCGGCTTCCCGACCGGCGACAAGTGGAGGTCGGTGCGCGACGCCGGCGGCGGTCGGCGCTACGTCGTCGCCAACGGCGCCGAGGGCGAGCCGGCGACGTTCAAGGACCGCACGCTGATGCGGCTCGACCCGTTCCGCATCATCGAAGGTGCCGCGATCGCCGCGTTCGTGGTCGGCGCGACCGACGTGTACGTGGCGACGAAGCGATCGTTCACCCGCGAGAGCCGAGAACCTGCGTCGAGCGGCGGTGGAGCTGGGCGGAGCCGGGACTGCTCGGCGACCTCACGATCTCGATCGTCGAGGGGCCCGAGGAGTACCTGTTCGGTGAGGAGAAGGCGCTGCTCGAGGTCATCGAGGGTCGCGACCCGATGCCGCGCACCCTGCCACCGTGGCAGCACGGCCTGTTCGCGACGGTGTCGATGGGCTGGGAATCGGGGACGTCGCGGGGCGACGACGAGCCGTCGAGCAACCCGACCGTCGTCAACAACGTCGAGACGCTCGCCGCAGTCGCGCACGTGCTCGCCAAGGGGCCGACGTGGTACCGCACGTTCGGGACGCCGGAGTCGCCGGGCACGATCGTCGCCACGGTCGTCGGCGACGTGCAGCGTCCCGGAGTGCACGAGGTCGAGCTCGGCACGCCGTTCGCCGAGCTGCTCGAGCGCTGCGGTGGCCCGCGTCGTGGGCGCACGTTCAAGGCCGCGTTCTCCGGGATCTCGAACCCGGTGCTCACGGCCGGCGACTTCGACGTGCCGCTCACGTACGAGGACTTCAAGGCCCGCGGTACCGGGCTCGGCGCCGCCGGGTTCGCCGTCTACGACGACACGAGCCGACATGGTGAGCGTCGCTCGCGAGTACAGCCGCTTCCTGTCGGTCGAGTCGTGCGGGCAGTGCCCGCCGTGCAAGCAGGGATCGCTGGCGATCACCGAGCATCTGACCGCGATCGAGCAGGGCCGCGGCCACGACGACGATCTGGCCTCGCATCGCGGCGCTGCTCCGCACGGTCACCGACGCCAACCGGTGCTACCTCGGCACCGAGGAGCAGCAGGTCGTTTCGAGCCTGCTGCGTGCGTTCCCGGAGGACTTCGCCCGCCATCTCGAGCGTCCGCATCGTCGGCCACGACCCGTGCTCGTGCCGTTGATCACCGACATCGACGACGACGGGACGGTGGTGTACGCGACGCGGCACGCCCGCAAGCGGCCGGACTGGACGTACCCGGACTGACCGCGTCGGCCGAGCACTCGAGGCGCACACGGCGCGTGGTTTCGTAACCCGACTGTCACGTTGGCCGCGCCAAAGCCTAGAGTCTCACCGTGCTGTTGAAGTCGAGGGCGGGCCGCGGCGCGTCGTGTCACCGCTGCGCTCGTGGCGATCGCGACCGTGGCGGCGACGCTCGGGGGCTGTCGGTCGCCGACGCCCAGGACTCCGACACCGCCGCCGAGCGTTCGGCACGCGAGATCCAAGCTGCCCGCGATCGGGCGAACGCCGCGGCACAGGCGATGTTCGACGCCGAGTCGCGCGTCGATCAACTGGCCGTCGAGATCGAATCGACCAACGCCGAGCTGGCCGCACTCGAGGCCGAGGTCGCCGCGTTCCGCTCCGATCTCGAGGAGATGGCGGTCCGCAAGTTCGTGAGCTCGGGTGTCGGTCAGAACCCGCTCCTCGCCGGCGTCGAGGGGGCGAACGACGCCGCCGCCGCCGACGTGCTCTTCGCCGTGGCCACCGATTCGTCGGCGGTGACGCTCGACGAGTTCGAGGAGGTCGGCCGTCAGCTCGACGAGACACGCGGAGCAGCTCGAGGACCAACAGCAGCGAGGCCCAGGACGCCACCGAGGAGTACGACGGAGCTCCGACGCCGGGCCGAGGAGGAGATCGTCTGCTCCAGGAGATCGAGGAGCAGCGCCTGCACGACGTGGCCGTGCAGGCGGCGCTCGCCGAGCAGCGGCGCCAGCGAGAGCGCCAGATCGCGGCCGAAGCCGAGGCCGCGCGCCAGGCGCAGATCGCCGCGGCGCCGTCGAGCGCGGCCGCCGGCGACGCGCCGGCGGCGTTGGTCCAACCGGGCGCCGGACCCAGCCGGCGCCGCACCTGCCGGTGACCGGACGTCGGCGCCCGGCTGATCCGCTCGACCGGTACGCCCGCTCGCCACCGCTCGCCACCGCCACCGCCGCAGGCGACGGCATGTCGTGTCCCGGTTGCCGGTTCGACGGCGTTCGCCGACACGTGGGGGGCAGCGAGGTCGGGTGGGCGCAGCCACCAGGGCGTCGACATGATGGCGGCCGGCGGTACGCCCGCTCGTGGCGGTCGTCGTCGGGCAGCGTGCAACTTCAAGACGACGAGACTCGGCGGCAACTCGATCTGGCTCACCGGCAACAACGGGACGAAGTACTTCTACGCCCACCTGAGCGCGTGGGAGGGCTCGAGCCGCGTCGGTCAGCCAGGGAGAGACGATCGGATACGTCGGAGCGACGGGCAACGCCGGCGTGAACCACCTCCATTTCGAGATCCACCCCGGCGGTGGTGCAGCCGTGAACCCGTACCCGGCCGTGCGCGCCGTGTGCTGACGCGTTCGCGGGTTCGGTCGAGCGGGATCGCGAGTGTCAACCCGACAGCGAGAGCGCTGCCCACACGGTCTTGCCACCCGGGAACGGGGAGACACCCCACTCGGAGGCGATCCGGTCGACCACGATCAGGCCGAGACCGCCGATGCGCGTCGGGTCGAGCGGGAGCACCTCGGGGAGCTCGTCGCCAGAGTCGGTGACCGCGATCTGCACGGTGTTGCCGCTGATCGACGCCCGCAGCACCAGCGAACCGGCGCCGTGGATCAATGCGTTCGTCACCAGTTCGCTGACGACGAGTTGCGCGTCGTCGCGCACCGTGTCGCCGACCGCGCATTCGGAGAGGAAGGCGTCGATCCAGGACCGCGCCTCACCGACATTCGCCGCCTCACTCTCGTACACGACCATCGATCTGCGGCGAAGAACGATTCGTCATCGTGGCCCGCTCAGGTTCAGTCATGCTGTTCGTCGAGGCGGAAGTGGTCGAGCGTGCCGGTCAGCTCGAGCAGGCGCTGGACGGCGGGTGACACCGCACCGATCTGCACCCGCCCTCCATAGTTCTGCTGCAACTGCAACAAGGCGCGAAGACCACTCGAGTCGATGAAGTCCACCTCGCTGAGATCGATCACGGCGTGATTGATCGAAGGATCTGTGGAGAGCACCTCGTCGACGGCGGCGACGAACTCGGCCCCGACCGCGACATCGAGATCGCCGCGTACCACCAGCACCGAAGCATCACCGGTGCGCTCCTGCCACTCCCAGTTCGGAGTCATCCGTTGGATCCTAACGATACGTATGACTCGCTGTCGGTGTTCGACAGCTGGTGAAGGACTACCCGAATGGTCTTCAGGATATGCACGACCACGAGTGCGACGTCGTCGTGGCGCTCCGGGATGGGGAGGACGCGGTGGATCGCCAGGCCGAGCCGCGTCGCGATGTCGTCGGCGGTCCTGGCGCCGTTGGCCGCCTCGACGGCGAGGCCCGTGACCGTTTCGGGGTCGAGTTCGTACGGTGGCCGGACGTCGGTGACGCCGTCGGTGTGGAGCATCAGGGTGTCGCCCGGGCGCAAGGTTGCCTCGCCGGTCGTGGTCTGGATCTCCCTGAACACGCCGAGCAGAGTCCCCGGCTGCCCGACCGCGTGGGTCGAGCCGTCAGCCGAGACCACGATCGGCAATGGGTGCCCTCCGGCGACGGAGGTGAACCGCCACGTCTCGTCGTCGACGTGCTCGAGCGTCGAGTAGATCGCCGTGCAGAACAAGTCGCGGTTGCCGGAGTGGAGCGCGTCGTTGACCCAGGAGAGCACTTCGTGATGGCCGGCACCGTGGGTCGCCGCGGCGCGGATCGTGTGCCGCGCGATCGCGGTGACCGCGGCGGCGTTCGGGCCGGTGCCACAGACGTCGCCGATCACGATCGCCCAGCGCCGATCGCCGAGTGCGAAGACGTCGTAGAAGTCGCCGCCCACATCGGTCACCGTGCCCGCCGCCCAGTACCGAACGGCGAGGCTGGCACCGTCGATGTCAGGCAGGCGCGGCGGCAGCAGCGCGGCTTGGAGCGTGCCCGCGATCGCGCGTTGCTGATCGGTCAACCACGTGTTCTCGAGCGCCTCGGCGATGCGACCGGCGACCGTGCGCCCCAACGCGACGTCGTCGTCGTCGAACTGACGCCCCGACTCGGCGCTGACGAACTGGATCGCGCCGATGATCCCCCGCTTCGTCCGCATCGGCACCGTGATGATGCCGGTCAGCTGCAGGTCGTCCACGATGGTGCGAAGCTCCGCTGCCAGGGTCGGGTCGGCGATGCGGTCGATGGCGCGCTCGATCGATTCGGGGCTGAGCTTCGGAACGAACTCGATCTCGCCGGTACGGATCACCGCCGGCACCCCGCGCGGCGCGTCGGGATCGTACGGAAAGCGGTGCAGCAGCTCCTCCGCCCAGACCATTCTGGCCGGGTCACCGTGGGCGACCTCCACGGCGGGTGACTCCGAACCCTCGGCCACGAAGTGGACGGCGCACCAATCTCCCAGCTGGGGCACGGCTGCGGCGGCGACATTCCGCATCAACTGGCGATGGTCGCCGGCCGAGAGCGCCGAATCGTTGAGGCCGTCGAGGAACTCCAACCGTTCCCGCTGGAGCCGCTCCCGGGCGGCAATCCGTTCGGCTTCCTGGATGCGGCGCTCGGTCTCGATGTCCAACTGCTTGCGCGCCGTGATGTCGCCGGTACAGCCGATCGTGCCGGTGACATTGCCGTCCTCGTCGAACGTCACCATGCCGCGGCAATAGAGCCAGTGCACCGATCCGTCGGGCCAGATCGCCCGATGTTCGAGCTCGTACGACGTGCCCTGGGCGGTCGCTCGCTCGACGACTGCAAGGACGCGCGCCGACGTCGTCGGGGTGCACCATTGCCACCCACGCCTCCATCGTGCCGTCGAACGCACCGGGTTCGAGTCCGAACAGCTGTTCCAGCGCGGCGTCCCACGATCGTCACACCGGTCGCCATGTCCCAGCGCCAGGTGCCCAGATGACCGGCGGCGAGCGCGAGGGCGAAGTGATC
The DNA here is from genome assembly GCA_963722415.1 of Ilumatobacteraceae bacterium. GTDB lineage: Bacteria > Actinomycetota > Acidimicrobiia > Acidimicrobiales > Ilumatobacteraceae > JALOLG01. Next base: position 65,158 of record CAVRNI010000006.1, read on the forward strand.
GTGCAGGTGCGACGCCTGATCAGCTCCGGTCAATCTGTGCCACCCCCAGCCAAGACGTGGACGAAGACGGCTCACCGTACAGATGCCGGAGAGTCATACACCAGCCGAGAGCGTCCGAGCCGTCACCCGTTCGGGTGATCATCGGCGCGATTCACGTCACCCATGCGGGCGATGAAGGCAGGGCTGTGGGATCGAGAACGCCTTGTCAGCCCTCGTGGTCGTCATTGCCGACTGAGGATGCGCGTTCCGTTGCTGTCGACGTCGACGATCGTGAGCCAGCGAACGGGCGGCCAGCCGATCACGTGCGTCGGCGGCTTCCTGGGCATCGTCGGTGTGGAGCGAGACGATGCACACGTCGGTGAGCTCGGGCGCGACGAAGCTCTGCCGGTAGGCGTCGCTCCCGCCCATCTTGGCGAACACGACCCAGATCGCGCCTGCCACGCCGCCGAAGAACGCGCCGGAGAGGGCCGCGACGAGGGCCGTCGAGCCGCTGGCGAACAGCGCCGTGGCTCCGCCGATGAGCAATGCTCCGACGAGCGCCCCGATCGCACCGCCCGACCAGGGCCCGGGTTGCCACCGTCCGGGTGACGCGCTCGGGGTCGGCGCGTCCAACGTCGCTGTCGGGCGCGCCTGCGGACGCGAGCACCACGAAACCGAGCTTGGCGTCGTCGGCCTCGAGCGCCTCGAGCTCGAGCACGGCTGCCCTGGCGGCGTCGACGTCCTGCGTCGCGGCGACGACGTTGTGGCGGGCGAGCTCGGGTTCCGGCTGCGAGATCGACGCGATGTGGAGATGGGGAGCTCGCGCCGGACGAACTCGCCGAGTGTCACCCGGCCCGTGCTCCGGTGCGTGAGGTCCGTGCGATCGGCCATATCGAACTCCTACCCAGGTCTGCGCTCTGCCGAACCCAGCCGTGGCGTTGGGCGGCTGGCGACGGGTCTCGGTCCCGGGTCCGAGCGCGTCAGCGACGGTCGAGGAGACCGCGCACGTAGGCGGCCTGTCCGGCGTGCTGGATGTCGTCGTCGGCGATGCTGACCAGGCGGACGCCCATCGTCACGGGCGGATCCCACCGCTCGTCGACGACCCGGTCGAGGTCGTCTGACGTGAGACGGCCGAGGAGCGCAGTCGTCCGTGCGGCAACTGCGTCGTAGTACGCGACCAGCACGTCGGCCCCGTCCGGCCGCACGGATGCGACGTCGTCGGCACTGTGCCCGTATCCGGTGTTGCCCGGGTCGGGCGTCAGGCCGAATCGAGGCGCCCACGGGCCGGTCTCCCAGAGCTGTTCCTCGTCGAGCAGGTCGGCGACGTGATCGTCCTGGACGCGGGTCAGGTGCCACACCAGCCAGCCGATGGAGTTCGCTCCCGGTGCCGGCGACCACACGAGGTCCGTCCGCGCTGAGCCCCTCGACCACCTCGTGCACGTGTTCGGCAACCCTGCCGAACAGTTCGACGAACGCCTCGCTCTCGTTCACGACCACCTCTCGCTGGTCACGCTAGCTTCTGGCCGTGCGACGAGTGACGGGGGCTGCCACTGCGTTCGCCCTCGTCGCGCTGGCCGCGGCGTGCTCGTCGTCATCCGACGACGACAGTTCGACGCCCGCCACATCGCCCCCGACGAACACGTCCGACACCGTGGCCGACACGTCGCCGGACACATCGCCACCGGACACGACGGCACCGGCCACGACGGATCCGCCGGCGACCGAACCGCCGCCGGCGACCGACGTCGCTGCGGCGACCCTGCCGGCCACGGACCCGCCGTCGGACTATCCCGAACAGCCGCCGGACGTTCCGTACCCGACGCTCGAGTGGCCCGTCGGCGAACTTCCCGAGGGGGTCGACACTGCCGTGCTCGACGCTGCGGTCGCGACCGCGTTCGGTGCCGACGACGCCGTCTCCCGAGTCCGTTCGTTGATCGTCGTCGAGGGCGGTGAGATCGTCTACGAGCGTTACCACCCGCTCGACTCGCCCGACCAGGCGACGTCGTCCTTCTCCGTCGCCAAGAGCTTCACCTCCGCGGTCGTCGGGATGCTGATCGGTGACGGGCGGCTCGAGCTCGACGCCCCGGCGCCCGTCGAGGAATGGCAGGCAGCCGGCGACCCACGCCAGGAGATCACGCTCGATGACCTGATGCGCATGAGCAGCGGCCTCGAGTGGGAGGAGGAGTACAGCCCGGGTGGGCTCCCGTTGCAGATGCTCCAGGCACCGCATGCCGCCGACGTTCCGATCTCCCAGGAGCTCGTCGTCGATCCGGGCACGGAGTGGGAGTACTCGACCGGCACCACCGCGATCCTCGCCGACATCGCGGCCGACGAGCTCGGTGGGGGAGATGCCCTCGATGCGTACGTTCACGAGCGGCTGCTCGATCCGCTCGGCATGACCTCGACGGTGCTGCTCGAGGACTCGACCGGCACCTGGCTCGGGGGGCTCGGTGCCGATTCGACGCCACGCGACTACGCCAAGTTCGGGTTGCTGTTCCTGCGCGATGGCGTGTGGGACGGCGAGCGGATCCTGCCCGAGGGATGGGTCGATGCCTCCCGCTCACCGAGTTCGACCAACCCGTCCTACGGGCTCCAATGGTGGATGAGCGGGCCGCCGGGGACGTTCGCCGCGGAAGGCCTGTTCGGCCAGCGGATCATCGTCGCCCCCGAGCACGACCTGGTGATCGTGATGACGTCGACCGAGGGCGGCGATCCCTTCGCGCTCGGCAACGTCGTGTACGAGGAGTTCGCGTCCGCCGGCTGAGCGAACTCGGCGGCATCTCGACCGGAATGCGAGACGCCGCGTCGCCGAGTTCCCGCTACGAGGTGACGTTCGGCGGTTGACGGGCTGCCCAGACCGCGTACAACGGATCGCCCGCCGTGCCCGGCGGTGTGCACAGCGCGGCGGACGGGTCGGTCCAGCCGCCGGATCGCCGGAAGTACTCGGCGACGATCGCCTGGTGTCCACGATCGTCGGACCCGAGCCAGCCGTGGATGGCCTTGGTCGGGAAGCAGCGGTTCGAGAACGTGCACACGAACAGCCCTCCGTCGACGAGCACGCGTCGGACCTCGCCGAACACCTCGATCGGCCGCGTGAGGTAGTCGATCGACACGCAGCACGTTGCGGCGTCGAAACGGCTGTCGGCGAACGGCAGGCGCGGATCGGCGTTCAAGTCGTGGACGTGACGGCGCGTGGCGGCCTCGTTGGCCGCCAGCTCGCGCTCGTTCATCCCGAGGATCGACAACTCTGACGGCGGGGTTCGGAAGTGCGAGATCCACGACGCCATGAGGTCGAGCACGCGTCCCGAGATTCCGAGGTGCTCGTACAGCGCCCCGACCGCGGCGATCGCCCGATCGTCGATGTGGGTCACGAACCGGTCAGGTTCGTAGAAGTCGTCGTCCGGTGACTCGTCGGTGCGCCGGAAGAACCCGGGCGGGAAACCATGAGGGTCGGGCGACTCCGTCACCGCCGGAGATTGTCGCGTGCCATCGAGCGACCCCCGACGATCTCGCGTTCCACGCCGCCGAAACTTCATGAGATCAGGGCAGGCCGTACTGTGCCGGGGGTGCACGAGGGTGTGACGATCCTGTGAGAACGACGGGAATCGTCACCCACGAGCGCTACTACTGGCACGACAACGGATCCGCTGCCGGCACCCGGCGTTCCGACGGCGTCGTGCTCCAGCCCGGCGAGCACGTCGAGAGTCCGGAGTCGAAGCGGCGCCTGCACGGCCTCCTCGCCGCGACGGGGTATCTCGACCGGCTGGTGCCGATCGCGCCCCGACCCGCGACTCGTGCCGAGTTGTTGCGGTTCCACAGTGAGTCGTATGTCGAGTCGGTGGCTGCGGTCGAAGGCTGGGCCGCGCTCGGCACGTCGGCGTTCGTCGGACCGGGCTCGTACGACATCGCGCTGCTCTCGGCCGGCGGGGCGCTCGCCGCGACCGATGCCGTGCTCAGCGGAGCCGTGACGAACGCGTACGCGCTCGTGCGCCCGCCCGGCCATCACGCCGAGGCCGACCGGGCGATGGGCTTCTGCATCTTCGCCAACGTCGCGCTCGCCGCGATGCACGCGATCGCCGCGCACGGCGTCGGGCGGATCGCGATCGTCGACTGGGACGTCCACCACGGCAACGGCACGCAGGCCGCGTTCTACGCGAACCGCGATGTCCTGACGATCTCGGTCCATCAGGACGGCCGATTTCCACGGTGGACGGGGCAGCTCGGACGAGCGCGGGGAGGGTCCTGGGTTGGGCGCCAACATCAACGTGCCGCTGCCACCGGGCTCCGGTCACGGTGCGTACCTCGACGTGTTCGACCGCGTCGTCGACGCCCGCCCTCGCCCGTTTCCGACCGGAGATGATCTTCGTCGCGTCCGGCTACGACGCCGGCGCCTACGACCCGATGGCGCACATGATGGCGCACACCGGTACCTACCGGGCGATGGCCGACACCGTCGTCGGCGCCGCGTCCGAGTTCGCCGGCGACCGCCTCGTCGTCGTCCACGAGGGCGGCTATTCGGCGTTCCACGTCCCGTTCTGCGGGCTGGCCGTCTTCGAGTCGCTGACGGGCGAGCCGTCGGGCATCGCCGATCCGTTCAGCGAGGTCGCCGGCCTGCCCTACCAGGATCTTCAACCACATCAGGCGGCAGTGATCGACGTCGCCGCGGCGTTCGTCGACGACGTGCCGACCTGATGCACTCGTCCGCGATCTTCTGGGCTGCCATTCCTTTCGACTGCCGAAATGTTCAGCAGCCCAGAACGGAATCGCCGGGCGGGGAATCAGATCGCGATTGACGGCTAGGTCCTCGACCACGGGCTCTGTGGTCGTACCTGGGCGACGCCGTCGACTTCGATGTCGACACGTTCGTTGAAGAAGCACAGGTGGTGCTCGATCTTGGGGATCTCCGGGATCGGCGACGGGTAGTACCACACGACGTCCTCGTGGACTGCGTCGCCGACCCGGACCGAGTGGTACTCGGCGACGCCCTTGTACGGGCAGCGCGTCGTGGTCGACGACGGCAGGAGCACGTCGGCGCGCACGTCCAGACGGGGCAGGTAGTACCGCGTCGGCAGGCTCGTCTCGAACAGCAGCAACGGGCGCTGCGAGTCGGCGACCACCTCACCGTCGATCCGCACGACGACGTGTCGTGACGACCGCAACACGTCCACCCGCTTGTAGGGATCGCGGGCATGCACGAACACCTCGTCGTCCTCCTCGAACCAGGCGTCGACGCGGTTCCAGTAGAACGACACGTAGCCGGTGATGTCGGGACACCCTTCGATCACCTCCGGGTACGCCCACACGGCGTCGGGGCTCTCGCGGCCGCCGGCGACGATCGTCCAGTACCTGGCGTCACCCTTGCGCGGGCAATGGCTGGTGTGGTCGGACTCGCGCAGCAGATCGGCGCGCACATCCGCGATCGGGAAGTAGTACCTCGGGAGGTGGCCGGTCTCGAACAGGTACAGCGCGTCCGTCGTGTCGGCGACGACCTCGCCGGCGAACATGACGCGCAGCCGTCGCGGGCACGGTTCGATTCGTACCGGCACGATCGATGTGGCAGTCGCTTGGACATCCGGAATTGCCGTCATCCCGAGCAAGTTAGCGACGTCGTTGCGGACGCGGTCCCGGGGTTTGCGAGCGATCGGCGTACAGTCGCCCGCGCCATGGACGACACCGCCAAGATCTGGATCGTCGACGACGAACCGAGCGTGCGCTTCCCGATCTACACACGCGGCAACGCCGGCGAGGTCTTCCCGAACGTCGTCACACCACTCACCGGCTCGCTGTTCGCCCAGGCATCGGTCACGGCGCAGACGGCGCTGTTCCTCGAGCTCGGATTCGTCGTGCCGCGCGACCTCGAGGCCGGTGTGGCGCCGCTCACGGGTGTGTTCGGTGGCTACCTGTATCTCAACCTGTCGGTCGGCCGGCTGGCGGGTGCCCGCTCGCCGGGGTTGACGCCCGACACGATCGACACGCAGCTGTACGGAACGTTCGGCGCGCCGCCGTACCGACGTCAGCGTGGCGATCGGAACCTGGTCGCCACGGCGCGGATCCTGCGCGGGCTCGTGCGCACGCTGCGCCATCCCGATGTCGGCTACGTCGACGATGTGATGCGCGAGGCGGTCCGGTGGGTCGCGGCGCTGCCCGAGCCCGCCGCCTCCAGCGACCGCGCGTTGCTCGACCTGGTCCCGACGTTCCCCGCCCGGATCGAGCAGCTCTTCGTCGCGCTCTTGCGGGCGTCGACGATGTCGGGGACGGGCCGCGGCATCGCGGAGGAACTGCTCAAGCGTGGAGGAGGTGGCGTCCAGCTCGTCAATCGGCTCACGTCAGGGCTGGGCACGATCGACTCGGCATTGCCCGCCCAGCGGTTGTGGGATCTCGGCCGGCTCGTCGCCGCCGACGAGGGGCTCACGGCGGCGTTCGACGACGGCGTGGCGGGAGTGGGCGAGCGCATCGGCGGTCTGGGGTCGGACGCGGCGAACGACGTTCGAGCACGAGTTCGAGTCGTTCCTCGCCGATCACGGCCATCGGGGACCCGACGAGTACGAGTTCGCCTCTCCGACGTGGGCGACGCGACCAGAGATCGCGTTCGCCGCCGTCGATCGCCTCCGCCACGCCCCGCCCGAACGTTCACCACGTCTCGCCCAGGAACGCCTGGCGATCGAGCGCGAGTCGGCGCTCGCGGAGGCGTTGCGCTCGGTCGCCCGTCCGCTCCGGCCGGTGCTGCGACGAGGTCTCGCGGCTGCCCTCATCGGTGCCGCGGCACGCGAGCGGGCGAAGGACGCGTTCGTCCGCGAGCTCTCCGCGATGCGGGCGGTGCTCGACGAGTTGGCGGCGCGCGCCCAGGCGCGCGGCGGTCCAACCGATCGCCGTGACTGCTACCTGGTCACCACCGGCGAGCTCGATGAGTTCGTGCGCGACCCGGCCACCTTCGCCGATGTCATCGCCGAGCGCGCCAGCCAGCGCGACTTCCTGCAGGCGCGCGTGCCGCCGTTCTGGTTCGAGGGCAGCATCCCGCCACCGGACTCGTGGGAGCTGCGCGACGATCCGTCGCACGGTGCGCGGTTCGTCGGCACGCTCCACGGCATCGGCGTGTGCGGGGGAGTCGCGAGCGGTCCAGCACGCGTGATCCTCGATCCCGCCGACCCGCGCGACATCCAGCCGGGAGATGTTCTCGTCGCGCCGATCACCGACCCGGCGTGGACGCCGTTGTTCCTGAGCGCGGCGGCCGTCGTGGTCGACGTCGGTGCCCAGCAGAGCCACGCCGCGATCGTGGCCCGCGAGCTCGGCATCCCGGCCGTCGTCAGTGTGACCGGTGCCAGTCGCACGATCGCCGACGGCACGTGGCTCGACGTCGACGGCGATCGCGGCACCGTCACCGTGCACGCCGTGCCGTAGTCGACCGCGGCCGAGCGGCGTCGGCCGACGGCCGATCGCGGCATCCGCGCGAACGACGCTTGACGTGAGTTAATATGTTTAGTAGATAAACAAATGTGGATCGACCGACCGACGCGCCTCGTGCCGCCCGGAGGCTGGCCACGGCGTCGAAGTCGGGACCCGAGGACGCCAGGCGTGCGAACCGCAGCCTGCTGCTGCGCGCGCTCCACCACGGTGGTCCGACGTCACGCGCCGACCTCGCCAAGCTGACCGGCCTCACGCCGGCCAGCGTCTCCTCGGTCGTCCGCGAGCTTCTGGAGCAGGAGCTCGTCGAGGAGCTCGGGACGCGCACCGACGGTGGTGTCGGCAAGCCGGCGACGCTCGTCGGCATCCGCCCCGACAGCAGGTACGTCCTCTGCCTCGACCTCTCCGAGCCCGAGCAGTTCGTCGCCGCGCTCGTCGATCTCACCGGCAAGGTGGTCGTGCGGCGGAGCTACGCCCGCGACGAGCGCACCGGCCGCCGTGCCGAGACGCTCGTCAAGCGCATCTGCGACGATCTCGTCGCCGACGCCGACCGCCCGTTGCTCGGCATCGGCGTGGCGAGCCCCGGCATCGTCGACGACCAGCGGCACCGTGGCGACCGCCGCCCACCTCGGGTGGACCGACCTCGATCTCCGGGCCCGCCTCAGCGCCCGTGTGACGGTGCCCGTGCACGTGGTGAACGACGCCAACGCGGCCGCGCTCGCAGAGCTCGTCTTCGGCGCCGGCGAGGCCCAGAACCTGATCCTCGTGCGCGTCGACGAGGGCGTCGGCGCCGGGATCGTGCTCGACGGTGCGTTGTTCACCGGCAACCGTTCGGCGGCCGGCGAGATCGGCCACGTCGTGATCGACGATCACGGCGAGCCGTGCGCCTGCGGGAAGCGTGGATGCCTCGAGACCGTCGTGTCCGAACCGTTGCTCGGCAAACGCCTCGGCGCCGACGGGGCCGACGAGGCCGATGTGCTCGGCCACGCGGGCAGCCGTCTCGGAGTCGCACTCGCGACGGTCCTCGGCGCGCTCGACATCAGCGACGTCGTGCTGTCCGGCCCGGCGTCGGTGACCAGCGAGACGTTTCGCAACGCGACGCGCGACGAGATCGCGGCGCGGACCATGCCCAACATCGCCGACCAACTCCTCGTCCGCCCGAGCACGTTCGGGTTCGACGACGTGTTGATCGGAGCAGCCGCGCTCGTGCTCGATCGCGAGCTCGGCATCCATTGATCTGACCCCCCCGGGGAGGGGGTCGCTCCGCTCGAACCCAGAGCGGTTCTATCCAGCCCCAGCCGCCAGGCACTCGTTCCAACAGGGAGGAAGAACGTGAACAGAACCAGGACTACGAGGTGGCTCGCCGCCATTACCGCCGCCGGCATGCTCATCGCCGCGTGCGGTGACGACGACGAGGAGAGCGGCGCGACCGAACGCACCGGCTGCCACGGACGGAGCGACCGACACCACGGCCGCCGCCGACACCGGCGGGGGCGGCGAGTCGATCCGGCTGTGGCTCAACGGCGGCGACACGCCCGACCCGTTGGTCGAGTACGCGATCGCCGAGTTCAACAAGATCCACCCCGACGTCGAGGTCCAGTTCGAGCGCCAGGAGTGGACCGGGATCGTCGAGAAGCTGACCACCGCCCTGTCGGGGAGCGACAGCCCCGACGTCGTGGAGTTCGGCAACACGCAGGCCCAGACGTTCGAAGCTGCCGGCGCCGTCGCCGATCTGACCGACAAGCGTGAGGCACTCGGCGGCGACGATTTCCTGCAGAGCCTGCTCGAGGCCGGCACGTACGACGGCAAGCTGTACGCGGTGCCGTACTACGCCGGCGCGCGCATCGTGCTGTACCGCAAGGACCTGTTCGAGGCGGCCGGGATCGAAGTGCCCGACCACGCTCGACGAGTTCCTGGCAGCCGGTGTGGCGCTCAAGGAGGCCAACGCCGACGTCCCGAACTTCTCGGGGATCTACCTGCCCGGTCGTAACTGGTACGCCGTGCTGTCGTTCATCTGGGAGAACGGCGGCGACATCGCCACCAAGGACGGCGACGCATGGGTCGGCGAGCTCGACTCCGCCGGCTCGATCGCCGGGCTGGAGTACTTCAAGGAGCTGTTCGACACGGCGAACTCGGCACCGGCCGACGGTGACGACGCCAACGACTACATCGCCTTCTGCAACGGTGAGGTCGGCATGATGCCGGCGCCGGGCTGGAAGCCGGGCCAGATCATCAACCCCGACGACGGCTGTCCCGACATGGAGGCCAACATCGGCGTGTTCGCGCTCCCCGGAACCGCGGCCGGCACGACGGCACCCGTCTTCCTCGGCGGATCGAACCTGGCGATCCCGGTGAACAGCGAGAAGCAGGAACTGGCCTACGACCTGCTCACGATCCTCGCCTCACCCGGGTTCCAGGAGCAGTTCGCCGCCAGCGGGACGATCCCGGCCCTGAAGTCGGTGCTCGCCCAGGTCGAGGGCAGCGACGCCGCCGTCGCCCAGGCGACCGCCGCCCAGAACAGCCGCTTCGTGCCGACGAGCGAGAAGTGGGCGGGCGTCGAGGCGGCCAACATCCTGCCCGACATGCTCACCGAGATCGCCCAGGGCGGCGACATCGCGGCGGCTGCGGCCGCGGCCGACGCGGCGATCGAAGAAATGCTCAACGGCTAAGACTCGCTCGACGCCTCGACGTAGGGCAGCATCGATGACTGTGACGACGACCACCGAGCCCGGCGCGCCCGCACGAGGTGCCCGTCGTCCCGGCCGCCGCCGACCGCCGGACCCCCCGGCGGAGGCGGTCGGTGCTGCCCTACGCGTTGATCCTCCCGACGGTTGTCGTCCTCACGGTGATCCTCGGCTACCCCGTGGCGCGCCTGATCGTGCAGTCGGGGCAGGAGTACGGCATGTCGCAGGTGTTCGGCGCCCACGCGCCGTGGGTCGGGTTCGACAACTTCCGCCGGCTGTTCGAAGACCCGTACTTCTGGAAGGTCCTGCGACGCACGCTCGTGTTCTGCTTCGCGAACGTGGCGCTCACGATGTCGCTCGGCGTCGCTCGTCGGCCTGCTGCTCAACAGCCTCGGGTCGAAGATGCGGCTGCTGGTCTCGACGTCGTTGATCCTCGCCTGGGCGATGCCCGCCCTCACCGCGACTGTCGTGTGGCAGTGGATCTTCGACTCCGAGTACGGCCTCGCCAACTGGGTGTTCGACCGTCAGGGCGAGTCGTGGCTCGCCGACCCGATGAGCTTCTTCGGCGTGGCGACGATCATCGTCGTCTGGATGGGCATCCCGTTCGTGGCCTTCACCGTGTACGCCGCCCTGTCGCAGGTTCCCACCGACCTGCTCGAGGCCGCCAGCCTCGACGGCGCCGGCGCGGTGGCGCGGTTCCGCTACATCATCGTCCCGTTGATCAAGCCGATCCTGATGATCCTCATCGCGCTGTCGACGCTGTGGGACTTCCGGGTGTTCACCCAGATCTACGTGCTCCAGCAGGCCGGCGGCATCTCCCGTGACACCAACCTCATCGGTGTCTACACGTACCAGCTGTCGATCGGGCAGAGCGACTACGGCGTGGGAGCCGCGGCCGCGCTCGTGATGATGTTGTTGATGTGCATCCTCACGTTGGGATACCTGCGCTCGATGTTCAAGCAGGAGCAGATCTGATGAAGCCACGCCGGATCGCCCTCAACCTGACCGGGCTTCTCGTCGCCGCGATCGCGCTGTTCCCGGTGTACTGGATGGTGCTCACGTCGTTCCGTCGCGGCATCGACATCCAGAGCCCCAACCCGTCGTTCCTGCCCTTCCCGGGGACGCTCAACAACTACCGCAAGGTGTTCGAGCGCGACTTCTTCTGGACCGCGACCCGCAACAGCCTGATCGTCACCGCGATCACCGTCTCGGTCGCGCTGGTCATCGCCTTCCTCGCCGCCGTCGCGATCTCGCGATTCCGGTTCCGCGGCCGCGCCGCGCTGCTCGTTACCGTGCTGGTCGTGCAGATGGTGCCCGCCGAGGCGCTGATCGTGTCGATGTTCAGGGTCCTCGACGGTTGGCAGCTGATCAACACCGTGATCGGCTTGTCGCTGACCTATCTCGTGTTCGTCCTCCCGTTCACGATCTGGACGCTGCGCGGGTTCGTCGAGGGCGTGCCGTTCGAGCTCGAGGAGGCGGCGATGGTCGACGGCGCCAGCCGGTTCGGGGCGTTCCGCCGCGTCACGCTGCCGCTCGTCGCACCCGGGCTGGTCGCGACCGGGGTGTTCGCGCTCATCCAGGCGTGGAACGAGTTCATCTTCGCCCTCGTGATCATGCAACGCCCCGGGTCGAAGACCCTTCCAGTGTGGTTGCAGGAGTTCAACGAGGGAGCCCGCGGCACCGACTGGGGTGGTGTGATGGCGGGCTCGACCCTGATGGCGATCCCGGTGATCGTCTTCTTCCTGATCGTCCAGCGCAGGGTGACGGCGGGGCTCACGGCGGGGGCGGTGAAGGGGTGACAGGTGTGCCGATCTCCGGAGCCACGTCGCCCGGCACCGTGCCGGGCGACGTCGCGGTGGCGTCGATCGGCGTCGACATCGGCGCGACGAGCACCCGCGTCGCGGCGTTCGACGCATCGGACGGCCTGCTCGGCCGCCGGGCGATCGCGACGCCGCGCGGTCCGGCGGCGATGGTGGATGCCGTCGCTGGTCTCGTCGAGACGTGCTCGACGACGCGGCAGGCCGACGGCAACCGGTCGGACGGCGGCGTCGGGGTCGTCGCCGTCGGGATCCCCGGTCGCGTCGACGTCGCCGACGGCACGGTGAGGAACGCCCTGAACCTCGGCATCGACGCGCCGACACCGTTCGGCAGCCGATCTGGCGCGTCGGATCGGCTGTGCGGTTCACGTCGAGAACGACGTCAACGCCGGCGCGCTCGGCGCCGCCGCGCTCCTCGGCGTGACCCCTCCGTCGAGCCTCGCCTACCTCAGCATCGGCACCGGGCTCGCCGCCGGTCTGGTGCTCGACGGCCGGATCCACCGCGGGTCGATCGGCATGGCCGGCGAGGTCGGTCACGTCCCGCTGCGCAGCGATGGCCCGCTGTGCTCGTGCGGTCAACGCGGATGCGCTGAGACGCTCGGCTCGGGCGGGGCGATCGCCGAGCGTTGGGGGCCGTACGGCGCGGCGGCCCTGTGGGACGCGGCCGATGCGGGTGACCAGGTGGCAGTTGGCGTGCGTGACGATCTGGTCGGTGCGGTCTGCTCGACGATCCGGCTTCTCGTGTTGACGCTCGACGTCGACGTCGTGGCGCTCGGAGGAGGGGTCGGCGAGCTCGGCGACCCGCTGGTGCGCGAGCTGCGACGCTGGCTGGCGGTGGAGGCCGAGCGGTCACCGCTGCTCGCCACGCTTCGCCTCGGTGACCGCGTGCGACTCGTACCCGCTGGAAGCCGGTCGGCGAGCTCGGGGCGGTGCTGGCGGCGCGCCAGGCCGCGGCGCAAGCGACGGCCGGATGACGGTCCGCGACAGGTCGCTCGTGATCACCGGCGGCGACGTCATCGTTGCCGGTGTCCAGGCCGGTGTCGCCGACGTGGAGTTCGCCGGTGAGCTGATCGGCGATGTCCGGACGGACGGGTCGGCGGCCGTCGGTCCCGGCAACCGGTTCGATGCCGCCGGCCTGATCGTGGCGCCCGGTTTCATCGACGCCCAGATCAACGGCGCCCACGGGATCGACGTCACCGAGGAGCCGCACCGGATCGGTGAGCTCGGCGCCGAACTGACCCGCTACGGAGTGACCGCGTTCGTGCCGACGGTCATCACCTGCGCCCCTCCCGGTCGACGCGGCGGCCCTCGCGGCTGACCGGACCGCAGGCTGGCGTGGCCGCGGGGGAGCGGTCGCGATCGGGCTCCACCTCGAAGGTCCGATGCTCGCCCCGTCGCGCCGTGGCGCGCATCCGGAACGGTGGCTCGACCTCCCGTCGGCGGCCATGATCGACGGATGGACGCGGGACGCCGGTGTGGTCATGGTGACCATCGCGCCGGAGTTGCCGGGCGCGCTCGAAGTGATCGAACAGCTCGTCGGGGAAGGCGTCGTCGTCTCGATCGGGCACACCGACGCCGATGCCGCGTGCGTGGCCGACGCCAAGCGCGCCGGCGCAACGGCGGTGACCCATCTGTTCAACGCCATGGCGCCGTTCGGTCACCGGGCGCCCGGCCCGATCGGCGTGACGCTCGCCGACGACTCCCTCGATCGCCGGACTGATCTGCGACGGGATCCACGTCGACCCGGTGGCGGTGCGCATCGCGTGGCGGGCGCTCGGACCGGCCCGGTTGATGCTCGTCACCGACGCGACGGCGGTGCTCGGTCTCGCGCCAGGACGGCGCCGGCTCGGCGAGGTCGACATCGACGTCTCGTCGGCCGGCGTGCGGACCGCCGACGGCACGCTCGCCGGCAGCGACCTCGCGCTCGATCAGGCCGTGCGCAACCTCGTGGCGTTCACCGGGTGCACGGCGGCCGAGGCCGTGGCAACGGTGACCACCACACCGGCGCGCCTCCTGGGGCTCGACGATCGCGGGCGCGCTCGAGGCGGGCCGGCGCGGCCGACGTCGTCGTGCTCGATGCGGGGCTCCACGTCGTCGCCACGTTCGTCGGCGGCGAGCTCGAGCATACGTCGACGCCGAGGAGGCGTGGCGATGGAAGTCGTGATCGTCGCCGACGAGGAGGCCGCCGGCGCGATCGCCGCCGGCATCGTCGAGCGGCTGCTCGGCCGACAAGCCCGGACGCGGTGATCGGCGTGGCGACCGGGAGCTCGCCGATCATCACCTACCGGCGCCTGGTCGAGGCGTACGACGCCGGACGGATCAGCTTCGCCGACGCCCACATCGTGTTGCTCGACGAGTACGTCGGTCTCGCCCGCCGACCATCCGCAGCGCTACCGACGCTTCGTGCACGAGCACCTCGTCGATCATGTCGACCTGCCGACGGACCACGTCCACGCGCCCGATGTCGACGCCGACGATCTGGACGCACGCCGGTCCGCGCTACGAGGCGTTGCTGGCCGAGCTCGGCGGTGTCGACTGCAGTTGCTCGGCATCGGCAGCGATGGTCACGTCGGCTTCAACGAGCCCGGTTCGTCGTTGCGGTCGCGCACGCGCATCAAGACACTGACCGCCGCGACACGTGCGGACAACGCCCGCTTCTTCGACCATCTCGACGACGTCCCGCGTCACGTGATGACACAGGGGCTGGCGACGATCGGTGACGCCCGCCACCTCGTGCTGCATCGCGTGTGGCGCGGCGAAGGCGGCGCCGGTCGCCGCCGCCGTCGAGGGGCCGCTCACGACGAGTTGCCCGGCGTCGATCCTCCAGTGGCATCCGCACGTCACGGTCGTGATCGACGAGGAGGCGGCGTCCGGGCTGGCCCACGTCCGCGTACTACCGCGAGACGCACGCGGGAAAGCCGTCATGGCAGCACTACTGACGCTGCGCAGCGCGTACGACCCGGGCCCGCCGGGACACGGAACGGTCACGCTGCGTCTCGAGAACGACGGCGCCGACGCGATCGAACGGTTCCGCCTGGCGCTGACGAGCACGGTGAGGCTCGACCCCGGCCCGGACAGCCGGCGCGCAACTGGTGCGACAGGTCTCGGGCTACCACGAGCTGGCTCCGTCAGCGGATTTGGTGCTCGGCACCCGGCGAGGCAGCTGGTGATCACCGGACTGGCGGTCGGCCACACCCCGCATCACGCCAACGACGGCCCGGCGAGTGCATTCGTCGTGCTCGAGGACGGCTCGACGATCGACGTCCACGTCGAGCCGATGACAGCTCCGGCGTCGACCACCGGTTCGAAGCGCGAACAGCGCCGGTCGGTGCGCGGAACCGACGACGGTCCCGCCCTCGTGCCGTGGCCGGCCGACGATCGACCGGATCGTTCGGGCGGCACGGCGTCGCGTGATCGGCGGTCGGGTGCGATCGGCAGCGCGGTTGCGATCCGGATCGAACGAGGTCGGCGACGTCTGGCGGGCGGTCGCCCGAGCGGAACGGCGGCTCCATCCGCACGGGCCGTGGGCGCTCGGCGTCGGCGACGACATCGGCGCCGGGTGCGTGGTCGGTGTCGGCCGTCCCGGGTGCGATGGCACCCGGCCACTACGAGGTGGCGATCGACGACACCGCCGACGAGGTGGTCGTCGCGGCGAGCGACGCTGGCGGGTTTCCGGCACGGGTTCGTCACGATCGCCCAACTGCTGCGCGACGGGTCGCCGGACGCACGTGCGGATCGTCGACGGCCCGACGTACGAGTGGCGCGGGCTCCACGTCGACCTCGCCCGCCAGTTCTTCCCGGCGTCCGACGTCGAGCGGCTCATCGATCTGGCGGCGTGGCGCAAGCTCGATCGGCTCCACCTCCACCTGACCGACGACGAGGCGTGGCGGGTGCCGATCGACGGCTACCCCGAATTGACCACCGTCGGCGCCTGGCGCGGCCACGGGCTGCCGATCCCGCCGTTGCTCGGTTCGCCGGCCGCGGCCACCGGTGGGAGCTACACGGTCGACGAGATCCGCGTGTGGGTCGAGCGCGCCCGCGAGCTCGGCGTCGTGATCGTGCCCGAGGTCGATCTACCCGGCCACTGCCACGCCGCGCTCACGGCGGTGCCGTCGCTGCGCGATCCCGACGACACGACCGGGGCGCACGAGCATGCAGCGCTTCGTCGACAACTCGCTGTGCCCGGGACTGCCGACCACGATGCCGTTCGTCGAGGCGGTGTTCGGCGCGCTCGCGGCGATGTTCGACTCACCGTGGTTGCACGTCGGCGGTGACGAGGTGGCGCCGGGCGCGTGGGCTCGCTCGCCGGTCGCGGCCGAGTTCGCGAAGGCCCGCGGGCTTGCCGGGCACGAGCGCCATCGAAGCGGCGTTCATGGCGGACGTCGTCGCATCGGTGCGTCGCGTCACCGGCCGCCAGGTCGGGGCGTGGCAGGAGGTCGCCGAGCACGGCGGCCTCCAGCCCGCCGACGGCTACGTCGTGGTGTGGAAGTCGGCGGCCGACGCCCGTGTCCTCGCCGACGCCGGATACGACGTCGTCGATCAGCGCACCCGACGCGTACTACCTCGACATGGCGTTCGACGACGACTGGACGTCGCCCGGCGCGAGCTGGGCCGGCACCGTCGGCCTCGACGACGTCTGCGCGTTCGAGCCCGGCGCCGGCTGGTCGGACGAAGCCCGCCAACACCTGCTCGGCGTGCAGGCATGCGTGTGGACCGAGCACATCCCGTCGGCGGCAACGTTCGACGAGCTCGTCTTCCCACGCCTCGACGCGATCGCCGAGCGGGCGTGGTTGGGCCGGATCGAAGGCGGCGCCGGATCGATCGCCGCCCGGGCGGCGGCGATGCCCCGACTCAGCATCACGTGACGGACCGGCGGGCCCGGTACTCGCGGGCCTTGTGACGCTGCCCGCACGCCTTCATCGAGCACCACGTGCCGTTGGAGTTCTTGCTGTGGTCGTAGAACATCCACTGGCAGTGGTCGTTCGTGCAGGCCTTCAGGCGCGGCCACGACCCGTCGGCCTGGGCGATCACGATGATCGACGCGAGATGGGCCAGCAACGCGGGAACCCCGCGTCCGCGTCCGACGAGCGCGAGGCCCCGCGTCGCCGGCGACGAGCTGGAGCGATCCGCTGCCGACGCTGGCCGACGACCGCTTCCAGGGCAGCCGCGTCGTGCCGCCCGTCGCGGTTGGCGACGGCGAGGGCCCGGACCTGACGTCGGAACCGGATCACCCTGGCCGAGCCCGGCGCGGTCGGCCCGGACGGGCGCGAGTCCCTCGGCGACGAGCCAGTCGTCGAGCTGGTCGGGATCGCGAAACCGTTCGGCGCCGTTCTCAGGGTTCGTCGAGTTGCAGAACCGGCGGAGCAGTTCGAGCTGCCCCGGGAGCTTCCTTCCCGGTCGGCCAGCTCGGGTGGGGGAGCATCGAGGCCGGCGGCGTCGACAGGGTGCTTGCTCATCGGATCCGACCGTGCGGGGACGGAGTGGTACCTCGATGGGTCCGACGCTACCGCGCCGGTCGATCGATGCGTTACCATCGAAATATGAAAGCCGGTGACGCTCCGAGCACGCGGCGCGTCGCGGTGCGTTGCTGCTCGGCGTGGTCCTCGTGTCGTGCGCCGACGACGGCCGCCGGGCGCGGCCCGGCGGCCGAGCGGTGACGTCGCGGCGTCGACGTCGATCGAGGTGTCGACGATCGCACCGACGACCACCACGATCGCGCCGCCACGACGACGACGGCCGCGACAACCACGACGACCACGGCGACGGCCGACGACCACCACCACCGAGCCGGAGATCGAGATCCCCGACGGGATCCTGGCGGCGATGCCGACCCAGAACCGGGTCGATCCGGCCAAGGGTCAGTTCCAGGTCAAGATCTTCAACCGCACCGACGAGCGGTTCACGGTCGTCGGCGTGCAGTTCGTGTGGGAGGGCTACACGACCCCGGTCACCGAACGGCACGACATCGTCGTCGAGCGGGCAGCGGATCGACTTCCCCGTCAAGTTCCCCGGGGCCACCTGCGTCGGTGACGGACACGCGGCCACGATGCCCGATCTCGCGTCGGCGACCGTTCGGCTCGTCCTCGACGACGGCAGCGAGCGCATCATCCCCGTGTTCGACGTCGATCATCTCGCCCGCCGGCTGTACCTCGAGGACTGCGAGCGCCAGATGATCGAGTCGCTGGTCGGCATCGAGTCGTCGATCTCCACGCCGTCGAGTTCGAAGGTCGCCCGGTCACGGAGGGGGCACTGCGGCTCACCCGGCGAGCGTCGGCCTCGACGGTGAGCGTGCTGATCGGTGAGCAACAACGTCCTGTTCGTGTTCGAGGCAGCCAGACGCGCCGCCCGACGGTCCGGTCGTGACGCTCGACGAGGGTGTCGACGAGGCGTCGGCGCCGATCCGGTTCGTCGAGTCGCGTTGCGACCCGCACGCCATCTCCGAAGCGAGCCAGCCGTTCAAGTTCGTCGCCCAGGTCGATCTCGGTGACGGCGACGTCCACCCGTACATCCTGACGCCGCCGGTCGAGGCCCAGATCCCGATGCGCCAGACGATGGAGGCCGGCTGCGAGGCGCTCGGCGAGGTCGTGTTCGTCGGCGAGGAGTAGAGCCGGACAGCAATCGACGCAGCCTGGCAGCATGAGCCTTTTCAGGGCGTGACGGATGACCGCGCTCGAGATCGGCCGTCAGAAAACCTGAGTCGGTGTCAATCAAGTTTCGTATCGCTACCCTTCGATACATGACGACTTCGGGTGTCCGTTCCCGCCTCCCCATCGCCCACCTGCCGAGTGTGGTCCTGCCGGGCGCCGTGTTGACCATCCCGCTCGCAACCGAGGAGCTCCGCCGCGCCGTCGAGGCCACCGCGGGTGGTCCTCTGTTGTTCACCGGCGGCGAGGAGCACGAGCTGGCGGTGCTCGCCAGGGTCCCCGACATGGGTTCGCTGCCGACGGGCGAGCCGGTCGCGATCGTTCAGGTCGAGACGCGGGCGCGAGTGGTCGCGATCGACCGTGACGAGCGTGGCGCCGACGTCGCCGAATACGAAGTGCTGCGCGATCCACGGCCGTCGCCCTCGCTCGAGAACGTCGCCAGGGAGTTGCGCGCCGTCCTCGAGCTGATCGCTGACCTGCGACGTTCGCGTCGCCTGCCCGAACTGCTGCGGCGCAACCTCGACCCAGGGGCGCTCGCCGACTCGGTCGCGCTGTGGGCCGAGTTCGACGACGTCGCCCGGCTCGCCGTGTTGCGCGCGGTCGACGTTCCGGCGCGAGTCGAGCTGGTCATGGCGTGGGCCCGCGGTCACCTGGCCGAGCTGCAGGTCGCCCAGGCGATCCGCGACGACGTCAGCGAGGGTGTCGACAAGCAGCAGCGCGAGTTCCTCCTTCGCCAGCAGCTCGCCGCGATCCGCAAGGAGCTCGGCGAGGGCGACGACGACGTCGTCGGCGAGTACCGCGCCCGCCTCGCCGAGCTCGACGCGCCCGACAGCGTGCGCACCGCGATCGACAAGGAGCTCGAGCGGCTCGAGCGCACGAGCACCCAGTCGCCCGAGCACTCGTGGATCCGCACCTGGCTCGACCGCATCTTCGAGTTGCCGTGGAACAACCGCAGCGACGACACCGTCGATCTCGGATCACGCCAAGCGTGTGCTCGACGACGACCACTACGGCCTCGTCGACGTCAAGGACCGCATCGTCGAGTTCCTCGCCACCCGCAAGCTCCGCCACGAGCGGGGGCTCGACGATCGTGAGAGCGACGGCCGGCGCGGCAACGGCGCGATCGTCACCCTCGTCGGCCCGCCAGGGGTCGGCAAGACGAGTCTCGGTGAGTCGGTCGCCCGCGCCATGGGACGCAAGTTCGTGCGCATCGCGCTCGGCGGCATCCGCGACGAGGCCGAGATCCGCGGTCACCGCCGCACCTACGTCGGGTCGCAGCCGGGCCGGATCGTCCGCGCCCTCATCGAGGCGGGCACGATGAACCCGGTCGTGCTGCTCGACGAGGTCGACAAGCTCTCCGCCGGCGGGTGGTCGGGCGATCCGACCGCGGCGCTGCTGGAGGTGCTCGACCCGGCGCAGAACCACACGTTCCGCGACCACTACCTCGAGGTCGACCTCGACCTGTCGGAGGTCGTGTTCCTCGCCACCGCCAACGTCGCCGACGGCATCCCCGGTCCGTTGCTCGACCGGATGGACATCATCCGGCTCGACGGCTACATCGAGGACGAGAAGGTCGACATCGCCGAGCGCTACCTCCTGCCCCGTCAGCGCAGGCGCTCGGGCTTGCGCGACGACGAGCTGATCGTGGCCGACGACGTGATCGGTGCGGTGATCCAGGGGTACACGCGTGAGGCGGGCGTGCGCAGTCTCGAGCGCGAGCTCGGGCGGCTCGTCCGCAAGGCGGCGGCACGCATCGCGACCGGTGCGGCGACGCCGTTGACCGTCGACGCCTCCCAACTCGTCGAGTGGCTCGGCCGCCCGAAGGTGATCGACGACGTGCCGGCGCGCACCCAACTGCCGGGCGTCGCGACCGGCCTTGCGGTCACTGGCCACGGTGGCGACGTGCTGTTCATCGAGACCACCGCGTTCCCGACCGCTGACGGCGCCGAACCGGGGTTGACGTTGACCGGCCAGCTCGGCGACGTGATGAAGGAGTCGGCCCAGATCGCGCTCAACTACGTGCGGTCGCACGCCGCTGAGCTCGGCCTCGATCCGGAGTCGTTGCAACGCCGCTTCCACGTCCACGTCCCCGCCGGAGCCGTTCCGAAGGACGGACCGTCGGCCGGCATCACGATGGCGACCGCGCTGGTCAGCCTGCTCACGTCACGCCCGGTGCGGGATTCGGTCGGGATGACCGGCGAGATCACGCTGCAGGGCGCGGTGCTGCCGATCGGCGGCGTGAAGCAGAAGGTCCTGGCGGCACACCGCGCCGGCCTGCGCGACGTCGTTCTCCCGGCGCGCAACGGCCCCGACCTCGACGACGTCCCCGAACGCGTCCGTTCGGAGATGACGTTCCACCTCGCCGACAC
>CAVRNI010000007.1:0-8326 GCA_963722415.1 Ilumatobacteraceae bacterium
TCGCGTCCGCGTGCGACGACGCGGCGCGGCTCGGCGGTCGCCGTGGTCGAGGTCACCGACACGCTGATGGCCGGCCACGTGACGCTGCCGAACGGGTTCGGGCTCGGACCCGGAGGGTCGAGTGACGCGGTCGGTGTGGCGCCCAACGAGCTCACCTCGACCGACGACCGCGACTGGTTCGCCGGCACTCCCCACCACAAGCACGTACGCGCCCGCATCGAGCGCGTGCCTGTCCCGGCCGGCGCAGGGGCGGGAGACTGATCGTGCGGCGCACGCGGTTCGACGATGCGTCGTGCCCGATCGCCCGCACCACCGACCTGATGGGCGACTGGTGGACGCCGCTCGTGATGCGCGAGGCGTTCTTCGGCCGGCGCCGGTTCGAAGAGTTCCAGTCGGCACTCGACGCGCCGCGGGCGGTCCTGACGGCGCGCCTCAACCGGCTGTGCGACGAGGGGATGTTGCAACGAGTCGCGTACCAGGACCATCCGGTCCGCCACGAGTACCGCCTCACCGACAAGGGCCGCGCGTTCTGGGACGTGCTCGCCGCGATGTGGCGCTGGGGGACCGACTGGCAATGGCCAGCGGGCGACGGACCGCCCGTCGTGTTGAAGGACCGTGAGACCGGGGCGGTCGTGCAGCCGGTGGTGATCGACGAGCACACCGGTGAGCGCCTCGACGTCCGGCGTGTGCGCGTCGGCCGTCCGCCCGCGCCCCGTTCGTGACAAACTGCCGTCGGTGATCGCGACGTGGCTGACCGAGCGATTCGGGCTCACGGTCCCGATCGTCGCCGCACCGATGAGCGGGGCCGCGAATGGATCGTTCGCAGCCGCCGTGTGCCGCGCCGGCGGGCTCGGCACGATCGGGATCTCCAGTCAGTCACCCGATGACGTGCGCGCCGAGGCGGCTGCCGCCAACGCGGGCGGTGCGTCGTATGGCATCGGGCTGCTGGCGTGGTTGGTGAAGGACCGCCCAGATCTGGTCGACGTCGTCATCGAGCTGCGAACGCCGTTCGTGTCGCTGAGCTACGGCGACTACGGACCCCTGGTCGCGCCGCTGCGCGCCGCAGGCATCACCGTCGCCACCCAGATCGGCACCGTCGATGAAGCGGACCAGGCGGTGGACGCCGGCGTCGACATCATCGTCGCCCGCGGCAGTGAGGGCGGCGGCCACGGTCGCGACGCGGTCGCAACGCTTCCGCTGCTCGAAGCCGTGCTCGACCGCTTCGATCGCCCGGTCCTCGCCGCGGGAGGGATTGCCACCGCGCGAGGGCTGGCCGCGGTGCTCGCCGCCGGCGCCGTCGGAGCGTGGGTCGGCACCGCGTTCTTGGGCTGCCCGGAGACGGCATGGGCACCGGCGCGGCGGTCGAAGGTCCTGGCCGCCGACTTGGACAGCACGATCTACACGCGCGTGTACGACATCGCGATGCAGCAGCCGTGGCCGACGCAATACGGGGGACGCGTCGTGCGCAACACGTTCACGGAGACCTGGCACGGCCGCGAGGATGAGCTCGGCTCCACGACGTCGATGCGCGCCGAGCTCCAGGCTGCCGAGGCCCGCGACGACTTCGACCAGTTCTCGGTCTGGGCGGGGCAGGCCGTCGGCCTGGTGACGGGCGAGCACAGCGTCGCCGACGTGATCAGCGAGTTCGCCGGCGCCGAGGCGCTGCTGCGCCGCTGGGGTCGCGAGTAGCGCCTTCACCCCCGATCTGTCTGCTTCAGATCGCGTCTGCGCTCGTATGAAGCAGACAGAACGGCCGGGTACCGGGGCGTCACCGCAGCCCGGACACACCGATGGGGCTGTCGACCACACTGTCGATCAGCCCCATCATCGGTGTTGCACTCGGCAACGGTTGTTTCTCCGTCGCCGCCCGCCGCGTGTCCGGTCCAGCCCGCCGCTGGCCCACCTCGCAGTCGTCTTGCCGTGCCAGCCCGCCGCTGGCCCGTTTGACCCTTGTTGCCCCCCGACCAGTCCGCCCTGGCCGGATTTCCGCCTTGTCCGCCTTACCCGCCTTGTCCGCCTTGCTTCGTCTTGGACCAGTCCGCCACTGGCCCCGTCTTGCCTTTCCGGTTCCCGCTCACTCCTCGACTTCGAGGAGAACCCCGCCCGCTACGGGGTGTCTCCTCGTGTCGTGTATGTGATGGTCCAGAGACCCCCGAGATACACATCTCGCGAAAATTCGCGGAAAGAATCTCGGAGTCCGGCGCTAGCGGCCGATCGCCCGGCTGGCGTTGATGATGCCGTTGCCGTAGAAGCCGTTGGCCCAGGGTTGACCCTCGCAGACGTGGGTCGCCGTGACCGTGGCACCGCTCGGCAGGATGCGCGTGTATGTGAACGCCGGTGGCACCGGACACGGGGTGTCCGTCGCCGTCACACGCAGGATCCATTCGGTGACTCCCGGCAACAACGTCAGCCCACCGTTGCGCCGGTCGTGGTATCCGTACTTGCTGACGATCAACGCCGCCACACCGACCGCGTGCGGTGACGCCATCGACGTGCCCTGCAAGTACTGGTAGTACGCGCACGTGCCGGCGTTGTTGCAACTCTTCACGACGTTCGCCACGAGCGGGTCGCCATTGGGGTCGAGCACGCCCGGAGTCGACCTGGCCAGCGACTCCGGGTAGGCGGCGAGCACCGCCTTCGTGACGTCGCGGGTGTTGCCGGGCGTGTCGTACACGTCGCCACCTGGGGCGGCGATGTCGACGAAACCGTTGCCGTAGTCGGAGTAGTACGACTTGCGGGTCGAGATGCCCGTGGCGCTCACGGAGATCACATGGCCACCCTCGGACGGCATCGAGATGCAGTCGACGGGGTCGATGGTCCGGGTGTACGGCGCCTCGCCGGGGACGTCGGCGAAGTCAGGGCTCGACGCGTCGGTGATGACCTTCGTGTAGTCGGTGGCGCCGTTGCCGGCCGCGGCGACGAGCGTGACGCCATGCCGGTGGGCGAAGTCGAGCGCCCGCTGCATCGCCTCGATGATCGTGCGCTGTTCGGCCTGATTCGCCGGCGAATCGGCGGGGTTGCTGTTGCAGTTGAACAGCCACGGATCGACGTAGTAGCTCATGTTGACGACGTCGATGCCGACGTTGCCCGCATACGTGAGCGCGTCGACCGAGGGCTGCAGGAAGAAGTACCCGGAGTCCTGGCCGGCCCGCAGGTTGACGATCGTCGCCTTGGGCGCAACACCGGCGATGCCGATGCCGTTGATCGGCGAAGCGATGATCGACGCCACGTGCGTGCCGTGGCCGTTCTCGTCGACGTTGCTCGGGTCGTTGCACGACTGGTCGGGTTCGGCGGCGCACGGTCCGTCGATCGCGGCACCGTTGGCGTCGACCGGGATGTCGACCGTGAAGTTCCGGCTCAGCTGAGCGTTGAAGTTGGGCGCGATGTCAGGGTGCGAACCGTCGACACCCGTGTCGAGGATCCCGACCAGCACGCCCTTCTTGCCCTTCTCGAACTTGTGCGAGCCGCCGGCGGTGGCGCCGATCTGCTGCATGTCCCATTGCAGGTCGGCGAGCGGCTCGGCGTTCGGTCCGTGGTTTCCGCCACCTTGGCCGTGCGAGGGCGAACCGCTCTCGAGCTGCAGGTCGGCCTCGGCCGGATCGAACTTCTGGCCTTCGCCGGCGTCGACGACGAGATCGGGGGCGGCGCCGATGACGCGGTTCTGAGCGGTGCCCATGAGGGCGTCCTGCGCGTCGGCCGCGGCGGCGAAGTCACCGTTGGTGGTGACGACCGTGGCGACACCGACGTCGGTGTTCTCGGCGACGATCGTCCCGCCGGCCGCTTCGACCGCGGCGTGGGCGGCGTCGACCGACACGCCCTCGGTGTAGACGACGACAAATTGCTGTTCTCCGGTTTCCTGCAGGGCGCCGGCGTCGTCGGCCGCAGCGCTGCTTTGTAAGACGATGGCGGGCGTCGCAACGAGTGCGGCGACCGCTGCCCCAAGGATGAATTTCCGCATGAGTGAGAATCCCTTTCTCGCCCGCGCCGAAATGGTATGCACAGTTCAGAACGTTCCTAAACCGGGTCCAGTTGTTCCACACGCGTTCGCGGCAAGGAACGACGCAACCACAAACAGGTCACGTCGTGGCCGGTTTGTGTGTCACAGTTCAAATGTGCGCGCGGACCGTCTGGTCGCCATCCTTCTCCTGCTCCAACAGCGCGGGCAGGTGACGGCGGCCGAGGTCGCGGCCGAGCTCGAGGTGTCCGAACGCACCGCCCGGCGCGATCTCGACGCCCTCGGGGTGGCGGGGCTGCCGGTCTACTCGACGCAGGGTCGCAACGGCGGCTGGCGATTGGCGGGGGGCGGACGCACCGACCTGAGCGGCCTCACCTCGGCCGAGGCGCGGGCGCTGTTCATGGTCGCCGGGCCGGCATCGGCGACGCCCGGCGTCAAGGCCGCGCTCCGCAAGCTCGTGCGCGCCCTGCCCGAAGGGTTCCGTGCCGACGCCGAAGCGGCGTCGGGCGCGATCCACATCGACCCGACGAGTTGGGACGGCCCGTCGTACGAACGTCCGCCGCCCGAACACCTCGACGCGATCCAGGACGCCGTCATCGCCGGCCAACAGGTCGTGCTCGGCTACGTCGCGCGCGACCGGTCGACGACGACCCGCACCGTCCACCCGCTCGGGCTCGCCACGAAAGGAACCGTGTGGTACCTGGTCGCGGGCACCGACGCCGGCCAACGGACGTTCCGCGTCGACCGCATCACGTCGGTCGAGCCGACCGGCGAGCCGGTCGATCGGCCCGAAGGGTTCGACCTCGCCGAGACGTGGCGGATGGTGACCGACGAGGTCGAGCAGCGCCGCACGCCGGTCCACGCCAGCGCCCGCTGCCGGCCCGACGCATTGTGGTTGTGCCGCAAGGTGCTCGGTGCCCGCATCCACATCGGCGCCGCCGAGGACGACGGGCGGGTGCGGATCGAGATCCGCGGCCACTCGCTGCAATCGCTCGCCGGCGAGATCGCCGGGTTCGGCGCCTACCTCGAGGTCATCGAACCGCCCGAGCTGCGCGACGAGCTCGCCCGCATCGGCGCCGAGCTGCTCGCCGCCTACCCACCCCGGCCCACCCCTCGATCTCATGAAGTTTCGGCGTTCTCAGGGCGCCGAACTTCACGAGATGGGTGTCAGCTGAGGAACGTGACGATGGCGCGGGCGGCCAGCTCGGGTTGCTCGTAGGGGAGCATGTGGCCGGCGCCGCCGAGCGTCTCGATGTAGGCGGCCGTCGAGACGAGCTGCTCCTGGAACCGCTCGGCGTACACCGGTGGGACGAGGTGGTCCTGCTCGCCCCACAGCAGCAGCGTCGGGTTGGTGATCCGGTACAGCCGCTTCGAGAGACGACGGTTGGGGATCGGGAACAGGATCTTGCCGGCGGTGCCGAGGCGACGCGCGTTGAGCACGAGGAAGTTCGTGAGCGCCGCGTCGTCGCTGAAGTCGAGCCCGGCGGTGAGGATCGCCTCTCCCACCACCGGGTCGGCGAACAGCACCTGCGCCAGCTCGAACGGCAGCATCGAGAAGATGTCGGGCACCGGGTGCTCGTCGATCCACAAGCCGACCGCGCACAACAGCACCAGCGAGCCGAGACCGCCGGGGTTCACCGCCGCCATCTCGGCGGCGATCATGCCGCCCATCGAGTGACCGGCGACGTCGGGCGTCTCGCCGAGCTCCATCGCGTCGACGAGGTCCCAGCCGTGCAACGTGAAGTCGAGCATGTCCTCGAGGTAGCCCTCGGTCGGCTCGTCGCCGAAGCCGGGCCACTCGGCCGCGTGGACCGTGTGCTGCTCGCCGATCATGTCGAGCATCGACTCGACCGGGAACAATCCGCCCGCACCGTGGAACCACACCAGCGGCGGTCCGTCGCCGCGGGTGTGGACCTTGGCCTCGATCCCCCGGCGGGTCGTCACCGTGCGCGTCTCGACGGCCATCAGATCGCACCCTCTGGATAGTCGGCCGGGAACTCGGGCGAGCGACGGGCGTTGGCAAAGCTGGCCTCGTCGTTGACGCGCCGGTCGTCGAGCGGCTGGCACCACCACTTGCTGCCGTCGTACTCCGACCAGATGTCCTTCAGCCGCGGCATCACCTTCTCGGCGAACAACTGGGTCGAGTAGCGGGTCTTCCAGTCGGTCATGTCGCCCATGTGCTGGAGGCAGAACACGGTGCCGACGCGCAGCGTCTTGGCGAGCTCCTCCATCTGCCCGGCGACGGTGTCGGGGCTCCCGGCGATCACCAGCCCGTTGTCGACGACATCGCGCCAGGTGAGGGCCTGGAACATCTCCATCGTCTCCTGACGGAGCTGGCTCAGCTTGTTGGCCTTGATGGTGTTGATCGTGCGGTAGCCGGGCGGGTCGGCGAAGCCGGGATGGATGTGCAGGCAGTTGTTGAAGAAGTAGAGGATGTGCTCGGCGTAGAGCTTCTCGGCCTCGGCGTCGGTGTCGGCGACGCACACGATCTGGGCGAAGCTCGCCCGGTACGGGTTCTCGTCGGCGTCGCCGCGCTCGGCCCGCCGCTCCCAGAACCCGTCGAGCAGCGCCTTGCCGGCCTTGTACCCGAAGAACGACAGGTAGCTGTAGTTGTAGTCGTGGTCGAGGCAGAAGTCCCACGTCTCGATCGAGCCGCCGCCGGGGATGTAGATCGGCGGGTGCGGCTTCTGGATCGGCAACGGCCACGTGTTGACGTAGCGCAACTGGTTGTACTTGCCGTCGAACGCGAACGGGCTCTCGCGGGTCCACGCCTGGATGATCAGGTCGTGCGCCTCGGCGTACTTGTCGCGCGTGAGGGCGGGGATCTGGCCCATGCAGAAGTTGGTGTCCATCGGCGTGCCGACCGGGAACCCGGCGATGAGACGCCCGCCCGAGATGCAGTCGAGCATCGCGAACTCCTCGGCCACGCGGTTCGGCGGGTTGTAGCCGGCGATCGAGTTGCCGATCACGCAGATCGCCGAACGCGTGGTGCGGCGGGCGAGCGTGGCGGCGATCAGGTTGGGGCTCGGCATCAGGCCGTAGCCGTTCTGGTGGTGCTCGTTGCAGCCGATGCCGTCGTAGCCGACCGAGTCGGCGAACTCGAGTTGGTCGAGGTACGTGTTGTACATCTCGTGACCCTTGACCGGGTCGAACAGGCTGTTGGGGATGTCGACCCACACCGAGCGGTGTTTCTCGCGGAAGTCCTTCGGGAGGTACGGCCACGGCTGCAGGTTGAACCACACGAACTTCACGCTGAGCACCCCCACGGGTCGACGGTCGAAGTTCGCAACCTACCCAATCCCGTTCTGTCTGCTTCAGATGGCGCCTCCGGCGCTCTGAAGCAGACAGTTCGGAGGGTTTGCGGCGTGGCTGACCCGGCTCGCTGTCATCGCCATGCAAGCGAGCTGCAACCGGGGTATCGCACACTGCGGGACATGAACGCGACCGACGTGCTCACGATCGACAGATGGGGCGACCCGGGTGTCTCGATCGACGTGACCGCGACATCGGTGACGTCGATGCCGGCGATGGTCGGCGCGCGGTTCGGCGCATCACTCAGCCCGCTCGCGTTCCAGATGGGTCACATGGGCGCAGGTCTCGGCTGGCACGGGTTCGTCCTCGACTCCAATCCGTCGACTCTGCTCGAATGCACCAGGTGAACGCGATGGCTCCGCTCGACACCGACCGGCTCGGGACCGTGTTGTCGGTCTGGGCCCATCCCGATGACGAGACCTACCTCGCCGGTGGCGTGATGGCGTCCTGCGCAGCGGCGGGACAGCGCGTCGTGTGCGTGTCGGCGACCGCCGGCGAGCACGGCACCGCCGACCCGGTCGCCTGGCCGCCCGAACGCCTCGGGCGTCTGCGGCGATGGGAGACGGCGGCCGCGATGGCCGTGCTCGGCGTCACCGAGCACCGCTTCCTGGGGTTCGAGGACGGATCGTTGGCGACGATCGACACGTCGGTCGGGGTCGCCGCGATCGCCGACCTGATCGACGAGATCCACCCCGACACGATCCTCACGTTCGGTCCGGACGGGATGACGTTCCACACCGACCACGTCACGATCGGAGCGTGGACGACGAAGGCGTGGGACTCAGCCGGGAGGCCCGGACGACTGTTGTACGCAACGACGACGCACGAGCACATCGCCGCCTACTCCACGTTCTACGAGGAGTGGGGCATCTACATGACGGAGGAGCGCCCACTCGGCCACCCCGCAGCCGATCTCGCCGTCCACCACGTCATGGGCGGCGATCTCCTCGACCAGAAGCTGGCGGCCCTGGCCGCGATGGCGTCGCAGACCGCAGTCGCGATCGCGACCCTCGATCCCGACGTGTGGCAGGCCACGAACCGTGAGGAGTGCTTCGTCGA
>CAVRNI010000008.1:0-12529 GCA_963722415.1 Ilumatobacteraceae bacterium
ACGCCGCGGACGTGGTGACGACGGGGGCTGCCGGCTGACGTCGGTGACGGCGAGCGCGTCAGTCCGGGCGCCGTCCGAACAGTCCGATCGCCGTCATCCGCATCGCGACGTCGCCGTCCTGGTTGTGCAACTGGCAATTCACCCTCACCGCGCCGCGGCGCGGGTTGCGGGTCGACGGTGTGGCCTCGAGCACGGTGGCGGTGCCGGTGAGCCGGTCACCCGGCCGCACCGGTTTCAGCCAGCGGATGTCGTCGACGCCGGGTGAGCCCTGGCTGTCGACATCCTGCAGCACCGTCGCCGCGTAGAGCGCCATGAACATCGAGCAGGTGTGCCAGCCGCTGGCGATGATCCCGCCGAACGGAGTGTCGCGGGCGGCGACCGGGTCGATGTGAAACGGCTGCGGGTCGAACCGCGACGCGAACTCGATGATGTCGTGCTCGGTCACGTCGACCGTGCCGAGCTGGAACACGCGCCCGGGCGTGAAGTCTTCGAAGAACAGGGTCACGGTCCCGTGTTAGCAGCCGTCACCCCAACGCTCCCCAACGCGGCCGCGTGGGTGGGCGTCCCGCTGACCGAGTGAACGATCAGCGGGACGCCGAGCTCTCAGCCCGGGAAGTAGCCGTTGGTGTCGGCGATCAGATGCGTCGCCGACTCAGCGGCGAACAAGCACACCTTCCCACCAGCACCCACCTTCACGACCACCGCGTTCGGAACCGTGTCACCGGCGACGAAGTTCAAGTTCGACGCCGTCGGCAACGCCTCACCACACGGGAACACCGTGATGAACCCGGAGCCCTGCGCACCGGTGACCGTCACGTTCAACACCACCGCCGCGGCATCGGCCGGCACCCCACCACGACCACCGACCTGCAGCTCGGTGATCGAGTTGGCGGCCCGCACGCCGATCCCGGCGAACTGGCCGTCGACCGTCGACTGACCCTCACGAGAGTCCATCAACCGGCCCGGCGTCAACGGCGCGAAGCCAGAACCAGCCGGGAAGTAGCCATTGGTGTCGGCGATCAGATGCGTCGCCGACTCGGCGGCGAACAGGCACACCTTGCCGCCCGCACCGACCTTGACGATGACCGCGTTGGGAACTGTGTCACCGGCGACGAAGTTGAGGTTCGAAGCCGTCGGCAACTCTTCACCACACGGGAACACCGTGATGAACCCCGAGCCCTGTGCTCCGGTCACCGTCACGTTCAACACCACCGCCGCGGCGTCAGCCGGCACACCGCCGCGACCGCCGACCTGCAATTCGGTGATCGAGTTCGCGGCCCGCACGCCGATCCCGGCGAACTGGCCGTCGACCGTCAGCTGACCCTCACGAGAGTCCATCAACCGCCCCGGCGTCAACGGCGCGAAGCCTGACCCGGCGGGGAAGTAGCCGTTGGTGTCGGCGATCAGATGCGTCGCCGACTCAGCGGCGAACAAGCACACCTTCCCGCCAGCACCCAACTTCACGACCACCGCGTTCGGCACCGTGTCACCCAACTTGAAGTTCAGGTTCGATGCCGTCGGCAACGCCTCACCGCACGGGAACACCGTGATGAACCCAGAGCCCTGCGCTCCGGTCACCGTCACGTTCAACACCACCGCCGCGGCATCGGCCGGCACCCCGCCACGACCGCCGACCTGGAGCTCGGTGATCGAGTTCGCAGCCCGTACGCCGATCCCGGCGAACTGACCGTCGACCGTCACCTGACCCTCACGAGTATCCATCAACCGCCCCGGCGTCAACGGCGCCAGCGCCGATGCCGAACCACCCGCGTAGCGGCGCAGCGCGCCCGCTGTAGCGGTCTGGGTCGTGACGAGCACCCCACCGTCGGGCGCACCGGCGATGTCGCTCGCGGTCAGGTCGCCGCCCATCGGCGTCGAGACCCTCGGGAACGTCGAGTCGACGGCTCCGTTGGACAACAGGCGGTCGACGTGCAACGTCGGCGCAGGTGACGAGAAGGAACTGGTGTTGACGACGCCGACGCGACCTCCGGCCAGCGCCGCGAACCCACCGACGGCTCCGAATCCGGACGGCAACGTGGCGACGCCACCCGCGCCCCAACCTGCCACCGGCGTACCGGACGTCGTGTACCGGTGCACATGGGTTGAACCGGCGTTCTCGGTGGCGAAGACGACATCGGAACCGACGAGGTCGATCGCGATCGCGCCATCGAACGTCGCCGTCTCGGCGAGCGGCAGCATCACCGACCAGTTGATGGTCTCGGTGCCGACCGTTTGCGACGTGAGCACGACACGGTCCTCGCTGTGTCGCCTGGGCAGATGAGGATCGCCAGCCCGACGTGGATCTCCTCGGTGGCAGAGGGGCGTACGACCCCGCGGACCGCATACCCCCCGAACGGGTTGCACCCGTTGGTGACCAGCGCGGTGTCGTACACCGCACTCGAGTAGTCGGGGAACTCCACGCCGGCGGCGTTGAAGTGGAGAAGCGAGCTGTTGTTCGGGATCCCGGTCCCCTGGAACGCGAACGTGATCGATCCGTCAGGTGCGATCGCGGCGTCGAGACTGGCGAAGGTGAACCCGCCGAACGAGGTGGCGACGCCACCGGTGCCGTATCCGGCGACGAGCTCGCCGGTCGAGGACACCTTGGCCGTGAAGAACACGTGGTTGAACGGCATCGTCGGGAGTGTCCGGTACACCCCCGCCACCAAGGTCGAACCGTCAGCGAGCGTGCGCGCATCGAAGAACTGGAAGTCGGTGCCGGTCAGACCGAGCTCGACGCGGCCATCGCCGGAGAAGCCCGTGTCGGGTGCGCCGGTCGCGGTGTAGCGGGCGAACGCCGCTTGGCCACCGGTCGTACCCGCCACGACGATGCGGCCCGACGAATCGACCGCCAAGCGCGCCGTCCGTGTCGAGCAGCCCGCCCGTCACGACGCCGGCGCTGCCGAAGCCCGGATCCGGATCGCCGGGTGCCGCCAAGGCGATCCCGGCCGACAATGTCACTCCGAGTGCGAATGCGCACACCATGAGTCGCTTCATGATTCTGGTCCCTCCGATTTCGCCGCGTGGACGCGACGGCCGCTCTTTGCGGAACGTTCTATGCGGCGGCTGTTACCGGCGAGTTACATCGCGCGGACACGCCAGTAAGCTGGGCATCGACATGGTGGGTCGGGTCGACGTATGCATGCTGGGTCGACCCCAGGTGGTGGTCGATGGACGTGGTCACGCCGATCGGCGGACGGCAGTTGCTGCTCGCCCTGCGGTTGGCGGTCGCCGAGCGAGTCGCCGATCTCACTCGGCTCGCCTCGTCGACGACGTCTGGCCGGACGGAACCGGCACCGAGGGCGCGGCGCGGGTCGGCTCTGACGCGACTCCGCAACGTGCTCGGACACGACGCGATCGTTCGCGCTCAGACCGGGTACACGCTGGCGGCCGAAGTCGGCTTCGACGCCGAGCGGTTCGAGCAGCTCCTTCGCCGCGGCCGTGACCGGTCACTCGACGATCCGCGCCCGCGTCCGCATCCTCGACGAGGCGCTGGCCGAATGGCGCGGCCCGGCGTTCGACGACGTCGAACCGCCGGCATGGGTCGATGCCGCGGCAGTCCGCCTCGACGAGCTCCGCGAGCAGGCCGTCGACCTGCGCTTCGAGCTGCGATCTCGTCGACGACGAGCCGGCTTCGTTGGTCTCCGAGTTGCGCACCGCGCTCGATCGCTGTCCCGACCCGCGAACGGCGCGCCGAGATGCTGGCGCTGGCCCTGTATCGGGCGGGACGGCAGTCCGAGGCGCTCGACGCCGTCTCCCGCGTCGCGCGTCACGCTCCGCGACCGGCTCGGGTTGGCGGTGTCGACACGGCATTGGCGGAGCTCGAGATGCGGATCCTGCGCCAGGACCCGGATCTGCTCATGACGGCCCACCGGCAGGACGATCGTTCGGTCGGCGCGCGCCGACTGCCAGGCTGCGCGCCGCCTCGGCGCTGATCCGCATCGGCGTGTTCGAGGAGGCGCTCATCGATCGTCGACGGCACGATCGCGGAGGCACGGGCGGACGGGCGACCAGCGCACGTTGGCGCTCGCCCTGCTCGACACAGGCGCAGGCGTTGGCGCTGTCCGGTGGAGGGGACCCGCATCGCGCTGATCGATCAGGCCCAGGCGATCGCACGTGCGTCGGGCGACGGCCCGCTGCTCGCGCAGGCCGCGCTCGTGCGTCGTCGGGAGCGGCGTGCCCGAAGACAAGACGGCCGCGCTCGTCGAGCTGACCGAACCGCTCGAGCTGCTCGCGGCCGATGCACCCGAACGCGTCGACCTGTTGTGTGCGGCGGCGGTGATCGTGACGTTCATCGACGGGTCACCCGCCGCGGAGCGCCTCCTCGACGCCGCTCGGCAGGCGTACGAATCGACGCGGGTCGTTGCGCTGCGAGGCGATCTGGCTCGCCGCGAGGAGCATCGTCGCCGCGGTGCGCGGTGCCGACGTCGAGTCGGTGCACGAGATGGCGAGCAAGTCCTACGCGGTCGCCCGCGAGTGCGGGCGATCCGACGGTGACCGTGGCCGCGATCCAGGGGCTGCTCCGCGCCGAGTACATGCTCGGCAACCTGCGGGCGGTCGACGAGCTGCTGCCCGTGCTCGAACGGGCGGCCGAGGCCGCACTGCTACCGTTCGGCGCCGTCAGGGTGTCGCTCTGCAGGACGACGAACACGATCGCGCGTGGCGAGCTCGACGGCGTTCAGCAACTCATCGACGTGACCATGCGCGAGGGCAACCGCTACCGGACGTTCAACACGGAGACCGCGGCGACCGTGCAGCAGCTGCTGCTGCTCTTCGAACGCGACGAGGTCGGCGTGCTCGCTGACCTCGTCCGCCTGCGCGCCAAGGAACGCGGACCTGGCGTGTGGCACGCCGTGCTCGCGCTGTGCGAACGACACGACGACGAGGAGCCGCTGATCGACGATCGCGCCGCTGGTCCCGGTCGACGACTCGTTCTGGCCGTTCGTCGCGCTCGCCGCCGAGGCCGGCGCGAGGCGCGGCGACCCGGCGATCGGTCGCTGGTGCGCCTCCCGGCTCGACGAGCTCGGTGATCGAACGATCACGGTGGGTCTCGGTACCGCCGTGATGGGTTTCGCCACGCATTTCGCGGGCCTGGCCCATGTCGCGACCGGCAGCCTCGACACCGCGCGCGACCGCTTCGAGCGCGCCATCGAGCTCGCCGCGGGCAACGGCGCCGCGTTGTGGGAAGCCCATTCGACCGTGGAGCTGGCCGACGTGTGTGCCCGATCGGACGACCCGCATCTGCTCGCGGAGAGCCGTCTGATGCTCGCCGCGCTCCGCGACTCACCCGTCGTGTGCGCCTCGAACCGTCTCGCCCGCCGCGTGACCGAGGTCGGCCGCGTCGCCGTCGGACGCTGACGACCAGCGCATATCGGCTGCACGGCCGTCCGTGGCATGATGGAACACTGGCCCCGATGGTTCCACCCCCCGGTGATCGGTCGCGGCACGCGTGGACCACGCCCTGCTCCTCGTCGCGATGATCGCCGCTGGTTGCAGCGGGCCGCCGAAGGAGGAGGTCCTCATCGAGATCACGCCCAAGGTCGCGGGCATGCTCACGGTGGCCACGACGCTGCCCGCACCCGGCTTCTGGGAAGGGGACGATGTCTCCATCGTCGGTGGTGGCTACGAGTGGGGCCTCGCCCGGTCGCTGGCCGATGAGTTCGACCTCGACCTGAAGGTCATCGACGTGCCGTTCGCCGACATCGTGGAGGGTCGGCTCGAGGGGGCCGACATGGCACTGGCGCAGATCGAGTTCACCGAGGAACGAAGCGAGGTGCTCGACTTCTCCCTGCCCTACTACGCATCGGACTTCGGCGTGTTGATGCTCGCCGGCGAGCGCCTGCGCGATCTCGACACGGCGCGGGACCTGCGGTGGACCGTGATCGATGGCGCTCGCCAGCAGGGCTTCCTCACCGAGAGGATCCGCCCGACCGAACCGATTCACGTCGTGACCGATGACGTCGCGGCCGCCGACGCGATCAGGTCGGGGATGGTCGACGCGGCGCTCATCGACCTGTCGAGCGCGCTGATCCAGGCACATGACGACGACAGCCTCGGCGTGGCGGCGAAGTTCGTCACGGGCGGGCAGTACTCGGTCGCCCTGCCCAAGGGTTCCGTCAACCTCGAAAAGGTCGATGCGGCTCTGCGGAGCTTCCAACGCGACGGGACGTTGCGCAACCTCGCCGACACCTGGCTGATCCCGCTTTTCTCGACGAGCCCCGACGAGGTGCCCGAGATCGAGTTGGGGAGCGACTGAAGAGCGCGAGGTATCCAGCGGGCGCGGCACGGATCGTGTGGATACCACCATCCCCGAGCCGGGAGTCCTCCGATGGCCGCCCTCACGACCAACCCCACCACCACGACACAGAAGGTCACTCGTCCCAACCTCATCATCGGGGGACGGGTCACCGACGCACACGGCATTCCCGCGGCAGTCGACCTGCAGCTCACCGTCGCCCTCGAGGCGGTCGTCGCCGACGACGCCGATCCCATCGTGTACGACGTGTACGGCGTCGAGCTACGCGCTGACTCCGACGGTCGGTTCGCGGATTCGTACGACCTCTCGGACGAGGTGCGCGCGTCGCTCGAGGGTTGGGTGAAGTGCACCGTGCAGTTCCGACCGCAGGTGCCCGACGCGCCGATCCGCACGAAGGTGGTGCGCTGGATGCGACCGACGAGCGATCAGCTGATCGCAGGTCTCAGCGCACTGCTCGCCGACGTGACATTCGCTCGTGATTCTTTGAACAAGAAATAAAAACAGATATTACTGGTTCTATGATTTACCTCGAACGGAGGAGAGTCATGGAACGCACAGCAGTCATCACAGGTGCCTCGCAAGGCCTCGGTCTCGCCCTCGCCAGGCGGCTCGCGGCAGACGGGTGGGCACTCGTCATCGACGCCCGCCGGCCCGACCGCCTCGCCGCTGCCGCCGACGAGTTGCGCGACGTCACCCGCGTCGCAGCGCTCGCCGGCGACATCACCGACCCCGACCACCGCCGGCAGCTCGCCACCGCCGCCCGCCTGCTCGGCCCGGTCCGGCTCGTCGTCAACAATGCCAGCACGCTCGGCGAGAGCCCGTTGCCGCTGCTCGACACGATCGACCCCGACGTGCTGCGGCGCACGTTCGACGTCAACGTCGTGGGCCCGATCGCGCTCGTGCAACTGCTCGCCCCGGCGCTCGGACCCGGGGCGACGATCGTCAACATCACCAGCGACGCGGCGGCCGAGGCGTACCCCACCTGGGGCGGGTACGGGGCCAGCAAGGCGGCGCTCGAGCACGCCGGTCGGGTCCTGGCCGTCGAGCATCCCGAGTGGAGAGTGCTGACGATCGATCCCGGCGACATGCGCACCGAGATGCACCAGGACGCGTTCCCGGATGAGGACATCGGCGATCGTCCTGCGCCGGAGGCGAGCGTGCCAGGACTGTTGGCGCTGATCGACGGCGAGTACCCGAGTGGCCGCTACATCGCCAAACAAGTAGCCGGCAAGCAGGTCGCACCGTGACTGCTTCCCTGATCGACCCCATCGAGTGCGTCGACTGTGTCGACGTCGGCGCCCTCCGAGACAGGGCATGCCGACCGAGGGCACGTGGAGCTGGTGTCACGGCTTCCACTCGACTTCGAGCTCGACGATGCTCACGTGGCGTCGGCACCCGCCGAGGCGCGTGGACTGGCCCGTGACGAGGTGCGGCTGATGATCTCGCGCGGCGACGACGAGCCGGTGCACGCCACGTTCCGCGATCTCGCCGATCATCTCGCAGCCGGCGACCTGCTCGTCGTCAACACGTCGGCCACCGTGCCCGCGGCCGTCGATGCCGTGCTCCCCGACGGGACGCGGCTCGTCGTCCACGTGTCGACGCAGCTCCCCGGCGGGCTCTGGATGGTCGAGCCGCGCCGACCGCTGCCGGGCGGTGCGACCTCGCCGCTGGTCCTGCCGCCCGCGCCGACCATCGCCCGACTCGTCGACGGCACCGCGGTGGCGATGCTCCGTCCCGCGCCGGGATCCCAACGGCTGTGGCTGGCAACCGTCGACAGCGACGTCGATCTGCTGACGGTGCTCGTCGCCGTCGGCCGTCCGATCCGCTACTCCTACGTCGATCGCGACTGGCCGATCGACAGCTACCAGACCGTGTTCGCCGACCAACCGGGGAGCGCCGAGATGCCGAGCGCGGCCCGGCCGTTCACGGCCGACCTGACGACCCGGCTGATCAGTCGCGGCATCGGGATCGTCACGATCACGCTCCACACCGGTGTCTCGTCACTCGAGGGTCACGAGCTGCCGTACGCCGAGCGCTTCGCGGTCCCGCCCGCGACCGCGGCCGCGATCAACGCCACCCGGGCGGCCGGTGGCCACGTGATCGCCGTGGGCACCACCGTCGTGCGGGCACTCGAGTCGGCGGCCGACGCGACGGGGACGGTGCATCCCGCAGCCGGATGGACCGACGCCGTGATCACACCGACGACGGGCGTCCGCGCCGTCGACGGCCTCGTGTCGGGCTGGCACGAGCCGGCCGCCACGCACCTGGCGATGCTCGAGGCGGTCGCCGGGCGTACCGCGCTGATCCGGGCCTACCGGGCGGCGTGGGATGCGGGCTACCTGTGGCACGAGTTCGGCGACAGCCACCTGCTGCTTCCGTACGCTGGTGGTCGATGACCGCGACGACGACCCGCGCCGCGACCGGATCGGCCGCCGGCGGTGTGTCGGTGCCGCCGCCGCTCCCCGCCGGGCGGCGCGCCGTCCTGTACGCGGTGCGCCGGATCGGTGACGCCACGGTCGACGAGGTCGCCGAGGCCCTCGACATGACGGTGAGCGGTGCCCGCCAACACCTCACGTCACTCACCGAGCACGGCCTCATCCGGGCCACGGAGATCGCGCGCCCAGACGGCCGCCGTGGACGTCCGCAGCTGTCGTACGCGGCCACCGAGCTCGCCGACGCGCTGTTCCCGAAGGCGTACGGCGCCCTCACCAACGAGCTGCTCGGCTATCTCGACGACGAGGACGCGACCACCGTCGACCGGCTCTTCGCCCGCCGTCGCGACACGCGCATCGCGAACGCCGAGCGCCGGCTGGCACCGAAGCGGACGCTGAAGGCCAAGGTCGCCGAGCTGGCGACGATCCTCGACGAGGACGGCTACATCGCGACCGCCGAGACGATCGGGCCGAACCGCTATCGCATCGTCGAGCACAACTGCGCGATCGCCGCCGTCGCCCGGCGCTACGGACAGGCCTGCATCAGCGAGCTCGAGTTCATCCGGACCGTCCTGCCGAACGCCATCGTCGAGCGCACCCAGCACATGGTCGCCGGCGACCGCCACTGCGCCTACGAGATCCGCCCCGCCTGATCCCCTGCCCCTGCGCCTTGGTCACGCTCTTCCGCGTCCCACGCGGACGACGGTGACCAAGCCCGGTCAGTCGCCCGACGGCGGAGCCCAGCTGTCGCCGGGGAGCGGCGCCGGGTCGTGGGTCACGTCGCCGAGGGCGTGCTCGAGGCGGCGGATCGCGTCGGGCGCCATGTTGGCGTGCACCAGCTGGCCTTGGAACCGCATCGCTTCGGCGATGAGGGCCTCGACGTCGAGGGCCTCGGCGAGGATCACGACGGTGAACGTTCCTGGCGCGACGGCCGCCCGGAACCAGTCGACCCATTCGTCGGGCACACCGAGATCGACGACCTTGGCGGTGATCGCCCCCGCACCCGCGCCGATGCCGATCCCGGCGATCCACCCGACCGGTCCGCCGACGAGCAACCCGAGCAGGCCGGTCCACATCGCGCCTGACAGCGCGGTGCGCCCGGCCTGCAGGTCGACCGTCTCGTGGACCACCGTCGAGCCCGAGTCGTGCTTGGCCACGACCACGGCGTCCTTCAACCGCAGCTCGCCGTTGGCGCTCATGCGCTTCATCGCGGTCAGGAACTCCTGGGACCGGTACACGTCGCCGAACGAGATCCCGATGATCGTCAGCGGTTCGTCGCCTTCGAAGGAGTTGGAGATGTCCGTCACCACCACAGGATGCCAAATCGACGGCCGATCCGCTCGCGGACGAGACCCGATACGGCCCGTCGTACACCGAAGTACCGTTCGCCCTTGTGGGGTCGCGGTGGCGGTCGGGCGAAGGGTTCGCGAAAGGTGACGACTACGACGCGAGATGGCGCGCGCTCGCCGCCGAGGGCAAGTCGATCCACGGCGAGGCCGACCTCGTGTGCCGGTTCGAACCTGCCTCCGTGATGGACGCCGGCTGCGGCACAGGTCGGGTGGCGATCGAGCTGGCGGCGCGCGGCATCGACGTCGTCGGGGTCGATCTCGACCCGGCGATGCTCGACCACGCCCGCCTGAAGGCACCGTCACTGGAGTGGCTCGAGGCCGATCTTGCGACGGTCGACGTCGGGCGGCAGTTCGACGTCGTCGTGATGGCGGGCAACGTGATGATCTTCGTCGCCCCGCAGACCGAGGCCGCCGTCGTCGCCAACATGGCTCGCCACGTCGGCCCCGGCGGACACCTGATCGCCGGCTTCCAGCTCGGGCAATCGTTCGGAGTCACCGCCTACGACGCCGCCGCGGCCGAGGCCGGGCTCGAGCTCGTCGAGCGGTTCAGCACCTGGGAGGGCGCTCCATGGTCGCCCGGCGGCGACTACGCCGTCAGCATCCACCGCGCACAGGCGGCGCACTGAGTCGTTCCAGCGACGCGCGACGCTTGGGAGATGAGCGAGCACGGCGAGATCCAGATCACGTGCGGGTCGGTCACCGAGGCGAACGCGATCGCCCATCAACTGGTCGAGCGGCGCCTGGCGGCGTGCGTGCAGAGCGTCGCGATCAGCAGCGTCTACGAATGGGGCGGCGCGGTCCACGACGACCATGAGGTGTTGCTGCTGGTGAAGACCCGCACCGACCGTTTCGACGATGTCGCCCGGCTCGTGGGTGAGCTGCATTCCTACGAGCTCCCGGCGATCACGATGGTCCCGGTCACCGGGACCCCCGCGTATCTCGACTGGATCGATCGCCAGGTGGAGGCCGTGTAGTCGGGGTCGCCCGACCCGATCTGGTTTCCCGGTCGCCGATGACACCGATATTGCGGCAGTATTTCCGTTGTCACGGAGGTGTCATGACCACAGATGTTCGGGAGTCAGCGCTCGAACCTCGCAGGACGACCCAGTTGGACACGATCGCCACGGCGATCGGCCCGACCGCGGCCGACACCGCGGCTTCGATGATCGACGCCGTGTTCCAGGGTGCGCCACGGGTGCAGCTCGTGTTCTGGGACGGCAGCAAGATCGGGCCGGACGACGGTCCGGGCCAGATCGTCCTCAATTCGCCGGACGCGTTGCGGCGGATCATGTGGGCTCCAGGTGAGCTCGGGTTCGCGCGCGCCTACATCGCCGGCGAGCTCGACGTCGTCGGCCCGATCGGGGAGGTGCTGCGGGCGTTCCAGGCTTCATTGCCGGCCGAAGCCGACGAAGTCCCCACCGCGTCCGAGCTCAAGACCGGTCTGATCGCGGGACCGAAGGCAGTCACCGCGCTGCGCTCGCTCGGCGCCCTCGGCAAACCGTTGCCGCCGCCCCCCGAGGAGATCGTCACGCACGGCCGGCGTCACTCGATTCGCCGCGACAAGGTGGCGGTGAGCCACCACTACGACGTCGGCAACGAGTTCTACTCACTCGTGCTCGGACCGTCGATGACGTACTCGTGCGCCCGGTTCGTCGACGCCGGCATCTCGTTGGAGGACGCGCAGGCGGCCAAGCACGAGCTGATCTGCCGCAAGCTCGGCCTGCACGAACGTCCCGGCGCCCGGCTGCTCGACGTCGGATGCGGTTGGGGCTCGATGGCGATCCACGCCGCGACCCGCCACGGTGCGCAGGTCGTCGGTGTGACGATCAGCAAGGAGCAGGCGGCGGAAGCGCGGCGGCGGGTCGAAGCCGCCGGCGTGTCCGGCCAGGTGGAGATCCGGATCCAGGACTACCGGCGTGTCGCCGACGGTCCGTTCGACGCGATCTCGTCGGTCGGCATGGCCGAGCACGTCGGCGAACGCAAGATGGACGATTACTTCGGCATCGCGCACTCGCTGCTGCGGCCCGGCGGGCGGATGCTGAACCACGCCATCTCGGCGGTCGGTGGGTCGCGGCTGCGCCGGCGCGGCTTCGTGAACCGCTACGTGTTCCCCGACGGCGAGCTGCTCGACGTCGGCACCACCGTGCTGTCGATGGAGCGGGCCGGGTTCGAGGTGCGCGATGTCGAGAGCCTGCGCGAGCACTACGCGGCGACGTTGCGCGAGTGGGTCGCCAACCTCGAACGCAATTGGCACGACGCGGTCGAACTGGTCGGCGAGGGCCGGGCCCGCGTCTGGCTGCTGTACATGTCGGGTTCGATCAACAGCTTCGACAACAACCGCATCGCCATCCACCAAGTCCTCGGCGTCGTCCCCGACGCGAGCGGCGCCAGCCACATGCCTCGGACGCGCACCAGCTGGGACGCCTGAGCTCGGCCCCGCCATCTCGTGAAGTTTCGGCGCCCTAGGAACGCCGTAACTTCACGAGTTCGTCGGA
>CAVRNI010000009.1:0-250480 GCA_963722415.1 Ilumatobacteraceae bacterium
TGAGCATGTGGCGAGGTTCCCCCCGAGCGTGCCGGCGATCCGGATCTGCGGTGACCCGACGGTGCGTGACGCCTCCGCCAGTGCGGGCAGCAGCGTCGCCAGCGGCTCCTCCATCAACTCGTCGTACGTGACACCTGCGCCGATCCGTGACCGTGCGGGCCGCCGGGTCGATCGTCCACGACCGGAGCTCGGCGACACGATCGACGGCGACGACGACCGGTGCCCCGGCACCCGTGGCGATGCTGCGGTGGCCCTCGTTGATCTCGACCAAGGCGTCGGTTCCCCCGGCGAGCACCATCGCGCCGGGGT
Organism: Ilumatobacteraceae bacterium; assembly: GCA_963722415.1. GTDB lineage: Bacteria > Actinomycetota > Acidimicrobiia > Acidimicrobiales > Ilumatobacteraceae > JALOLG01. The sequence goes on from CAVRNI010000009.1 coordinate 310, forward strand.
TGGCGGTGATGGCGTCGATCGCCTCGAGCAGCGTGAGTGGGACGACGACCGGCATCAACGTGCGACTGTACAAAACGTCAAGACTCGACGTCGTGCCGTCGCGAGTCGAGTCGGCGTTACGTGATGACGAGCCCGGTGACGTCGGCCTCCGGCTCGGGGAACCGTGGATCGATGCGCTCGAGCACGTCGCGCAGGATCTGGGCGACGGCGAGGTTGCGCACCCACTTGCGATCGGCGGGCACGACGTACCACGGCGCCGTTGCGGTCGACGTCTTGGCCAGGGCATCGGTGTAGGCACTCGTGAAGTCATCCCACAGCGCCCGGTCGTCGAGATCGCCGCGGCGGAACTTCCAGTGCTTGTCGGGGTTGTCGACCCGCTCCTGGAGACGGACGCGCTGCTCCTCCTTCGAGATGTTGAGGAACAGCTTCACGATGTGCGTGCCCTCGGCGGTGAGCATCCGTTCGAAGTCGACGATCTCGCCGTACCGCTTCCTCCAGCGCGCGGCAGGCACGAACTGCTTGACGCGCACGACCAGGACATCTTCGTAGTGGCTGCGGTTGAAGATCCCGATCATCCCCTTCGGAGGACAGCGGTGATGCACGCGCCAGAGGTAGTCGTGTGACTGCTCCTCTTCCGACGGGACGCCGAACGAGCTGACCGTGACGCCCGCCGGGTTGATCCCGGTGAACAACGAGCGGATGACGCCGTCCTTCCCGCCTGTATCCATGGCCTGCAGCACGACGAGCATGGCGTCGTGCTTGGCGGCGAACAGCCGGGTCTGGAGATCCGCCAACCGCGCGAGCTCCTCGGCCAACTGTGCCTGCGCTGTCTCCTTGTCCCAGCCGAACGTCTCTCGGGGATCGTGATCGGAGAGCTTCAGCCGGGAACCGACGCGGCACGTCTCGAGCACGCGCGCGGACATGAAGGCCAACGTATCCCAGCGGTTGTCGTCCGGGCGACGATCGGGTGACGATGACGCTCCGTGTACGGCGGCGGGCGATGTCGATGGCTATGGTGGCCCCGTGCCGTGCCGTGACTGCCGTCACACGGCGGAAGGCACTGGGGCAAGACCAGACGGCCACACCAGACAGATGGGGGAGCACACGGATGCACGTACGTCCAACCACACACCGACGCCGGGCCGGCCGCTATGTGGCTGCGGCATTGGTGTCGTTCTCGCTTGTCGCCGCTGCGTGCGGTGACAAGAAAGACGACGACGCAGTCGAGACCGACGACACCGAGGCCGAAGTCGAGGAGACCACACCGCCGGACGACGAGCGCGACCGAGGACACGGCCGATGTGACGACGCCGGAGACCGAGACGACGGAGGCGGCGGCACCGGTCGTGACCGAGCCACCCGAATCCGAGTTCGACCCCGTGATCGGTGGGAAGTTGGTGGTCGCGGGAGAGGCCGAGGCGGCCAACCCGTGGACGCCCGCCAACGTGCAGTGTGACTCCTTCTGCCAGATGCGCGTCCGCGCGTTCTACGACCCGCTGTTCACCGTCAACGACAAACTCGAGGTGGCGCCGTACCTCGCCGAGAGCATCACGGCCAACGAGGACTCGACCGCGTTCACGATCAAGGTGCGCGAAGGCATCACGTTCCACGACGGGACGCCGCTCGACGCCGACGCCGTGATGGACAACATCAACCGCAGCTTCCGCAGCCTCCTCATCGGCGCCGCCGTGAAGGACATCGCCCGGAACGTCGCCGACCCGGGTGCCGATCCGGCCAACCCGCAGATCCTCTTCGAGAAGGTCGACGACTTCACGTTCACGATGTTCACCGGCTTCAACGGCGATCCCGAACAGCCCATCTCGTGGCCGACGTTCCCGATCTACCTCAACGGTCAGGGTGGCCTCATCGCCTCGCCGACATGGCTGGCTGCCGTCGACGCCGGCACGGCCCAGCCGACCGACGCCGTCGGAACGGGTCCGTTCGTGTTCGGGAGCTACGCGCCTGGTGACCGTCTGATCGTCACCAAGAACCCCGACTACTGGCGGACCGACGAGAACGGCAACCAGTTGCCCTATCTCGACGAGATCGAGTTCCGCGTGATCGTCGACTCGCAGGTTCGCGCCCAGGCCCTCGAGTCCGGTGACGTCGACATGATCGCGACGTCGGACAACAACGTCCTGGTCGACTACCTCGACAACCCGGACTTCCCGATGGTCCTGCAGGCGCAGTTCGCCGAGACGAACTACTGGCTGTTGCACCTGACCATCCCGCCGCTCGACAACCGAGACGTGCGGTGCGCGCTCCAGCAGGCCATCGACAAGGTCGACTACATCGACGTCGCCAACTCTGGATATGGCGAACCGGCCAACGCGCCGTTCTCGCCGGGCCAGGAGGGCTACCTCGCCGACAACGGCGGACCCGAGTACGACCCAGAAGCGGCGTCAGCGGCGATCGAGGCGTACGAGGCGGCCAACGGTCCGATCATCATCAACTACTCGACCACGCCGACCGCGTCGAACCTCACACGGGCCCAGTTCATCGCCGATGCGTGGGGCGCGATCGGAGTCGAGATCTCGATCAACCAGATCGAGCAGTCGACGCTGATCAACAACGCCCTGTTCGGCGATCCGCTGTTCGGCGCGTTCGGCTGGCGCAACCACGCCGGCTTCTACGTCGACCAGCAGTACTTCTGGTGGCACAGCTCGGCGGCGACCGACGACGGTGGTCTGGCGCTGAACTTCGGTCGCCTCAAGGACCCCGAGCTCGACGCCCTGCTGGAAGCGGCCCGGAGCGAGTCCGACGTCGACGTACGTCGCGGCATCGCCGAGGACATCAACCGGCGCTTCGCCGATCAGTGCTACATCATCGTGTCCGACTACACCCAGTGGGGCGTCATCCACACCCCGGCGGTGCAGAACATCGGACGCACGCCACTGCCGGACGGCACTGGATTCGCCCGCGACGGTGCGGGCTTCCCGGGCCAGGTGTGGCTGACCGCGGTGTTCCTGGCCGAATGAGACGAGTCGAGGTGGGGCCCGCCGACGGCGGGCCCCACCTCGGTGACCGACCATGCGGTACGTACTCCAGCGCCTCGTCCAATTCCTAATCGTCTTCGTGATCGTCACCTTCGTGGTGATGGTCTTCACGCGCATCGGTAGCCGCGACCCGGTCCGCGATCTCGCCGGCGGGGCAGTCGGTGAAGCGCAGATCGAGGAGGTTCGGGAGGACTACCCGTATCTCGACAAGCCCCTGGTGCAGCAATACGTCTACTGGCTCGGCGACTTCGTGACGGGCGATCTCGGTCGGTCGTACCTGCAGAGCCAGGAGGGCATCGACATGTTCAAGCAGCGCCTTCCCGCGACGATCTTCATCGCCTTGTGGGCGGTGGTGCTCGGCCTGCTGATCGCGGTGCCCGTCGGTGTCTACAGCGCCTATAGACGCGACGGAAAGATGGATCGAATATCGAGCGTCGCGTCGTTCGGGGTGATCTCGATGCCACCGGTCGTGGTGGGTGTCGCACTGTTGTACCTGGTCGTCGCGGTCCTGGGGTGGTTCCCGACCGTCGGTGCTTCCACCTACGTCGCGCCGTGGGACAACCCGATCGAGCATTTCAGGAACTTCTTCATCCCCGCGTTGACGCTCGGAATCGGTCTGGGCGCGGTCTGGAGTCGTTTCCTGCGCGCCGACATGATCCTGACCCTGCAGAGTGACTTCATCATGTTGGCGAAGGCCAAGGGAGTCTCACCGAACCGTGTGCTCTGGGTCCACGCACTTCGGGCATCGGTGCTCTCGCTGATCACGAGCGTGGCACTTCAGACGTCGGCACTGATCGGAGGCGCGGTCATCGCCGAGACGTTCTTCGGGCCGAAGGGAATCGGTGAACGTCTCGTGTTCGCGATCCAGGGCAACGACATCCTCATCATTCAGGCGATCACCGCCGTGCTCGTCGTCGGCGTGGTCATCGCCAACCTCGTGGTCGACCTGCTCTACGCCGTCATCGACCCACGCATCAGACACGCGAGGCAACTCGGATGACCAGGGAGATGGTGGACCGATGACCGATCTACTGGCCACTCCGTCGGTCGAGCCGAGCCCCACGGTCGCCGTCGCGGCCGACGACGGCCGGCCGCGACGCAAGTTGCCGCTCGGCCTCTGGTTCGGCATCGGATGGCTCGTCGTCGCGACGTTCCATGCCTACTTCGCCTCGCGGTTGCCGTGGGTGCGCGGCGAGAACCAACGCGTCGAGGGTGCCGGGCGTTACCGCATGGCCCCGTCAGCCGACTTCTGGTTCGGCAGCGACAAGTTGGGCAAGGACGTGTTCGCGCGGTGCGTCTACGGCGCCAAGCTCTCGATCACCCTGGCGACGGTCAGCATCGTCGTCGGGCTCCTCATCGGCGGCTCGATGGGGATGATCGCCGGGTACTTCAAGGGCTCCGTCGATCGGGTGCTCTCGATCGTCATCGACGCCCTGCTGGCGTTTCCGGCGTTGATCGTCGCGGCCCTGTTGATCGGTCGCTTCGACGTGCTGCAGGCGAGCGACATCCAGGTCGCCGGCTTCGGATTCGAGTGGCTGACGCGACGTTGGTCGATCGCGATCGTGTTCTCGCTGCTCTCGATCGCGCCGGTTGCCCGCATCGTGCGGGCTCAGACGCTGTCGCTGAGCGAGCGTGAGTTCGTGCTCGCATCGCGCAGTCTCGGCGCACGCACGCCACGCATCCTGTTCCGCGAGGTGCTCCCGAACCTCGTGCCGGCGATGGTGTCGGTGCTCTTCACCGGCATCGGGATCCTGCTCGCGGCCGAAGGGTGCGCTCGCGTTCCTCGGCTACAGCATCAAGGCGCCCGACGCGTCGTGGGGACTGATGATCAACGAGGCGCGCGTCGACATCGACCAGTACTGGTGGGCAACCATCATGCCGGCCGCGATGCTGTTCATGACCGTGCTCGCCTTCAACCTGATCGGCAACTGGGTCGCCAAGCACTTCGACATCCGCGAGGCGGCCATATGAGCGGGGTGCAGGCCGCGTCCCGAGGCGCCGAGGGCACGCTGCTCGAAGTCACCGATCTGCGCACCCACTTCAGGACCGATCGTGGCCTCGTGCGTGCGGTCGACGGCGTCACGTTCTCGCTCGAGCGCGGCAAGGCGCTCGGGATCGTCGGCGAGTCCGGCTCCGGCAAGACCGTGCTGTCGCGGGCGATCATGGGGCTGCTCCCCCCACGCGCCATCGTCCAGTCGGGTTCGGTGCGCTTCGCCGGGCAGGAGATCCTGGGACTGCCGGCGAAGCAGATGCGCCATATCTGGGGGCGCGAGATGTCGATGATCTTCCAGGACCCGATGACCTCGCTCAACCCGTTGATGAAGGTCGGGCGCCAGATCACCGAGCCCCTCAAGATCCACCTCGACATGCCCGGCGACGACGCCCGCGCGACGGCGGAGCGGCTGTTGAAGGACGTCCGGATCCCCGAGGCCGCCCGCCGCCTCAACCAGTACCCGCACGAGCTCTCGGGCGGGATGCGCCAGCGTGTGATGATCGCCATCGCGCTCGCGTGCGGCCCGACACTGCTCTTCGCCGACGAGCCGACGACCGCGCTCGACGTCACGGTGCAGGCCCAGATCCTCGACCTGATCGGTGAGCAGCGCCGCGACCGCAACATGTCGGTGATCCTGGTGACCCACGACCTCGGTGTGGTTGCCGGTCACACGGACGAGATCGCCGTCATGTACGCCGGCCAGCTCGTCGAGAAGGCGCCGACGCGTTCGCTCTTCGCCAACATGAAGATGCCGTACACCAAGTCGCTGATGCGCAGCATCCCCAAGATCGACGACCCCAGCCACACCCGACTGCTGACGATCCCCGGCCGCCCACCGGATCTCGTGAACCCACCGGCCGGGTGTCGCTTCGCGCCACGCTGCGCGTACGCCCGCGACCGCTGCCACGTCGAGCAGCCGCCGCTCGTGGCCGCCGAGCGACCCGACCACGTCTACGCGTGCTGGTACCCGGTCGGCTCGCCGGAGTTCGAGGAACGTGACGCCGAGATCCTCAGTCAGAGCGTGCGCATCACTGCCGCGGCCGGGCAGCAGGTCTGATGGCCGGTACCGGTAAGGCCCACCTCCGCGAGGGCGACATCGTGATTCGCGTCGAGGACCTCGTGATGGAGTTCCCGATCGGGCACACCGGGCTCAAGGTCAACGCGGTGTCGGGCATCAGCTTCGACGTCGTTCGCGGCGAGACGTTGGGGCTCGTCGGTGAGTCGGGTTGCGGCAAGAGCACCACCGGGCGGGCGATCATGCAGCTGCCCCGCCCGACGTCGGGGTCGGTGCTGTTCGAGGGCCAGGAGCTCACCTCCATGTCGACCGCCTCGATGAGAGAGGCGCGCACGAAGATGCAGATGATCTTCCAGGACCCGATCTCGTCGTTGAACCCGCGCCGCAAGGTCCGCGACATCGTGATGGAGCCGCTCACGATCTGGAAGCGTGGCTCCCGCGACGAGCGATCGACCCGGGTGGACGCGGTGCTCGAGGACGTCGGCATCGATCCCGCTCGCGCGGCCGAGAGCCAGCCCCACCAGTTCTCGGGCGGGCAGTGCCAGCGCATCTCGATCGCCCGCTCGCTGGTGCTCGATCCGACGATGATCATCTGCGACGAACCGGTGTCGGCCCTCGACGTCAGCGTGCAGGGACAGGTGATCAACCTGCTCGAGGACTTGAAGGCGCGCTACGGGCTGACGCTGATCTTCATCGCCCACGACCTCGCCGTCGTGAAGAACATCAGTGATCGGGTCGCGGTGATGTACCTGGGCAAGCTGTGCGAGGTCGCGTCGAGTGACGACCTGTACGCGCGTCCCGCGCATCCGTACACGAAGGTCTTGATCGACTCGATTCCGGTTCCCGATCCCGAAGCGATCCTGCACCACGCCGATGTCGTCGGCGAGCCGCCGTCGCCGGTGCTGCCGCCGTCGGGCTGCCGTTTCCATCCGCGCTGCCCGCGTGCCGACGAGCAGTGCTCGATCGAGGAGCCGCAACTCAGGGACCTCGGGGGTGCGCACTTCGTCGCCTGCCACCACCCGTACGAGGTCCCCGTCACGCTCACGACGACCGCGGCCGCAAACTGACTCCCAACCGACAGGCGGTCGCTGGCGCTTCGTGGCATCCGGTTCGGGCGCAACGACAGTTGGTACGGTCGCCGGATGACCAGCGCGCTCGCGGCAATGGCGCCGTCGATGGCCCGGTCGATGGGCACCACGTTGTCGCCGTTCCGGTACGGCGGCGCTGACCCGACGACGTGGCTCACGCCGCACGAGTTCGTCCGTGCCACGTTCACGCCCGACGGACCAGCCACCGTCCGCATCTCGTGGAGCTCCGGCGAACGTCAGTGTGTCGACGCCGAGACCTGGGGCCCTGGTGCCGCGTGGTTGCTCGAACGCGTCCCTGCCTACACCGGCGCCGACGACGTCGGCGTCGATCTCCCCGACGTCCACCCGGTCGTCACCCGGGCGGCCCGCGATCACCCCGGCCTTCGGATCGGGGCGAGTGGCGGTCTCTACCACGAGCTGCTCCCGACGATCATCGCCCAGCGCATCACGAGCGGCGAGGCGCTGCGCCAGTGGCGATCGTTGTGCCTCGAGCTCGGCGAGCCCGCCCCGGGGCCGTTCGCCCGACTCCGACTCCCCCCGGCTCCGAAGGCTCTGGCCCGACGTCCGGCATGGTGGTTCCATCCGCTCGGCATCGAGACCAAACGGGCGCGGGCGCTGACCGAGGTCGCGGCGCACGCGCACCACCTGTGGGACTGGGCAGTCGCCGGACCGATCGTCGCCGCTTCTCGTCTCGCGCTCCTCCGCGGCGTCGGGCCGTGGACGATCGGCTCGGTGCTCGGGCCGGCGCTCGGTGATCCGGACGCCGTGGCCGTCGGCGACTACCACCTTGCCAACATGGTCGCGTGGGCGCTGGCAGGCGAACCCCGCGCCACCGACGACCGTATGCTCGACCTGCTCGAACCGTTCCGCGGTCAACGCGGCCGGGTCGTCCGGCTCATCGGCCTGTCAGGCCCGCGAGTCCCGGCGTTCGGTCCACGCAAGCGGATCCTGCCGATGCACCGCTGGTGACCACCGACGACCCGACCGTGAGAACCGCCACCGTGACGACCGAGACCCACCACGCAGGCGTGTCCGAAAAGCGACCGATGACGTGGCACCGGGCTGCCTGGTACGGCGTCGGCGCGTTCGTGATCTCCCGGATGTGCGTGCTCGCGGGCGCCGGCGTGCGGGCGGCCCAGCTCGTGGTCGACGCCGAGGAGGCCGGGCAGCCGCGACCCAAGAACGCGGTCGGCTTCATCACCGAGGTGCTGTTGTCGTGGGACGGCCGCTGGTACCTCGACATCGTGCGCCACGGCTACCCGCATTCGATCCCGCCCAACATCACGTACGAGCAGTCCGAGGCGCGGGCGGCGTTCTTCCCGGTGTACCCGCTGACCGTACGTTTCGTCGACGCGATCGCACCCGGCGGCGACACCATCGCCGCGTTGTTCGTGAACTTCGTCCTCGCCCTCGTCGCCATGCTGCTGATCGGCCGCTTGGCGCTGCGCCTCACCGACGACGCCGAGGTCGCAGCGCGAGCGATGGTGATCTTCGCCGTCTTCCCGGGATCGTTCGTGCTGTCGTTCGCGTACGCGGAGGCGGCGTTGATCGCGCTGTGCGCGGCATGTCTGCTCCTGCTGCTCGACGAGCGCTGGGTGCTGGCGGGACTCGTCGGCGCACTCGCAACCGCGACGCGGCCAAATGGTGTCGCGATCGTCGCCGCGTGCGCCGTCGCGTCGTTCATCGCCATCCGACAACGACGCGACTGGATGTCGCTCGCCGCGCCGCTGCTCAGTCCGATCGGCTTCGTCGCCTTCCAGGCGTTCCTCCGGCACCACACCGACGAGTCGTGGCCCTGGTTCCGGGTGCAGCGCGAGGCATGGCGCGAGGGCACCAGCTTCGGCGCGACCGCGGTCCGCAACACGATCAGCTTCCTCGGCAGTCCACTCGCCAGCCCGACGGACGTACTCACGGTGGCGACGATGATCGCGATGTTCGGCGTGCTGTGGTGCGCCTGGCGGCACCCGCTCCCCCTCCCGTTGCTGGCATACGTCGTCGTGGTCATCGCCCTGATGCTCCTGCCGGCCACCGTCACCGCCCGCCCGCGGTTCTTGTTCACGGCGTTCCCACTGGTGATCCCGGTCGCCACCTGGTGGTCGCATCGTGACCGGATCGGTTGGGAGCTGACGCTCGTGGCGTGCGGAGCGGGCCTGGCGACGCTCACCGCTCTGTACGGGGTCTTCGGGGCGATCCCGTGAGACTCGGTTGGGCCCGGCGACCTCCACTCGGGGTCGTCGTGCTCGGCCTGCTCGCCTACGTGCCGGCACTCAGCGCCGGCCGCGGGCGGATGCCGGCCGACACCAAGCTGTACCTCTACCTCGATCCGGGTCGACTCGTGTCGGACGCCCCGTACACGTTCGACGGCCGTCAGTTCGCCGGGTGGGTCCCCCACCAGACGATCAGCTACCTGTGGCCGTCAGGGCCGTGGTACTGGTTGTTCGACGCCATCGGCGTACCCGACTGGATCGCGCACCGGTTGTGGATCGGCACGATCCTGTTCGTCGCCGGGCTCGGCGTGCGCTGGCTCGCCCGCCTGCTCGGGATCGTCGGTACGGCCGCGGTGGCCGCGGCGGCTGTGTACCAGCTGTCGCCATATGTGCTGCCCTACCTCTCACGTACCTCGCTGATGCTGCTGCCCTACGCCGGCCTCGGCTGGATCCTCGGCCTCACCGTGCTCGCCGCTCGACGCGGGTCGTGGCGGCACGCCGCGCTGCTCGCGCTGGTCGTGGCCACCGTCGGGGCACCGAATGCGACGGCAACCGCGATGATCGTGCCGGCGCCACTGCTGTGGTTGGTGCACGCGGCATGGGATGGCGAGATCACGTGGCGCCGCGCTGTCGCCACTGCCGCCCGCATCGGTGGCCTGTGCCTCGCGGTGTCGTTGTGGTGGCTGGCGATGCTGTCCGTGCAGGGCCGCTACGGCGCTGACGTGCTCGCCTACTCCGAGACGCTCGAGGCCGTCTCCCTGACGTCGACGAGCACCGAGACGCTCCGTGGCATGGGGTACTGGCTGTTCTATGTCCGCGATCCGATCGGCTTCACGACGTCGGCGGCCGAGGCCTACATGGCGTCGGGACGGTACGTCGCGACGAGCGTCGCCCTCACTGCACTCGGCCTCGCCGGCCTCGCCTTCACCCGGTTCCGCGCCCGGCGGTTCGCGGTGTTGCTCGTGGTCGTTGGCATCGTGCTCGCCGTCGGCGTCCATCCGATCGACGACCCGTCGCTGCTGATGACACCGCTCGCCGAATCGTCACGATCGTCGGTGGTGCTCGCGCTCCGCAGCAGTACGCGCGCGCTGCCGATGGCCGTGCTCGGCCTGGCGCTCGGCGCGGGTGCCCTCGTCGCCGCGACCGCGCGCCGGGTCTCGCGCCACCAGTGGGTGATCGGCGCGGCGGTGATCGCACTGGCCGCGGTGAACCTGCCCGCGGCGTGGAACGGCGGATTCGTCGATCCCGTCATTTCGCGCGACCAGGATCCGCCCGCGGCGTGGATGGCGGCCGCGGCAGAGCTCGACTCGCTGCCAGCAGGCTTTCGTGTCATGCAGTTGCCGGGCGCCGAGTTCGGCGCGTTCCGATGGGGATACACCGTCGACCCCCCACTCCCCGGCCTCACCGAGCGACCTTTCGTCAGCCGGGACCTGCTGCCACTCGGCAGTCCGCCGGCAATGGACCTGCTGTACGCGCTCGACGATCGTTTCCAGACAGGGATCGCCGAGCCGGCCGCGATCGCTCCGATCGCCCGTCTGTTCGGCGCCGACACGATCTGGGCGCCGAACGACATCTGGTACGACCGGTTCCGCAGCCCACGTCCCGAGCTCACGGCGGCGTTGTTGACCACCGACGCGGCGGTAGGACTCGCCGAACCGGTCACCTACGGTGAGCCGTTCGTCCCGACACCGGTGGCGCTGCCCATGATCGACGAACGCTCGGTCGGCGACCCCCGGGTCGGCACCCCGCTGGCGCCGGTCTGGCTGGTGCCCGTCGACGATCCCGTGAGCGTCATCCGCGCGAAGACCGGTGTCGTCGCGATCGCGGGCAGCGGCGACGGCGTCGTCGACGCCGCGGCGGCCGGGTTGATCGACGGGACGGAGCTGATCGTCTACACCGCGAGCGAGCTCGAGCGATGCGACACCGAACCGCCTCATCGTCACCGATTCGAACCGCGACCAGGCTCGCCAATGGCGTGGGAGCCAGGACACCCGAGGGTTCACCGAGTCCGGAGGTGACGGCGCAGACGTCGCGACGTTCGACAGCGCCGATCAGCGTCTCGAGGTGTTCGAAGATGAGCGGTGCCGAATCGCAGACCGTTGCCATCCAGACCGGACCGGTGACCGTTCGAGCCAGCGCCTACGGCGAGGTGTTCGCGTACCGGCCCGAAGACCGTGCCGCGATGGCGATCGACGGCGATGCGACGACCGCATGGCGGGTCGCCGATCGTTTCGACGCCACCGGCCAGTTCATCGAGCTGACGGCGGAGCAGCCCATCGACTCGATCGACGTCCTGCAACCGATCGACGGTTCGACGGGCGCGGCACCGAACCGGTGGATCACCGCGATCGACGTGAGCGTCGATGGTGGCGGGTCCGTTCGCGTCGACCTCGACGAGACGTCACGATCGGCCAGCGGTCAGAGTCTCACGCTCCCCACGTCCGGCACGACGGTACGCCTGACGATCGCGGCGACGGCCGCGGCGCCCGGATCCGGCGACGGCCTCGTCGCCACCGGCCTCGACGCGGTCGGGTTCGCCGAGATCCGCACCGGGCTCGGTCCCACGGTCGAGGTCACCCGGCCGCCCATCGACTGGCTGGCGCAGGTCACCTCCGGCGAGTTGGTCGACACGCCGATCGACCAGGTCCTCACCCGCCTCCGTGTCGATCCGGCCAACCGCTGGCGGCGAGATCCCGAGCCCAGGATCGTGCGCGACGTCACGGTGCCGGCAGGGTACGGCGCAACGACCGAGGCGACGCTGCGGCTCGCGGGGCGGGCCGACGACGCGGTCATCGCCGAGCTGCTCGGGCTCTCCGGTGCGACGGCGTCGGAACGGCTGACCGGGATGCCGACAGCCGGCGGATGGGCGGCGACCGACGGTGACCCCGAGACGGCGTGGATCACCCCGTTCGGGCGACCGATCGGCCCGACGCTGACGGTGCCGGTCTCGGCGACCACCGTGTCGACGATCGAGCTCCGTCAACCCACCGGCGACTTCTCCCCGATCACCGAGATCACGGTCGGCGGCACTGGCGCCGACGTCGCGATCGCGGTGCCGCCTGCCGATGCCGACGGGTGGAGCCGTATCGACGTCGGCTTGCTCGACGTGGCCGATTCCGTACGGATCACGATCACCGGCGCCGATGTGCGGACGACCCGCGATCGGCGGTCGGACGAGATCGTCGCCCTTCCTTCAGCGGTCGCCGAGATCCGTGCCGACGGCGCGGACGCCGTACCGATCCCCACCGAGGTCGAGCTGGGATGCCACGAGGTGCTGACGATCGATGGCGTGCCAGCATCGTTCGACCTCGGTACCGTGCGGGTCGGCGCCGCTGCTCGCCGGCGAACCGATCGTGGCCCATCCGTGCCCGCTGCACGGCGGCGACATCGCCGCTGGGGCGGAGCTCGACACGATCCGGATCGAGAGCCGGCCGGGTGTCGAGACCGGACTCGACGTCGACCGCATCGTGCTCGTCGACCTTGCCATGCGGGAGCCGTCAGCGGGCGGCGACGTCGGCGTCGACGTGCTCGACCAGGAGCGGACCTCGCGCACCGTACGCGTGCGCATCATGCCCGACCGGCTGCTGGGTCGTGCTCGGCGAGGGGCTCAACGACGGATGGGTCGCCGAGATCGATGGCGAAGATCTCGGTCCCGGGCAGCTCGTCGACGGCGGCTTCAACGGCTGGCGCCTGCCCCCCTCGGGCGCTCCCCGCACGGTGACGTTCAGATGGACCGCCCAGCGCACCGTCACGATCGGGCTGTGGCTGAGCCGGTTGGCCGTCGTCATGTGCATCGCACTGGCGGTCCTCTACCGGCCTCGCCACTTCGCACGACGCCGCTCGTGCGCCGAGACTGGTCGGGTTCGGCCGCGAGCGTCCGACCAGCCGGCGACGGGTCGTGGCGGGGCCCGCGGTCGCCGCGGTCGTTGCACTCCTGCTCGCCGGTCCGGGGTGGGCACTGGTGGCGTTGGCCGTCGGCGTCTGTGCCGCCGCGCTGGGCCGGTCCCGATTGCTGGGCGCCGCGGCGCTGGCGATCTGGCTGGGGTGCGGGGCGATCGTGCTGTGGCGCGTCGTGCGGTACCGACCGTTCCCGAACGCCGGGTGGCCGAGCACGTTCGAGGACCTTCACCGGCCCGGCATGCTCGTGCTCGCCCTGCTCGCCGGGTCGGTGGTGACCCGGACGGACGGTCGCACGAACGACCCCACGGGGGGTCGCGCGGGGCGCCCACCGACACGTGCCCAGGAGGCCATCGAGCGGCGACGCGCAGTAGCCTTGCCTACTCGTGACGGGTCCACAACGTAGTTGTCTGTCTGTCGTCGTGCCCTGCTACAACGAGCAGGCGACGATCGTCCCGCTGATCAAGCGCGTGCTCGAGTCGCCATGGGTCGCCGAGGTCCTCGTCGTCGACGATGGCTCGACCGACGGCACCCGGGACCTGCTCGTCGGTGTCACCGATGAGCGCGTGCGGGTCGTGCTGCACGATCGCAATCAGGGCAAGGGAGCTGCGCTGCGGACCGGCTTTGCGCTGGCCACCGCCGACTTCGTGCTCGTCCAGGACGCCGATCTCGAGTACGACCCGACCGAATACGACCACCTTGTCGAGCCGCTCGCCGCCGATGTCGCCGACGTCGTCTACGGCTCGCGCTTCATGTCCGGCCGGCCGCACAGGGTGCTCTACTTCTGGCACTCGGTCGGCAACCGGTACTTGACGTTGCTGTCGAACATGTTCACCGACCTGAACCTGTCGGACATGGAGACCTGTTACAAGGCCTTCCGGCGCGACGTGATCCAGTCGATCGAGATCGAGGAGGACCGGTTCGGTTTCGAGCCCGAGATCACCGCCAAGTTGGCACGGGCCGGGCTCCGCATCTACGAGGTCGGCATCTCCTACTCCGGGCGGACGTACGCCGAGGGCAAGAAGATCGGATGGCGTGACGGCGTCCGTGCCCTCGTCTGCATCGTCAAGTACTCACCCATCGGCGAACGCGTCCGCAAGCGCGGACGACCAACTTGAGGACCTCCTCGATGACGGGGGGCACGACGCGGGCGCGGCGCGGTCCGGCATCGTCACGTCCGGCCGAGTCGCGGTTCACCTGGCGGCACCTGCCCGCGCTCGACGGTCTGCGCGCCGCCGCGGTCGTCGCCGTGCTCCTGTTCCACGCCGGCCATCTGCAGGGCGGGTTCCTCGGCGTCGACTTGTTCTTCGCCTTGTCGGGCTTCCTCATCACGTCGTTGCTGTTGCGTGATGCCGATCGCGGTGGTGTCCGGCTGCTGGCCTTCTGGGGGCGGCGGTTCCGGCGTCTGCTGCCGGCGGTGTTCGTCCTCATCGCCGTCGTCGCCCTCGGTGCGTGGATGTTCGGTTCCCCGGCCGACCTCGACGGCGTCCGACGCACGGGTGGCTGGTCGCTCGCCTACATGGCCAACTGGCACTTCATCAACGAGGCCAACGGATATTGGGCGTCGTTCGACCAACCGTCGATGTTCGACCATCTCTGGAGCCTCGCCATCGAAGAGCAGTTCTACGTCGTGTGGCCGATCGTCGTGCTCGCGGTGTGGAAGCTGAGCCGGCGGCGGTACCGGCAACGCAATCTCCTCGCGGTCTCGCTCGGCGGTGTCGTCGCGTCGTTCATCGCGATGCTCGCCCTGTACGACCCCGGTACCGACCCGACGCGGGTCTACATGGGCACCGACACGCGTGCCGCTTCGATCCTCGTCGGCGCGGCGATGGCGACGGCGCCCGCCCGGCAACTCGCGACGCGGGTCATCACCGCTCTGGGTCGCCGCGCTGACCTCGTCATCGCCCTGCTCACGATCGGGATCGGTGTGTCGTGGTTGGTGTTCGACGGCGCCAGCTCGGCAGCGCTCTACCGCGGCGGCCTGCTCGTCCATTCCGTCGTCGCCGCGCTCGTCGTCAGCGCCCTGGTGTCGCTGCCCGGCGGTCGTGTCGCGAAGGCGCTGTCGTGGGGTCCGCTCGTGTGGATCGGCGTCCGCTCGTACGGGTTGTACCTGTGGCACTGGCCGGTGTACGTCGCGTTGTCGGCTGAGCGCACCGGGCTCGAAGGTCCCTCGCTCACCGTCCTGCGTATCGCGGTGTCGACGGTGCTCGCCGCGGTGTCGTTCCGACTCGTCGAAGACCCGATCCGGCACCGGGTGTCGTGGGTCCGCGACCGGCGCGGCATCCCTGCCCTCGCCGGTGCGATCGCCCTCGTCGCCGCGACATTGGTCGTGCTCCCCCATCCACGCCACGAGATCGCCGCCTTCGACCCCGGCACGATCGCCGCTCCGCAATCCGATGGTCCTGCCTCCGCGCCGATGCTCGGACCCGCGCTGCCCGACCTCCCGGCGACCCGCCCCGTTTCGTCGACGTCGACTCGACGTCATCGACGGTGCGGACGACGACGGTGTCGACCGTGCTGGAGTCGACCGTGCCGGATCCGAAGGCGGCGACGACGATCGCTCCGGCTCCGGGCCCGGCGGTGACGGAGGTAGGAACGGTCCCGGTCACGACGGTGCCGGCGTCAACCGTCGAGCCGGTCGCCGCGGTCGTGTCGATCGCCAAGCCCCCGATCACGAGCGTGCTGTGGACCGGCGACTCGATCGCCTACGACCTGGCCCCCGGTGTCGGCGCGGCGCTGACCGACGCCGGACTGCTCGCCAACTGCGACCGCCTTCCCCGGCATGCGGCTCGTCGGCGACGGCCAGTTCGCGCTGCTGCCCCGACTGCAGGTCGAGGTTCCCGGATCCGGCGTCGACGTGATCGTCGTGCAGTTGTCGGTGTGGGACGCCCAGAGCGACGTCGCCGATCAGTTCGCAGCGCTCGACGCGCTGCACGCTCTCGTGGCCGCGAACGGCGCGCAGCTGGTCCTCGTCTCGTCGCCGCCGACGGTCGACGCGGCGACGGACCGCGGACTCGTCGCGGTGACGGAGCACGCCCGCGCGATCGCCGCCGCGAACCCGACGTCGGCCGTGTTCCTCGACTCGTCGGCGGTCTGGGGGGCCACGTTCGACGTCGACCTCGACGACGACGGAACGCCGGAACGCAAGCGCGACGGAGTGCACGTGTGCCCGTCGGGTGCGGCGCGGTTCGGGATGTGGCTGGTCGCCGAGCTGGCCAGCCGGTTCGACGGGGCGACCCCGACGCCGCCGACCGAGTGGGCACTGGGCGACTGGGTCACCGATGTCCGCTACGACACGCCGGTCGGCGCATGCGCTGTGCTTGATTGAGCCGGCTCACGCACGTTGAGCGGCGCACGTCTGGTCGCCGGCTCGAACGGCGAACGACCGTCACAACACTGGCCGCGTGCCTCAGCGCCGGAACAGGTCGCGCAGGCCCCAGCGGGTGACGAGCAGCATCGACTCGGCCACGATGCGCCCGGACATCTTCGAGGTGCCCCGCTCGCGGTCGAGGAACACGATCGGCGTCTCCATCACCTTGAAGCCACCGCGCACGAGCCGCCGGACGAGCTCGGTGAGGAACGCGTATCCCTCGGCGGTCGTGGTGGACGGGGAGATCGCGCGCAACGCATCGGCCCGATAGGCGCGGAAACCCGACGTACAGTCGCGGATCTGCAGGCGCAGCACGAACGACGTGTAGCGGTTGCCCCACCGCGACAGCACCCGCCGCTGGGGCGACCAGTTGACCGTCGAGCCGCCTGGCACGTAGCGCGACCCGATCACGGCGGCCGCGCCGGCGTCGATCAGGCGCAGCATCTCGGGGATCACGGCCGGGTCGTGGGAGAAGTCGACGTCCATCGAAACGATCCGGTCGTAGCCCTCGTCGAGCGCAGTCGCGAACCCGTTCCGGTAGGCGCTCCCGAGCCCGTGCTTGCCCGGGCGGCGGAGCAGCTTGATCTGGCCGAGCTCGGCGGCAGCCGTCTCGGCGACCGTCGCCGTGCCGTCGGGGCTGTTGTCGTCGACGACGATGATGTCGGCGCCCGGAACCGCCAGGCGAACGGCGGCCAGCATCGCACCGATGTTCTCGACCTCGTTGTAGGTCGGCAGCACGACGACGGTACGCACAGCGGAATCGTAACTGGGCGACCTCAGAGCCCAGCCACGAGCACCCTGGCGAGGCGTTCACCGCCGGCCTCGGTGAGGCGCCCGTCGGAGTCGCGAACGACCGTGCCCTCCGGCGCGCACAGCTCCTCCCACCACTCGCAGGGCAGCGTCACCGCGGCGCCGGGCGCACCGATCAGGCGCGTCGGGTCGATGGTGTCGAACCCGGCCTCGGTCAGCGTCGTGCGATCAGGTCCGGCGCCCGGCACCAGCACGGCGACGGCGTGAGTGTCGGCGATCGCGGCTGCCGCCGTCTCGGCGCACTCCGATCCGTCGTCGAACATCATCACGACCTGTCCCGGTTCCGTGTCCTCGATCACGGACGCCAGCCGGCCGACGTCATCGCACCAGTCGCTCGCCTCGTACCACTCGATCGAGAGCCCCGCCTCGCGCACCCGCTGCTCGATCGGCCGCCGCGCGTCGGCGAGCGCTCCGTCAGCGACGACGAGCACGTTGACGTCGTCGTCGGCGCCCGTGAGCGTCGGCCACAGCCACCACGCTCCGATCACGACGACCGCAATCGCCCCGAGCAGGACTGACGACGCGCACGGGACGCCCGGCAACCGTGATGCGGCGATGCTCGGACCCGGTGGTGAGCACGCGGGGACGCTAGCGCGGGCGAGCGCGCGGATCAGGCGATCGCCGGTTGACGGCGCGGTGGAACACGCGCGTCACGCCCAAGGCCGATGCGTCCCACGTCAGCGTGCGCGCCCGGCGCAGGGCGGCGATGCCCAACTGCTCCCGGAGCGCCGGATCGCTCAGCACGTCGACGAAGCGATCGGCGAGCCGATCGGGCGGGGCGAGGAGACCGGTGACGCCGTCGATGACCGAGGACCGGTGCCCCGAGATGTCGGTCGCGACAGCCGGCGTACCGCAGGCCGCGGCCTCGGTGAGGGCGAGCCCCCACCCCTCGGCGATCGAGGCGCTGGCGACGATCCACGCCCGCCGGTACTCGCTGGCCAACTGGTCGTGCGGCACGTAGCCGACGAGCGTGACCCACGACGCGGCATCGTGGCGTCGGATCCACTCCTCGAGGACGGCACGTTCGGGTCCCTCACCGATGATCCGCACGCGCAGATCGGGGATCCTGGCCCGGGCCGCGGCGGCAGCCTCGATCAGCAGGCCGAAGCGTTTGACCGGTGCCAGGCGGGCGGTGGCCACGATCGTCGGGTTGTCGGACGCGACGCTCGCCGGGTGTGAAGAAGGGCTCGACGCCGTTGTCGACCGCAGTCACGAGCTCCGGTTCGAAGCCGATCGCCAGCAGTTCGTCGCGCGTCGAAGCGCTGGGCGTCACCACCTCGGTGCGGCGGTAGAAGGGCGGCGCGACGCGGGTCTCGAGGGCGCGGCCGAGGCCGGCCAGCGGTCCGGGCAGGATCTGGTCCCACATCGGGCCGTGCACGTGGTGGACGATCGTGATCCGTGGCCGGCGGCACCACACCGGCGAGAACCAGGGCACGCCGTTCCAGATCTCGACGAGGCCGTCGAAGCGTCCCATCCGGCGGGTGAGCTCGGCGACGACGGTGCGCGGGAACACCGAGTAGCGGCTCCCACGGCGCACGACGTCGTAGCCGTTGCGGCGAGCCGTGGCCGGGATGCCGACCCCGGCCGATGTGCGATGGAGGACCTCGAGGCCGGCCTCCGCCCATCGTCGCATGAAGTGGTCGGCGTGCACCTCGGATCCACCCACGTCGGGGTCGTCGAGATCGCGCCAGGCGAGCACGTGCACACGACGCACCCCGGCCTCGCGGATCTCGCCGACGAGCCGCTGGAGCTCCGCGGTCTCGTCGAGCCCTGCCAAGTCGTTCATGCCAAGTCGCTCATGCCAGTCGCTCATGATGGTCGGGCGATCGACAGCAACGCCGGCCCGAGCCACCGATCCGTCAGATCGAACGCCGCCTCCGGCGTCCAATGCATGCCGTCCGGTCGCGCGGTCTGGCTGGTGACGAGGCCGTTGGCTTCGACCCACGCCCGTAGATCGAGCATCCGCACGCCGCCGCCCGCCGCCGCCAGTCGCTGCATCACGTCGTCGACGATGGCACGTCGTTCGGCGTAGTCCGGCATCGTCTCCCGACCGAGCCAGAACGGATCGACCAGCGGACCCCGCACGAAGACGGCGGTCGCACCGGATGCCGTCACCAGCTCGGCGATCTGCGCGTAGTCCTCGTTGAGCCGCTGCTGGTACGCGGCGTCGAAGGGGTCGAGGGTGCCCTCCTCGTCCGACCACTTCCGATCCTCCAGGTCGCGCCGCGCGCACAAGAGCATGACCACCTCGGGACGGAACTCGTCCAGCGTGTCGGGCAGCACGTGCCCGAGGAGCTGGTCGCAGCTCTCGGCGAACGGCACGTCGCCGTCGGTCGCCACCTCGCCGCCACGCACGAAGCCGCACCCCGGCGACACCACCAGGCGGACGTCCGCGAGTGTCGGGTGGGCGCCGGCCCACCCGGCGAGCCCAACGCCGAGCGCTTCGGCCGTCGAGTCGCCGACCATGAGCACGCGCACCGGCCCGGTCGGCGCCGGTTCGCTGCCTGTGGCATCCGGCAACGTCGTGATCACCGTCGCCGGCCGCTCGACGCCGGACACCGAATCTGTGGGAGCCGTCGGCTCGACCGGTACCGGAATGCTCGTCGCGGCCGATCGTGTGGCGATCGTCGACTCGACCGTTTCGGGAGGCGGTGTCGGCGCGGCGGGTTGGGTCGTCGACACCCTGGCGACCAGCGCCGCGATGTCGTCCGGCGCCGCCCGCCAGTAGTCGTCGGCGATCGTCACGGGGACGAGGATCGCCGCGAGGGCGACGGCCATGGTGGCGACGGCTGCGCCGGCGAGCGTCGGTCGCGGCCGCCAGTCGGCGCGCCGGATCGGGCGCTCGATCAAGACGAATGACAACGTGGCAGCGAGAAGCGTCAATGCCACCCGGAGCCCGAGCAACGCCGGACCGCTGAGACCGGTGCGGGCCTCGTCGAGGATCACGTAGATCGGCCAGTGGTAGAGGTAGACGCCATAGCTGATGCGACCCAGGCCGACGAGCGGGGCGAGGGCGAGCAGGCCGCGCAGCCTTCCGGGCGCCTGGAGACCGGCGATCAGCAGCGCGCTCGCCGCGCCGATGAGCGGCAACCCGCCGCGATACATCAGGCCACCGTCGGCCGGGAGCAGGATCGCGGCCAGCACCAGCACGCCCAGGGCCAGGGGCACGAGGCGCGCCGAGGATCCTCCGAGTGACCTCCCGGTGAGCGCGACCGCCAGCCACGCACCGAACAGGATCTCGGCGAGGCGGGCCGGCGTCGCCCAGTAGGCGGCATCGCTCCCCCAGACGAACGCGATCAACGGTGCGGCCACCACCGCCGCAACCGTCAGACCAGTGAGCCAGCCCATGAGTCGGTCGCGACGCCGAGTCGCGAGCCAGCCGAACACGAACGGCCACATCCAGTAGAACTGCTCCTCGATGGCCAGCGACCAGTAGTGCTCGAGCGGCGACCGCTGCCCTCCCACGGTGGCGAGCACCTCGGTGTAGCTGTCGTCGGACGCGAGGAGCACCCAGTTCTGGACCTGGAACGCAGCGCCGAGCAGATCGCGTTGGAGGTTGGCCACGCCGTCGAGCAACCCGTACCTCGAGCAGAGCGCCACACCGAGGATGCACACGGCGCTGGCCGGGAGCAGCCGGCGGGCGCGACGGGCGAGGAACGCGCCGGCGCGAACCGAACCGGTGGCGTTCGATTCGGCGAGCAGCAGGCTCGTGATGAGGTAGCCCGACAGCGTGAAGAAGATGGAGACGCCGATGTAGCCGCCACGCATCCACTCGACACCGCCGTGGAACAACAGCACCATCGCGACGGCCACGGCCCGAACACCGTCGAGCGCCGGTTGGTAAGCGAGCCGCGGCTTCATGTCGCCGCTTCCCGCTTCCCGGCCATCGAGACCAGCGCGACCGCCGCGAAGACGATGACGACGGGCTCCATCGGCGAGCGAATTCGGTGGGCGCCGTAGAACAGGACGGTCGTGATCGCCACGCTGATCACTGGCGTCAACAGCACCCATCGCACGGGTCCGGTCACGCGTCGGACCCCGATCGCGGCAAGCACCGCCATCACCCACCAGCTGACGACACCGCTCCACGACGCCCAGCGGTAGCGCTCCTCACCCACGTCACCATCGACCTGGGTGCCGATCCCGACGACGTCGAGCACACGCCCGACGCGAGCGGCGACGATCAGCGGGAGGCGTTCCACGTGATGCGCGGCGTAGGAGACCGCCAGCCGCCGCTGACGTGCCGATCGAACGCCCGGATCCTCGCCGGGCGGTGCTCCCTCCTCGATGAGGCACAGCAATGACCACCCTCCGATACCGGAACCGTAGTAGGCGTCATCGCAATTGGCGCCGTACAACGTGGTGCCATCGTTGGTGGTCAGCAGCACCGGCCGCTCGAAGCGCACGAGATTCGCGCCGACCCAGGGCGCGAGCACGACGGCCGTGCCACAGCACAACAGCACGACGATGCGCATCCGATTCTGGCGGACGGCCGCCGGCGACGTCCGCCACACGACGATCGCGAGCAGCGGGACGAGGAGCACCAGCTCGCTGCGCGTCAACGCGGCCAGACCGATCGCCGCGCCGCACGCGAGCGAACGCGCCACGAACGCGGCACGATCGCCGTCGACCAGGTCGAGCGCCAGCCAGAGGGCCACGACCACCAACAGAGCCGCCGGCGCCTCCGACATCACGAGGCTGTCGTTCATCCACAGGTTCGGGTAGATCGCGGCGAGCCCGGCGGCAACCACGCCCGCCCACCACCCACCGACGCGACGGGCGAGCAGTGCGACGGCGACGACCACCGCGATCCCGACCACGGTCATCACCGTCCGCTGCCAACGGACCGGATCGTCCATCCAACTCACCGGTGCCAGGAGCAGCGGCGTGAGCGGACCGTGCTCGGCCGTTGGTCCGCCGTAGAAGAAGTCGACGAAACCGTCGCCATCGGCGAGTTTCACGGCCTGGCCGCTGTACCAGTACGAGTCGTTCAGGCGAAGATCCTGGTCCCATTTCGACACCAGCATCGCGATCCGCACGCCCGCCGCGAGCGCGATCGCGAGCACGAACCACCGCCGTTGCGGACGCGTCGCCCCAGCCCAGTCGATCGCGGTCACGGGGCGTCACGCTAGTGATGCCGGACCCCGTCGAGGACGACCTCTACACTCGCTGCCGTTGTGAGCGAAGCCCTGCCGGCGACGGAGCCAGCAACCCTGTCGACGTCAGGCACGAGGTCGTTTCGCACGCCGCGAGCGGGTCCCGGGGCGACGCTCCGGAATGCTGCGCTGGCGGGGATGTGCGGGCTCGCCCTGCTGGCAGCCCGCGTTGCCGAGGCGACCGGTCGGCTCGAATCGGGCCTGAGCGGTCGTCTGCTCGCCCGGCTCGACGTGGCGGCGACGGTGATCGTGGTGGTGGCGATCGCGGCCGCCGCGCGGCCGTTCGTGGCCGCCTACCTCGATCGACGCAACCGGCCGTCGTACGCCGCGTACGTACGCGCGTGGCTCGTACCCATGTACGCCCTGTGGATCCCGATCGTCGTCGTCAACGAGGCGATGGTCGGCCCCGGGACCGGCCCGCGCAAGCTGCTGCTCACTGCGGTCCTGTTCCGCGATCCGCGGTCATCGCCGCCGATACCGGGGCTCGGGATCGGGCTGGTGTTGTTCGTCGTCGCCACCGCGGTGCTCGTGCTGCCCGCGATCGGCCGGATCACCGGCGTGCTGTTCCGCGGGCGAGGCGGACGCACGGCGTTGTTGCGCCTGTCCGGTGTCCTCGTCGTCACGGGGATCGCTGTTCGTGCAGTGCTCGTCGCGGTCGGGTCGACCGAGCCGCTCGGTGCGTTGTCGTGGTTGCCGGCTCATCTCGACTCGTTCGGAGCGGCGGTCGCGATCGTGACGCTGCACGAGTCGGGCTGGTTCGCAGCTCGGCGGCACACCGTGCGCGTGGCGGGACTTCTCGCGATCACGACGTTCGCAGTGGCCGCCCTCGTCGCCGGCCTCCCCCGCGCCCTCCTCGTCACCGATGGGCGCGACCTCCAGGTTCGGGCCGTTCTCTACGTCGTCATCGCCGCCGCGGTGACGGTCGTTGCCGTCACCGTCCGCACGGTCCCTCGGCGCTCGACGATCGCGCTCGCGTTCGCGGCGCCTGGGCTCGTGCTGGCCCACGAGATGTCGTTCATCGCCCTCGCCCGCCAGTACCGCGAGGGAATCGACGAGGGCGCGCTCGGCGGGCTCCGTCTCGAGGGACCGTGGTCGCCCATCTGGCTGTGGTCGGCGTGCGTCGCCGCCGGCATCGGCGTGGCGCTCACCACCTGCGTGCTCGTGCCCCTGCGACGGGTCGCGACAGGACGGTGGCCGTCGAACCCGTACCCGGTCGCGTTGAGCGCGGTCGTGGCCGGAGGATTCCTCGTGCGGGTTGCGACGTGGCTGACGATCGCGCCACAGAAGACCGACGGCGGGGATCCGCTCTTCTACCACGTCACGGCCAACACGATCGCCCGTGGTCGGGGATTCCCGGAGCCCTTGAACTGGCTCGACTCGGCCACCCAGATCCCGAGCGCGGTGCACGGACCGCTGTACCCGGTGGTGCTGTCGATCTCGTCGCGACTGGGCGGCACGACGTATGTCGACCACAAGTTCGTGTCGATCCTGATCGGCTCCGCCACCGTGTTGGTGATCGCGCTCGTCGCCGAACACATCGGCGGCAAGCGGGCCGCCATCGCGGCCGGCGCGCTGGGCGCCGTCTACCCGAACCTGTGGTTGATCGACAGCCTGCTGTTCCCGGAAGGCCTGTTCGCGCTGCTCACCACGTCATGCGTCCTCATCGCCTATCGATGGCGTGATCGCCCCACGCTCGCACGCGCCGCGCTCATCGGCGGCCTGATCGGACTGTCGGGCCTGACGCGCGGCGAGGGGATCCTCCTGGGGATCATCCTGGCGATGCCGTGGATGCTGCGGCATCGCCAGCTGTCGCTACCCGACCGATGGCGCCATCTCGCCGTCGCTGGTGCGACATGCCTGCTCGTGCTGGCGCCGTGGACGATCCGCAACGTGCGAACGTTCGAGGACTTCGTGGCGCTGTCGACGAACATCAACGAAGTCATCACGTACGCCAACTGTGACGAGGTGTACAACGGGCGGCTGATCGGCTTCTGGAGCTTCGACTGCCAGGAGAGCTACCGAGCCGAGTTCGGCGATCCGCCGGGCGACGAGTCGCAGGAGGCCACGTTCTGGCGTGAGCGGGGCCTCGACTACGCCCGTGACCACATCGACGAGGTCCCCAAGATCGTCGCGATCCGTGTCCTGCGCCAATGGGAACTGTTCCGGCCGTGGCAGACGATCGACTTCTCGACGATCGAGAACCGCGACAAGGACTCCGCCGCGCTCGGACTCGGCATGTACTACGTGCTCGCGGCGGGAGCCATCGCCGGCGCGATCATGCTGCGCCGACGCGGCGTGCCGCTGCTGCCGCTCGGCGCCCAGGTCCTCAGCGTCACGCTGACCGCCGCGTACGCGTACGGCACGGTTCGCTTCCGCGCGCCCGTCGAACCGGTGCTGTGCATCCTCGCGGGCGTCGCCGCGGTGCCGCTCATCACGCGCGCCTGGCGATGGGCGATGCCCCCCGACGTGCCCGTCGACGAGATCCCCGTCGAGGATCCGACGGCGTTCGTGCTCGGCGGATCTCGCGGCTTGCGCCGGCGCGCCAAGGGTGCCCGAGGCAACTGGCTCGGGATCGGGATCGTCGGTCTCGCCGTGGCGATCCCCTTGCGGGGGCTGTTCGTGACCACCGGAGGCACGATGGAAGAGGGCTTCATGCTCTACTTCCCGGAGCGGATGTGGGACGGCGACGTGCCGAACGTCGACTTCTTGCACCTGTACGGCCCGGGCGCGCTGCACGTCCTGATGGGCTGGTTCAAGGTGTTCGGCTTCACGCTCGGTGCCGAGCGGACGTTCGGGCTGCTGCAGCACCTCGGGATCATCTTCGGTCTCTACGCCCTCGCCCACGCGTGGGGCCGCGCCGCGGCGACCGCGGTGGCGACGCTTTCGACGCTGCTGATCCTCACCCCGATCGGCCTCACCGCGATGGCGTGGAACGGCGGGCTCGCGCTCACGCTCTGGAGCGCCGTGTTCGGGGTGCGCGCCGTGTACCTGAGCGAGCCCGCGGCGCGGCGCAACGCGTGGGTCATCTCCGGCGTGCTGGCCGGGCTGGCGCTGACCTACCGACCTGATCTCGTGATCGCCGTCGGGCTCGTGATGGCATGGCTGCTCTGGCACCATCGAGCGGCGCGACGGCCGGTGCTCGTCGGCGCACTCATCGGCGCGATCCCGATGTGGGTGCACGTGGCCATCGCCGGTCCCCGCGCCGCCTTCGAGGGGATGTTCGTCGATCCGGTGTTCAACCTCCGTGGCGGGCGCGAGCTACCACGGCCGCCGAGCTGGGACCGTCTCGACGGCGCGCTCCAGGCGATCGCCGAACAGGTGCCACCGTGGTGGAGGGTGCCGCACTTCTCGGCCAGCGCTTCGCTGTTCCTCTGGTTCTGGGCGATGTTGCTGATCACCGCCGGGCTGGTCGTGCTCGCGGCGTGGCTCTCTCGGCGGTCCGGCCACGCACCGCGGATCACCGCCCTCATGGTCGGTTCCCTCGTCGCCATCGGCATCGTGCCGCAAGCGATGCAACGACCCGACTCGACCCACCTGGCGTGGGTGACGTGCATCTCGTTTCCGCTGGCGGTCGTCGCCATCGTCGAGCTCGTCCGCCTGCGGCGGCCGACCTCGCATCCCCGTCGCCGGCTCACGGTCGGCGTGTCACTCGTCGCCGTGCTGATGTTGGTCGTGGCGCCGCTCTTCACGTTCCGCTACTACCTGAGCTCGGCGCGGGTGTCGATCGGCGATCTCCCCGGGGCGTTTCCCGTCGAGCGCGACGGGAGGCGGTTCTACCTCGGCGACACCAGGCCGTGGCGGGCGAGCCGCGACGTGATCGCGATGCTCGACGAGCTGGCGCAGCCGGGCGAGCGGCTGCTCGTCGGGCCCCAGGACCTGCGCCGCACGTGGTACAGCGACGTGTTCTTCTACTGGATGTTCCCCGAGCTCGAGCCGGCGACGTACTTCATCGAGATGGATCCCGGGTTGGCGAACGAGGAAGGGTCGAGCCTCGCCGACGACGTCGCATCCGCCGACTGGGTGATCCTCACCGGCTTCTGGAACGGCTGGCGCGAGCCGAACACGTCGATGGAGTTCGGATCCGACGCGCCGAACGACGTGATCAGCAGCCAATTCTGCGAGGTTGGCTCGTTCGAGGAGGGCCTGATCGTGCTCTATCACCGCTGCGCCGATTCCTGACCACCCTGGCCTCGCCACGCCGGGGTGTGCCATCATCTCGCCGGGGCCTTGACGGAAATCCGGAGGAATGAATGAACGTCACTCGAAGAATGATCGCCATCCCTGTCGCCGTCGTGATGACTGCGGGGATCGGTGCAGGAGCATTCGCGGTCGGACTCATCGCCGCGCAAGACGTCCCCGAGGCGGTCACACAGGACACCACGTTCTTTGTGACGATGGATGGTCAGCAGGAGTTCTCGGCCGGCGGCGTGGCCGGCGCCGGCGACCTCGACGGGACCGGTAACGCACAGATCACGATCGACACGGCGACCGACGAGGTGTGCGTCGACGTCGTGTTCACCAACGTCGACCCGATCCAGTTGATGCACATCCACCGCGGTGCGGCAGGAGTCAACGGTCCGGTCGTCGTCGACTTCGCACCCACCCCGGGTCCGGGACCGTTCGACATCTGCGTCACGTCCACCAGCGCGTTGACCGACGAGATCGCGGCGAACCCGCTCGGCTTCTACCTGAACGCCCACACGACACCGTTCCCGGCTGGCGCGGTCAGGGGTCAGCTGCAGCCATTGGCCGAAATGTCACCCAGATCCTGCCGACACCAGTTCGGGTGTACGACTCCCGGCTGCCGAACTCGCTCGGCACCCCGGCGCTCGAGTCGAACTCGACCACCGTCGTCGACCTGACCCCACCAGGCGTTGGTTCCATGCCGCCAGGTGCGATTGCGGCGCTCGTCAACATCACTGCCACTGACGTGCGTGCGGCCGGCTTCGCGACCGTGTACTCGAACCTGCTCGCAGCGCCGCCCGACTCCAGCACGATCAACTGGAACGGCCACGACGTCGCGATCACGACCACGGTCAAGGTCGACCCCGCCACGGGCAACGTGAAGGTCACGATCGGCCCCGACGGTGGCACCGACCTCATCATCGACGTGCTCGGCTACTTCGGTAGCGGCGGGCTGATCTAGAACCGCTGACCGATACCCCGTGGAGGGCCAATCCCTCCACGGGGTTCTACCCGAGCACCATCTCTCGGACAGTCCGAATCGGCGCGCCGACGTCGGTGCACTGATTCGGACTGTCCGGATCTGTGCGCGGGCGTCAGCGCAGGGGCATCCGCCGCCAGACCGGCCCCGGCAGGTGGCGGAACACGGCGAACACGACGCGCAACGCGCCCGGCACCCAGATCGTCCGGCGGCCAGCACGCAGGCCCTTGACGACGGCCGCCGCGACCGCGTCCGGCGTGGTGGCCATCGGGGCGGGGTCGAGTCCGGCGGTCATCGCCGAGGCGACGAAGCCCGGGCGGACGACGAGCACGCGCGCGCCGCTGCCGGCGAGCGAGTCGCCGAGGCCCTGGGCGAAGGCGTCGAGGCCGGCCTTCGACGACCCGTAGACGAAGTTCGCCCTGCGGACCCGCTCACCGGCGACGCTCGAGAGCACGACCAGGTCGCCGTGGCCCTGCGCCCGGAGGCGAGCGGCCACCGCCAGCCCGACGCTCACCGCTCCCGAGTAGTTCGTGGTCACCGCGGCCGCGGCGGCGACCGGATCGGCGTCGAACGTCGCCTGGTCGCCGAGCACGCCGAACGCGAGCACCACGACATCGAGGTCGCCGAACCGCTCGGCCAGATCGTCGACGAACCCTGGGTGCGAGGCCACGTCGTTCGCCTCGAACGCCACGACCGAGACCTCGGCCGGGCCGAGCGCGAGCGCGTCGGCGGCCTCGAGACCGGCCTTCGTGTCACGGCACGCCAGCACGACGTGACGGGTTGCCGGTCCGCTGAGCGCCCTGGCGATGGCCAGGCCGATGTCGCTGGTGCCTCCCAGCACCACGATCGTCTGCGGTTCGTCGAGCGCGTTGCGCATGCTGGAATGCTCCGATCAGCCGATCAGCTCGAGGCGCCTGGCGATGTCGCTGATCCACAGCCGGCCCGGGTCGGCCTTGTGCCGCGCCTCCTGCCATTCGGCCAGCCGCGGATAGCCGCGCCGGATCGCGTCCGGCGTGGTGTGCGAATCCTTCGCCAGGTAGTGGCGCCCACCGGCGTCGAGCACGCGATCGTCGAGGTCGTGGAGGAGCTCGCTCAACCCGCTCACGCTGGCCGGCAGGTCGACGGTCAGCGTCCATCCCGCCATCGGGAAGCTGAGTGGGCCGGCGTTGCCGGGTCCGAAGCGTTTCAACACGGCGACGAAGCTGGCGTGACCCGAACGCACGACCCGCTCGATGACGCCGCGCAGCGCGGCGTCCTGTCCGAACGGCACCACGAACTGGTACTGGAGGAATCCGCGCCGGCCGTACACCCGATTCCACGCCGCGATCCCGTCGAGCGGGTGGAAGAACCGGGTGATCGATTGGATCTCGCCCTGGCGGCGGCGTGGTGACTTGCGGAACCACATCTCGTTGAACGCCCTGATGCTCGCGTGGTTGATCAGGTTGGGCACGCCAGGCGGCACGACGGCCAGCATCCGCGGGCCGTAGCCGGTCGGGTCGCGATGCCCGGTGACCTGCGCGACCGTCGCGTGATCGCCGCGCGTCAGCACGCTGCGCCCAAGGTTCCGGCCCTTGGCGAGCAGGTCGACCCACGCGACCGAGTACCGGTAGCGCTCGTCGCCCTCGGCCATCGCCGCAAGGAGCGAGTCGAGATCGCCGGTCCGGGTCGTGTCGACGACGCACCGGCTGGTCTCGATCGGCAGGGCGACGAACGTCGCCTCGACGACGATTCCCGTGAGCCCCATTCCGCCGATCGTCGCCCACCACAGTTCTGGGTCGGAATCGGGCGTGAGATCGCGGATCGTGCCATCGGCCATCAACATCGACATCGACCGCAGGTGGTTGCCGAACGAGCCGTCGACGTGATGGTTCTTGCCGTGGACATCGCTGGCGATCGCTCCGCCGAGCGTCACGAAGCGGGTGCCCGGGGTCACCGGCACGAAGTACCCCTGCGGGACGAGGTGGCGCAGCAACTGGTCGAAGCTGACGCCGGCGTGGGCCGTCACCAACCCGGTCGACGCGTCGAGCCGGATCGCCGTCGGGCGGAGGTGCGAGGCGCACGACCGTGCCACCTGCCGTTCTGCGCGGCATCCCCGTACGACCTGCCCAGGCCGCGCACGAGCGCGCCCCTGGCGCCCGCCGACGCGATGGCTTCGGCGAGCGAATCGTCGCCGACGTCGAGCACGTCGGCGCGGCTGGGCGCCGTTCGGCCCCAGCCGGTCAGCGTCGTCGAATGGGCCTCCTGCACCGACCAGACGCTAGTAGGGCCACTCCGGA
This sequence comes from Ilumatobacteraceae bacterium, assembly GCA_963722415.1. Classification (GTDB taxonomy): domain Bacteria; phylum Actinomycetota; class Acidimicrobiia; order Acidimicrobiales; family Ilumatobacteraceae; genus JALOLG01. The sequence continues at coordinate 30,282 of CAVRNI010000009.1, forward strand.
GCGGCGCGGCCCATCCGTCGCATCACCTTGCCGAGGCCGAGCGAGAGCGCCACCTTGAGCGCGACGTTCTTCGCGAACCACGGCAGTTGGGCGAGCTGCCGAAGCATGTTGGCACCCCGACTTCTGGCACCGCCGGGAAGGTCGGCGCGGTACTCGGCGAGCGTGCGCGAGCGACCGACATAGCGGAACCGGCGTCCGGCGGTCAGCTCACGCAGGATCGCGAGCGTCACACCGATCGACGAGAACGAGTCGTGGATCAGCAGCGTGCCGCCGTCGCCGACCTGCGCGCCCCACTCCACGATGTCGCGCCGCGCTGGCGCGTACCGGTGGGCCCCGTCGATGTAGAGCACGTCGATCGGACCGCCGACCTCGGCGTGCGCGGACTCGGAGAACGCGCGGACGTGACGAACCCGACCGGCGACCCCTGCCGCGCGCAGGTTGGCGTTGAACACTGCATGGTCGTCGTCGGCCTCGGCCTCGAATCCGACCAGCTCCTGCGGACCGCGATCGTTGCCCGCGTGCGGGTCGATGGCGACGATCTCGACACCGCCCGGCGCGGCCGTCGCCAGGACGATCGTCGACTTGCCCCGGAAGCTGCCGATCTCGACGATCCGGCCGCCGGACGGGCACCGTGCTGCGGCCGCGAACAGCCGCCGCCCCTGCTCCGCGGTCATCCAGCCTTCGACCGCGGCGACCGACTCGGCGATGTCGTCGTAGGTGCGCGATGTCATCCTGTGTAGACCGCCAGGCCGTAGATCACCAACCATGCCAGCCCCATCACCTGCAACACGCGATCGCTGGCGAACACGTCCTCGGGCGCCGCGCCGTGGCCCTGTTCGAGCACCAACCCGTACCGCAACAGGGCGGTCAGCATCGGCACGATCGACAATTCGTAGAGCGGCCAGTCGGATGACGACAAGTCGCGCGTCTCGAACGCCCACTGGCAGTAGCTGACGAGAGTCGCGGCACACGACACCGCCAGCACGACGCGGAGGAAGCCGGCGGTGTACTCGGTGAGCGTGGCCCGCGACGCACCCGCGTCGACTCCGAGGCGGTCGTGGTCGTTCAGCTCGGCATAGCGCTTCCCGGTGACGATGAACAGCGAGCCGAATGTCGTGCAGAGCACGAACCAGTCCGACATCGGCACGTCGACCGCGACTGCTCCCCCGGCGGCGCGCAACACGAACCCGGACGCGATGACGACGAGGTCGACCACCGCGATCTGCTTGAGCACGACGCTGTAGCTGATCGTCAACACGATGTACGTGCCGACGATGGCGACCGTCTGCCACCGACCGGTGAGGGCCGCGACCCCGAGCGAAGCGGCAAGCAGCACGACGCCGACCATGCGTGCGGTCGGGATCGGGATCGTGCCGGCCGCGATCGGTCGGTTGCGCTTCGTCGGGTGGGCCCGGTCCGACTCGACGTCGAGCACGTCGTTCCAGAAGTACGTACCGCTCGCGGCGAGACAGAACGCCACGAACGCAAGGCATGCCCGGGCCAGGCTCGATGCATCGTCGAGCACGCCTGCCGCACCGGGGGCGGCGAAGACGAGCACGTTCTTCAGCCACTGCTTGGGCCGGCCGGTGCGGAGGAGTCCTGCGATCATCGGCGCGTCATCATTCCGTCGACGGCACGCTAGTGATCGTGGCCGTCGCCCAGACGGGATGGTCGGCGACACCGAGCATCTCGCGGTCGCCGGCCGAGTCGCCGTATGCCCACAGCACGACGCCTCGGCGACCGCCTTCGACGCTCTCGCCGCCCGGTAGCCACCCGTCCAGCCATTCGTCCAGCCGGCGCAGCTTCTCGGCGCCGCGACAGTTCGCGCCGGCGAGCGCCCCGGTGTACACCTCACCGTCACTGACGAGCTGGGTGGCCAGCACGGCGTCGACGCCGAGGGCACGGCCGAGGACGTCGAGGTACAACTGGTACGACGCCGACACGAGCACGACGGTGTGGCCCTGCTGGCGGTGCCACGCCAACCGCGCCGAGGTGTCGTCGCGCAGCCATCGTTGGATCTCGACCCCGAACGTCTCCGCGACCGGCTCGACGCCGGCAATCGAGCGGCCGCGGAAGGCGGCGGACGTGGCGATCGACTTCAGGCGGTCCCGGTCGCGCCGCATTGCCGCGGCGATCACCGACGGTGCGCGCCTGACGAGGCCCAGCACCAACCGTGTGGCACCGAGCCGCCACAGGAACGGGACGACGCAGTCACGTCGGGTCAGGGTGCCGTCGACGTCGAACGCCACGACAACGGGTCTGTCCGCCACGAGCGTCCATCCTGTCAGGCGCCGGTGCGACGACCCGGGTACGCCCACATCGGCGCGCCGAGACCGACAGCGACACCGCTACTGCTGCAGCAACCGCCCGGTCGACGCCTTGTGTGGCTGGCGGTAGTCCATCGGTACCGTCGCCGTTGCGCAGTCGAAGCCGGGGAACTGGTCGCCGCACGGCTGCCAATCGAGCTTCGGGACCGACGGCCCCGGTCGCCCGGCCGACGCCGACGGAGCGCCGAGCGCGACAGCTGACAGCACGAACACCGTGACGGCGGCGAGGCCGATCCGACAGTACGAACGACGCCTCACTGACATGGCGCACCTCCCCAGGGTGATCGCGACAGTAGCCGCCCCGCGAATGGTCGAGAACCGTGGCGCGCGACCCGGCCGACTACGAATGATCTGGGTCGTCGCGGATGAGCTCCCGCTCGAGGGCGTCGATGATCCGGCGCGCCGTTTCGGTGCGGGTCCACCCACGCTCGGTCGTGAGGTGGTGGAAGGTCGTCGGGTGGACGGTGGCCCACGCCCAGTCGGTTGCCTTGTCGACGTCCCACAGGGGTGACAGCTCGCCGTCGTCGGCGAGGCGCGCGATCGCGACCCGAATGCCTTCGCGCCAGTCGCCCATGCGGTCTCGGTAGGCGTCGGCGCCATCGCCTCCGGTGAGGCTCGCCGCCTCGAGGGCGAGACCGACGCGCAGGATGGAGGGGATGTAGTCGAACCACATCTCGAGCATCCGTCGAAAGCCGTCGCGTGGCGCGAGTTGGCGGGTCGCCGCGAGCCCACTGCGAAACCCCGACGTGTGGTCGAAGCGGGCCGTCATCTCGACGAGCAGGGTGGCCCGATTGCCGAAATGGAGGTACACGGCCTGGCGGGTCACGCCGGCCCTGGCACCCACGGCCGCCAGCGTGAGGCCGTCCACGCCGTGGTCGGTGACCTCACGCCACGCCGCGTCGAGCAGCCGCTCGCGGGTCGCTGGATCGGGCATCCCACCAGTGTCACCGCGGGACTTGACACACGTCAAGTGGCCGAGGTTTACTCGTGTCAAGTTGCGGTGGAGCGAGTGGAGAGGAGGACCGGTGATCTGGGCGAGCACGATGGATCCGGTCGAGATCGACGACGCCACGGTCGGCGAGGCATTCGGGCGGGCCGTTGCCGCCCATCCCGATCGCACCGCGCTGATCGACGGCTCGAGCGGCGCCACGATGACGTACGCCGAGCTCGCTCGCGCCGTCGAGCGGATCGCCGCCGGGCTGTCCGCCGACGGCGTCCGGGCCGGCGACCGTGTCGCGATCTGGGCGCCGAATGGGCCTCCGGTGGCCGCGTTCATGCTGGCGACGCTGCGCCTCGGCGCGACGGTCACCGGTCTCAACCCGGCATCCACCGACAGCGAGGTGCTGGTCCAGTTGGACGATGCCGACGCCTGCGCGATCGTCACGACTCCCGGTCTGGTCGCCAGAGCACTTGCGCTCGGCCGCCGCCGAGTAGTCGTCGTCGGCGACGCTCCCGGTGCGGTCTCGATGTCGGCGTTGCTGGCGTGCACCGCTGACGTCCCCGATGACGAGGTCGACTGTGATTCGGTTGCCGTGTTGCCGTACTCGAGCGGCACGACCGGCCTGCCCAAAGGCGTCATGTTGACCCACCGCCAACTCGTCACGGCGTGCCGCCAGATCGCTCGGTCGTTCGACGCCGACGCCCATGACGTCACGCTCGCGGTCGCCCCGTGGTTCCACATCCTCGGGATGACGGCCGAGCTGCTCGTCCCGCTGACGGTGGGCGCGACCGTCGTCACGTTGCCGCGCTTCGAGCCGGCCGGATTCCTCGAGGCGATCGAACGGCATCGCGTGACCTACGTCGCGGTACCGCCCCCGGTGGCATCGTTCCTCGCCCATCATCCCAGCGTCGCCGGACACGATCTCGGCAGCCTCGAGCTGCTCGCCAGTGGGGGCGCTCCCCTGCCGGCGGCCACACATGAGGAGCTCGCCCGCCGCCTCCCGCGCTGCGCCGTCGGCCAGGGCTGGGGACTCACCGAGACGAGCGGCGCGATCAGCGTGCCCCGCCGCCGTGGCGGCACCCGGCCCGGGACGGTCGGCACGCTGCTGCCCAACACCGAGTTGCGCGTCGTCGACCCCGATCGCGGCGACGTGCTGGCGTCTGGCGCGGCCGGCGAGCTCCAGGCTCGCGGCCCACAGACCATGCTCGGCTACCTGAACCGTCCGGAGGCCACGGCAGAGATGATCACTCCCGACGGGTGGGTTCGCACCGGCGATCTCGGTCGTGTCGACCCCGACGGCAACATCGTGGTCGTCGATCGGCTCAAGGAGCTCATCAAGGTCAACGCGTTCCAGGTCGCCCCGGCCGAGGTCGAGGCGGTCATCGTCGGGCACCCGGCCGTCGCCGACGTCGCCGTCGTCCGCGCACCCGACCCGCGCAGCGGCGAGACGCCGGTCGCGTTCGTCGTGGCCACAGGTGCGGTCGACCCCGACCACTTGAACGCATGGATCGACGAACGGCTGGCGCCCTACAAGCGGCCGTCGGCCATCCACTTCGTCGACCAGCTCCCGCGCACGCCGTCAGGCAAACTCCTTCGCCGGCAACTTGCGGTCCCTACACTGCGCGAATGAGCAGCGTCGATCCCGATGAGCACGCCGAGCCGGTCGCCGTGGCGTCGTATGCCACCGAAGGAGAGGCGGAGGTGGCGAGGGCGAAGTTGTCCGCATACGGGATCGAGTCGGCGCTCGACGATCAGATCGAGGGCGGCACCGTCGTGGTCGACGGTGAGCCGGGCGTGATCCTCGAGGTCCGTGCGGCCGATGCCGACGACGCTCGGCGCATCCTCGACGAAGGCGCGGCGATCGGCGAACCCGCCGACGACGCTCCGGCCACCGAGTCCTAGCTCGCTGCGGCGATTCGCATCGGGCCCCCGACCGGCTGCGATACTGCCGGCGTGCGCGTCATCGACCAGCTGCGATCGTTTCGGAGGCGACGGATCGCGATTCCCGTCGGTGCGGCCGACCGCGTGCTCGACGTCGGCAGCGGCGACAAGCCGCACTGGCGGGCCGACGTGCTGCTCGACCGCTTCATCGACGCCACGCACGCCGGGCAGCGTTCCGGACGCAAGGCGGCACGCGTCAGTCGCCCGCTGTTCGACGCCGATGCCACGGCGATGCCGTTCGCCGACCGTGCGTTCGACTACTCGGTCTGCTCCCACGTGTTGGAGCACGTCATCGATCCCGGTCGGGTGATCGACGAGTTGATGCGTGTGTCGAAGGCGGGCTACATCGAGGTGCCGGAAGCCTCGAGCGCCAAGATCCTCGACTTCCCGAGCCATCTGTGGTGGGTCCGGCTCGATGGCAACACGCTGGTCTTCACCGCCAAGACGGAGCGCTATCACGACGCCGAGATCGACGCCTACATCCAGCGGGCCGGCATCGAGCAACGCTTGGCGAACCTGCTCGACGCCGACTTCGACCACCGCATCGTGTCGCTGCGCTGGGTGGGGACGGTCCGGTACCGCGTCGAGGGTGAGGTGCCGCAGTCGCTGATCGACTTCGCCGCCGCGGCCGGCGGCCACCAGCGCGTCGGTCAGACCCTCGTCGCCCGCGTGATGACGGCCGTGATGACGCTGCCGCTGCGCCGCATCCGTCGTCGGGAGCCGATCCTCCACGACGACGTCGTCGCCGAGCGCTATCGCACCGGCACCGGCGAACCCCTGCGCCGCAAGGTCTATCGCCCCACCGCGCCCTGAGCAGGGTGAGAGGAGCCCGGCAATGTCGAAGGTGATCGCCGACATCACGATGTCACTCGACGGCTACGTGGCGCCGCCGGGCGCCGATTCCCAAGGAGGGGTCGGGGACGTCGACGAGCTCCAGACCTGGGTCATGGAGCAGGACCCGGTCGACACCGAGATCCTCGAACGGGCGACGGCGGCGACCGGTGCCGTGGTGATGGGTCGGCGGCTGTTCGACATCGTCGACGCGCCCGGTGTCTGGACGAAGGACATGGCGTACGGCGCCCAACCGGCGGGGACGCTTCCGTTCTTCGTCGTCACCCACTCGGCGCCGCAGGACGTCCGGCTGGAACGGGAGCTGGGGATGCGGTTCACCTTCGTGAACGATTTGGCATCTGCAATCGACCAGGCCCGGACCGCCGCGGCCGATGGTCACGTCGTGATCATGGGCGGCGGGGACGTCATCGGCCAGGCCATCGAACAGGGCCTCGTGGACGAACTGCATCTGCACCTCGCACCGATGCTGCTCGGTGGCGGAACACCGCTGTTTCGGGCCGGGACGTTCCAGAAGTATCGCCAACGCGACGTCCGCCCTTCGAGCAATGCCGTCCACCTCATCTACGAGCGGCTGACAGACGCGCTACGGCAGTCCTGAGGTGCATGTGTGGTTACGCCCTTGGTAGGTCGGCCCGCGCGTGGCGATGATTACGGCATGGCCACGACCCGACGAGCCGACATGTTCACCGCAGATGGCAAGCCGTCCGATGACGACCCGCGGGAGAACGGACCAACGTTGGGCGACGAGCGCACCACGCTGGTCGAGACGCTGCGATCCGTGCGCCTCACATTGGAGATGAAGTGTTCCGGGCTCGATGCCGAGCAGTTGGCGCGGCGCTCCGTCGAGCCGTCGACGATGTCGCTCCTGGGGCTGGTACGCCACCTGGCCGAGATCGAGCGTGGTTCGTTCCGGGTGACAATGGCGGGACAGGACGTGCCCCGGCTGTACTGCTCCGAGAACGACCGTGACGGCGATTTCGATGGTGCTGTTCCCGATCCTGAGGTGGTTGCGGAGGCGTGGGACGCATGGCGGGCGGAGGTGGACTTCGCCGAGCGGTTCGTGGCCGAGGCGCCGAGTCTCGACATCACCGCCAACGATCCCTTGAACGAGCACGGCAGCGGCGGAGGCGCGATCTCGCTGCGCGAAATGCTGGTCGGAATGATCCACGAGTACGCCCGCCACCTCGGCCACGCCGACCTGTTGCGTGAGCGAATCGACGGACGCATCGGCCAGTAGCTCGCTCGATGCACCAAAGACGCCGACGAGACGTGCGGAAATCTTGCTCGTGACGGTTGTATTCGGAGTCGAACATGTGTACGATAGAGGGTATGGCGTTGGGCACGCTGGAACGGCTGGAGGACCGCCTCGCCGACCTGTGCGGCCATCGCAATGTGCTCGACGCACTGCTGGTGCAGCTCGTCGCCGAGGCGTTGGAGACGGGTGCGTGGGAGATGGACGGCATCCACTCACCGGCGCATTGGTTGGCGTGGAAAGCCGGGCTGTCGATCCGCGCACGCGCAGCAGTTGGTGACTGTCGCCAAGCGGCGCGGCGAGTTGCCGGTGACGTTCGCCGCGTTCGACGCCGGTGAGCTGTCGTTGGATCAGGTGGTGCCGATCGCCACCCGGGCGCCGCGGTGGGCTGATGCCGAATTGTGTGAGTTCGCCAAGTTGGCGACGGTGACGCAGCTGCGGCGGGTGTTGCGCTCCTACGACTTCCCACCCGACCCCACCAGACGACGACGACGATCCGCGGCCGGCGGTTGTGGAGCCGGTGGAGTTGTTGTCGTTGTGGCATGGCGACGACGGACGCTGGGAACTCCGCGGTGAGCTCGACGCCGACCACGGCGCGATCCTCCACACCGCGCTGCGTGAAGCACAGGATGCGTTGTTTCAACGCGACGGTGTCGTCGTGTCACAGGTCGAGGCGTTGGTGGAGATCGCCAACCGCTCCCTGGACACGATCACCGACCCGGCGCGCCGTGACCGCTACCGGGTCCACGTCCATGTCGATGTCGACAACACGATGCTCGACGGGCTCGGCTACCGGCTCCCCGCCTGGCTGCGCGACCTGATCTGCTGCGACACCATCGCCTCCACCGTCAACAAGGTGGACGGGCATCCCGGTCAGCGTCGGCCGCACCCAGCGCACCGTCCCCGAACGCACCCGCCGCCTCGTGATCCTGCGTGACCGCGGCTGTCGCGTCCCCGGGCTGCACCGCCGATCGGTTCTTGCACGTCCATCACGTCATCCACTGGGATCCCGACGACGGCGCCGGCCCGACCGACACGTCGAATTTGGCGTGTTTGTGTCCGCGGCATCACCGGCTGCATCACCGCGGCCGGTTGGGGATCTCCGGCAACGCCGACGACCCCCACGGGCTGATCTTCACCGACAGTCTTGGCCGGGTGATGCACCCCGCCGCGGTGGCGCGACCACCGACCGGGCCACCACCCCAACCCACCGGCCACTACCAGCACCCATTGGGTGAACGACTCCAGATGCACTGGGTCACGTTCAACCCACCACGCCCACCCGCACCCGCCGACACCAACTGAGCCAGCCGTGATGACAGGACACCCTCCGCGACGTGAAGGACACCTGTCAACTCGGCCGACAGTAGGACGGGCATCCCGACCATCAGTGGTTTGGCGTGGGTCGAGCGCTCGGATGGAGCACTGGCGAGAATCCGTTGGCGAGCGCGGCGACCGACGTCGGCGGGGTCAGGACTTCGACCGTGCAGCTCGTCGGGCGGTCGATCGGCTCCGTCCATCCGTCGAACGTGAAGGCGAGCAACCGGTCGTCGACCAGCAGCCGGGCCCGACGATCGGCGTCCAGGACGATCGTGCCGGCCGGCAGGTCGTCGATGCTCGCCTCCCACACCAAGCGGTCAGCGGCGCGGTCCACGCCCCGACCGCGGCGGTGGCGCTCAGCGACGAGCCGCCGATCGAGCTCGGACGCGAGCAGCGGTTTCGGGAGACGCCACCGACATGCTCACCGCGTCGCGGTACGACCGGTAGGCGTCCCGCCGGCAGAACGCGCAGGGCCGGTGGCCGGCCGCCAGCGCGACGGCGTCGTCGAGGAAGAAGATCGGCGTCCATCGGTGCGGGGCGGCGAGGGGATGCCGCCAATCCCTGAACTCGGTCACGCACGCGATCCACAGCGGACTGCCGTGGTGGCGCACGACGCGTGCCCCGGTCGTCGACGAGACAGCCGCGGTTCCCGGTGAACAAGCCCCGACCGCTCGCCGCGTGGAGGTCGCTCCACGGGTCGATCCGGTTGCGTCGGGGACTCATCGGAGAACCTTCGGGAGGAACTGCAAGGCATCCAGCTCACCGAGCTCGGCGCTCGCATCCAACGCATCTGCCGGGACCCACTCCGGGAACGGCGTGACGATCTTGCGGTGCGCACCTGACGCCGTGTGCTCCTCGTCGATGGCATCGAGCGCCGGCGAGGGGAAACGATCCGCCAGACGCACCAGCGCCGGCCAGATGCGACGGTGGACCAGCGTGACCTTGCCGTCGATGAGACGGGTCGCGACGACGGCCGGGGAGCTGCGCAGACGGTTGATGGCGTCGAAGATCTCGTGGCTACGCGGATGCGACCACCAGCTCCCCCGGATCGGTTCACCAGCGACGAGCTCGGCCACGTTCGGCACCGGTCCGCGTGCCGACTGCAGCAACACACCTCGCCGTCGCAGCAGCGCCATGAGCGCCCTGCCGTCTGGAGGACTGCGCCGGTTGTCAGGCACGGCGATCCTCACTCGGCCTCGTGGGCGTGGCCGGTGATGCGCTCGAGTGCCTCCCAGTAGTCGGGCCAGCTCTTGGAAACGACCGAGGGGTCTTCGATCTCGACACCGGCGACGACCGTGCCGAGCACGCCGAATGCCATCGCCAGCCGGTGGTCGTGATGCGTTGCCAGCCGGGCACCGTGCAGCGCCTTGGGAGGTGGATCGATCAGGAGGCCGTCCGCCTCGACCGCGACTGCGGCGCCGGTCTTGGCGAGCTCGGCCGCCAGATCACCCAGGCGATCGCTCTCCTTGTCGCGGATGAAACCGACGCCGCGGATGCGCGTCCGAGTCGACGCGGTGGCGGCGACGACCGCCAACGTCGGCACGAGATCGGACATGTCCGCCATGTCGACGTCGAGCCCGACGAGTGGACGCTCCGGATCCCGCGACACAGTCACCCCGTCGGCACTCCATCCGGTGCTGCAGCCCATCGCCGCGAGCAGGTCGACGAACCGTGTGTCGCCCTGCAGGGAAGCGCGCGTCACGCCGTTCACCACGATCGCGCCGCCGGCGACAGCGGCGACGGCCAACGGGTAACCGGCCGACGTGGCATCGGGCTCGACACGGTACGTCGTTGCCACGTAGCGCCCCTCGTCGACCTCGATCGAGTCGTCGCCGACACGCACGTCGCTGCTACCGAACGCCGCCATCACGGCGCCTGTCATGTCGACGTACGGCCGCGACACGAGCGGACTCGTCAGCGCGATCCGAAGCCCACCGCGCAGGTAGGGGCCGATCAGCATCAGCGCCGTCACGAACTGGCTCGAGATGTCACCGCTGACGGCGACGTTGCCGCCCGTGGCCGGTCCCGCGATCTCGACCGGGAGCCGTCCCGCCGCCGCGAGTGGGCGGACCGACGCGCCGAGCTGCACGAGGGCGTCATGCAGCGGACCCATCGGACGGGTCCTCAGCGGTGGGTCGCCGTCGACGACGTACGGGCCGGGACCGAGGGCGGCGAGCGCGGTGACGAAGCGCGACGTCGTCCCGGCCAGCCGCGCCGGCAGTGTCAACGGCCCGGGCGGCAATGTCCCGCCACGTCCGTCGACGGCCGCCCCGCCTGGGTGATCTCGACCTGGATCCCGAGGAGGGCGAGGCACTCGACGAGAGCTGCGGTGTCGTCGCCCGCCGGCAGTCCCTCGATCGTCGAGCGGCCGTCGGCGAGCGCGGCGCAGACGAGAGCACGGTTGGCGATCGACTTCGATGCCGGCACGTCGACCGACGCGTCGACCGGCCCCGTCGCCGTGCGGACGAGCAGGTGGCCGGTCATGCCACCCGTCATGCCAGGGGCGTGACGGCGGGCTTGAATCCCCTCGCCAGCAGGCCGCCCCGGAACAGCTCGGTGACCGTCGCGTCGACGAGCACGACGGCGACGCCGCGGTTGCTCTCGGCCATGTGCACGACCTCGAAGCTGGCGATGTTGACCCCGAGGTCGGCCGCCAACGTGAACAGCTCGGCGGCCGCTCCCGGCCGGTCGGGGATCGGGATGCGGAACTCGGCCACCGACTCGGGATCGGTGATCCGTCCCGGCAGGTTGGTTCGCGCCTCGCGGGCCCGCGTGAGCCAGGTGTGGAGCTCGGCCCGGGAGTCGGTCTCGACGAGGCGCCGGACGTCGGCGAGCCCGTCGATGAGCCCGTCGAGCGCCGACAGGATGGCGTCGCGGTTCTCGGAGCAGATGTCGAGCCAGATGTCGGGATGTCCGCTGGCGATGCGGGTCATGTCGCGGAAGCCACCTGCGGCGAGGCGCAGCAGCGCGGCATGTTCCTCCGCTCGGTCGGCGGCGAGACGCATCAGCGTCGCCGCCGCCAGGTGCGGAACGTGGCTGACGACCGCGACCACCAGGTCGTGGCGTTCCGGCGCCAGCGCCACGACGTCGGCGCCGAGCGACGAGACGACGGACGTGACCTGGGCGAACGTGTCGTCGTCGCTGTGGGCGACCGGTGTCAACACCCAGATCGCGCCGTTGAACATCGCCGCGTCGGCACCACCGAGACCGTCGAGCTCGCTGCCTGCCATCGGGTGTCCGCCGACGAAGCGCGGATCGTCGCACGCCGCGCAGACCGCCGACTTCACCGAACCGACGTCGGTGACGACGCCGGTGGTCTCGGCGAGCGCCCGCTTGACCTGGTCGGCGATGGAGAGCACCGGCACCGCGACGAACGTGATCTCCGCCGCCGGATCGACGCCCCCGACGTCGATCGCGCCGCGCTCGATCGCGGCACGGAGCCTGTCGGCATTGGCGTCGTCACCGCTGACGTGCCATCCCCGCTCACGCAACGCGAGCCCGATCGAGCCGCCGACGAGGCCGAGCCCGATGACGTTGGCACGGCGGGGCGGGTTGCTCACGTCGGCCGATCGTACCGGCGCGCACGCCCGGCGACGGCCTCCGTCAGCGCCCGACGTTCGTCGGCCGTCAGCTCGCGCCAGGTTCCCGGGGCGAGCGTGCGATCGGAGATCGGTCCGATGCGCGTGCGGACCAGGCGGCGCACAGGGTGGCCGATCGCCTCGCACATCCGACGGATCTGCCGGTTGCGACCTTCGTGGATGGCGATCGACAACACGCCCGGCATCGGCTGCGAAGCGGTCGCTGGTGCCGTCACGCCGTCGTCGAGCTCGACGCCCTCGCGGAGGCGCCGCAGCCCGCCGGCCGACACCGGCCCGCCTTCGACCTCGACGAGATACTCCTTGTCGACGCCGTGGCTGGGATGGGCGACCCGGTTGGCGAGCTCGCCGTCGTTGGTGAGCAGCAGCAGACCTTCGCTGGCAGCATCCAGTCGCCCGATGGCGAACACCCGCGGCGTCGCCGGTACGAGGTCGATGACGGTCGGCCGGCCATGTGTGTCGCTCGACGTCGTGACGACCCCGGCCGGCTTGTTGAGCAGGTAGTACACGAGACCCGGCCGGACCCCGACCGGCGCCCCGTCGACCTCGACGAGGTCGTGATCGGGATCGACCCGGCGTCCGATCACCGCCACCTCACCGTTCACGGTCACCCGTCCGGCGATGATCAGTTCCTCACAGACGCGCCGACTCCCCCACCCGATCGATGCGAGCACCTTCTGGAGACGCTCGCCGCCGGGCAGCTCGCGGTTGGCCGCTTCTCGTTGCTCCCAGAGCGGAGGTTCAGGGTCGTGGGCCATCGTCGGACGGAGTCGCCCGCAAGCCGTGCTCGAGCGCTTCCACGACGTCGGCGCCGGGGATGAAGTCGGCGATCGGCGGCAGATCGGCGACCGAATCGAGGCCGAGCTTCTCGAGAAATGCGTCGGTCGTTCCGAACAACACGGCCTGGCCCGGGCCGCGGTCGCGCCCGACCTCGGCGATGTAGCCGCGGGCGACGAGGGTGCGGATCACGCCGTCGGGATCGACGCCGCGGATCGAGGCCACCTGGGCGCGTGAGATCGGTTGCTTGTAGGCGACGATCGCCAGTGTCTCGAGCGCCGCACCGGACAGCCGGGCGCGCTGGTCGTGGAGCAGGAAGCGCTCGACGTAGGGCGTGAGGTCGGCCCGGGTCTGGTAGCGGTAGCCGCCGGCGACCCGCGCCAGCTCGAAGCCACGAGCCTGCTCGGTGTAGTCGGCAGCCAACTCGGCGCAGCACTGCTCGATCAGCGCCGACGGCTGCTCGAGCAGCTGCGCCAACAGGTCGGGCGGCACCGGGTCGAAGGCGACGAGCACCACCGCCTCGATCGCTCGCTTCAGGTCGGCGATCTCGGTGTGGACGGGGGGAAAGATGTCGTCGGACATGTCGGTCATCTGGGGCGCCGATCAGCCTTCGTAGATGTCGATCAGGAGCTCGTCGGCGCGCAGCCCGTGCTGGCCGGTCCAGACCACCTCGATCTCGCCGAACCGCTCGAGTTGATCGAGCTCGACGACGCCCTGCTTGTAGAGCTCGAGCACGGCGAGGAAGCGCACGATCACCTCGACCCGCTCGACGAGGTCGGCGGTGAGTCGCCGGAACGTGGTGCGGCCGACACGCGGCAGCTCGGCGAGCAGCTCGGCGACGGCGTCGGCGACGGTGAGGCGGACCGGGTTGACGTGGAACAGGTCGACGGTCGGCTCGGGCCTCGGTGTGAGCGCTCGCACGGCGGCGTTGCGCAGGCGCTCGAGGCTGGTGCCCTCGAGCAGGTCGGGGACCAACGCCACGAAGCGCTCGTCGGCACCGACCTGGCGGGCGAAGTTGCGGTCGGCGTCGTCGGCCAGGCGACCGAAGACCGTGGCGACGTCCTTGAAGGCCTTGCACTCGAGCAGCCGGGCGAGCAGCAGGTCGCGCTCCTCCCAGAGCGCCAGCTCCTCGTCGAGGTCGACGTCGGCGCGGCCCGGCAGCAGGCGCCTGGCCTTCAGCTCCACGAGCGTGGCCGCGATCAGCAAGAACTCGGTCGCGACGTCGAGGTCGAGGGCCTGCAGACGCTCGATCTCGGCCAGGTAGGCGTCGACGATGGTGGACAGGCTGACCTCGTAGATATCGACTTCTTCGGCCAGGATCAACCGCAACAGCAGGTCGAACGGGCCGTCGAACACGGGGGTCGCGACGTCGAAGGCCATCGCGATCACGCTACCGAACCGACCCGGACGAGGGGCGGATGGCTCGCTAGCCTCACGCAGCGTGACCCGCGTGCTCTCGTGCATCCAGCCGACCGGTGACGTCCACCTCGGCAACTACCTGGGGGCGTTGCGGAACTGGGCCGACAACCAGCACGTCTGCGACGCGTTCCACGGCATCGTCGACCTGCACGCGCTCACGATCACCGAGACACCAGGCGTGGTCGGCGAGAACACACTCCGCATGGCGGCGATGATGTACGCGATCGGCCTCGATCCCGACGTCGCCACGATCTTCGTCCAGAGCCACGTCGTCGAGCACAGCCAGCTGGCATGGGTGATGGAGTGCACGGTGTCGTTCGGCGAGTTGTCGCGCATGATCCAGTTCAAGGACAAGACCGCCAAACGCGCCAGAAATCAGGCGCGGATGCGTTCATCTCCGCCGGCCTGTTCACCTATCCCGCGCTTCAAGCCGCCGACATCCTGCTGTACGACACGGACGAGGTCCCGGTCGGCGATGATCAGCGTCAGCATGTCGAGATCACCCGCGACATCGCGATCCGGTTCAACCACCGGTTCGGCGAGACGTTCGTCGTGCCCGCCGCCGTGACGCCGCCGGCCGGGGCGCGGGTGATGGACCTGCAGGATCCGACGTCGAAGATGTCGAAGTCGGCGGAAACCGACAGCGGCCTCATCACCATGACCGACGACCCGGCGGCGATCCTGAAGAAGTTCAAACGGGCGGTCACCGACTCCGACAACGAGGTGCGCTACGACCCCGTCGGCAAGCCGGGTGTGAGCAACCTGCTCGAGATCCTCGGCGCGGCAACACGCGCCAAGCCCACCGACCTCGCCGCCGGGTACACGCAGTACGGCCGCCTGAAATCGGACACGGGTGAGGCCGTCGTCGCGCTCCTCGAACCGATCCAGCGGCGGTACGCCGAACTGCTCGACGACCCTGCCGAGCTCTCGCGGCTGCTCCGCTTCGGGTCGGAAAAGGCCCGCGCCGTCGCCTCCAAGACCCTCGAGCGCGCGTACTCGGCGATCGGGTTGCTGCCCGCTTGAGTCGACCCCGACCCGAGGGTCGTCGCGGTCGGTCGGTTCCTGGACCCCACCGACCGCCGGATCGTGGCGCTGGCGATCCCTGCGCTCGGCGCGCTCGCCGTCGAGCCGCTGTACGTCCTCGTCGACACGGCCATCGTCGGACGCCTCGGCACCCCGCAACTCGCCGGACTCGCGCTGGCCGCCACCGTCCTGTCGTTCGTGGTCCTCGGCTCCAACTTCCTCGCCTACGGCACCACCGAGCGGGTCGCCCGGCGGGTGGGCGCCGGCGATCGCCCGGGCGCCGCCGACGTCAGCGTGCAGGCGTTGTGGCTGTCCGTGCTGTTCGGTGTGCCGGCGGCAGTCCTCCTCGTCGTCGGCGCCGAACCGATCTGCCGGTTGCTCGGCGGGTCGGGCGACGCGCTGCGCCATGCCACCGACTACCTCCAGATCAGTGCCGTCGGCATCCCGTTCGTGCTCGTCACGCTCGCCGCCCAGGGCGTACTGCGCGGGGTGTCCGCCTACTACCTCCCGCTCATCATCCTGTTCGTGTCGAACCTCGTCAACACGGTGCTCGAGATCGTCTTCGTGTACGGGCTCGACCTCGGCATCCCCGGATCGGCATGGTCGACGGTGATCGCCCAGGTGATGGCTGCGGTCGCGTTCGGTGTCGTCATCCGCACTCACCTCCTCCCGGCCGTGACCCGCCGGCCGGCGTGGGCGGGGATGGCTCCGCTGGCGAACGCCGGGCGCCATCTCGTGATCCGGGTCGGCGCGATGTTGGCCGTGTTCGGGGGGTCGACGGCGATCGCCGCTCGGATCGACGAGCCCACGTTGGCCGCCCATCAAGTCGTGATCGGGCTCTTCTCGTTCATCTCGCTGTCGCTCGACGCTCTCGCCGTGCCGGCGCAGACGCTGGTCGCCGAAGACCTCGGCCGCGGTGCGGTGGAGACGGCGCGATACCTCGCGTCGCGTGCCGTCCGGTTGTCACTCGCCGCGGCCACGGTGCTCGCCGTCCTGGTGGCGGTGTCGGCGCCGTGGCTCCCGCACGTGTTCACCAGCGACGACGCGGTCGCATCGCGCGCGACGTCGGCATTGTGGTTCCTCGCCGTGATGATGTTCCCTGCCGCGATCGCGTTCGCCCACGACGGCGTGCTCATCGGTGCCGGCGACTATCGCTTCCTCGGCCGGGCGGCCGTGGCCTACCTGCTCGCCGTCGCACCGCTCGGCGCGCTCCTGCTCGCGTACCCCGAACTCGGCATCGCCGGCATCTGGGCCGCCCTCACCGTGTGGATGATCCTGCGCGCCGTCACCAACCACCTCCGCACCAACCACATCCTCCGCGGCCACATCCTCCGCGTGTGACCGTCTGGCGGTGGGTGCCACCGGATCGTCGATATGCGCGAGGCGCTCCGGAGCGAACGACGACAAGCACGCTGGAGAAGCGAACTTCGCGCGGGCACTCGTGCACGATCAGCTCGAAGTCGCCTACCAACCGATCGTGCGCAGCGTCGGACGGTCGTCGTCTCCGGGGTGGAGGCGCTGCTGCGTTGGACGCACCACCGATCGCGGTCCCGTCCCCGCAATGACGATCGTGGGAACTCGCGGAGCAGAGCGACCTGATCACATGAGATCGGGGCGTGGGTGTTGGAACGCGGCTGCCGTGATCGTGGCCGATGGGTGTACGACCGCCGAGGCGTGCTCTTGGATGTGGCGGTGAATGTCTCGGCCCGCCAACTGACAAACCCAGGCTTCGGCGCGGTCGTCGCCCACGTGCTCGCTCGAACTGGTACGGATCCGGCCGCACTGATCCTCGAGATGACCGAAACCATCTACATCGAGGACACCGAATCCGTCATGACGGTGCTCGCCGAACTCAGAAAGCTCGGGGTCAGAATCGCCCTCGATGACTTCGGGTGCGGCTATTCCTCGCTGAGCTACCTCGGGCGCTTGCCGATCGACATCGTGAAGATCGACCGCGGCTTCATCGCTGACATCGGCGAGGCCCCGACGAGCCGGGCCATCGTCGAGGCCGTGACGAACCTTGCTCACGTCCTCGGTCTCGTCGGTCGTCGCCGGAGGGCGTCGAGACTCGGGACCAGCAACGACGAGATCAGCGCCATCGGCTGTGAGTACGTCCAGGGCTTCTTCTACGCCCGACCGATGCCGGCCTCCGCGATCGGGATCGAACTCGACGCACGTCCGAAAACCAGCCAACTGTCTGCCTGAAACGCCGCGCTGCGCGTTCTGAAGCAGACAGTTCGGGGGTCAGGCGGAGTTGTCGGCGGCCATCAGGTCGGGGAAGGCCGGGCCGCGTTCGGCGACGAGGTCGACGGTGACGGGGTCGGAGCCGTTGGCGGCGAGGAGCTCGGAGCCGATCCGCTCGTGGTCGAGGTAGTCCCGCAGGCGGGCGGTACGGCCGCCGATCAGCCGGGCGGTGACGCGTCCGGGGATGCTGAGGCCGACGTCGACCTTGCCGATGTCGTGGAGCAGGGCGCCCGCGACCTCCGGCCGCGTTGCGGCCGGGCGGCGCTCGACGAAGTTGCGGCCGACCTGCACGCAGTGGCGCCGATCGTGGTTCGGCAGGCGGCGCCACAGCGCGATCTCGGCGGGCAGCAGCCACGACTCCGCCCACTCCTCGTCGGCGGCCGGCGGCGCGGCCCGCGACAAGGAGGTGAAGAACCGCCGGCACAGGTGGACGGCCATCACCGGGACGGATGACGGCTTCACCGGTACACCGCCCGTGGGTGCGCGCTGCGGTAGACGTCCCACAGGCGTTCCTGGCTGACGCGGGTGTACACCTGGGTGGTCGAAATCGACGCGTGGCCGAGCATCTCCTGCACGACGCGCAGATCGGCACCGTGGTCGAGCAGGTGGGTCGCGCACGAGTGGCGGAGCACGTGGGGCGACAGATCGGTCGCGATCCCTGCCAGCTGGCCGTACTTCTTCACGATCATCCATGCTGCCTGACGGCTCAGCCGACCACCACGCAGGTTCAGGAACACCGCTTCGGCGTCGTCGCGCCGCCGCCACTGCCGCGGCACCAGGAGGCCCCTGCCATCGGCCGAGAACCAGGCGTCGAGCGCGGCGGCCGCCGCACCGCCGAACGGCACGATGCGCTCCTTGGCGCCCTTGCCGAACAGCCGCACGAGGCGCTCGTCGAAGTCGATGTCGCCCATCGAGAGCCCGACGGCCTCGGAGATCCGGGCCCCGGTCGCGTACAGCAGCTCCAGCAGGGCGAGGTCGCGGCGGTGCTGCGGCGTGTTGCCGGCGGCCTCCGCCAGCAGCCTCGTGACCTGGGCCTCGGTCAACGGTTTGGGGATCCCCGACGGCACCCGGACACCCTCGAGGTCGATCGTCGGATCGTCGGGCCGGTGACGCTCGACGGCGAGGTGGCGGTGCGCCATGCGGATCGCCGCCAACTGGCGGGCGACGCTCGACGTCGCGGCACCACTGGCCTTGCGCTCGACGACGAACTCGATGAGGTCGCCGGATTGCACCGTCAGCGGATCGAGACCACGACTCGCGAGCCATCCGCAATAGGTGCCGAGGTCGCGTCGGTAGGCGCTGAGCGTGTTGCGCGCCCGGCCGCGCTCGCTCGACATCCACGACAAGAAGTCCTCGATCTCGATCGGTAGCTCGACGTCGACCGGCGCGACCACCATGTCAGGCTCCCGAGAGCCGCCAGTCGACCGCACCGTTCACTCCCCCGTCGGCACGTTCGAGGCGACGCTGCGTCGCCAACAGCCCGACCACGGTCTTGGCGTCCTGGATCTCACCGCGGTCGATCATCGCCAGCGCGTCGACCAGGGGTAGGTGCAGCAGCGTCATGTGTCGCTCCTCCGGGCCGTGGAGGTCGCGCTCGACCGGCGCGCACTCGGTCGCGAGGAAGATGATCGTGACCGAGTCGGTCAAGCCCGCCGACGGCAGGATGTCGACGAGGTGATCCAACCGACCCGCCTCCATGCCGGCCTCCTCGATCAGTTCTCGACGCGCCGTGACCTCGGGTGGCTCGTCGTCCACGTCGCGCATCCCGGCTGGGATCTCGACGACATAGCGTCCGAACGGTGGGCGGTACTGCTCGACGAGGAGCACCGAGGCATTGCCCTCGGGATCGAAGATCAACGGCACGACGGCGACCGCGCCGGGCGACCGGACGATGTCGCGATGGAACCGCTCGCCCTCCGGTGACTCGAACTCGGCGACGACGACGCGCCACACGTGCCCTCGGTGGATCTCGCGTTCGCCGATCCGCCGGAACTCGGTCATGCCGGCAACCGGAGCGGTGCCGTGTCTCCGATCTGCAGGGGGCGCTCGGCGCGTCGGGCGAGGGCGGCTCCGATCAGCTCACGGAACAACGGGTGCGGCCGGTCGGGGCGGCTCTTGAACTCCGGGTGGGCCTGGGTCCCGACCCAGTACGGATGGTCGGCCAACTCGATGAACTCGACCAGCCGCTTGTCGGGCGAGGTGCCGCTGCACACGAAACCAGCCGCCTCGAATCGCGCCTTGTAGTTCGAGTTGAACTCGTAGCGGTGACGGTGACGCTCGCTGACCACTTGCTCGCCGTAGGCCTCGGCGACCCTGGTGCCCTGCGCGAGCACTGCGTAGTAGGCGCCCAGTCGCATCGTGCCGCCCTTGTCGGTGATGTCGCGCTGGTCGAGCATCAGATCGATCACCGGATGCTTCGACGTCGGGTCGAACTCCGTGGAGTTGGCTCCGGCGAGCCCCAGCTCGTGGCGGGCGAACTCGACGGTCATCGCGTGCAACCCGAGGCACAGACCGAGGCACGGCACGCGCTCCTCACGGGTGTAGCGGGCGGCCGCGATCTTGCCCTCGAACCCGCGTGCCCCGAATCCGCCGGGGATGACCACCCCGTCGAGCTCGGCCAGGCGGCCGGCGGCGAGCAGTCCTTCGACGTCTTCGGCCTGGATCCAGTCGACCTCGACGGCCGCGCCGTGATGGAAGCCGGCGTGCTTCAGGCTCTCGACCACTGAGAGGTAGGCGTCGGGGAGCTGGACGTACTTGCCGATCAGGCCGATCCGTACCGGTGCGGTGGCGGCGTCGACCTTGGCGACGACCTGCTCCCACGGGGTCAGGTCGACCTCGCCCGCTTCCAGCCGCAGCACGTCACAGACGACGTCGTCGAGCCCTTCGTCGTGGAGGATCAGCGGCAACTCGTAGATGTTGCGGGCGTCGGCGGCGTTGACGACGGCGCGCTCGTCGACATCGCAGAGGTTCGAGATCTTGCGCTTCAGGTCGTCGCTGAGCGGCTCCTCGCTGCGACACACGATGACGTCGGGCTGGATCCCACGGCTGCGCAACTCGGTGACGGAGTGCTGGGTCGGCTTGGTCTTCTGCTCGCCGGAGGGACCGATGAACGGCACCAGCGTGACGTGCAGGTAGCACACGTTGTTGCGTCCGGCGTCCTTGCGGAACTGACGGAGCGCCTCGAGGAACGGAAGGATCTCGATGTCGCCGACGGTGCCGCCGACCTCGGTGATCACGACGTCGATGTCGTCGGTTGCCACGCGGCGGATGCGGCGCTTGATCTCGTCGGTGATGTGCGGGATCACCTGGACGGTCTTGCCGAGGTAGTCACCGCGTCGTTCGGCGGCGAGCACCGCCTGGTAGATCGATCCGGTCGTCGCGTTCGAGTTGCGCGAGAGGTTCTCGTCGATGAACCGTTCGTAGTGCCCGAGGTCGAGGTCGGTCTCGCCGCCGTCGTCGGTGACGAACACCTCGCCGTGCTCGTACGGGTTCATCGTGCCCGGGTCGACGTTGATGTACGGGTCGAGCTTCTGGAGCGTCACCCGCAGTCCGCGCAGCTTCAGCAGCCGGCCGAGTGAGCTCGCGGTCAGGCCCTTGCCGAGCGAACTGGCCACCCCTCCGGTGACGAAGATGTGCTTCGGCATGGGGTTGGACCTCCGTCAGACGACTCGTTCGAGCGGGTGCACGACGGGATCACACCATACCCCGACGCGGGCTGGACGTGCGCGGATCAGGCGCGCCGCAGGAGCTCCCTCGCGTGCTCGAGCGCGGCCTCGTCGGTCGACCCGGACAGCATCCGGGCCAGCTCGTCGACCCTCCGCTCGCCGTCGAGGGCGACCACCGAGGCGAACGTCTGCCCGTCGCGTACGTCCTTCGTCACGACCACCTGGGCGCGCGCCAGTGCCGCGACCTGCGGCAGATGGGTGACGACGAGGACCTGGTGGTCGGCGCCGAGGGCGCCGAGCGCTTCCGCCACCGCGACCGCGGCGGTTCCGCCGATCCCGGCGTCGACCTCGTCGAACACCAGAGTTCGATCTTTGGCGGTTCGAGTTTCGGCGGTTCGTCGGTCGGCGCCGGTGAGGACGAGACGTAACGCCAGCATCGCCCGCGCCAGCTCGCCACCCGATGCGACGCGGCTGAGCGGCAACAGCGGCGCACCCGGGTTGGCGGCGAGCAGGAACTGGACGCGGTCACCGGGATGGTCGTCGGGCGATTCGCCAACCTCGACGGCGATCGCGGCATGGCCCATCGCCAGCTCCCGCAACCGCTCCTCCACCGCGCCCGCGAGACGCGGTGCGGCCTCGCGCCGGCGCTCGCCGACCACTCGCGCGGCCTGTCGCTCGAGCGCGATCGCGTGCTCGCGCTGGCGGTCGAGCTCGGCCGCTCGTTGATCGAAGTGCTGGAGCTCGGCGAGGCGTTGTCGGGCGGACGCGTGGAACGTCATCACCTCGGCGAGATCGTCCCCGTACTTGCGGCACAGATCGTGAAGACGCTGGCGGCGCGCCCGGATCTGGTCGAGTCGTTGCGGATCTTCGTCGATCGATTCCGCCAGCACCCGCAGATCCGACGCGATGTCGTCGAGCTCGGAGAGCACGTCGCGCAGGCGAGTGGTGAGCGCGTCGTAGGGCGCCCGATCGGCGAGCGCCGTCAACGCCTCGCCGAGCACGTCGCGGCCACCGCCGTCGGAGGCCAGCGCGGCGAGCGCGTGGGCACCGGCCTCGCGATGGGCGACGGCGTCAGCCAG
Source organism: Ilumatobacteraceae bacterium (assembly GCA_963722415.1). Lineage (GTDB taxonomy): Bacteria > Actinomycetota > Acidimicrobiia > Acidimicrobiales > Ilumatobacteraceae > JALOLG01. The sequence goes on from CAVRNI010000009.1 coordinate 52,717, forward strand.
CACTGCCTCCTCGCGGTCGAGCGCGGCGTCCTCGTCGGCGCTCGAGAGCGTCGCCGCGTCGAGCTCGTCGACCTGGTAGCGCAGAAGGTCGATCTCGCGTGCCCGCGAGCGTTCGTCACCTCCGAGCGCCGCCAGCTCGGCATCGATCTCGGTGACGGTCGCCCGGGCGGCGCGCAACGGCTCGAGGTCGACCTGCCCGTAGTGGTCGAGCGCGGCACGTTGGGTCGCCGCCCCGAGCAGGCTCTGGTGGGCGTGTTGGCCGTGCAGGTCGACGACCCGTTCGGCGATCTCGGCGAGCGAGCCGGCGGTCGCCAGCCGGCCGTCGACATACGCCCGCGACCTGCCATCGACCGGTACCACGCGCGTGAGCACGACTTCGGTGCCTGGCTCGTGCCCCGGCTCGACCCCGAACACGAATCGGCCGTCGACGCGCGCCTCGGTGGCGCCGGCGCGCACCATCGTCGCATCGGCGCGGCCGCCGACGAGGAGCTCGATCGCTTCGACGATCATCGTCTTGCCGGCGCCGGTCTCACCCGTGACCGCCGTCAGACCTGGTCCGAGGACCAACTCGACGCGTTCGATCACGCCGAGGTTCTCGATGTGCAACTCGGTGAGCACACTTCGTCCGATCAGCGACGGTCGGTGAGGCCGAACTTGGCCTTCAGGATCTGGTGGTAGTGGCGTTCGCCGAAGCGCACGAAGCGGGCCGTGGTGGAGGAAGCGCTGCACATGACGACGTCGCCCTCGACGAGCGTCGCGACCGGCTGGCCGTCGACTGACACGCTCGCCTCGCGGTGGCCGATGACGGAGATCTCGATCGGTTCGGCGGGATCGAGCACGAGGCTGCGGTCGAACATCATGTGCGGCGCGACCGGTGTGAGCAGCAACGCCCGGTGGCGGGGCGACACGACGGGACCTCGCGCGGACAACGAGTACGCGGTCGAACCGGTCGGCGTCGACACGATGAGCCCGTCGGCGGCGTACGTGGTGAACGGCACGCCGTCGATGCGCACCAGCAGGCGGACGGTGTGGCCGGGCTCGCGCTTCTCGACCACGGCCTCGTTGAGCGCCCGCCACGTGCCGAGTGGCGCACCGACGCTGCTGCGTGCGACGACGTCGAGCATCAGGCGCTCGTCGAGATGCCACTCGCCGGCCTCGCTGCCCTTCGTGAAGCGGTCGAGGGCGTTGGTCATCTCGTGCGCTTCGACCTCGGTCAGGTAGCCGAGCACACCCAGGTTGATGCCGAGCAAGGGCACGGCCGCGCCGTCGAGGAACCGCACCGCGCGCAACATCGTGCCGTCACCACCGAGGCTGAGCGCGAGGTCGGCGTCGGCGGCTCGGCGTTCCGCGGCCAGATCGTGCAAGTCGAGCGCGACGGCGTCGGCGGCCGGCATCCAGGCTTCGTGACCTCGGTCGGCGAGCCAGTTGGCCGCTTGGCGCGCCAGCACCGCGGCCACGGCCCGCTCGTGATGGGCGACGATGACGACCTTGGTCACGGGACGGCACCCGCTCGCGCGTGAACGAGGAACTCGCGGTTTCCTTGGGCGCCGGTGATCGGCGAATCGGTCCATGCCACCAACTCGCAGCCTTCAGCCAGGAGTGCGACGGCGATCTCCGATTTGACGCGGTCCCAGATCGCGGGGTCGGTGATGACGCCCCGCCCGCGACTGGCCTCGGCGTGACCGGCCTCGAACTGCGGTTTCACGAGCAACACCATGGATGCCCCAGGCTTGCACACCCCTTTCAACGCGCCGATGACTGACGTGAGGGAGATGAACGACAAGTCGGCCACGACGATGTCGACCGGACCGCCGGTGATGCCGGGTGTGATGTTGCGGACGTTCGTACGTTCGACGTTCGTGACTCGGTCGTCTTCGCGTAGCCGCTGATGCAGTTGGCCGTGGCCGACGTCGACCGCAACGACGTGACGGGCGCCGCGCTGCAGGAGGCAGTCGGTGAAACCTCCGGTCGATGCCCCGGCGTCGAGCGCCAGCTGTCCGGCAACGTCGATGCCGAACGTGGTCAACGCGTGGTCGAGCTTCTCACCGCCGCGGCCAACGAAGCGCGCCGGTGGTCCCTCGACGACGACCGGTTCTGCGTCCGCGACCAGCCGCGCCACCTTGACCGCGACCGCGCCACCGACGAGCACCCGGCCGGACTCGACCAAGGTGCGGGCTTCGACCCGGCTCTTGGCAAGTCCTCGCCGCACGAGTTCGGCATCGAGTCGACGGCGGGCACTCACGACCGGGACGTCGACGGCGCTAGCTGCCGCTGGCCGCGCTCGTCTTCTTGGCGGCGGTCTTCTTGGCCGGGCTCTTCTTGGCCGCGGTCTTCTTCGCCGCGGTCTTCTTCGCCGGGGTCTTCTTGGCCGTCGTCTTCTTGGCCGTCGTCTTCTTGGCGGCGGTCTTCTTGGCCGGGGCCTTCTTGGCCGTCGTCTTCTTGGCGGCGGTCTTCTTGGCCGGGGCCTTCTTGGCGGCGGTCTTCTTCGCCGGGGCCTTCTTGGCCGTGGTCTTCCTGGCGGTGCTCGCGGCGCCCTTGGCGCTCGCCATCAGGCGTTCGGCGAGGGCCTCGAACCGATCCTCCAGACCGTCGAACTGCTCGCTCAACCGGCCGACCTGCTTGGCGACTTCGCCCTGGATCAACGCCGTCAGTCGCTCGGTCGTCTCGCGGCCGCGGTCGACGAGCGCCTGGACGGCTGACTCCGCATCCTTGCGCTGGACCTCGCCCGCCTTGACGAGCTGTTTGACGACTGCCTCCGCCTGCTTACGCGACGTCGCGGTGAACGTCACGCCGGCGTCGACGAGCCTGTTGAATGCTGGTTTGGCCATGGCCGGAGCCTATCGGCGTCGATTTCGTCACGATTCAGCAATGAGAAGATCGGCGACGGCGGCGAGGTCGGGGACGTCGAGCCACGGCGACGTCTCCAACGGCGCGCCCGGCGCAGTCACGCCCGTTCGGACGATCGCGAACCGACACCCGATCACCTCTGCGAACAACCCATCCGTTGACGGACGATCACCGACCATCACCGTCGTGTCGGGACCGAAACCGCGGCCCACAGTCCGACGGACCAGCTCGGCCATCGGCGGATACGGCTTGCCGGCGATCAGCGGCACCGCTCCGGACGCCGTCGCGACCGCGGCGAGGATCGCCCCGCCCCCCGGGATCGGACCGTCGGGCGTCGGGTACGTCGCGTCGTCGTTGGTCCCGATCAGCCGGGCCCCGTTGATGACCGCCGTCGCCGCGACCCGCATCCGCTCGTAGTCGAAGTCGCGGTGGAATCCGACGACCACGGCGTCGCACGCTCCGTCGCCGACGACGACCGCACCCACGGCCTCCGCCGCTTCGATCACGCCCGGCCCGCCACAGACCAGAATCCGCTCACCAGGCGCGAGGAGCGTCGCCGCGGCGCCGGCCGACGTCAAGACGTCGCCGACGGCCGGGATTCCGATGTCGAGCAACGCCTGCTCCTGCTCGGCGACGACGACCGCCGAGTTGTTGGTGACGAAGAGCACCCGCCACCCCGCCGCCCGCAGCCGGGCAACCGCCTCCGGCGATCCGGGGATCGGCTGGCGGGCGAGCCACACGACGCCGTCGAGATCACACAGCACCGTGGACACCGCGGTGGTCGAAGCCGTCATGGCGTCATCGTCGCACGCGTCAAGTGTGATCGTGCCAACCTGTGCGGGTGCCGCGCTTCGAACCGTTCGCCGCTCTGCGGTACACCGTCGATCTCGACGATGTGATCGCTCCCCCGTACGACGTCGTGTCGGATGCCGAGGTCGACGCCCTCGCCGCACGCGACGAGCACAACATCGTCCATGTCGACATCCCGCGTGAGCGAGATGGCGACGGGCGCTACACGGTCGCCGCCGAACGGTTGCGATCGTGGATCGCGGCGGGTGTGATGGCGCCCGATGCTGCACCGTCGCTCACGCTGTACCGGATGCGCTTCACCGACTCCACCGGCGCCGACCGCGACATCGTCGGCGTGATGGGTGGGCTGGAGGTCGTCGACGAGGGCGCCGGCGGAGTCCTCCCGCACGAACGCACGACGCCGAAGGCCTCGACCGATCGGCTCGACCTGACACGGGCGACGGAATGCAACATGTCGCCGATCTGGGGTCTGTCGCTCGCCGGAGGGCTCACCGACCTGCTCACCCCGCCCGCCGAGCCGATGGGATCGGTGACCGTCGACGGCGTCGACCACATCGTCGAACGCCTCACCGATGCCGAACGGATCGCCGCCATTCGCGATGCGATCGGCTCCGACGACGTGCTCATCGCCGATGGTCACCACCGCTACGGCATCGCCCGCACCTACCGGGACGAGGTCCGACGATCGACCGGCTCCACCGACACGCCGGCGGAACTGACGCTCGCGTTCGTCAGCGAGCTCGTCGCCGACCAACTCAGCGTCGACGCCATCCACCGCCTGTACGCGGCGCCCGGCTTCGACGAGCTCCGTGACCGACTTGCCGTGTCATTCGACCTGGAGCCCGCCGGTCCGGTCGATGACTCGACCCTGGCGCAGATGGCCAAGCGCGGTGCGTTGTGCCTCGTCGACGCGGCGGGCGACGGCGCCTGGTTGCTCCCCAAGGCCGGCGTGTTCGACGGGGTCCGCGCGCTCGACGGCGCGTGGCTCGAGCACGCGCTCCGCGACGTCGCGGTCGATGTCACCTACCAGCACGGCGTCGACCGCGTGCTCGGCGCGGTCCGATCCGGGGCCGCGGCAGCCGGCGTCCTGATCCGCCCGGTCAGCGTCGAGGAGATCGAGCGCACCGCACGCGAAGGCCTGCTGATGCCGCCGAAGTCGACATTTTTCACGCCCAAGCTGCGCACCGGCCTCGTGGTGCGCCCGCTGACGTAGGCGCGCTATTCGAGTGTGCCGACGTTGTTGAGCTCGGCGAAGGCTTGCTTGGCGCGCTCGACGAAGCTGACCTCGCCGGCGCGCAGCCACACGCGAGGGTCGTAGTACTTCTTGTTGGGCTTGTCGGGCCCATCGGGGTTGCCGATCTGACTCTGCAGGTAGTCGTGCTTCTCGGCGTCGTAGTTGCGGATGCCGTCCCAGATCGCCCACTGCAGGTCGGTGTCGATGTTCATCTTGATCACGCCGTAGCTGATGGCCTCGGAGATCTCGGCCGGGGATGACCCGGACCCGCCGTGGAACACGAAATCGACGGGCTTCTCACCGGTGCCGAACTTGGCCTGGATGTACTCCTGGCTGTCGCGGAGGATCGTCGGCTTGAGCTTGACGTTGCCGGGCTTGTAGACGCCGTGCACGTTGCCGAACGCCGCCGCGATCGTGAACCGATCGCTCACCTTCATCAACTCTTCGTAGACGTAGGCCACCTCTTCGGGCTTGGTGTACAGGTCGCTGTCGTCGGCGTCGGAGTTGTCGACGCCGTCCTCTTCACCGCCCGTGATCCCGAGCTCGATCTCGAGCGTCATGTCGATCGCCGACATCCGCTCGAGGTAACGCTTGCTGATCTCGACGTTCTCCTCGAGCGGTTCCTCTGACAGGTCGAGCATGTGCGAGCTGAACAACGGCTTGCCGGTGGCCGCGTAGTGCTTCTCGCCGACGTCGAGCAGCCCGTCGACCCAACCGAGCAGCTTCTTCGCGCAATGGTCGGTGTGCAGGATGACGCGCGCGCCGTACGCGGCGGCCATGCGGTTGACGTGATCCGCGCCGGCCAGGGCGCCGAGGATCGACGCCTGGTTGCCGGAGTTGTCGAGGCTCTTCCCGCCGACGAAGGCGGACCCACCATGGGAGAACTGGATGATCACGGGCGAGTTCACGGCCGCGGCCGCTTCCATCACGCCGTTCATCGTGTTGCTGCCCGTCACGTTGCACGCCGGGATGGCGAACGACCTGGCCTTGGCCAGCGCGAAGATCTCCTTGACCTCTTTGCCGGTGATCACGCCAGGTGCAAAGTCGTTGCGGATCTCACTCATGTGGATCAGCGTAGTCGTGCGCCCGGCGCTACGTCCCGGCGCTACGACCCGGAACCGCCGAGGACCGCGATCGCCCGCGCGACCAGCCGTTGCACGTCGCGCCGGCGGCGGGTGGCGACGATGTGGTCGGCGACGACCTCGGTGCGGCTCTGGGTCGCGCCCGCGGTGCGATAGAAGCGCCTGCGCACGTGACCGACGACCGTGACCTCCTCGGCAGGCGCGAACTCGCGCGTGGGCTCGAACCACACGACGGGGACGGAGAGTTGCGCCCCGTCGCCCGGCGTGGTGACCTCGAGTTGGAGAAGTTGGGTGCCCGACGGCAGGTCTCTGCGCCGTGGCTCACTCGACACGTGGCCCTGGAGGACCACCAGGTTTGACTCGTTCATGGCGACTCCGTGGATGTTGGACCCGGATCAGATCCGGGCCGGTTCGTCAGGGGGAGTCGGCCCTCACCACGGTAGTCGGGGGGTGTCACAAACCCCTCTCGATCGCGATCTAGCACCCACTCCCGGGCGGTGGCGACGAACGACTGAGGTTCTCGACACGGGTCCCGTCGATCGAGGACGCCATGGTCACGGCGTTGCCGCCGTGCGTCTCGACGGCACCGACGATCGACCCGTCGACGACGAGCACGGCTGCCCGTGATCCGACGACCAGCGTGAACGGAGTCCTCTCGGCCGGCGCGTCGTCGACCGGCACCGCGAACGCGCTCCCCGCGGTCCCACGCGACGTCACGATGGCCGTGTCACCACCGGCACCGGCGAGCGAGATCACCGGCGCCACGCCATCGACCGAGGACGCCGAGCCGAAGCCGAACGCGACACGAGCCCCATCGGGCGAACTGCTCACGATGTCGCCGTCGAGGCGAACACACGCGTCGTCCGCGAGCACGGCCGGCGTGCCTGGTTCGAGGTCGATGCTCGTGCGCCGGTGAAGGTTCCACCGGCGGCGACAGCAGCCATGCCGCGAGATCGTCCCGGAACGCCAACGTCAGGGCTTCGTCGGTGAAGACGGTCGTGAACTTCTCGTCGACGATGTCGTCGAACGGCGTCCCGGACACCACCGGGTTGACGGCCTCCACCACGAAGGCCGTGGGATTGGTCCGCTCGACGTCGGCGGCGAACGTCTCCCAGGTGCCGGGCAGGACGTACTGCGGGCCTGATCGGGCCAGGTAGATCTGGCCGAGCAGGAAGTTCTTCCAGATGTACCGGGTCGCTGGGACGCGATGCAGGTTGAGGTACGGCCACGGGTAGCTCGTCCACATCAGCAACGGATCGTCCGGTTCGGAGACGAGATCGAGCGCCGCCCGCACCATGTGCGTCCGGCCGTCGATGAGCTGCTCACGCCGAGCGTCGAAGTCACTGATGCCCTGGAACCTGCTCGCCTCGCGGAGGCCCTCCCTGAACGAGAACGTTCCGCCGACCTGGATCGTGAGGATCGCGACCGCGAGGGGCACCACCCACATCTCGGTCGACATCGAGGCGCGCACCTGGTCCAGCCGCATGCGCTTCGTCGCGGAACCGACGAGCACCCCGATCATGAGGATCGTCGGCACGGCCAGGATCGAGAAGTAGTGCGACGAGTACCGCTGGCTGAGCGCCAGCTCGATCCACGCCGCGAGCCACCACCCGGCCACCATCGCCCGCAGCGCCCGACCTGGTCCGTCGAGCGCTCGCCAGCGCACGACCATCTCGGTCATGAACGCGACGATGACGACGAACAGGATCGGCCGGTCACCGTAATACTCCGCGAACTGGTCGACCCCGAGTCCGAACTGACCGCCGAGGCTGCGGCCGGTCGCGGTGTTCATCCAGCGGGCGTAGGTCCACCACCCGTCGACGAACGCGGACCACGGTCCGAAGATCCGGTAGTAGATCGGCGCCGACAGAAGCCCGCCGGCCGCGACGATCGGAACGGCCACCCACGCCGGGAGTGACCACACCCGCTCGTGCCGTCGCATCCAGGCCACCCACGCCAGCACGGGAACTGCCGTGAAGCACACCGACAACAGGGTCTGCACCGCCAACCCGATCGCCAGCCCGGCAACGAGCACCGCCGCGATCCGGCGCCGGTTCGAACGCCACGCGCCGTCCCACGCACCGACGATGAACGCCAGCGCCAGCAGGCCGACGGTGATGTTGCGCGAATAGAGCACTCCCGCGTAGTCGGCGTCCGACAGCGTCAGATGCGTCACCGCCATCACTGCCACCGCGAACCCCACGACGCGCGTCCCACCGCTGCGCTCGACGGCGATCGCCGCCGCCACGCCGATGACGATCGACGTCGCCAACGTGAAGATCGCGATCACGAACCAGAAGCCCGACCTCCCGCCGATCCGGCCGGCCAACTCGTAGACCGCCGGCTCGAGGGGGCCCTTGTTGTGGATGCCGTTCTCGTAGTACGAGCCGCCCAGACGGATCGTGCGTTCCACGAGGACCCGCATGTACTGCGGGTCGTAGTTGGCCGCGCTCAGCTGCATGTGGAAGACGGCGATGACCGCGAGCGCGACGAGCGCCGCGACGACGACCGGTTTGATCCACCTGCTGACGACACTCATGGCACGTCGTCTCGACCATGCAGCACGTCGTCTCGACCATGCAGTACGAGCGTCGACACCGATCGCGACGACGACGACCGTCGCGACCGACAACCTCGACAGCGCGCCGATCACGTGCCGGTTGACCTCGACCGCGTCTGCCACGTACGACAAGTACAGGTCGATCCATGCCGGGATCAGCAAGAACGCCGCGAACAGACCGAGGCGCGCGTCGGTGGCGCGCCGCCATCACGGCACCCGCCGTCGAGGCGACCAGCGCGACGGCGAGCATCGCACCGGATCCGACGGGGTCGAACGGCCCGAGGGTGCGGCGCGGGATCCGGCCGCCGACGTCGAACAGGTCGTACGCGCGGAACTCGTCGCCCAGGAACTGCCCGAGGTCATCGCGCAAGTCCTCCGAACCAGAACGGTGCTTCGACCACGAACGATTCGACCGCCGCGAGCCGACCCCGGCCGTCGGCCCACGCCCGGTAGTCGGCCAGCGCGGGATCGCGGAGGAACGCCTCGCCGTCGGCCCACGTGTCGCTGCCGACCCGCGCCACCAACGCCGCGTCGATCGGCATCCCGCGCGACTCGAAGAACGAGGACATGCCGGGATCCGGCAGCCAGCGCAGTCCGACGTTGTTGTGGAACGACGACTCGCCCCGATCCGTCGTGACCTGCGCGATCCACGAGTAGCCGCCCACGACGACCAACACCGCCAACCCGATCGCCGAGTACCGCCTGAGATCGGTCGCACCGGTCCGCAGGAGCACCAACGCCAACAGCAATGCCGGTACGGCGAACACGGTGAACGTGACCGCGTTCGAATCGCGCAGCAGCATCCACATCGCCGTGATCACGGTGGCGATGACGATTCGCCACCGACGCGGGTCGGCCACGAATTGCCACCACGCGGCGACAGCGGCGACCGCCAACGTGATCGAGAGCGATTCGGTGAGGATCTGCGTGGTCCACAGCGCCCATCGCGCCTGCACCGCGGTCAACGCCAGCACACCGATCGTGACGACCGCGACCGGGCGGGAGGCGATTCGCTGCCAGACCACCGCGCCCAGCCAGATCCAGGCCATCACGTAGGCCACGCTCTGCACCAACACGACGGCGCGCCCACCACCATCGAGGAGCCAGAGCACGAGCGGATAGGCCGGCGGACGTTCGTCGAACCAGAACCGGGGCGAGAACGGTCCCCGGTCGCTCACGCGCAGGTACGACGCGGTGTCGGGGAAGAACGGGTCGAAACCACTCCCCCATGGCTCACCGAGCACCCTGACGAGGAACAGCACCGACGCGGTGGCGACGACGAAACGTGCCACTCGGCCGGCCTGCACGGCCGGGAGGCTACTGGTCGGCTACTGATCTATTCCGTCGACGATATGGCGGACATCGGCTGCAATGGCCGCCAGGACACCGTTCACGAAGCGCCCGCTGTGGTCGGTCGAGAAGCGCTTCGCCAGCTCGACGGCCTCGTCGATCACGACCGCCAGAGGAACGTCCGGACGCGCCATCAGCTCGTACGTGGCGAGCCGCATCACACTGAGATCGATCACCGGCATGCGGGTCAGCGGCCAGTCGCGGGCCTTGTCGGCGATCGCCGCGTCGATCTCGGCGACCCGCGCTCCAACCCCGATCACCAAGTCGGTGGTCATCGCATCTGGCTCGATCACCTGCAACTCGATCGTGGCTGCCGGCTCGATGCCCTTCGCCTGGGCTTCGTACAACAGGTACAGCGCCCGCTCACGGGCGTCGGATCGAGCGTCAGGACGTTCCATCAGACACGCGTCATGTACTCACCGGTGCGCGTGTCGACCCGGACCTTGTCGCCCGTCTCGACGAACAACGGCACCTGGAGCACCTTGCCCGTCTCGAGCCGCGCCTGCTTGCGGGCACCCGACACGCGGTCGCCCTGCACTCCCGGTTCGGTCTCGGCCACCGTGAGCTCGACCGACGCCGGGATCTCGGCGCTGATGATCACGCTGTTGTGAAAGCCGAGTTGCGCGGTCATGCCCTCGACGAGATAGTCGGCAACGTCGGCGAGGGCCGCCGACGTCACGGTGGTCTGCTCGTAGTTCTGGTTGTCCATGAAGACGTAGTCGTCGCCGTCGCGATACAGGAACTGCATCTCGGTGCGGTTCACGATCGCCTGCTCGACACGAACACCGGCGTTGAACGTGCGGTCGAAGACGTTGCCGGTCTTGACGTTGCGGAGCTTCGTGCGCACGAACGCGCCGCCCTTGCCGGGCTTCACGTGCTGGAACTCGACGACTTGGAACAGGCCGTTGTCGAGCTCGAGCGTGATGCCGTTCTTCAAGTCGTTGGTCGTGATGGCAGGCATGGGCTTTCCTTCGGCGTCTCAGTGAGGATCCGGCATCCGGATTCGGTGACCACCACCAGGTCTTCGACACGGAAGCCGCCGAACCCTGAACGATAGAGGCCGGGCTCGACCGTCACCACGTCCCCATCCAGCAATTCCTGGGTCGATGTGGGGCTGTGGAACGGATCCTCGTGGATGAGCAACCCGACGCCGTGGCCGGTGCCGTGCAGGTACCAGTCGAGATGGCCGGCATCTTCGAAGATGTCGCGACACACCGCGTCGACGTCGCGGGCGGCGACGCCCTCACTCACGGCTCCCAACCCGGCGAGCTGGGCCTCGAGGACGAGGTCGTAGATCTCCTGTTGCTCGGCGGTGGGATCACCGACCACGTAGCTCCTCGTCATGTCGGAGTGATAGCCGTCGACGAGGGCGCCGACGTCGATCACCACCGTGTCCCCCTCGACGATTCGACGCGTCCCGGGTGCATGGTGCGGGCGGGCGGCGTTCTCAGGACCGGAGGCGACGATCGTGTCGTAGCTCGGCCCGTCAGCACCGAGGCGCCGCATCGTGTATTCCAGCTCGTCGCGGACGTCGACCTCGGTCGGCTCATCGCCGAGCGTCGGTGCGACGGCGGCGAGGGCGGCGTCGGCGAGGCGCGCGGCGTGCGCGATGCGCGCGATCTCACCGGCGTCCTTGACGCGGCGCTCGGCCTCGACGTGACCGTCGCTCGGCACGATGTCGACCTCGGCCGCGAGCGACGTCCACGCCGCATGGGTGAGCGCCGACGCCTCGGCACCGACGCCCGCGAGACCGCGCAACGTGCCGACCAGGTTGTCGTGTTGCTCGACGCGGGTGAAGCCGATGAGGATCTCGGCGTCGACACCGGCGGCCGCGAGCTCGGCCGCCGCGCGCTCGCGGTAGCGGCCATCGGTACCGAGCACGAGCCGGTCGGGCAGGACGGCGACCCAACCGTTGGAGCCGGTGAAACCGGTCAGCCACCGCACGTTGGTGAGGTTCGTCACGAGCAGCGCCGGCTCGTCGAACCGCCGCCGCACGCGATCGGCACGATCCGCATATCCGACCGAAGGGAGGGCATCGATGCGGTCGACCGCGGGGAGGTCGCTCATCGCAGACGTTCCGCGATCGCCCGCACTGCGAGGTCGTAGCCGTGGACGCCGAACCCCATGATCGAGCCGGTAGCGACTGGCGCGATCACGCTCGTGTGCCGCCAGGGCTCGCGCGCGTTGGGGTTCGAGATGTGGACCTCGACGATCGGGCCCTCGAACGCCGCCAGCGCGTCGTGGATCGCCCAGGCGTAGTGGGTGAACGCGCCGGGATTGATGATGATCGCCGCGCAGCGACCTCGGGCAGCGTGGATGAGCTCGATCAGCTCACCCTCGTGGTTGCTCTGGTGGGCCTCGATCCGCAAGCCGTGCTCGGCCGCCGATCGCACCGTCGCTTTCAGGTAGTCGGCGAGCGTGGCCGTGCCGTACATCTCGGGTTCGCGCTCGCCGAGCAGGTTCAGGTTCGGCCCGTGCAGCAGCAGCACCAGCGACTCGTCCGACGGTCCGTCGTGCTGATGCTCGGGCTGCTGGTCGGACATCTCGTGGGGGTCGGTCACGGCGCCGAACGGTACTGCGTCGAACGGTACTGGGCGGCGGTCAGGCGGTACAGAACGTGGGCCCGCAACGGGCTGCCCTCGGCGACCGAGGGGTGCTCGAAGTCACCATCCGGATCGTGGGTCAGCCCGATCTTCTCCATGACTCGGCGCGACTTGTGGTTGGTGACCGCGGTGAACGAGATCACCTCGTCCAGGTTCAGGTCGTCGAACGCAACCGCCAGCACGGCCCGCGCCGCCTCGGGCGCGTAGCCGTGGCCCCACCACGCCGAGCGGATCCGCCAGCCGACCTCGACACCGTCGCGGAACCACGGCAGCGAGAGACCGGTGAACCCGATCGACGTCCCATCGAGCTCGACACACCACAACCCGTAGCCGTGAACGTCGAAGCCACCTTCGATGCGGTCCATCATGGCGTCGGACTGGGCACGGTCCATCACGGGGCCGATCGTGGCCATCACCAGCGGGTCACTGTTGAGGTCGTGGAACGCAGGACGGTCGGCGTCGGTCCAGCGCCGCAGGACGAGACGATCCGTCCGGATCATCGGGCGAGCAGCTCCAACGTCGAGACGACGGCCGCCGGTTCGACGCCGGCGACGACCTCCACCCCCTGCGGACCGTCGAGCACGAACGTCAATCCGTCGAGCGCCTTCTTGTCGCGTGCCATCAGCGCCAGCAGATCTGCCGGGTCGAGACCGGGCGGCAACGCCGTCGGCAGTCCGTAGGTCTCGCCGACGACCTCGATGTGTGACGCGACACACGCGTTGTCGATGCGCTCCAGACGATGGGCGAGGTGGGCCGCGAACACGAGGCCGATCGCGACCGCCTCGCCATGGGCCAGATCGTGTCCGGTCGCGATCTCGAGCGCGTGGGCCAGGGTGTGCCCGTAGTTGAGGATCGCCCGCCGACCTCCCTCGCGCTCGTCGGACGCGACGACTTCGGCCTTGATCTCCACACACCGCGCCACGCGGTCGGTCATCGGCATCGCCACCAGGTCGTCGCCGGTCAGGAAGTGGTACTTGGCCATCTCGCCGTAGCCGCAGCGCAGCTCACGCTCGGGCAGGGTCTCGAGCGCGTCGAGGTCGCACACGACGCCGTGTGGCTGCCAGAACGCGCCGACCAGGTTCTTGCCCTCGGGAAGGTTGACGCCGGTCTTGCCCCCGATCGCGGCGTCGACCATCGCCAACAGCGTGGTCGCCACGTTGACCACCGGCACGCCGCGGTGGTACGACGCCGCGGCGAACCCGGCGACATCGGTGACCATGCCGCCGCCGACCGCGATGACGACGTCGTTGCGCGTGAGTCCCATGGCGGCGAACCCGCTGCAGAGCTCGGCGATCGTGGCCAGCGACTTGTGCTGCTCGCCATGCCCGATCTCGAGCAACACATGCGGGATGCTCGCCGCGATCGACACCGGCAACCCGGGCTGGCTGACCACGGCCGCCCGCCGAGCCGTCGAAGGGAGCAGGGCACCGAGTTGGACGGCTGCCCCGTGACCGACCAGCACGTCGTACGAGCGCTCACCCAACGGGACCCGGACGCGACGGACGTCACTCATCGCCCGACTGACGTCGTTCATGGCACGCTCGGGTCTGCCGCCGCGATGGTCGCCGCGAACGCTTCCGCGTTGCGAACGAACTCGCCCACCGAGTCGCCGCCGAACTTGCGCTGGGCCTCGGCGGCGAGCACGAGCGCAACCATCGTCTCGCCGACGACGCCCATCGCGGGGACGGCAGTGACGTCGGTGCGTTCCTTGAACGACACCGCCGATTCCTTGGTCGCGGTGTCGACGGTCTCGAGGGTCGGCACGTTGAGCGTCGCCAGCGGTTTCATCGCCGCGCGCACCACGAGCAGCTCTCCCGTCGACATGCCGCCCTCTGTGCCACCGGCCAGCGTGCTGAGTCGCCGGTAGCGGTTGGCGTCGCCGTCCCAGCGGATCGGGTCGTGGGCGGAGCTGCCACGACGTCCGGCGACCTCGAACCCGTCACCGATCTCGACGCCCTTGACCGCCTGGATGCTCATCATCGCCTGGGCCAGCAGCGCGTCGAGCTTGCGATCCCAGTGCACGTAACTGCCGAGACCCACCGGTACGCCGAAGCCGAGCACCTCGATCACGCCGCCGAGCGAGTCGCCGTCCTTGGCGGCCGACTTGATCTCGGCGATCATCGCGTCGGCCGTGCCGGGGTCGAAGCACCGCACCGGCGAGTCGTCGACCGTGGTGAGGTCGTCGGGCGTCGGGCGCGGCGTCCCGGCGCCGACGCGGGCGGAGCCCATCTGGATGACGTGCGAGATGATGTCGATCCCGAGGTAGCCGAGCAGCTTCTTCGCGATCGCACCAGCCGCCACGCGGGCCGCGGTCTCACGGGCGCTCGCGCGTTCGAGCACGTCGCGCGCGTCGGTGAAGCCGTACTTCTGCATCCCGGTGAGATCGGCATGTCCGGGCCTGACCTGGGTGAGCGGCGACTCGGTCTGCCCCGGCGCCGGCGACATCTCGCGATGCCACTTGTCGCTGCGGAACCACTCGGTGTTCTTGATCTCGATCGCGACCGGCGAACCGAGCGTACGTCCGTGCCGCACGCCGCCGACCAGCGTCAACTCGTCGAGCTCGAAACGCTGGCGCGGCCCGCGCCCGTACCCGAGCCGGCGGCGCGCCATCTCGGCCTGGATCTCCTCGACGGTGATCTCGAGCCCGGCCGGAAGCCCCTCGATGACGACCACCAACGCCTGCCCGTGCGACTCGCCGGCGGTGAGGAATCGGAGCATCCGGGCGAGATTATCCGTGACGCCTGACGAGCTCGCCCTCCGTCGCCAACCGCATCACCTCGGGGTCGGGGCGTTCGCCCGTCCACAGCTCGTGCTGCAGGACGGCCTGATGGACGAGCATCGCCAGACCGCTGATCCCGAGCGCTCCGGCATCGCGCGCCGCCCGCAACAGCGCCGTCTCCAGCGGGTGGTACACGAGATCGACGACGACCTGCTGGGGACCGAGCAGTGCCGGGTCACACGACAGCTCGTCGGTGCCCATCCCGACCGGCGTGGCGTTGACGACGATGTCGGCGTTGCGGATGTCGCTGACGTCACCGATCCGGGCCTGCGGCGCGAGCTCGGCCGCCCGCCGCGCGTTGTCGATGCTGCGGTTCACGATCGCCAGATCGGCGACACCCGTCCGTCCGAGCGCATCGGTCAGCGCTCGCGGCCGCGGCGCCGGCGCCGAGCAGCACAACGCGCGATCCGGCCGCATCGATCCCCCGCGCCCGCAACGACGCGACGAATCCTTCGCCGTCGGTGCTGGCGCCGAACGTCGTGCCGTCATCGCGGAGGACGACGGTGTTCACCGAGCCGAGCGCGGCGGCAGCAGGGTCGACCACGTCGACGGCGGCGGCGACGTCGCTCTTGTGGGGCATCGTGACCGACAGGCCGCGGACGCCCAACGTTCGCATCGCATCGACGGCCGCCGCGCCGTGCCCACGGGCGACCTCGAAGGCGACCATCACCCAGTCGAGCCCTTCGGCTGCGAACGCCGCGTTGTGGAGCGTCGGTGACAGGCTGTGCCGCACCGGCGAACCGATGACCGCGGTGAGCCGCGTCTCTCCGGTCGGTGCCGTCATGCCCGGACCATCAGCCGAGCAACCCTGCCGCGCGGGCGGCGGCAACGTTGCGCTCGTGCTGTTCCGGGGTCACCGCGAACGCATGACCGCCGTCCTCGTTGGCGAGGACGTAGAAGTACAGCGGGCAATTGGTCGGGTCCGGGAGCTCCTGGCAGACCGGGTCGCCAGAAGGCGGGTTCGGCGCGGGGTGCAACGCAGCGTGGATCGACGCCCGGCCGGGGTTGGCGATCGGCGTCGGCGGGAGACCGGTGTGCAGGTACGTGTTGTACGGGGTGTCGATCTGGCGGAGCTCGCCGATGCTCAGCGCGGGATCCTGGTTGTAGAGCAGCGTGGCGTCGATCTGCAGCTGCGGGTACGGCGAGAACGGTCCGAGGCGGTTGTAGATGACCCGCGCGATCTTGGCCCGGTCCTCCGGCAACTTCGCCTCGCGCTCGATCATCGAGGCGATGATCAGGATCTGGTACGGCGTGTAGCCGAGGACGGCCGCATTCGCCTCGAGGTCCTCCTGGCGCCCGACGCGCTCCATCAACGAGACCATTCCCTCGACGACCTGGGCCTCGTTCTCGCTGTTCGACACCTCGTACGTGTCGGGGAACAGGAGCCCCTCGAGTGAGGTCACGCCGGGCGGACGGAGTGCCGACACGACCGCCGGATCGCTGGCCGCGGCGAGGAACTCGGCCGCCGTCATGCGCTCGCCCGACTCCTCGAGCCGGGTCGCCATCTGGGCGATCGTGAAGCCTTCCGGGAACGTGACCTTGCTGTAGGTCTGGGCGGGCGGCGTGCGCAGCGTGCCCATGATGTTGCCGATGTGGTCGTTGGGGCGCAGCTGGTAGTAGCCCGGCGTGAGCTCGAGTCCGCCCTTGTCCTCCACGTACCAACGGAACACCCCGGCGTTGACGATGATCCCCTCCTCCTCCAGACGCTCGCTCAGGCTCTCGAGCGTCTCGCCCTCCTCGACCGTGAAGTTCACCGGCGCGCTGGGCGTGCCCTCGGGGTTGATCTGCTTGACGTACCACCAGCCGATCCGCCCGGCGACGAGCACGAGCACGACGACGACGACCATGATCGTCCAGACCGCCCACTTGATGACCCGTGTGTCGCGGCGCAGGCGTTCGACCGAGCCCGACGCGGCCGGCGAGTCCCAGGGATCGACCTCCCAGTCGGTTGGCCCCTCGGTCATGGTCATGGCGTGCTCCGGGCCATCGTCATGGCGTGCTCCGCGCGCCGGGCATCGAGCCACGACTGCAACATCACCGCAGCGGCGACCTTGTCGACGACGAGACGGCGGGCCTCGCCGCGCATCCCGGCCTCGATCATGCTCCGATCGGCGGTCACCGTGGTGAGTCGCTCGTCGTGCGTCTCGACGGGCACGCCGACCACGGTAGCGAGTCGACCGGCTTCGGCGATGGCAGCCTCGGCGGCGTGTCCGACCTCGCCCCGCATCGTCAACGGGAGCCCGACGACGATCAGTTCCACCTCTTCGTCGCGGGCGATCCGGGCGATCTCGTCGAGGTCGACGCGACGCGACCGCGAGCGGTGGACCACCGTGAGCGGGGACGCGATCGTGCCCGAGGAGTCGCTCACGGCGATCCCGATCCGCTTCGAGCCGAGGTCGACGCCGAGCGCGCGCATGTCATCGATTCAGGCGTTCGCGGCCTCGCGCGCGAGGCGCAGTGCGTCGTCGAGCCGTTCCGGGTTCTTCCCACCGGCCGTCGCGATGTCGCCCTTGCCGCCACCGCCACCGCCGACCGCCTTGGCCGCTTCCCGGATCAGGTCGGCCGCGGCCACGCCCTCGGAGGGCTGGACCGCCGCCACGAGCGAGACCCCGCCGGTGGTCGTGGTGCCGGCGAGCACGACCCTTCTGACACCTGGCTGCTGGCGTACCGCGACCGCCAGGTCGCGCAGATCGGACGGCGTGAGATCGTCGATACGAGCCACGACGACACCATCGGGCGCGGCCGCCGCGAGCTCGCCTGCCCGGCCCACCGCCAATTGCCCGCGCAGCGCCCGGTTCTCGTCCTCCAGTGCCTTGATCTGCGCGATTCGCTTCTCCGCACTGTCCCGGACGGTGGAAGGTGTCGCTCCCAGCACGTCGGCGACGTCGACGATCTCGCGTTCGAGCTCCTGGAACAAGGCGACGCTGTTGGCGCCGGTCACCGCTTCGATGCGACGTAGGTTCGAACCGATCGACGCCTCGCTGACGATCTTGATCGTGCCGATGTCGCCGGTGGCGCGCACGTGGGTGCCGCCACACAGCTCGACGGAGCTGCCCGCCTCGAGCACCCGCACGATGTCGCCGTACTTGTCGCCGAAGAACGCGATCGCGCCCAGCGTCTCGGCCTCGTCCTTGGTGGTCTCGAAGGAGCGCACGGGTGCGTTGGCGAGCGTCTCGCCGTTGGCCAGCCGTTCGATCTCCTCGATCTCCTCGGCGGTGACGCCCGCGTAGTGGGAGAAGTCGAACCGCAGCCGGTCGGGACCGACCCACGAGCCGGCCTGCTTGACGTGCTCGCCGAGCACCTTGCGCAGCGCCCAGTGCAGGACGTGGGTGCCGGTGTGGTTCTTGCGGATCGCGTTGCGCCGATCGGCGTCGATCGCTGCCGTCGCGGTCTGTCCCGCCGCGATGGTGCCGGACGTGACGCGCGCCGTGTGGCGACGCAGTCCCGGCAGCGCGAACGTCGTATCGACGACTTCGGCCGTGCCGGTCTCGGTGGTGATCGTTCCGGTGTCGCCGATCTGGCCGCCGCTCTCGGCGTAGAACGGGGTCCGGTCGAGGAACACCTCGACTTCACTGGTGACTTCGCCGCTGCCGTCGGGCACGTCGATCACCGCGAGCACGCGGCTCTCGGTGGTGTCGGCGTTGTAGCCGAGGAACTCGGTGACGCCGAACTGCTCGACGACCTCGCGGTACTGATCGATCAGCACGTCGTCGACGACACCCTTGCGCGCCGACTTCGCCCGTTCCCGCTGCGCCGCCATCTCGGATTCGAACCCGGCCACATCGACCGCGATGTCGCGCTCACCGGCGATCTCCTGGGTCAGCTCGAGCGGGAAGCCGTATGTGTCGTGCAGCAGGAACGCGGTCGGGCCCGACAGCGTCCGCGTGTCGTCGCCGAGCTCGCCGTCGAGGATCGTCAATCCCGTCCGCAGCGTGTGCCGGAACCGCTCTTCCTCCTTCGTCAGCACGCTG
The DNA here is from genome assembly GCA_963722415.1 of Ilumatobacteraceae bacterium. Taxonomy (GTDB): domain Bacteria; phylum Actinomycetota; class Acidimicrobiia; order Acidimicrobiales; family Ilumatobacteraceae; genus JALOLG01. The sequence continues at coordinate 71,953 of CAVRNI010000009.1, forward strand.
AGGATGAAGTCGCGGTTCTTGATGACGTCCGGGTAGGCGTTGCCCATCACGTCGATCGCGGTCTCGGCCAGGCGCGGCATCACGAGCTGCTCGGTGCCGAGCAGGTACGCGTAACGCACGGCGCGGCGCAGGATCCGGCGCAGCACGTAGCCACGCCCCTCGTTCGACGGGAAGACACCGTCGCTCACGAGCATCGTCGAGGACCGGGCGTGCTCGGCGAGCACGCGCATCGCGAAGCTGTCGCGGTCGTCGTACTCGCCGACCCGGTAGGACTTGCCCGTCAGCGAGCACGCGGTGTCGATCAGCGGCTGCATGAGGTCGGTCTCCCACACCGAGTCGACGCCCTGCAGCAGGGCCAGGATCCGCTCGAGCCCGGCCCCGGTGTCGATCGACGGCTTCGGCAACGGGGTTCGAGTGCCGTCGGGCGCCTGGTTGTACTGCATGAACACCAGGTTCCAGAACTCCATGAACCGGTCACCCTCGGGATCACCGAGGGGGCCGCCATCGGGACCGAAGGCCGGGCCGCGGTCGATGTGGATCTCGCTGCACGGCCCACACGGACCGGTGTCGCCCATCTGCCAGAAGTTGTCCTTGTCGCCGAGTCGCTGGATGCGTTCGAGCGGCACACCGACCTGTTCGTGCCAGATCGACTCGGCCTCGTCGTCGCTCTCGTGGACCGTGATCCACAGGCGGTCACCGTCGAAACCCCACCCCTCGGTCACCAGCTCCCAGCTCCACGGGATCGCGAGCTCCTTGAAGTAGTCGCCGAAGCTGAAGTTGCCCATCATCTCGAAGAACACGAGATGGCGCTTGGTGCGTCCCACGTCGTCGAGGTCGTTGTGCTTGCCGCCGGCGCGGACGCACTTCTGCGAGCTGACGGCACGGCGGTACGGCGCCGCCTCGTCGCCGACGAAGTAGGGCTTGAACGGAACCATCCCGGCGACCGTGAACAACACAGTGGGGTCGTGCGGGATGAGGCTGGCGGACGGCACGATGACGTGATCCTTGGCCGCGAAGAACTCCCGGAACGAGTCACGAAGTTGGTCGGCGGTCAGCGGCCTGGTCACGTATCCGAGCCTACCGAGGGCTGTACCCTGCGGCTCCGTGGGTAAGAGTGCGGCGGATGTGCACGAGTACATCTCGTTCGAGGATCCCGAGGAGCAACGAACCTGGGAGTTCGACGCGACGTTCCTGCGGTCGAACTACAAGTGCATCTACGGCGAGGGCTGCAAGGGTGTGCTCGACGCGCCGGCCGAGGAGCTGCAGCAGGGGTGCTGCAGCTACGGGGCCCACCTCATCGACGACGACGACGTGCAGATCGTCGTGCGGGCGTTCGTGCGGGTCAAGCCCGAGCAGATGCAGTTCCACGCCAAGGCCGTGCGTGGCGGGTTCATGCGTTCGGGCGAGCCCGACAGCGAGGGACAACCGACCACGATCACGCGACTGGTCGACGATGCCTGCATCTTCCTGAACCGCCCCGGGTTCTCAGGTGGCGTCGGCTGCGCGTTGCACATCGCCGCGCTCGAGGCTGGCGAGCGGCCACTCGACTGGAAGCCGAACGTGTGCTGGCAGGTTCCGATCCGCCTCGAGCACCACACGGACGACAACGGCCACGTCACGTCGCGCCTGCGCGAGTGGAAACGGCGCGACTGGGGCGACGGCGGCAACGACTTCCACTGGTGGTGCACCGAGTCGCCCGAGGCCTTCGTCGGCCGGGAGCCCGTCTACAAGTCGAGTCGCGACGAGATCCGCGAGCTCGTCGGAGCCCACATCTACGACCTCATGGTGGAACAGCTCGAGCGGCCCGAATGGACCCCGCTCCCCCACCCCGCCGTCCGCCGCTGACGATTCTGTCCGTCCGCCCCGCGCGCCGGTCCACTTCTCGTTCTGTCCGAATTACTGCACCGACGTCGGCGCGTTGATTCGTTCTGTCCGGATATGCGCACGCGGGGCCGGATCCCGACCGTGTCCGATTCTCGTTCTGTCCGAATTGATGCACCGACGTCGGCGCGTTGATTCGTTCTGTCCGGATTTGCGCACGTGGGCTGGGGTGGGCCGACGGGCAGGGATCAGTCGTCGGGATCTTCGTCTTCGTCGAAGCTGACGCCGTACTTCTCGGCGAGCGCGGCGTACTCGTCGTCGTCGGCAGCGGGACTGGACTCTTGCGAGCGATCACCGAACCCCAGGTCAAAGGCCCCCGGGCCGGACTGCTTCAGCTTGCGCGCCTCTTCGAAGCGGCGATGGCGACCCTTCTTCACGACAGGGCTCCCTGACTAGAGAATTGACAATAACGTCAGACTACCGGATCGCCCCCGCTCACCGGCGGTATGGACCGTCACGGGAGGTCGACGAGCTTCAGGGAACCCTTGCCGTCGAACGTCAGCGCCGCGTTTCCGGCGACCAGGCGGCGTACCCCGCTGCCCAGCAACTCGGCCCTCCAGCCCGACGTGAGCCGGGCGTCGACGTCGCCCCGGAGCAGGGCGACGAGATCGTTACGTGTCGCCAGCAACGACGTGTCGATCCGCTCGTCGCGCGCCACCTGACTCACCCACGCCGACACCAGCGTGACGGCCGGACGCAGCTCACGTTCGAGATCCTCGACCCCCGGCCGTGGAACGGGTGGCTCGGCGGCCAGCCCATCGCGCACCGCCTGCAGGATCTCGCCGGCGATCGCTCCCCGGCTGAAACGCTCGTCGACCCCCCTGGCCTGGCCGAGGTCGCGCTCGGTCGTCGGTTGGCGTTGGGCGATGCCGAGGATCGCCAGGTCCGGCAACACGTGCCGGACCGGTGTGTCGGTCGCCATCGCCCGCCGCTCGCGCCATGCGGCGACTGCCTGCGCCACGGCACGCGCCCGCGGGCGCAGCGAACGGGCATCCTTCAGCTTCATCCACGCGTCGTCGGGATCGGCCGGCGCGGTCGACTTGGCCAGCACTTCGGCACAGGCATCGTCGACCCATTCGAGCCGGCCGACCTCTCCGAGCCGGACGGTGAGGCGGTCGTGTGCTTCGAGGAGGTAGGCGACGTCGGAGGCCGCGTATTCGCATTGATCGACGGTCAGCGGACGCCGCAGCCAGTCGGTCAGGCGGTCGCCCTTGGTCGGGCTGATCCCGAGCTCACCCTGCAACAGGGCAACCAGCGACGGCGTGCCGTAGCCGACGAAACCACCGGCCACCTGCGTGTCGAAGAGTCGCCGCGGGATGGACCGGGCGGCGTGCGTGAGCACGTCGAGATCTTGCTGTGCCGCGTGGAGGACTGCGAGCGCGTCCGATTCGAACAGCCGTCGGAGGGCGCTGACGTCGACGGCGAGCGGGTCGACCAGCACGAGGTCGCCGGGCCACGCCAACTGGAGCAACGCCAGCTTCGGGAAGTACGTGCGTTCACGATGGAACTCCGTGTCGAGCGCGTACCGCGGCTCGGCGACGAGCTGCTCGATGACCGCTCCGAATTCGGCGTCGGTGTCGACCCACCGGTGTGCCTGCGTTGGACCGACCGCGGTGCGGCTCACGAGTCGGCGGTCTCGCCGGTCTCGACTGTGCGGCCGGACAACTGCCACGCCAGCGTGCCGCCGGCAACGTTCACCACGTCGACGCCACGTTGGGCGACGAACTCGCAGGCGCGCAGGCTCCTGGCCCCCGACCGGCAGATCACGTAGGTCGCGCCTGCACCTCGAAACTGCTCGACGTTGTCGGGCACGGTGGCAAGTGGGATGTGCACCGCGCCGGGGACGTGCCCTTCGTCGAACTCGTCCGACTCACGCACGTCGATCAGCCGCGAACCGGTCGCCAGCTGCTCGGCGAGCTCATCGACGCTGATCTCGCTGATCGCCATGTCGCAACGCTATCGACTCCCAAACTCGTCACCCAGGTCACCAGGTGTGTTGATGTTGCGCATCGCCGCCGGATCGACGGACACCTCGACGACGTCGAGGTGCTCGAGGGCGACATGCAGCGCCCGCTCGCCGCTGGCGAAGATCGCCGTGAGCTGTTCGAGGGCGCCGAGGTTCCAACGCGCGAGCGCCGGCTCGAGCCGGTCCGTCGTCGCCACCACCGCCTGCGCCCGCTCGCCTCCGGGCGCATCACGGATCGCCCGGACGGTGACGGCGTCGAGGTCGGGCAGATCGCACGCGGCGACGACGACGTCCCCATCGATGTCGAGCAACGCCGTGATCACACCGCCCAGCGGGCCTTCACCAGGCCACTGGTCGTCGACGCGTGAGTACCCGGCGTCGGCCGGCAACGTGGTGGCTCCGATCAGCCGGACGGGAGTGCATCCGCCGGCGCGCAACGCCTCCGCCACCCTCACCACCATCGGCGAGCCATCGACGGCGATCAGCGCCTTCGGGCGCCCCATCCGTCGGCTCGCGCCCCCGACGAGGACGGCGCCGGCGACCGGCTTCACTCGACGGGCACGCCGGACGGGTCGAGCTGAGCCAGGAACGTCGCGCAACGCTCTGCCTCGTCGGTCTCGCCGATGACCTCGGCCATCTGCTGGAGCCCGCGCAGCGATCGCAGGAACCCATGGTTCGACGTCGCCGACCACCGCACGTAGCCCGAGCCGCGCCAGCCACTGGCCCGCAGTGCGTCGAGGCCGCGGTGGTAACCGACGCGATACGCGGCGTAGCGCTCGATGGCATCGCGTCCGACGTCGCCCAGTGCTGCCCACGCCTCGCTCACACGTGGGTGGTCGGCCACCACCGCGGCCACCGCGTCGCGTCGGGTATCGGGCGGTTCGGCGAGCGCCGCGGCGAGCCGCTGACGTACTGCAGGATCGAGCTCTGGGAGCACGGTCGATGGCAGCCCTTCGGACATCGCGATCGAATGCTCGCTCACGATGAGCACTCTACGGTCGGGGTCGGGCCGTATCGTGATCACATGTTCGCCCTGTCGCTCGAAACCGCCAGGAACGCTGCGATCATCGCCGTGGTCGTGTTCGTCGCGGTGGCGATCGCCTCGGCGTGGCTGATGAAGTCGATCGCCCAGAAGGTCGCGGTGGTGGTGGTGTTCGGTCTCCTCGCGGTGCTCGTGTGGAGCCAGTGGGCCTCGCTCGACGACTGCGCGAAACGTGTCAAGGCGGACCACGCGGCGGGTGCCACCGACGAGGTTGGCACGGACACGACGTGCACCTTCCTCGGCCGGGACATCACGATCAAGACGAGCTGAAGCCGTATCGAATTGAGTCGGCTCACCGCACGCCGGGGCGTGGCACGTCTGGTCGCCGACTCGACCGGCAGATCCACGGTCGACCCTTCAGCTCGGGGTGTTGACCACGGCGAAGGTCGTGGCCAACACCGCGTTGCGCTGGGTCGGGCCGTTCCTGCCGACACTCGAACGCGCCTTCGGCGTCTCGACGTCGACCCTCACGTCGGTGATGGGCGTCGCCGAGCTCGGCGGTCTCACGACCATCGTGACCGGGCCCGCCCTCGACCGCGGTCACCGACGGCGCAATTTCCTCGCCGGGTTGGGGCTCGTGGGTGTCGCCTCGTTGATCGCGCTGCTCGGTTCGGTCGTTTCCTTCGCCGTCGCGTTCACGCTCGTCGTCATCGGCGTCGGGAACCTCACCGTCGCCGGGCACGCCTGGATCAGCGACCGTGTGCCCTACCGAGCCCGTGGACGGGCGCTCGGGACGTTCGAGACCGCATGGGCGCTCTCGCTCCTGCTCGGTGCGACCAGCATCGCGGCGCTCATCGAGGCATTCGGCTGGCGCGGACCGTTCGTCGCCCTCGCGATCGTCACCGCGGTTGTGTTCGTGGCCGTGGTCGTGTTCGTCAGCCCGGATCGCGCGACGAGTCGCGCCGACGCACCGCCTGCGGCACCGATACCGCGGTCGGCGTGGATGACGTTGACCGCGTCAGCATCGATCGCCGCGTCGAGCATCTCCGTGGTCGTCGTGTCGGGTGCGTGGCTCGACGATCGCCACGGCGTGTCGACGGCGGGGCTCGGGTTCGTCGCGACCGGCTTCGGCGCCGCCGAACTGGTGGCGAGCATGTCCGCCGCCGCGTTCTCCGATCGCATCGGCCTGCGGCGCTCGGTGCTGATCGGGCTCGGTGTGCTCGGGCTCGGCCTGGTGATCGCCGCCGCGTCCGGACCCTCGCAGGTGCTCGCGATCGCCGGGCTGATCGTCTTCCTCATGGGGTTCGAGTTCGCGTTCGTCACGTCGTTGTCGTTGGTGACCGAGGCCGCCCCACTGGCGCGAGGACGCGCGATCGGGGCCGGCAACGCGCTCGGGACGCTCGCCAGGTCGGCGGCCGTCCTCGCCAGCGGGCTGCTCTACGACAGTGTCGGCATCGGTGGCTCGTTGGTCCTGTCAGCCGCCGCGGCGACGATCGCCGCCGGCCTCATCGTCGATCTCGGCGTAGTCAGTGATGCCAGATCGACGATCGCCGCGGCGACCGCTGCGGCATGCGTGTTCGGACCGAAATGGCGGGCCTCCGCGACTTCGACCACGTGGCAGTCGGGGAGCTCGCGCGCGAGGAACTCGGTGCCCGCCCGGTGGTGGGCGGCACCGCGTTCACCGTAGATCGCGACGACCGGCGCGGCGATGGCGTCCGCGCTCCACGGTGCGTGTTCGCGCAGATCGACGAGCTCGCCGACCATCGCCGGACCCTCTGACCGTCGCGCCGCACGGGTCGACGGCGGGAGCTTCTCCCATCGCGCGTCGCTGACGAGCCGGCGTACGAACCGTTCGGCCGCATCCGCCGGATCGCCCCGTGTCGCGAGCGCGTCGGCACCGGCTGTGGTTCCCGGCCACCAGTCGAGCCACGACAACGGCGTCTCGTACACGGCGACGGCGACGACGAGCTCCGGGTGCCGCGCCGCGGTCGCCAGGGCGACGTTGCCGCCGTAGCTGTGACCGAACACGAGGGCGCGGCGTCCATCGAGCAGCCCGACGAGATCGCTCACCTGCTGGTCGACCCCGAACGGTCCCGGATGCGAGACCGATCGCCCGTAGCCGCGGCGGTCGTAGCGCAAGACCCGGAATGCGTGGTCGAGGCCGCGGCTGAGGCGCAGCAGACCGGCCGACCGGTCCATCGTGCCGTGCACGAGCGCGATCAGCGGCGCGTCGACATCCCCGGTCTCGTGTGACCAGACCTTCATGCGACCTGGACGATGCGGAGCACGTCGGCGGCGGCGGTGCTCTGGCGATCGGGCGCACCGGCGAGCACGAGCACCGTGTCGCCGGCTGCGATCTTGCCCTGGTCGAAGGCCGTCTGGACCGCGAACCACACCATCTCGTCGGTCGTGGTGTACATGTCGACCTCGATCGGGTCGACGCCCCACGACAGCGTCATCCGATTGACCGTCGACGCCAGCGGCGACAGGCCGATCAGCTGGGCCTTGGGTCGGAACCGAGCCATCGCCCTGGCGGTCCGACCGCTGCGCGTGCAGCACAGGATCGCTGCCGCGCCGGCGTCGCGAGCGGCCTGCGCGGCGGCGTGCGTGAGTGCCGCAGTGATGCGATCACCCGGTGAGTACCAGTGGTCGCGTTGGAGCCGGCCCAGCCATTCCGACCATTGCTGGTAGTTCGCCTCCGCCTCGGCCCGCTCCGCGATGCGACTCATCGTGGCCACCACAGCCGCTGGCGCCACCCCGACCGCGGTCTCCGCCGACAACATCAACGCGTCGGTCCCGTCGAACACGGCGTTGGCCACGTCGCTGACCTCGGCCCGGGTCGGCGACGGAGCAGTCACCATCGACTCCAACATCTGGGTGGCCGTGATCACCGGCACGCCGAACTCGACGCACTGCCGCACGATCGACTTCTGCAGGTGCGGCACGTCCTCGAGCGGGCAGTCGATCCCCAGGTCACCCCTGGCGACCATGATCGCATCCGACACGGCGAGGATCTCGGTGAGGTTCCCGAGCGCCGCACTCGTCTCGATCTTGGCGACGAGCTGGGCCCGATCGCCGACGACCTCGCGCACCGCCATCATGTCGGCGGGGGCGCGGACGAACGACACGGCGATGAACTCGACTCCGGCCGCGGCCACGATCTCGGCGAGCTCGAGATCCTCCTCGGTCGGTGTCGCGAACCGCGACCGTTCCGACGGCAGGTGGACACCAGGGCATCCCTGTGCGCGTCCGCCGTTCTCGACCACGGCGACGGCCGAGGTCGGCGAGATCTGTTGGATGCGGGTGCTGATCGCTCCATCACCGATGATCACGCGATCGCCGACCGCCAGATCGTCGAGGAACCCGTCGTAGTCGACGTGGATCACGTCGGCATCGCTCGGTCTGTCACCGACCTCGAAGCGGATGATGCTCCCCGCCGCCAGCAGGACGCCCGGCGACAGGAACTCCCCTGCCCTGATCTTGGGTCCAGGGAGATCGGCGAGCACCCCGATCGGTTTGCCGAGCGTCGCCGAGACCTCGCGCACGCGTGCGAGACGACCGAGGTGTTCGGCGGAGGAGCCGTGGCTGAGGTTGAGGCGCACCACATCGACACCGGCTGTCACGAGGGCGACGAGCGCATCGTCACCGTCCGTCGCCGGCCCGAGGGTGGCGACGATCTTCGTGCGACGGGTCACACCCGGAGGCTCCAGGATCTTCGAACGGCGAGTCACACCTGCTTATCTAGTCGATCGATGGAGCTGCTGTTGATCAGACACGCGTTGCCGGTGCGCCGCGAGCTGGTCGTCGGGGCGGCCGACCCGGAGCTTTCGACGGCAGGACAGGCGCAGGCCGCGCACCTCGCCGCCTACCTCGCGACCGAGCGCCTCGACGGCGTCTACACCAGTCCGCTGCGGCGCGCCGTCGAAACGGGTGCTCCGGTCGCCGCCCATCACGGGCTCGAGCCGGTCATCGTCGACGACGTCGCCGAGTGGGATCGCATGTCGCCCGAGTACGTTCCGGTCGAGGAGCTCAAGGCGGCCGACGACCCACGGCTGGAGGGCGCTCGTCGCCGGCGTGTGGACGAGCGACGAGAGTCCCGCCCAGTTCCGTGCCCGCGTCCTGGACGCGATCGAGCGCCTCGTCGATGCCCACGCGGGCGGCCGCATCGCGGTGGTGTGCCACGGTGGGGTGATCAACACCTACCTCGCTGCCGTGCTCGGCCTCGATCCGATGCGTCCCGGCTTCTTCTACCCGAACTACACGTCGATCCATCGCGTGATGGCAGCCGGTACCGGACAGCGTTCGATCCTGACGATCAACGAGACATCGCACCTCCGCGGCACCGGGCTGCCCATCGGGCTGCACCAAACTGGTTGACGATGCCCGGACCACACTCGCTCGCCGACCTCGTCAGCCATCTCGACTCCTCGCCGTCCCCGTTCCACGCCGTCGAGTCCGCTCGCGGGCGGCTCGAGGCGGCTGGGTTCGGCGCCGTCTCGGAGCGCGATGCGTGGGACGGTGTCCCCGCGCGTGGCGTCATCGCCCGTGACGGCGCGCTGATCGCCTGGGTCCTGCCGGCCGACGACCGTCCCGACGCCGCGTTCCGACTGGTCGGCGCCCACACCGACTCGCCCGGCCTCCGTGTCAAGCCCTACCCCGACACCGATGCGGCGGGCTGGCGTCAGCTCGGCGTCGAGGTCTACGGCGGTGTGCTCCTCAACTCGTGGCTCGACCGCGACCTCGGCATCGCCGGACGAGTCCTGACCGGCGACGGCTCGTCGCACCTCGTCGACGTGCACCGTCCGGTCGCGCGCGTTCCACAACTCGCGATCCACCTCGATCGCGGCGTGAACGACAACGGCTTGAAGCTCGACGCTCAGCAGCACGTCCATCCGGTGTGGGGCAGTGGGACGTCGACACCCGGCGAGTTCGCCGAATGGCTCGCCGACGCCGCCGACATCGACGCGCCGGTCTGGTGGGAGCTGTGCCTCTACGACGTGCAGGGTGCCGCCGTTCTGGGAGGCGATGTCTCGCTGCTCGCCAGCGGTCGTCTCGACAACCAGGTGTCGTGCTGGGCGGCCACGACGTCATTGGCCGCATCACCGGCCGCCGACGACGGTGTCGATGATCGTCCTGAACGACCACGAGGAGGTCGGGTCGGCGAGCACGACGGGTGCCAGTGGACCGCTCCTCGAGCACGTCCTCGAGCGGCTCGTCACCGCCCGCGGCGGCACGCGGGACGACCTGCTCCGCGCCCTGTCGATCTCGACATGTGTGTCCGCCGACAACGCCCACGCGGTGCACCCCAACTATCCGGAGCGCCACGAGCCCTCCCACCGGCCACTCGTCAACGCCGGTCCGGCGATCAAGCTCAACGCCAACCAGCGGTACGCGACGTCGGCGGACACGGCAGCGGTGTTCCAGCGTGCGTGCGTCGCGGCGGGCGTCCCGTGGCAGGTCTTCGTGTCCCGCAACAACATGCCCTGCGGCTCGACGATCGGGCCGCTCACCGCCACTCGGCTGGGGATCGCCACGGTCGACGTCGGCGTGCCGCAACTGTCGATGCACTCCGCCCGCGAGTTGTGTGGCGTCCACGATCCGGCGTGGCTGGCGTCGGCCCTCGCGGCCTACTTCGTCGAGGCGGCCTCCGGCGTGCCCTGATCGCGTCCGACGCGGCGCTGGGCCTCGTCGTACAAGCGCTGCAAATCGGCATGAAGCCGGTCGGAGTGCTCCTTGAGCACCGCACGCGGCAGGCGCTCGCCGGCGCCGATCGGAGCCGGGATCGGCGGGCCGATCACGACGTGCACCTTGCGCGGGTAGCAGAAGCGCGATCCGCGTGGCATCACCCGATCGGAGCCGCCGATGCCGACGGGCACGATCGGAACGCCCGCCTTGGCGGCCACGTAGGCCGCACCGTCGAACAGCGGTTGCACGATCGGTCCGTCCTTGCGCTCACCCTCCGGGTACAGGACGAGCACCTCGCCCATTCCGAGCACTTCGATGCAACGCCGCAACGCCTCGCGATCTGCCGTGCCCCGCGTGACCGGGAACCCGCCGAGGGCCGACAACAGCCAGCCGAAGGCGCGGTTGTCCCACAGGGTGTCCTTGCCCATGTACCGCAATCGACGGCGCGTGACGCAACACGCGATCGGAGTGTCGACGTACGAGCGGTGGACCGGCGCGAGAACGAACGCGCCGGTGCGGGGAACGTGCTCGCGCCCGTCGATCGACATGCGCGTGTAGAGCCGCGTGATCGTGGCCGTGATCGCCCGCGCCGCCTGGTAGGCGAGCCGGCTCGTGAGACCACCTCCGGCAAGGCGGGACGCGACACGACTCACGCCAGCAGCCCGACGATCTGCTCGACGACCTCGTCGATGCTCATGTCGCTCGTGTCGACAACGACCGCGCCGGCGACCTCCCGCAGCGGGCTGTCGGCGCGCGTCGAGTCGAGGCGGTCGCGCTCGACGATGGCCGATTCGACCTCGTGCAGGTCGCCGCCGATCTCGCCGACCCTGCGTTCCGCTCGGACGCGGGGCGTCGCCGTGATGTACAGCTTCAACCGGGCGTCGGGGAACACCACGGACGCGATGTCGCGGCCCTCGACGACTCCCCCACCGCGCGCCCGCACCCAGTCCCGTTGACGTTCGACGAGCTCGGAGCGCACCCCACTGTTGGCGGCCACCACGCTGACCGCCTGGGTGACGTCGCGCCCGCGGATCGCCACCGTGGCATCGATGCCGTCGACGCGGACACCGTCGTCGTCGACCGCCAGGTCGACCGCTCGAGCGAGCGCGGCGACCCCGTCGGTGTCGTGGACCGGGATCCCCCGGCGCATCGCCGCGAACGTGACGGCCCGGTACATCGCACCCGTGTCGAGGTACTCGAGACCCAGCCGGCGCGCCACCGCCCGCCCGACGGTGCTCTTGCCAGCACCTGCCGGACCGTCGATGGCGATCACGATCGGTTCCGTCATCGCCGGTTCACGCCCATTGTCCGATCCCGGTTCGTGAACCGGTCAACGGATCACCACGACGTCCCCAGCGGACGACCTTCGTCGTAGCCCGCGTGGCTCTGGATGCCGACAAGGGCACGTTCGTGGAGCTCGGGGATCGTCGCCGCGCCGGCGTACGTGCACGCCGAGCGCACACCGGCGACGATCTGGTCGATGATGTCCTCGACGCCCGGACGCACCGGGTCGAGATACATCCGCGAGCTCGAGATGCCCTCCTCGAACAGCTCCTTGCGGGCCCGGTCGAGCTCGGTCTCGGCGCGATTGCGATTCTTCACGGCGCGGTTCGATGCCATCCCGAAGCTCTCCTTGTAGAGCCGGCCATCGGGATCGCGCAGCGTGTCGGCCGCCGACTCGTACGTGCCGGCGAGCCACGACCCGAACATCACGTTCGCCGCGCCCCCGGCGAGCGCCAGTGCGACGTCGCGCGGCCAGCGGACCCCGCCGTCGGCCCAGATGTGCTTGCCGAGCCGAGCCGCCTCGTTCGAGCACTCGACGACGGCCGTGAACTGTGGGCGGCCGACGCCGGTCATCATCCGGGTGGTGCACATCGCGCCCGGTCCGACGCCCACCTTGACGATGTCGGCGCCGGCTTCGATCAGTTGACGCGTGCCTTCGGCGGTCACGACGTTGCCGGCGACGATCGGCGTGCCGGGGACGGCGGCGCGCACGTGCTCGACGACCTCGAGGACGGCGGTCTGGTGGCCGTGCGCAGTGTCGATGACGAGGATGTCGACGCCCATCGCGGCGAGGGCCGTGGCGCGCCCGATCGGATCGGCGTTGATCCCGACGGCGACGGAGATCAGCAGGCGGTCGTCGGCGTCGACGGCCGGGCGGTAGATGGTCGAGCGCAGCGCGCCCTTCGACGTGAGCACGCCGAGCAGCCGGCCGTCGGCGTCGATCACGGGTGCCATCGACAGTCGGGCGTGGGTCAACAGCTCGAAGGCCTTCTCCGGGTCGATGTCGGCGGCGAGCGTGACGAGATCGCTGCTCATCACGTTGCGGAGTTGCGTGAACCGGTCGAAGCCCGCCGCGTCGTGTTCGGTGAACACCCCGATCGGATGCCCATCAGAGTCGATGACCACCACCGCACCGTGTGCTCGCTTGTAGACGAGCCCGAGCGCGTCGCCGATCGTGTGGGTCGGTGTGAGCGTGATCGGCGTCTCGAACACCGGATGACAGGCCTTGACGAACCTGACCACGGTCTCGATCACGTCGACGGGGATGTCCTGCGGGAGCACGGCGACGCCGCCACGCCGAGCGACCACCTCCGCCATGCGCCGCCCGGCCACCGCCGTCATGTTCGACACCACGAGCGGGATGGTGGTGCCGACACCATCGGGTGTGGTGAGATCGACCCCGAACCGCGATCCGACAGCCGACAGGTTCGGCACCATGAACACGTCGTTGTACGTGAGGTCGTGACTTGGGTTCGGATGCAGCATCCGCATGGCCGGATCAGGTTAACTGCACCGTCGCGCCGCCCTACGCTGCGGACCGTGACGGTCCCCGTGGTCCTCGTGCACGGCTGGGGTGGATCGTTCGCGTCCACGTGGGAGCGCAGCGGTTTCACCGCCCTCTTGGCCGATGCCGGCCGCGACGTGATCGGCGTCGACCTGCTGGGTCACGGCACCGCACCGAAGCCGCACGAGCCGGCGGCCTACGCCGACCTGACCGCCCGGATCGTCGAGGCGCTGCCGGAGGGCCCGGTCGACGCGGTCGGCTTCTCGCTCGGCGCGCTGACGCTGCTGCGGGCCGCGATCGCCACGCCCGAACGGTTCCGGCGCCTGGTGCTCGCCGGGATCGGCCGCAACGTCTTCGAGCGCGACGACGCGGCGACGGCGCGCATCCTCGCCGGTGTCGAGGGGACGGGAGAGTGACGACGACGACAACCTCGCCCGTCTGTTCGGACAGTACGCGAGGATCGAGGGCAACGACGCGGTTGCGCTCGCGGCCGTGCTGCGCCGGCCGGACCCTGGGCCGATCACGCCGGTCGACATCGCTCGCGTCACGTGCCCGGTGCTCGTGGCCCTCGGCGATCACGACTTCGCCCAGCCCGCCGACGCGCTCGTCGACGCGCTCCCCGATGCCCGCTTCGTGGCGCTGCGCAACACCGACCACTTCGCGACCCCCGAATCGTTCGCGTTCATCGACGCCGTGCTCGACTTCCTCGATGCCGTTCCCGCCTGATGCCGCAGTCCTCGGATCGTGGCAGCGGGATCGTGGCTCGTCATCCACGATGTCGAGACGGCCGTCGGACGGCTGCGCGCCGGTGGCGTCGTCGCGGTGCCCACCGAGACCGTCTACGGCCTCGCCTGCCGACGCCGAGAATCCAGCGGCCGTCGCCCGCATCTTCGAGATCAAGGGTCGGCCCGCCGGCCATCCGCTGATCGTGCACCTGGCAGATGCCGGTCAGCTCGATGACTGGGCACGCTCGGTCGCACCGGCGGCACGCGTCCTCACCGCCGCGTGCTGGCCAGGGCCGCTCACCGTGCTCGTGGAACGCAGCCCACGCGTGCTCGACGTCGTCACCGGCGGGCGGCCGACGGTCGGGATCCGCGTCCCGTCCCACCCGATGACGCTGGAGTTGCTCGACCGCTTCGGCGGCGGGATCGCGGCGCCGTCGGCGAACCGCTTCGGACGGGTCAGCCCGACCACCGCGGCGCACGTCGTCGACGACCTCGGGGCACGGCTCGACCCGGCACGCGACGCGATCCTCGACGGTGGTCCCACACCGGTCGGCGTCGAGAGCACGATCGTCGACTGCTCCGTCGAACCACCCCAGATCCTCCGGCCCGGCGGCATCCCGACCGAGGACATCGTGCGGCTCCTCGACGGTGCCGTCATCTCCGCCACCGGAGCGCCACGGGCGAGCGGGATGCTGGAAGCGCACTACGCACCGCGGTGTGAGGTGCGCCTCGTCGAATCAGCAGCCGCGGCCGAGCAGATGGTGGCGGCGTTGCGCCAGGAAGGCAAGCGCGTCGACGTCCTCGACGGCGGCGACGACGTCGTCGAGCTCGCCCGCACCCTCTACAGCGAGCTCCGGCGCGCCGACGAACGGACCCTCGACGCGCTCGTCGCCGTCCTCCCGCCCGCGCGTGGGATGGGCCACGCGATCCGTGACCGCCTCACGAAGGCGGCGACTGGTTCGGATCCAGCTGGGCCCAGTCGAGCCGGTTGAGGTTCGCCACCCACGCGTCGCGAACGGCGTCGACATCGGGGAGCAGGTCGTGGCCGACCGTCGCGATCGCGATGCTCACGGTGCTGGCACCGGCGTCGGGCAGGATGTCGAGCCGGCACCAGCAGTCGAACGGCTCGACGAGATGCGACTCGAGCACGTATGGCGGATCGTCGACCAGCACTTCTCCCAACCAGTTGGCGACGACGACCAGCGCCTCGAACGTCTCGACCGGGAGTGCCTCGACCGTGAACGACGGATTGTCGGTGGCGACCCGATGCCACCCGGCGGGGCGTGTCTCGTCGGGCTCATCGACGGCGGCCTCGACGTCGAGGGGCGGCGCGGCGGGCCTCGACAGCGCCGTCAAGGCCGCGTCGGCGGCGGCGTTGATGGCCTGCATCCCCGCCGCGTCGCCGCCGTGGTCAGGGTGAGCCCGCTTGGCCAGCCGGCGGCGCGCCCGATGCACGTCGTCGGCCGACGACGTCGGATCGATGCCGAGCAGCTCGAACGGGTCCTGCTCCATCGGGGACGCTCAGGCCTCCCGCGGCGCGAACTCCTCGCGCAGCACGGAGTACCGCGCCCGCACCCCGACCGGGTCGGCAGATCCGTCCGCCTCGACCGGTTCCGAGCGGCCCAGTCCCCACCGCTCGGCGATCGATTCGTGCGGTTCACCGGTGAGGGTCGCCGCCGCTTGCACGCACGCGCCGGCGGCCACGGCTTCGTCGGCGGTGGTCACGAACACCGGCCGGTCGCACAGGCCGGCGAACACCGCTCGGACCGCGGCAGAGCGCGCGCCCCCGCCCGTCAGCACGATTCGATCAACGGAACAATGCGCCCCGAGTGCGTCGACGCCGTCGAGCAGGCCGCACACAACACCGTCGACCGCCGCCCTCGCCAGCTGCTCACGCGTGACGTCGGTGCGCAAACCTCCGAGGACGCCCGTCGCGTCGGGGCGGTTCGGGGTCCGCTCACCGTCGAAGTACGGCAGCAACGTGAGGCCACCCGCGTCACCCGCCATCGCCAAGCGGTCGAACTCGACCTGATCGACACCGAGCAGGCCGCGGACCGCGTCGAGGACCTTGGCTGCGTTCAACGTGCACACCAGCGGAAGGAAGCGCCCGGTCGCGTCGGCGAAACCCGCGACCGCGCCCGTCGGATCAGCGGAGGGCCGGTCCGACACGCTGAACACGGTGCCCGACGTCCCGATCGACACGACGGTGTCGCCGAGACCGAGCGCCAGGCCGAGTGCGGCGGCCATGTTGTCGCCGGTGCCCGCCGCGACCACCGCGCTCCCCCACTTGCCGGCGGCCTCGGTCGGTCCGAGGACGCGCGGCACCGCGGACGTCCAGTCACGGTCGCCGTCGACGACACCCAGGAGGTCGAACCGGTACTCGCTCGTGGCAGGCGACCAATACCCGGTGCCGGAAGCGTCGCCGCGGTCGGTCACGAGCTCGCCGGTCAGCTGCAGCGTCAGCCAGTCGTGCGGCAGCACCACGTGTGCGAGGCGCTCCCACGCCTTCGGCTCCTTGCGATGCAGCCAGGACAGTTTCGTGATCGTGAACGACGCCACGGGCACGATGCCGACGGCGGTCGCCCAGGCCGCACCACCTCCTTCGAGTTGGCCACACAGCCAGCCGGCGTCGGGCGCGCTCTCGGTGTCGTTCCACAGCTTGGCCGGCCTGACGACCTGACGGTCGCGGTCGAGCACGACCATGCCGTGCTGCTGCCCGGCCACACTGATCGCCGACACCGTGGGGGCGCCGGTGCCGGCCCACGCATGCTCGAACGCCGACCACCACGTGGCGGGTTCCTGCTCGCTGACGGGCGGCGTCGTCACCGGGTGGGGCGCCGACGACCTCGCCACGACACGACCCGAATCGAGGTCGCGCACCTCGACCTTGGTGCTCTGGGTCGACGAATCGACCCCGGCGACGAGCGGCATGACCGCGAATCTACGGCCCGTCCGCGGCGCGTCCAGAAATTGTCACGTCTCGGGCTGCCTGGCGGGGGTGCTTGTTCCTCTCACAGGGCGCCGGTACGCTTCCGGAACCTTAGAGACAGGGCAACCCCGCCCTTTCGAAACAGGGGGAGAACCAACAACATGCAGAAATCACGCGTACGTCGCGTCGGTGCCCTGCTTGTCGGCCTTTCGCTCGTCGTCGCTGCCTGCGGCGACGACGATTCGGAATCGACAGACACGGAGCCCGCCGGGACGGAGCCCGCCGGAGACACCACGCCGGCCACCGAACCATCGGCTGACACCACACCGACCGCCACCGAGGCGCCGGCGGACAGCACGACGCCAGGCACCGGCACCACGCCGGCCGGCGGTGGTGGCGAACTGGAAGGAATGCGCGGCAGCACGCCGGGCCTCGACGTCGGCAACTGGATCGACGGCGTCAACGAGTTCTGGGTCGCCCAGGGCAACTCCGAG
This sequence comes from Ilumatobacteraceae bacterium, assembly GCA_963722415.1. Taxonomy (GTDB): domain Bacteria; phylum Actinomycetota; class Acidimicrobiia; order Acidimicrobiales; family Ilumatobacteraceae; genus JALOLG01. The sequence goes on from CAVRNI010000009.1 coordinate 89,403, forward strand.
CTGACCGACTTCAACTACGCCGCCGAGACCTATGACGCAGTCATGGTGATCGCCCTCGCGGCAGCGGCGGCCGGCACCGACGGCAGCGCGTTGGGTAACGAGATCAACGGCATCACCACGCGAAGGCGAGAAGTGCACCACGTTCGCCGACTGCCTGGCGATCATCGATGCGGGTGGCGATCCCGACTACGACGGAATCTCCGGCCCGCTCAACTTCAACGGCAACGGTGAGCCATTGTCCGGCAGCTATGCGATCCTCGAGTTCCGGGCCGACAACCGTCTCGGCGACGCGCCTGAGAAGTACGTCGAGGCCATCGCTCCGGAATCGGCGATAGTCGACCAGGTCCCGGTCGGTGTCGACCGTGAGGGCGACGGCGTGCTGAAGATCGGTTCGCTGCTCCCGGAGACCGGCAGCCTTGCCTTCCTCGGACCACCGGAGTTCGCCGGCCTCGAGTTCGCCATCGACGAGATCAACACCGCGGGCGGCGTGCTCGGCGCGCCAGTCGAGTACTCGCAGGGCGACTCGGGCGACACCAGCACTGACATCGCCAGCGTCACGTCCGACCGGCTCATCGGCGAGGGCGTCGACGCCATCATCGGTGCCGCCTCGTCGAGCGTCACGTTGACCGTGATCGACAAGATCACGGCCGCCGGCGTCATCATGTTCAGCCCGGCCAACACCAGCATCACGCTGACCGACTATCCCGACAACGGCCTGTACTTCCGAGACGCCCCGCCCGACACGCTGCAGGGTCCGGTCGTCGCCCAGCTGGTCCTCGAGGACGGAAACGCCACGGCGTACATCCTCAACCTCGACGACGCGTACGGGAACGGCATCGCCGACATCGTGGAGGACGTGCTCACCGCCAGTGGTGTCGAGGTGCTCGGTCACGTGGCGTACGACCCCGCCGCCACCAGCTTCGACTCCGAAGTCGGCGAGGTCGTTGCGGCCGACCCCGACGCGATCGTGCTGGTCAGCTTCGACGAAGGAAGCCGCATCCTGCGGACCATGGTCGAGCAGGGCATCGGACCGAAGACGAAGAACGTCTACGGCACCGACGGCAACATGGGCAACGCGCTCGGCGAGAACTTCGACGCCGGGACCTGATCCCAACCAACGAATCCTGAAGATGGAGCGAGCCCCGGGGTGACCCGGGGCTCTTCCATTTCTCGGGTCTCTCCGCTCAGCCGCCCGTGGCCTTGGCCAGCGTGCCGAGGTACAGCTCGATCACGGCCGGATCCGCCAGCAGGTCACGGCCGGAGCCGGTGTAGGCGTTGCGGCCCTGGTCGAGCACATAGCCGCGGTGCACCACCTGGAGACAGCGCCGGGCGTTCTGCTCGACCATCAGGATCGCCACTCCGGTCGCGTTGATGCGCCGGCACTGGACGAACACCTCGTCCTGCAGGCTCGGCGAGAGACCCGCTGACGGCTCGTCGAGCAACAGCACGGTCGGTTCGAGCATCAGCGCCCGACCCATCGCCACCATCTGGCGCTCGCCGCCCGACAGCGCCCCGGCACGCTGGCCGGCCCGCTCGCGTAGGCGCGGGAACAGTTCGGTGACGTAGTCGAATCGGGTGTCGAACAGCGAGGGGCGCAGGAAGCACCCCATCTCGAGGTTCTCCCGCACGGTCATGCTGGGGAAGACGTTCTTGTTCTGCGGTACGTAGCCGACGCCGAGCGGTACCAACTCGTGGGCCTGCTTCCCGGTGATGTCCTCGTCGTTCAGGGTCACGTTCCCGGAACGGATCGTGCACAGGCCGAGCACGGCTTTCAGCAGCGTCGACTTGCCGGCGCCGTTCGGCCCGATGATGCCGACGAACTCGCCTTCGTTCACGACGAGGTTGCAGCCGTTGAGGATGTTGACCTCGGGGATGTACCCCGCCACCAACTCCTTCGCCTCGAGGACCGTCCGACCGTTCGCTTCGCTCATGGGAGATCCTCCAGCAACGACTTGCCCTGGTGCGAACCGAGGTAGGCGTCGATCACCGCCGTGTTGCTCGAGATCTGATCAGGCGTGCCCTCGGCGATCACCCGTCCCTCGGCCATCACGATGACCCAGTCCGAGACATCGTGCACCATGTCCATGTCGTGCTCGACGAACAGGACGGTCATGCCCTCGTCGCGAAGCCCGCGGATGTGGTCGTTGAGGCTCTGCTTCAGCGCCGGGTTGACGCCGGCCATCGGCTCGTCGAGCATCACGAGGCGCGGGTTGGTCATCAGCGCCCGGGCCATCTCGAGCAGCTTGCGCTGGCCGCCGGACAGTGCACCCGCGTACTCGTCGCGCATGTGGCCGAGCGAGAACCGCGACAACAGTTCGTCGGCGCGCGCCTCGATCTCCGCCTCTTGAGCACGCCAGAGCGACGGCAACGAGCGCGTTCCACCACTTCTCGCCACGCTGGTCGGTGGCGCCGAGCTTCATGTTCTCGATCACGGCCAGCTTGGTCAGGCTCTTCGTGAGCTGGAACGTGCGGACCATCCCCATCTTGGCCGTCTTGTGCGGGGCGACGCCGCTCATCTCGATGCCGTCGAACTGCCACCGCCCGCGATTCGGCTCGTCGAACCCGGTCAGCAAGTTGAAGAACGTCGTCTTGCCGGCCCCGTTCGGACCGATCAGGGCGGTGATCGAGCCACGCTGGATCTCGACGTGCTCGACGTCGACGGCCATCAGACCGCCGAAATGACGCACCATGTCGCGGGCGACGAGGATCGGATCCGGCTTCGGGACTGCCGGGCTCCGGCGGCACGTTCGCGAGCTCCGCCTTGGCGGCGGCGGCGACGTCGGAGACGCGGCGGGTGGCGGCGCCGTCATCGACCATCGAAGGCCATCTCCTTGCGGTTGCCGAACACGCCCTGCGGGCGGAAGATCATCAGCAGCATCAGCATCAGACCTGACCAGGGCGAACGTGACCTGCCCGACCTGGGTCGACTCGATCAGCGTGAAGTCGCCGATGCGCACCGGACCGTCCTTGGTGAACTCGCGCAGCGTGTTGTCGATGAACACGAAGACCGCCCAGAACAACATCGGCCCGACGATCGAGCCCGAGACCTTCGCCACGCCGCCGAGCACCAGCGCCGTCAGCACGTAGAACGTCACGTCGCGGCTGTAGTTGTCGGGCTGCACGGAACCGCGGTCGAGGGCGAAGATCATCCCCGAGAAGGTGCCGATCACGCCGCCGAGGATCAGCGACTGCATCTTGTAGCTGTAGACGTTCTTGCCGAGGCTGCGCACCGCGGTCTCGTCCTCCCGGATCGCCTTCAGCACCCGCCCCCACGGGCTCTTCATCAAGACGTAGACGAGCGTCCCGAAGATGCCGACGAGAGCCCAGCCGACGATCAGCGTCCACATCTCGCGTCCGGTGAACGTGAACCACCAGAACCCGTACTGGTCGGCCTGCTCGAAGCCGATGTCGGTGCCGAGCCTTCGGAACTCGCCGGAGAAGTCGTTGATCCCGTCGCTGCCACCGAAGACTTCCTTGAACTTCACCGACCGGACGGTGAGGCGGATGATCTCGGCGGTGGCGATCGTGACGATCGCCAGGTAGTCGGCCCGCAGGCGCAGCGTCGGGACGCCCATCAGCAGGCCGAGCACGATCGAGTACCCGATCCCGATGCGCGATCCCCCACCAGAACGAGATCTCGTAGTACTTGGCCGTCATGCCGAGGCCGTAGGCGCCCGCCGCCATGAACGCGGCCTGTCCGAAGTTCAGCAGACCGGTGAAGCCGAACTGGACGTTGAGGCCGATCGCCGCGATCGCGAAGTACACGGCGTTGATGCCGATGAAGGCCTTGACGGTGTTCTCGAAGATCGCTGCCCAGTCCATGCCGCTCCCTCCGTCAACCCACTCGTTCCGACCGACCCAGGATGCCCTGCGGTCGCACCAAGAGCACGATGATCAAGATCGCCAGCGCCGGCGTGTTCTTCAACTCGCGTCGGCACGACCAGCGTGGCGAGCTCGACGAGCACCCCGACGATGAACCCGCCGACCAGAGCTCCGAACGCCGAGCCGAGGCCACCGAGCGTGATGCCCGCGAACATCAGGAACAGCAGGCGGGAACCCATGTCGAACCCGACCTGCTCGTCGAGCGCCCGGAAGATGCCGCCCAGAGCGGCCAGCGAGCCGGCGAGGACCCAGACCATCCGGATCACACGCTGGCTGTCGATGCCCGTCGCCGAGGCGAGGTCAGGGTTGTCGGAGACCGCCCGCGTCGCCTTCCCCAGCCGGGTCTTCTGCAGCGCCAAGGCGACCGCGATCAACACCACGAGCGAAATGGCGGCCGTGATCATGTCGCGTGGTGTGACCGTGATCGGACCGATGTCGGTGCCTTCCTGCAAGCGAGTAGTCGCGGAGCGGCCGTGTTCGCCCCTTGAACTGGAACAGGAAGATGTTGCGCAGCATGATCGACAGGCCGACGGTGACGACCAGCTGCGTGATCAACCCGATGCCGCGCCGGCGCAGCGGGGCGAAGATGACGTAGTCGAACAGCCATCCGAACACGCCGCCGAGGACGACCGCGATCGGCACGGCGAGGAACAGCTGGAACCGCCCGTCGTCGTCGATCAGCGGCAGGAAGCCGAGGAAACCGAGCAAGCCGATGCCGGTGACGTTGAGCAAGAAGGCGGTCAATCCGCCGAACGTGACCAACTCGCCGTGGGCGAAGTTGGTCAGGCCAGTCGTGCCGAAGATCAGCGACAGGCCGACCGAGCACATGGCGATCACGAGCCCGAGCCGAATCCCGTCGGCGAGACGCTGGGCGAACTTCTTCGAAGCCGCTCTGGTCGGCGCTCTGGGACTCGCCGGTGAAGAACGTGATGTTCGTCGTCGACGTGATGAACGATGACGGGGTGATCGTCTCCTCGGGCGTCGACTCGCCGGTCAGGTCGAGGTCGTCGGGCAGCGTCGATTCGTCGAGCCGAACGACATAGTCGGCCCGCTCCGGGACGGGGATGAGCGCGATGCCCTCGGCATCGGTGACGCCTGTGCCGACCTCGTTGCCGTCGGCGTCGACCACCGTGATGGTGACGCCGACCACCGGCTGGTTGTCGGCGCGGCCGCTGGCATCACGCTGCTGGTCGAGGACCCGGACCTGAATCGCGAATTCCGCGTCCTGCGCGTGAGCTGGCGCGCCGGCGAAGGCGAGGAGTCCAGCCGCCATCGCGAACAGCGAGATGACCACACGTTTCAGTTGAGTTCGTGTCAACTCGCTCTACCCCTGCCCGGAGGCACCCCCGATGCCCGCACGTGGAGGGTCATTCCACTCGGTCAGACCGTCGAACGTCAAGCGTGGCTCTTGACGAGGACCGGAGACGGATCGCGCCGAGGGTGACGAACGTCGACTGGGCGGCGGGTGTCGAGCACGACCTGGGTGGTCACGACCACCAACGCCGTGGCCCCGGCCACGTGCAACCCGACGAGCAGTTCCGGAACGTCATTGAAGTATTGGACGTAGCCGACCGTGGCTTGAAGGGCGGCGACGAACAGCCATGTCGTCATCGCCGGTGTCATCGCCGCGCGGTCGGGGTTCCGGCGGCGGATTCGCCACAACAGACCCAGGGCGATGGCGATCGTCACCATGACGGTGGTGCCGTGGACGCGCGCCACCGTGGGGATGTGGAACCCGAAGCGCCGGGCGTCCTCGTCGCCGGCATGTGGTCCGGCGCCGGTCACCAACGTGCCGGTGAACACCGCGAGTGACGTCCCAGTTGCCAGGGCGAACACTGCCATTCGGGTGGCCGCTGAGACGGTGGCGTTGCGCTCGACCCCGTCGGGCTCGCCCGCGCGGCGCACCAGCACCGTCGCGTTGGCGACGAGCACCATCGACAACAGGAGATGACCCTGCACGGCGATCGGGTGCAGGTCGACGAGCACCGTGATACCGCCGAGCACGATCTGACCGACGACGCCGGCGACCAGCCCGACCGACCACCACGTGAGGTCGCGCCGGCGGGGCTCACGCACGAGGGAGCCGAGCACGGCGGCGATCACGGCGAAGCTGACCAGACCGGTGAACAGGCGGTTGACCTGCTCGATCGCGGCGTGGGTGCTCGACACGTCGATCAGCTGACGGTCGTTGCAGTTCGGCCAGTCGTCGCACCCCAACCCGCTGCCGGTGAGCCGTACGGCGGCCCCGGACACGACGATCGCGCACACCGCGATCAGGGCGCCGATCGTCACCGCGCGGTACTGGGAAGGCTGCAACCGCATGACCGAGCCAGACTACGACCGCCAGTCGTTCCAGCCGGAATGCGCAGGACGTCAGGTGTGCCCGGGAGCGCTCGGCGCGAGCTCGACTCGCAACAGTTCACCCAGACGCATCACCTGCTGCGAAGTAAATCCAACTGTTGGACTTGGCTCGACAACTCGGCTTCCGCCCATGCGACCCAGTCGAACAGTTCACCCAGACGCATCACCTGCTGCGAAGAAAATCCAACTGTTGGAATTGGCTCGACAAGACGGTCTCCGCCCGTGACGACCCCAGTCCAACAGTTCACCCAGACGCATCACCTGCTGCGAAGCAAATCCAATGTTGGACTTGGCTCGACACGCGTCAGGTGTGGCGGATCGACATGCCGCCGTCGACGGCGATCACGGCGCCGTTCACGAAGCTCGCCGAGGGCAGGCAGAGGTTGAGTGTCATGTGGGCGACCTCTTCGGGATCGCCGTACCGTCCGAGCGGCACCCGACGCCTGGCGTACGTCGCCTTGGCGTCGTCGGGGATCGAGGCCGTCATGCCGGTGGTGATCGGGCCGGGGCAGATGCAGTTGACGGTGACGCCGTGGCGGCCGAGCTCGACGGCGAAGCTCTTCGTCAGCCCGATGACGCCGGCCTTCGTCGCCGCATAGGCCACCATCCCGGCACTCGTCACGATCGCCTCGGTCGACGCGATGTTGACGACGCGGCCGGCACCGGAGGCGGTGAGGTGCGGCAGTGCGGCACGGATCAGCCGGGCATGCGCGGTGAGATTGACGTCGACCGTACGTGCCCAGCCGTCCTCGAACTGCTCCGCCGGTTGGAACGCCGAGTTGGCGATCGCGACACCTGCGTTGTTGACGACGATGTCGATCCCGCCCGCCCACTCGACCGTCGCACCGACGAGACTCGAGATCTCCTCGTCCGACGCGACGTCGCACACCACCCCGAGCGCGGCGTCGGCGCCGTGCACGGCACGGATCTCGTCGACGACGGCCGTGACCGCATCGTGCTCGAGGTCGGCGACGACCACCCGCGCGCCTTCGTCGGCGAACAGGTGCGCCGTCGCCCGTCCCATGCCGCTTGCCGCCCCGGTGACGATCGCCCGCCGTCCGGCGACCGAACGGGACAGCGCGCTCAGCCTGGCGTCGCTCATGGGCGGATCTCGTCGAACCCCATGACCCGATCCTCCCATACCGTCGACAGCCAACCGCCCGCCCCCTGTCAGTAGGGCGGGCGGTTGCGCGTCCAGGGTCTGGTGGCGCGGAATTCGGCGGAGTCAGCTGACGTTCTGCCAACGGGGACGTTCCCCGTCTCGAGAGGGCTCAAACAGTCTCCCGACATGCGGTTGGGCGACTACGGTCCGCACCCGATTCGGCCGAGTTCCGGCGTCGGAACGACCGAGCAAGCTGCCCGAACAATATTTTCTCAAGGTCGGGCGATACATGCCGATAGAGGCGGATCCGACCTTGGAGGGGCCCATGGACGTCGAGAGCGCAGCCGAAGAAGACAACCGCGAACGCCTACGGGCATTCGACGCCGCCGTCGCTCACCGCGACGCGATGCATCGACTCGCCGGCCACTTGAAGGAGGCGTTCACGGTCGACGAGCTCGGGCGGATCGTCGCCGAGATGAATCGGGTCGGCAACAAGTACGAAGCCTGGCTTCGTGCGGACACCGCCAGGTTGCAGGCGCGCAACGACCAGCGCGCGGCTCAACGGAGAGCCGTCAGCACCATCGTCTGATCGCGTCTGATCGCGGCCCTACGGCCGGATCTCGTAGAACGCGTTCACGGGATGATCGATGGAGAGCTTCCGGAACCGCGTGAAGCCGGCGTCCCGCGCCATCGCCTCGGCCTTCGTCGCCGACAGCCCGAGTGTTCCGAGCCCTGCCCCACCAGGCTCGGACAGCGCCGACGACATGCACGACAGCACGCTGATGCCGTACATGAGTGGAGCCATCGGGTTCTTCTCGACGTTCTCGGCGAACGTGTCCCTGGCCTTGATGTCGACGAGCAGCCACGTGCCGTCGGCGGCGATCGCCCGCCGGATGGCGACCATCATCCCCTGCGGATCGGTCATGTCGTGGAGGCAGTCGAACGTCGTGACCAGGTCGACGGACTGGTCGTCCGGCATCGGGTGCTCCCGCGGATCGTGGAACGTGCCGTTGGGAATCCCTGCTTCGGCGAGGCGCTCCTCCGCCCGCGTCAGCGCGTAGCGCGAGATGTCGTAGCCGCTGAAGTCACTGGCAGGGAATGCACGGGCCATCAGCAGCACGGCACCGCCGGCGCCGCAACCGATGTCGACGACGGTCGCACCTTCGGTCAGCTTGTCGACGACGCCGTCGAGGGCGGGCAGCACCACCGGCAACAGGAACGTCCGGTTCCACGGCTCGAAGCTGCGCTCGAGGCCGACCGCTCCCTCCGGGCCGTGACTGTCGTAGTCGTGGCCGAGGCCGGAACGGAAGCTCTCCGGCATCGATTCGAGCGTCTGCATGGTCTGCGGGAGCCGATGGAACATCCCCATCCCGAACGCCGGGTGATCGGGCGAGGCGAGGACCGCCACCGCCTCCGCCGTCAGCGCGAACCGCACGTCGTCGCCGAGGCCAGATGCGTCGTCCGACGAGGTGAGGATCAGCTTCGCGGCAGCCTGGTTGAAGGCCCACTCCCGTACCCATCGCTCATCGAGACCGGCGGCATCGGCCAACTCGGCCGACGACAGCGGACGCTCGGCGTCGGCGAGCACCCGGTACAGCCCGAGCCGGTCACCGAGGTGGATCATCCCGGCGGTGACGGCGCCTTCGAGCTTCGAGAAGACCTGGAACGCGTAGAGCTTGACCAGATCGGGATCGGCCGTCGCCGGGTCCGGAGGCATGTGTCGAACCTACTCGGGAGTCAGTGGGTGCGGTCGCTGCGGGGCAGGTGCTCGACGTCGGAGAGCTTGAACAGGCTGAACGTGAAGCCCTCGTGCACCGGGAGCGCCACCAGCCGACTCACCGAGGCGTGACCGAGGACGAAGCGGTCCCACTCCCAGGGCGTCGGCTCGAGCCCCAGCATGTGGCAGATGACGACCGAGTTGGTGCCGGCATGGGCGATCAGCGCGATACGCGCGTCGGGCTCGTCGATCTGCCACACGGGGAGATCGTGTTCGATCCGGTGGATGCCGCGCTCGGCGAGGAACAGCGAGGCTCCGAGCCGGATGCGGTCGGTGAACTCACGCACCGACTCGCCGCCTTCGAGCCCCGCCCAACGCCCGTCGACCGGGCGCTCGCGCATCTCGCGGTAGGCCTGCTCGGCCCGCTCGGCGGGAGTGCCGTGCCAGCCGGGGTCGCGGATCTCCTCGAGCCACGGATCGATCTTCTCGTCGCGGCCGAGTGCGGCCAGCACCGGCTCGGCGGTCTGGCGCGCCCGTGCCAGCGGCGACACCAGCACCTCGTCGAAGACCTCGTCGTTCATCGCCGCCCCGAGGTGCTTCGCCTGACGGTGACCCAGCGGCGTCAGGGGCGGGTCGACGACATTCAGCCCGTCGCGCACCCATTCGGGTTGGGCGTGGCGGACCAGGACGATCTCCATGGCCCTGCATGGTACGGACGCCGGTGACGGCGCACGATATGGCGTCGGGCACGGTCTGGCGTCGGGCACGGCGCAGGGCCCAGCGATCGGCACCGCGCCCGATGGGAAGCACGTCTCAGCCGAGTGTCGGGTACATTCGCACGCGGTGAGCGAATCGGGTGGCGGCTTCGCGAGTCCGGGTCCCAGCGGTACGGGACACGGCAATCCAGGCCCCAGCAACCCCGGCTGGTTCAACGATCCGGCCGGCCGGTTCGAGTACCGCTACCACAACGGCGCAGTGTGGACATCCGATGTCGCGTCGAACGGGCAGCGCTACGTCGACCCTGTCGCGCCAGGCGGAGGGCCGCCCATGCCGCATTCGGTGCAGCCGGACCACCTCGGCGCCGCCAACGTCAATGCCGGCCGCAACGGAATCGCCGTCGCCGCCATGGTGTGCGGCATCATCTCGGTCGTCCTCGGGTGGATCCCCGTGCTGTTCGCGGTCGGCGCCGTGCTCGCCGTGCTGGCGATCATCTTCGGCATCGTCGGGCTTCGCCGGGCACGCACGAGCGGCCGCCGACGGGGTCTCGCGATCACTGGTCTCGTGACCGGTGCGTTCGGCGTGCCGATCGCGATCCTCGGCCTCGTGTTCACGATTGTCGTGGTCCGCGCCATCGACCGCTACGAGAACCCACCTGACTCGACAGCGTCGATCGGCTCGTGCGTCGTCGAGGCGGGACGCGCTCGCGCCGAAGGAGAGTTGCGCAACGACGGCGACCGCGCGAGCCGGTTCACCGTCTACGTCGAGTTCCACGCGCTGCCGTCAGGACGGACGATCGAGCGCCCGGCGGCGGTTGTCTCGACGGCGCCCGGCGAGACTGCGCAGTTCGTCGTCGAGCACCGCTTCGAAGCCGACGACGTCGAGTGCGAGATCACTGCCGTCAACGGTCCCCTCCCGTTCGGCCTCGAGGTCGACTGACGCCTGTCGGCCGCCGGTCCCTGGAGACCGACTTCGGGCCGGATTTAGGCTGGGACCTGGTCGTGGCATGGGGTGCCCGACTGGGAGGAGCGCTGTCATGCGTCGAGTCAGTGATGCTGGTCGGGGTCTGTGGCGGTCACGGTGGGCGGCGATCGGTGCCGCGATCGCCGTCACCGTGGGTGCTGGAGGGGTGATTCGCCTCGCCGCGGCGTCGAGCGAGCCCTCGACGTTCGTGGCCATCACCCCGGTACGGGTGTTGGATACCCGCACGGACGTCGGGTTGGCCGGACCGTTCGTGTCGGCGATCAGCCAGGACCTCGACGTGACCGGCGACGTGGCGACCACCGCCGGAACCCAGATCGTCGTACCCGTCGGTGCGACAGCGGTGGTGATGAACGTGACCGCCGTGTCACCCACCGCGGCGGGGTTCGTGGCGGTCCGACCGGCCGACGCGCCGGGGGCCCCCACGACGTCGAGCCTCAACCTGAAGGCGGGCGACATCGTCCCCAACGCGGTGACCGTGGCGCTGCCCACCAGCGGGCCCGACACCGGCATGGTCGAGCTCACCTTCGACGCCTACGGCGCACCAGGACCGAGCACCGACATCCTCGCCGACGTCATCGGCTACTACACCGCCAACGCACCCAGCAGCGGCGCACCGGAAGGACCACCGACGACGACTTGAAGGTGGCCCGGTGCACCACCGGCGGCTCCGCCGTCACCGCCACCAGCGTCGACACCGTCGGTGAGGTCGGGCGCTTCTCGTCGATCACGGTCGGCGCCGACGGCCTCCCGCTCATCAGCTACAACGACTTCGGCAACGCCGAGCTCAAGGTGCTGGCGTGCGGCAACCTCGCCTGCAGCCCGTACATCAAGGTCGGACGGTGACGAACGCCGATCACACCGCCTCAGATCAAACCGCGGCGGCGGTCGACGCGATCCAGGCGTCGTACAGCCGGCTGTAGGTGCCACCGGCGCGGATCAGCTCGTCGTGGGGGCCGTCCTCGACGAGCCGGCCGTCGTGGAGCACGAGCACCCGATCGGCGCGGGCAGCGGTCGACAGCCGGTGGGCGATGGCGATCGTGGTGCGGCCTTCGGCCAGGTGCGACAGCGCTCGCGACATCCGAACCTCGGTGAGCGCGTCGACCGACGACGTCGCCTCGTCGAGGAGCAGCACGTCGGGGTCGGCGAGCCCCGCCCGCAGCAGCGCGACGAGTTGGCGCTCGCCGGCCGACAGCTGCTCGCCGCGCTCGCCGACGCGGGTCTCGAGACCTTCGGGCATCGCGTCCAACCAGTCGACGACGTCGAGCCGGGCGACGACGGCGTGGATCGCCGCATCGTCGGCCCCCGGACGGGCAAACCGCACGTTGGCGGCGATCGTGTCGTCGAACAGGAACGGCTCCTGGGCGACCACGATGAGGCGGTGCCGGAGCTCGTCGTTGTCGACCGCCTTCAAGGGCACGCCGCCGAGCGAGATCTCACCGATGGTCGGATCGGCGAAGCGGGCGATCAGGCGGCCGAGGGTGGTCTTGCCCGAACCGGTCGCGCCCACCATCGCGACCTGCTGGCCGGCCGGGATGTGGAGGTTGATGTGGCGCAGGACGGTGTCGTCGGACAGGTCGCGTTCGGCCCGGCTGCGGTATGAGAACGTCACGTCGCGGACGTCGATGTCGAGCCGCCCCGGCGGCAACGCCTGCGATTCGGTGGGTGGCGGTGGTCCGGCGGGGATGTCGAGCACGCTGAGCACGCGGCGCAACCCGGCGACAGCCGTCTGCGTCTGATCGAGGACCTCGGTGAACTCGGCGATCGGTTCGAGGAACCGGTACGTGAGGAACACGAAGCCGATCATGGCGCCGGCCGTCAGCCCGCTCTCGGGACCGCGCCACACCCCGACGGCGACGACCGCGCTGACCGTGAGCACCGAGAACACCTCGCCGGACGGGAAGAGGAAGGCGCCGATCACGTTCGTTCGGATCTGCGCATCGGCACGGCGCTTCACCGTCACGTTGGTCTCGCCCTCGAAGTGACCGCCGGCGCGATAGGCCCGGATCGTCTCGGCGCCCGACACGACCTCGCTGATCGAGCTCAGCATCTCGGAGTTGCGCTCGCGGACGCGGTCGTAGGCGACGACCAGATGACGCTGCACCGCGCGGAGCACGAACGCCAGCGGCAGCGCAACGACGAACGCGACCAGCGCCAGGATCCAGTCGTAGGCGAGCATCACGCCGGCGACGATCAGCATCAATGTGCCGTCGAGCAGCCAGGCGAGGCCGCCCCACTGGAAGAACTGGGCGAGCGTCTCGATGTCGCTCGTGACTCTGGCGACGAGGGCACCGCGGCGCTCCTCGTTGTGGTCGGCGAGGCTCAGGCGGTGGATGTGTTGGATCAGCCTCGCCCGCAAGTCGTACAGGGCGCGCTCGCTGCGCACGCCGAGGCGCACCACGGCCAGCCGCTGGGAGAATCCGGCGATCAGCAGTGCGACAACCGCCACGCACCCCATGGCCGCGACGAGATCGAGCCGCACGGGATCGTGGCCGACGATGCCACGGTCGATGGCCTGCTGGATGGTGATCGGCACGACCACCCGGCCACCGGCGCCGACGGCGGCGAGCAGCCACGTCACGCCCAGGCCCTGACGCAGCACCGGCGCTTCCTCGAGCCCGCGACCGATGGCGTTGACCGCCGTGAAACGACCGACCGGCTCCGTCATGGCCGCGTCCCGACGACCCGGCCATCGGCTTCTGATTCAGCCTCACGGTCCGTCTCGAATGCCTCGACGAGCGAGCGATACCCACCGCCGGCCGCCATCAGATCGGCGTGTGAACCGTGGGCCGCGATCCGTCCGGACTCGAAGTGGATGACCTCGTCGGCGAGGGCGATCGTCGACGGCCGCGAGGCGACGATCACGACGGTGGCGTCGGCGAGCGATCGACGCAAGTTGGCCAGCACCGTCGCCTCCGTGCCGGGGTCGAGCGCGGAGGTCGTGTCGTCGAGCAACAGCAGGTCGGGGCGCCGGACCAGCGCCCGGGCGAGCGCGAGGCGCTGGCGTTGGCCACCGCTCAGGCTCACGCCGCGTTCTCCGACCACCGTGTCGAGCCCGTGCGACAGGTCACGCACGAACCGATCGGCGGCCGCCATCTCGAGTGCCGCCCACAGCTCGTCGTCGTCGTACCGGGTACCGATCTGGAGGTTGTCGCGCACGGTCCCCGAGAACAAGAACGCCTCCTGGAACACGAGCGCTCGTTCCCCGAACATCCGGACCGATCCGGTGTCCGGCGCCAGCAGGCCGGCGATGACCTCGACCAACGTCGTCTTGCCCGCGCCGGTCGGACCGACGACCGCCACAACGCGTCCGGTGGGCACGGTCAGGTTGATCCCCGACAACGTGGCTCCGTCGACGGCTTCGAACGCGAACGTCACGTCGTCGAGCTCGAGCGCGATGCCCGGTGCAGCCTCGCCGATGGCATGCCCGGGGTCCGGTTCGATCGGCTCGTCGAGCACGGTGCGGATGCGGTTCCATCCGGCCAGCGAGTGCGGGAGCTCGGACAGTGCGAAGCCGATCAGGCGCAACGGGAACACCAGCAGCGTGAACATGTAGATGAAGCCCGACAGCTGTCCGACGGTCAGGTCGCCTGAGTTGACACGGTGAGCCCCCAGCACCACGAGCCCGATGTTGACCACCGACGGGATCACCTCGAGCGTCGCTTCGAACGTGCCGCGAAGGCGCACGGCCATGATCCGCGCGTCCCGGATGCGCCCGGCGATCGTCGACAGTCGCTCGGTCTCGCGTCCCTCGGCTCCGTACGCCTTGATGAGCTGCACGCCCTCGAAGCTCTCGTGGACGCCCGCCGACAATGCCCCGAGCTCGTCCTGAGCTTCGCTGTAGTGGCGATCGACACGATGCTGATAGACGACGTTGAGGATGATCAGGATCGGGAACACGGCGACGGCGACGAGGCCGAGCACGACATCGGTCGCGATCATCCAGATCCCCGCCACGAAGATCATGAGCACGGTGCTCGTCGCGAACGGGACAGGCGCCAGAACGCTGACCGCGGCGTCGGCGTCGACACCAGCCCTGGCCACCAGCTCGCCGTCCGCACGACGCTTGTGCCATGGCACGGGCTGGCGCACGAGGCGATCGATCACGCCGTCGGTGAGGGTCTGGGCGACCCGCCATTGCGTGATCCCCGCAAACGTGCGCCTGACGACCACACCGGCCGCCCGCAGCACACCGATGCCGATCAGGAGCGCGATCCCGCTGACGACGGTCCCGACCGCGACGTGGCCCTCCTCGAAGCGGGGGAGGATGACGTTGTCGATGACCCAGCGGACGGCGAAGCTCGACGCGACCGTGCACAGCGCGAACACGAACGCGCCGGCGACTGCGATCGCGAACGGTCTTGGATGGAGCCGGACCATCGAGACGATCAGGTTCAGGCCGCGCCGGGCGCGCTCGAAGCGAGGCGTCGAGGTCGGCGAATCCACCCCGATTGTCTACCAGCGCCCAAATTGTCTTCCAGAAGTGTCGCTCGTAGCGTCGAAGGAATGCGCTCCAGCGGGGTCGTCCTCAAGCGACTTGCCATCGGCGTGGCGCTCGTCGCGTTCGTCGCGTTCTGGACGTATGCGCTGTTCTTCGCCTCCAAGGAAGCGGTCAACAAGATCGGCGACCGCGGGTGGGCGGCCCGTGCCGAAGGCATCTGCCAGGCCGCCAACGAACGGCGCGAGGAGCTGGCCGACTTCCGGCGCGTCGACCCCGACGACGCGGGGATGCTCGACGAGCGGGCCGACATCGTCGACCGGGCGACCGACATCGTCGAGGAGATGGTCGACGACGTCGTCGCCGCGATGCCCACCGACGAGAAGGGCCAGGCGAT
Source organism: Ilumatobacteraceae bacterium (assembly GCA_963722415.1). Lineage (GTDB taxonomy): Bacteria > Actinomycetota > Acidimicrobiia > Acidimicrobiales > Ilumatobacteraceae > JALOLG01. The sequence continues at coordinate 104,998 of CAVRNI010000009.1, forward strand.
CGTGCCCGACTGGGAGGCCGACTACCGGACCTACCTGCAGAACCGCCGCGATTTCGCCGAGGCGCTCCGCGGCGGCGAGAACGTCCCGTTCAGCGAAGCCGCGTACGAGGGCGTCCCGATCAGTGAACGGATCGGGACCTTCGCGGGCGACAACGAGATGGAGTCCTGCGCACCGCCGAGGGATCTGTCCATCTGACCGGTTGTCGGCTCAGTGCGGGATCTCCTTGATCACGCGCGCCGGCGAACCGGCAGCGACCACGAACGACGGGATGACGCCGGTGACGACGCTGTTCGCCCCGATCACGACGTGCTCGCCGATCGCTGCGCCCGGGAGCACCACCGTGCCGAAGCCCAGCCAGGAGCCGCTGCCGATGCACACCGGTCGTTCCGGCATCACCTGACGTGAGACCGGCACGGTCGGGTCGGCGTAGCCGTGGTTCTGGTCGGTGATGTAGACGTTGTGCCCCGTCCAGACGTCGTCACCGACCTCGATCCGCAGGTGGCCGACGATGCCGCTCCCCCGCCCGATCAGGCATCGGTCACCGATCGACACCACCGGGTCGGTGACGCACTGCTGGCCGGGAACCATGCCGGCCGAGAGTGTGACCGACGGTCCGATCATCGTGCCCTTGCCGACATGGATGTAGTGCTCGTTCATGATCGTGCCAGTCGGGAAACAGATCACACTGCCGTCACCGAACGAACCGAAGCGCCGGCCGCGGCGTGTGGCCGGACCGATCGCCGCCCATTCGCCGGCCGTCTCCCATGCCAGGTGCACGAGATCGCCAGCCGCCCGCTTGGCCGCTCCGAGCGCCCGGTTCCACGCCGTGTCGGGTGGGACCGGACGCAGTGAGCACGGGCCGCGACGCTACCGGAGCGGGTTGTCGACCGCCCCCGGGCAGGGTGGCGGACCCGAGCGCTCGCTACGGTGGCTTCGATGACCGCACCCGTCGCGACGACCCCCTTCGGACGCGTCCGCGGCCTCACGCAGGCCGTGCGTCGTCACGGTCCCGCGCCCGTCGACATCGCGATCTTCAAGGGCATCCCGTACGCGACCGCCGAGCGGTTCGAGAAGCCGGCCGCCGTCACCTCCCTCGGTCCAGAGGTCGACACCGAGTTCGACACTGGGTTCGACGCAACGACGTACCGTGCCCTGTGTCCGCAGCTGCTCGGCGGTATGGAGCGGATGCTGGGCGGCAGCCGCCTGCCGGCCTCCGAGCAGTGTCTTCACCTCAACGTGTTCACACCGGCGTGCGACGACGCGCGCCGTCCGGTCCTGGTGTGGATGCACGGCGGCGCGTTCGTCACCGGCAGCGGCGCCACGCCGTGGTACCACGGTGCCTCGCTCGCCGCACTCGGCGACGTCGTCGTCGTCACCGTCAACTACCGCCTCGGCGCGTTCGGCTTCACCGGCGGTTCGAACCACGGCATCGCCGATCAGGTGGCCGCCCTCGCCTGGGTGCGCGAAGCGATCGCGTCGTTCGGTGGCGACCCCGACAACGTGACGATCTTCGGCGAGTCGGCAGGGGGTGCGAGCGTGGTGGCGCTGCTCGCGGCGCCGAGCGCCCGCGACCTGTTCCACCGTGCCGTCGCGATGAGCCCGTCGTTGACGCAGATTCGGTCGTCGGCCCGCGCCGACGCGGCGACTGCTGAGCTGCTCGCCGCCGCGGGTGCGGACTCGATCGATGACCTTCGCGGCTACTCGACCGACGACCTGCTGGCCGCGCAGGCAGCCGTGCTCGCCAACACGAAGGGTGCGCTGACGGCATTCGCACCGACGTCGGGCGGCGACCTGCTCCCTGGCGACGTGCTCGAGCAGGCTGCGAACGATCCCCGTCCGCTCGTGATCGGCACGACGCGCGACGAGATGCACCTGTTCAACGCCCTCGATCCGAGCCACGTGGCCCTCGACGACTCCGGCATGAGGGCGGCGTTCGCGCGTCGTTTCCCAGGTCGGGCCGACGCCGCCATCGACGCCTACCGCGCCGAGCGGCCCGACCATTCGCCTGGTCAACTCGTGTCGGCGGTGCAGACCGACGAGACGTTCCGGGTGCCGGCGCGCCGGCTGAGCGAGGCCCGGGTGACGAACGGCAACGCGACGTGGATGTACTGGTTCACCTGGCCGACGCCTGCGTTCGGCGGGATCCTCGGCGCGTGCCACGCACTCGACGTGCCGTTCGTGTTCCACAACCTCGATCGCCCCGGCGTCCAAGCGTTCACCGGCGATGGCGGAGATCGGATCCGGGTCGCCGACGAAGTCGCCGGCGCCGTGCTGCGATTCGCGTCGGACGGCAAGCCCGGCTGGGACGCCTACGAGCTCGGCGATCGCACGACCAGGCGCTTCGACGCCGAATCGGACACGCTCCTCGACCCTGAGCCGTCGTTGCGTGAGCTGTGGGCCACGCAAGGATGACGGCGTTCAGGGACGATCAGTAGGCGACGGGCGGCTGATGGCGTTCAACATCGGATCGATCACCGATGTACCCGGTGTGCGCGTCGGCCACGCCCATCGTGCCGGACGCGGTTGGTTGACCGGCACCACGGTCGTGTCGATCGCACAGGGTGCCGTGCCGGGTGTCGACGTGCGGGGTGGCGGGCCCGGAACACGCGAGACCGACGCCCTCGACCCGCGGAACCTGGTCGACATCGTCCACGCCGTCTGCCTCACCGGCGGGAGCGCGTACGGGCTGGCCGCCGCCGACGGCGTGATGCAGGTGCTGGCCAGTCGCGGACTCGGCGTGCGGGTGGGGCCAGGACCGCACGAGGTGGTGCCGGTCGTGCCGGCCGCGGTGATCTTCGATCTCGGCCGGGGCGGGGTGTTCGCCAATCATCCTGATGCCGGGTTCGGCCGGCGGGCCCTCATCGCCGCCAGGGCGACACCGCCAGCGCGTGGAGCGGTCGGCGCCGGCACCGGCGCCGCCGCCGGCGGGTTGCAAGGTGGTGTCGGCACGGCGAGCGCCCGCGTCACGTTCGGCGAAGGCGACAGTGTGACGTTCGGCGAAGGCGACAGTGTGATCGTCGGGGCGCTCGCCGTCGTCAACGCCTCCGGAGCCGTGCTCGACCCGAGCACCGGGCTGCCGTGGCAGGCCGGAGGGTTCGGTCTCCGCCGCCCGAGTGCCGGCGATCGTGCGTCACTCCTCGCCGCCACGACACCGTCCGAGCCGCTCAACACGACGATCGGCGTGATCGCCACGTCCGGCCGACTCACCAAGGCCGAGGTGTCAAAGCTGGCGTCCGTCGGACATGACGGCATCGCGCGCGCCGTCCGTCCCTCCCATTCGATGTTCGACGGTGACACGATCTTCGCGATGGCGACCGGCGACCACGAGATCGATATCGGCGCGAGCACAGCGATGGACCGTGAGGGCTGGCCGACCGAACGCGGCGTCAGCTATCGGGGACCAGACACGCGGACCTCGCGCCTGAACCGGATCCTCGACGCCGCCGCCCAGTGCTTCGCGGCAGCGTGCACCGACGCGATCGTCAGCGCCACGGCGATCGGGAGCCGGCCCGCCTACCGCGATCTGTGTCCATCTGCCTTTCGAAAGCTCTGAGGCCGGAACGTCTGATACGAAGCCTGTCGATTCGGTGATGGCGCCGATCGGTGTCACGGCACGCCACGCGGTGACGTCGAACTCGAAGTCGTTCCGGTCGTTGGCGCCGGTGAGCACGATGATCAGGACGACACCGTTGAAGATCGCGTGGGCGATGATCGTGGGCCCGATCCGGCGCAGCAGATAGGCCCCGAGGCCGAGCGCGCCGCCGACGGCCGACAGGACCATGACGAGTCCGATGTTGCCTCTGCCCCGCACCGGGTCGAAGTGGGCGGAACCGAAGAACACCGCCTGCAGGGCGACCGTCGCGACTGCGCCGAACCGGGCGCGTAGGCCGCGCATCACGACCCCGCGGAACACCATCTCCTCGACGAGCGGTGCTGCCACGACGGCGGTGATGGCAAGCGCGATGACGTAGCCGCGGTTGGCGTCGATGTCCGAGACGCGCTCGGTGTTGCTCGTCAGCGGGATATCGAACACGAGGATGAGCGCGGCGACGGCGATCTGCACGACCAGCGCCGCGATCCAGATGACAGGACCCCAGCCGGCGTCGCTCCAGCGGAACCGCAGCCCCACGTCGACGCTCAGCCGCCCGGTCCCCGAGTGACGGCTGACGTACCAGCACCACGCGAGTGAAGGTCCGTACCCCACCGCCGTCAGCAGCGCGACGTACACGATGAGCGGCCACTCGAAACGCGACAGCGCGTCGATCAACAACCGGCCGCCGACCAACGATGCCAAGAGGATCACAAGTGCACCGACCGCAGCGGAGAGCGGGAGCGACGGGTGCGGCAAGGCCGGTGGGGAGAGTGTGGTCGGTGCGAGTCCGAAGTTGGTCGGCGGCGCCCAGCGATGTCCGTCGAAGTAGCGCGAGCCCGGCCGTCCGTCCGGATCCGAGTACCAGCCCGCTGGGGCCGATGAGGGTGGTGGGAGCTGAGTCATTGGCCAAGGAGCGATCACGGAGCGGGGGGAGGCGTAGCGTATTGCCGTGCGCCGCGCCACCGTCGATGCCACGGCACACACCCCTTCGTTGTGGAACGACACGCTGCCCGACGCGCAACGCTGCAACTTCGGGCCGCTCCCCGGCGATTCCGACTTCGACGTGGTGATCGTCGGCGCCGGCCTCACCGGCGCGTGGACCGGCTACTACCTCGCGGGAGCTGATCCGACACTGCGGATCGGCGTGCTCGAACGGGCGACGGTGGGGTTCGGCGCCAGCGGACGCAACGGTGGATGGTGCTCGGCGCTGTTGCCGATGAACCTGACGACCGTTGCTCGCCGTCACGGACGCGACGCGGCGAGAGCCCTGCAGGTCGCGATGCACGACACGGTCGACGAGGTCGGTCGCGTTGTCGCCGCCGAGGAGATCGACTGCCACTACGCGAAAGGTGGCACGATCGATCTCGCCAGGTCGTCGCCGCAGGCCGAACGCATCCGCGCCGAGCTCGCCGAGTACGCCGAGCTCGGATTCGGCGCCGACGACTACCGGTGGCTCGATGCCGACGAGGCACGGCAGCACTGTTCCGCCACATCGTTGCGAGGTGCGCTGTTCACGCCCCACTGCGCGGTCGTCCATCCGGCGCGCCTGATCCACGGCGTCGTCGCGGCCGCGGCGCGGCGCGGCGTCCGGTTCTTCGAGCGCACCGCCGTAGAGCGCATCGAGCCACGACGGGTGACCACTGCTCGTGGTGTCGTCCGCTGCGACGTGGTCGTCCAGGCCACCGAGGCGTACACGACCCAGTTCGCCGAACGTCACCGCGACCTGATCCCGATCTACTCGATGATGATCGCCACCGAACCGCTCGACGACGACCAGTGGGCATCGATCGGGCTCGCCGATCGCCCGACGTTCGCCGACGGTCGCCACGTCATCATCTACGGCCAGCGCACGGCCGACGGCCGTCTGGCGTTCGGAGGGCGCGGTGCGCCGTACCACTGGGGATCGACCGTCGCCCCGGAGCACGACACCGATCGACGCGTCCGCGACCTGCTCGTCTCCAGCCTGTTCGACCTGTTCCCGTCGATCAGCGATGCGCGCATCACGCACCACTGGGGTGGGCCGGTCGGGGTGCCACGCGACTGGCACTGCTCGGTCACGTTCGACCGTGCCACCGGGCTCGCCACCGCCGGCGGCTACGTCGGTGACGGCGTCTCGACCACCAACCTCGCCGGCCGCACACTCGCCGACCTGATCACCGGCTCGAGCTCAGACCTCGTCGCGCTCCCGTGGGTCGGCCACCGCTCGCGCCGCTGGGAGCCGGAACCGCTGCGCTGGGCGGGCGTCAACCTCGGCCGGCGAGCGGCCGCGATGGCAGACCGCGCCGAGGCCCGCACGGACCGACCGAGCCGGGTGTGGGGCACCGTACTGAAGACGCTGCTGCGCCGTTGACCGCTCGTTCGCTGAGCGACTCACTCGTGACCGCACCTCATCCCGGGTAGGCGTCGGGAGGGTCGGGAGAGCTGAGCCAGGCATCGAAGAAGTCGTCGAGATCGCGGCCGGCGACCTCGGCTGACAGCGAACGGAAGTCGTCACTCGTGGCCGAGCTGCCCGTGTAACGAGCAACCCACTCGCGCAGGATCCGGAAGAATGCGTCGTCGCCGACCTCGAGGCGCAGCGCGTGGAGCACCATCGCCCCGCCCTTGTACACGCCGGTGCCGAAGAGCTGATCGACGGTCGGACTGTCGACTGCGATCGGCGATCCCTGTTGTCCGAGCAGGGCCATCTCGGCGGCCGTCGACAACGGCTGGATCCCCACCTCATCGAGCCACATCCACTCGCCGTAGGTCGCGAACCCCTCGTTCAGCCACATGTCCGTCCACCGGTCCGGGCTCACCGCGTTCCCGAACCATTGATGGGCGAGCTCATGGGCGAGGAGGAGGTGCTGGACGTGGTCGAGCGTGCCGTCGAAGTCGAGATCGCTGAACAGCGACCGGCCCTGGGTCTCCATCGCGAACCCCGGAAAGCTCTCCGTGAGCGACAGCCCATAGGTGCGGAATGGGTAGGGGCCGAACCACTCGACGAAGTACTCGAGCTGATCCCTGGTCACCGCCTCGTAGGTCTCGAGTTCGTCGAGCGACGACCGCAGCACCGCGTGCACCAGGTCGACACCGGCCGCGCTGCCGCCTTCGACCACCTCGTAGTCGCCGGTCAGCAGCAAGATCGCGTACGACGTCATCGGTTCGGACTCCTCCCAGATCCACGTGACCCCGTCCTCGCCGTGGATCTCGTCGAGCAACTCGCCATTGGCGACGGCGGTCGTCCCCTCGGGCACGGTGAGCTCGAACCGCCACGTCGCCTTGTCGGAGGGGTGATCGGACACCGGGAGCCACGCACTCGCACCGTCGGGTTCGTTCAGCGCGTAGGAACCGTCGACGGTGTCGTACCAGCCGACCGGGAACCCGATCTCCACCGACCGGAGGCGCGACGGCGCGTCGTACGTGACGTCGACGTTGACGGTGGAGCCGGCCGCCTTCGCCTCCGGCAGCTCGACGAGCAGCTCATGGCCGGGCGCCGACCACTGCGCCTCGTCGCCGTCGACCGTCACTGACGTGACGGCGAGATCCGTCGCGTCGAGCGGCACCGTGTCGGCGTCCACGAGCAGCATGAGCTCGACCGACACGGTCCCGGCCAGCTGATCCGACGTCGGGTCGTAGGTCAGGGCGACGTCGTACGAGACCACGTCGATGTCGGACGAGCCGAGCCCCGGGAACAACGTGTCGCCGACGCCGAGCGTCGGTTCGACCGGCTCGATCGGTGGGCTCGCCGGGGTCGTCGGCGGTGCCGTCGTCACAGGCGATGTCGATGTCGATGTCGGGGACGTGTCCTCACTCATCGACGTCGAGGGCGTCGTGGGTGTCGTGGCGAGCGGATCGGCGCGCCGGCCGACCCCGCTCGGCGACCCCTCAGTGCACGCGACCGCCAACGCGATGCCGAGCAGCAGGATCGCCGCCATCCGTTCGGATCCGGCCCGACGCACCGCCCGCACGGTACCTGGGACCAGGGGCGCGAGGGGCGCGGGGCACCGCTTGACGAATTCCCATACCCAGTCAAGACTTCGCAAAGCAACCTCAAGCACTCCGGCGTCGAGGTCGATCTTCTGGGCAGCACCACCTAGCTGACAGGAGCGCTGAATCCGCCATGAGAGTTCGAACACGAAACGTACGTTGCGTCTTTGGCGCGGCGTCTATCGCGGCGGTTCTCTTCGCGGGTCAGATCCAGACGTCGGGCGTTGTCAGCGCTGCACCCGCCGAGCACTGGCTCACCGTGGTCAACGCCTACCGAGGCATGTCCGGCCTCGCACCGGTGACCGAGAACACCACCTGGTCGGCCGAAGCACAGGCCCACTCGTGCTACCTGCTTCTCAACGGCATCTCGCACGACGAGGTCCCGGGCAACCCCGGCTACACCCCTGGGGGCGACACGGCCGGCAACAGCGGCAACGTCGCCGTCAGTAGCAGCACCACCGCCACGGCTCGCAACCACATCGATTTGTGGATGACCGGCCCGTTCCACGCGATCGGCATCCTGCGCCCCAAGCTCGCCACCAGTGGCTTCGGAATCTGCGCCGACGCGGCGACGAGCCCATGGCACTCCGGAGGGACGCTCGACGTCCTCCGCGGCATCAACCCGCAGGGCCCCACCCCGACCACCGCGACCGTCTTTCCCGGCCGCAATGCCACGATCGCCCTCGATCGCTTCATCACCGAGTCACCGAACCCGCTGACGTTCTGCGGCTGGACCGGCGCGGCCGGTCTCCCCCTGATCGCCATGATGCCCGGTGCGGTCACCTCGGCCAGCGCCACCCTGACCGGTCCGTCCGGCCCCCTCCAGACCTGCGTGCTGCACGGCGAGAACACCGACGGCACCGCCCAGTCGATCCTGCGCTCGGACAACGCCGTCGTCGTCGTCCCCCGCAACCCACTTGCGCCCGGCACCTACACATCGACAGTGACGACGACCGGCGGCGACGTCACGTGGTCGTTCACGATCGACCCGTCGGCAGTGCTGCAGGCCCCGACGATCGACCTCCCCAACACGGCGCCGGCAAGTGCCAAGTCGACGTTCGAACCCGTCGCGCCGTACCGGTACGCCGACTCACGAGTGAGCCGCCAGGTCGTCCGGCTCCGCGCCGGTATCCCGACGACGGTCGCCATCGGCGGTGCCGACATCACGGCCGTCAGCGCCAACTTCACCGTCGCCAGTCCGTCCGCCGCCGGATTCCTCACCGTCTACAACTGCTCGACCGACGTCCCGGTCGTCTCGACCCTGAACTTCACCGGCGGCGCGGTGCCGAACCAAGCGTTCGTCCCGCTCCTCCAGGGCAAGTTGTGCCTCTACTCCCCCGTCGACACCGAGATCATCATCGACATCAACGGCTACTTCAGGGCGGCGACGGCGACCTCGTCCGGTTTCGTGCCGGTCGCGCCGACACGGGTCTACGACACCAGGCAGGCAGACATCGCGACGCTCGAGCCGGGAGTCCCGCGGTCGATCACGGTCGAGGGCCTGGCAGGCGTCCCCGCCAACGCCAACGCCGTCGCCGTCAACCTCACGGTCGTCGCACCTTCCGACTTCGGCTTCATCAGGGCCTACCCGTGCGACCAGACCGGGACCAGCGAGGTCTCGAACGTCAACTTCGAGCCGCTCGAGAACCGGGCCAACTCGGCGATCGTCCCGACGTCCGCCGCCGGCACGATCTGCGTCGTGTCGAACGCGCCCACCGAACTGCTCGTCGACGTCGCCGGCTACTTCGTCGCCGGCAGCGGATTCCAGTTCACACCGCTCCTCCCCGTCCGTCTGCTCGACACCCGCTCGATCTACACCGAGCTCAACCCCGCCACCGGCAGCGCCACGCTCTCGGCTGGGCAGGTCGTGCAGTTCAAGATTGCCGGTACCCGCGGGGTGCCGATCAACGCCAAGGCGGTGTCGGTGAACCTGACCGCCGCCGGGGCCAGCGACTCCGGCTTCGTGACCGCCTATCCGTGCGGCACCGTGCCCACCGTGTCGAACCTGAACTTCAGCGCTTCGACACCTGCGATCGCCAACGGCGCCCTCGTGCCACTCTCGAACGGCGAGCTGTGCCTCTTCACGAGCAGCGCCGTCCACCTCATCGTCGACATCAACGGTGTGTGGTCCTGATCCGAAGGGCGTGAGCCTCCGCCGTCACCGGCGGATCATCGGGTCGTCGACCGACGCCCGGTAGCGCAGGGTGTGGACCGACTCCCCGGACAGGATCGCGCCGCGCGCCAGGAGACGGCCGTGCTCCCAGTTCGACAGGCCGAGCTCCGGCGTGTCGAGTGCGTACTGGCCATCGACCCACCGCGTGAACCCGTCGCCGACGAACGGCGCGTCGACGGCGGCGTAGAAGCGGTCGTGCTCCTCGCCATCGAGGCTGATCAACGAGGCGATGAACCGTGGACTGTGGCGGTTGCAGAGGCGCACCGCGGCGTCGACGTCGTCGACGACGACCAGCGCCATCTCCGGCGAGTGCTCCCACTCCCATTCGTTCGCCAACTCGTCTGCGGGGATCGGCGACGCGAACGGCTCGTCGTGGTCACCGTCCGCCCGCCGTACGACAACACGCCGCGTGAAATGCGAGGCGTCGACGTACGGCACCGACCCCGTTTCGACGTGGAGTCGACCACTGGTGCCTCGGCCAGCCGCGGCCTCGTCGATCGCGGCGACCACGACGGGAACCAGGTCCGCCGCCCGCGTCCGCGGGATGCAACAGACATTCACGGTGTTGCACACCTTGCGGTCGAGGGAGTTGACGAGCGTGTGGTGAAGCCGGTCGGGGTCGGCGGTCTCGCCGGCGACCAGCCACGCGCCGCCGGTGCCGTGCAGGCTGACCGCGACGCCGGCTTGGCGGGCGACAGCGCCGAGCTGGGCCACGGCGGACCCCGATCCCCTGGCCACGGCGAGGGCCAGGCGACGGTCACCGAACAGCGCCCAGCCGGCTGACCGTTCGGCGGAGTCGACGAGGACGAGTGTGCCGATCGGAAGGCCGGCCGCGGCGAGCGCCGGATCGAGCGCGTGCTCGACGATCGCCCGTGCCGTCCCCAGCGCGTCGGACCCGATCCGGAACACCGCCGTGTTGCCGGTGCGCACCACGCCGGCCGCGTCGGCAAACACGTTCGGGCGGCCCTCGAACACGAACCCCACGACACCGAGCGGTGCGCGCCTGACATCGACGTCCCATCCCGCGTGCGCGCGTGTTTCGATCACACGGTCGCGCGTCGCGGGAGCGTCGCGCCATGTGCGCAATCCGGCGATCATGTCGGCACGCATCTTCGGGGACAGCTCGAGACGCGTCGTGGACCGGCCACCGGTCGCGGCGCGCTCGACATCGCGCCCGTTCGCCGCGGCGATCGGATGGAACGTGTCGTCGTCGGCGATGCGGCCGGCGAACACGTCGAAGAACTCCGTGATCTGTTCGTCGGCGCACGACCCCAACGCCTCGAACGCGGCGAGCGCGGTGCCGACGGCTGCGTGAGCCCTCGCGTGCTCGGCCGCGGGGACGTGCAGCAGGTCGCCGGTGTCGTGCACGACGACGAGGTGATCGCCTGGCTCGAATCGCGTCGCCAGGTCGTCCGGGACGAACGTCACGCGATCGCCACCGAACACGATCGGTTGCCCGGCGGTGAGGGTGCGCAGCGGCTCGATCATGACCGTCGAAACTATGCTGCGCGCGGTGACGACCAGCAACGACGGGGCCAACAACGACGGCAGCGGGCAGCTGTACTTCCGCCAACTGCTGTCGGGGCGTGACTTCGCCGTCGGTGACCCGGTCGCCTCGCAGATGGTCAACTTCGCCTATCTGATCGGCGACCGCGCCTCCGGCGAGTGCCTGCTCGTCGATCCGGCGTACGCGGTCGGCGAGTTGCTCGACGCCGCGGCGGCCGACGACATGCGGGTGACGGGCGTGCTGGCGACGCACTACCACGCCGACCACATCGGCGGGTCGATGATGGGTCTCGACATCGAAGGCATCGCGGCGCTGCTCGACCGTCAGGCCTGTCCGATCCACGTCCAGCGCGCCGAGGTCCCGTGGGTCACGCGAACCACGGGTCTCACGCCGGGCGATGTCACCGCTCACGATCCCGGCGACGTCGTGTCGGTCGGGGCGATCGACGTCGAGCTGGTGCACACGCCGGGCCACACACCCGGCAGCCAGTGCTTCCTCGTCGCCGGACGGCTGGTCTCGGGCGACACGTTGTTCCTCGACGGATGTGGACGGACCGACCTGCCCGGGAGCGATCCGGCGCTGATGTCCGAGAGCCTCAAGCGGCTGGCCAAGATCCCCGACGACGTGATCCTCTACCCCGGCCACCGCTACTCGATCGCGTCGAGCGCGCTGATGAGCTCGGTCAAGGCCACGAACTGGGTCTTCGCCGGCTAGAAAATCCCGAACTGTCTGCTTCAAACGCCGCGAGACGCGATCTGAAGCAGACAGAACGGATGGGTGGGTGGGCGTGTTACCAGGTGTCGATGAACGTGCGGCGGGGTTTCGAGCGGTCGGGGGGCGGGGCGGAGCGCAGGAGCGTGGTGATCCACCGCCGTGAGTCGGCCGGGTCGATGACGTCGTCGATCTCGTACACCGACGCGATGCTGAGGGCCTTGCCTCGCTCGTACATGCGGGCGACCATCTCGGCGAACAACGCTTCGCGCTCGTCGGGGTCGGCGACGGCTTCGAGCTCCTTGCGGTAGCCGAGCCGGACGAAGCCTTCGAGGCCCATGCCTCCGAACTCGCCGGTCGGCCACGCGACGCACGCCAGCGGAGCCTTGGTGCTGCCTCCCATCATCGCCTGGACGCCGAGGCCGTACGCCTTGCGGAGCACGATGGTCACGATCGGGACGGACAGGTTGGCGCCGTTCACGAACAGGCGACAGCAGTGGCGCACGATCGCCGAGTGCTCGACGTCGGGTCCGACCATGATCCCCGGTGTGTCGCACAGGGTGACGATCGGGATCGCGAACGCGTCGCAGAGCTGCATGAACCGCGCCGCCTTGTCGGCGCCGTCGCTGTCGATCGCGCCGGCGAGGTGGACGGGGTTGTTGGCGATCACGCCGACCGGCACTCCCTCGACGCGCGCGAGGGCCGTGATCATGCCGATGCCGAAGTCGCGCCGGAGCTCGAGCACGCTGCCGGTGTCGAAGAGCAGGTCGATCGCCTTTCGCACGTCGTAGCTGCGGAGCCGATCGAGGGGGACGACATCGCGGAGCTGGTCCTGATCGGCGCATTCCCACGCCTCGATCGGGCCCTGGAAGTACGAGAGGTACTGCTTCGCGACACGCACGCCCGCCGCCTCGTCGGGCACCACGATGTCGACCACGCCATTGGCACGCTGCACCTCGATCGGCCCGACCGCCGTCGGTTCGTAGACGCCGAGACCTCCCCCTTCGATCATCGCCGGACCGCCCATGCCGATGTTCGAGTCCTCGGTGGCGATCACGACGTCGCAGCACCCGAGGATCGCCGCGTTGCCGGCGAAGCAGTAGCCGGCGTTCACCGCGACGAGTGGCACCAGCCCCGACAGCTCGGCGAACAGCATGAAGGCCATGCTGTCGAGGCCGGTCACGCCGGTCCCGTCGGTGTCGCCCGGTCGCCCACCGCCGCCCTCGGTGAAGAACACGATCGGCAACCGCAGCTGCTCGGCGAGCTCGAACAGGCGGTCCTTCTTGCGGTGGTTCTGCGTGCCCTGGGTGCCGGCCAGCACCGTGTAGTCGTACGACATGACGATGCACTGCGCGGCACGTCCCTCGAACAGCCCGCCGTTCACGGTCGCGACGCCCCCGACGAGGCCGTCGGCCGGGGTGTTCTCGATCAGGTCGGCCATCTCGCGGCGGCGGCGCTGCGCGGCGAGCACGAGCGGTCCGTACTCGATCAACGAACCCGCGTCGACGAGATCGGCGACGTTCTCGCGAGCCGTGCGGTGCGACCGCTCCCGGCGCCGGGCCACCGCTTGCGGCCGAGCCTCGTCGAGGCCGGTGCGATGACGGTCGAGCACCTCGGCCAGATCGGGGCGGTCGAGACCCGTGGGAGCGGACCGCACCGCTTCCGACGTCGCCGCATCATCGGGTGCGCCCGACGACGGGGCGTCGATGTCACCCACCGCGATCCCGAACAGCAGGTCGCCCGGTCGCACCGTGTCGCCCACCGCGACGGCGATCTGAACGACCCGTCCGGCGACGGGTGCGACGACCTCGTGGTGCAGCTTCATCGACTCGATGAGCGCGACGACCTGGCCGGCACCGACAGCGGCGCCGACGGTCACCTCGAGTGTCACGACGGTGCCGAGGAGCTCCGACAGAACCCCGATCGGTTCTTGACGGTTCGGAGTCTGCTCCGTGCTGGCACTCATCGGCGCCGATCCTTGCAGCCCGGGTGGGCGCTTAGTGTCAGTCGAGCACGCCGCGGAAGTAGGCCGCCGTGCGCTCCAAGCCTTCCCGGAGCTCGATCGTCGGCTCCCAGCCCAGTTTGGCCCGCGCCTGAGTGATGTCGGGCTGGCGTCGGGTCGGGTCGTCGACGGGCAGCGGCCCGAACGTGAGCTCGGACGCCGACCCGGTGACCTCGATCGCCATCTCGGCGAGCTGGCGAATCGTGTACTCGACCGGGTTGCCGATGTTCACGGGCGTGGTGACGTCGGAGTCGAGCAGCGCGAGGAAGCCCCGGATCTCGTCCTCCACGTACGTGAACGACCGCGTCTGCGACCCGTCGCCGAACACCGTGATCGGGTCACCGCGCAGCGCTTGGACGAGGAAGTTCGAGACCGCCCGCCCGTCGTCCGGTCTCATCTGAGTCCCGTACGTGTTGAAAATACGAACGATGCGAACGTCGACGTTGTGATGGCGGTGGTAGGCCATCGTCATCGCCTCGGCGTAGCGCTTGGCTTCGTCGTACACGCCCCGGGTTCCGATCGGGTTGACGTTGCCCCAGTAGGACTCGGGTTGGGGGTGCACGAGCGGGTCGCCGTACACCTCCGACGTGGAGGCGAGGAAGAACCGGGCGCCCTTGGCCTTCGCCAGACCGAGGCAGTTGTGCGTGCCCAGCCCGCCGACCTTCAGGATCTGGATCGGGATCCGCTCGAAATCAACCGGCGACGCCGGGCTGGCGAGATGCATCACCGCATCGACGGCGCCCGGCACCCACACGTACATGCTGACGTCGTGCTCGACGAACGTGAAACCACGCCGCCCGAAGAGGCCCTCGATGTTGGAGACCGACCCCGTCACCAGGTTGTCGATCGCCACCACCTCGTCGCCCCGGTCGAGCAGTGCTTCGCAGAGATGGGATCCGAGAAAGCCGGCTCCGCCGGTGACGACGACACGAGACATGCCACCCATCGTAGGTGGGCCAAAGGATGTACGGGTCTCAGCGGAGGTGTGCGCTCACCTTCGACCCACGCCGTCGTAGGCGAGCCCGGTCGACCGCACGGCGATCGGGTCGAGGAGGTTGCGGGTATCGACGATCGATTTGCCCGCCATCACCGTGGCCAGTCGGTCGAGGTCGAGCGTCTTGAACTCCGGCCATTCGGTCAGGATCACGACGACGTCGGCGTCGGTGGCCGCCGCATACGGATCGTCGCACAGCGTGATGCCCGCCAGCGCGCTGGCGCGGGCCGGGTGGAGCGGATCGCTGACCGTCGGGTCGTAGGCGGAGATCTCGGCTCCGAAGCGGATCAGGTCGCGGATCACCGCGATCGACGGGGAGTCGCGAAGGTCGTCGGTCCCCGCCTTGAACGTCAGGCCGAGCACGCCGACACGCGAGCCACTGAGCACGCTGCGCTCGTGGCCGTCGAGCGCCCGGATCACCTTGTCGACCATCCGCGATCGCTGCTGGTCGTTGACCTCGATGACACCACGCATCATCGAGAAGTTGTAGCCGTGGTCCTGGGCGATGCGCACCAGCGCTCGGGAGTCCTTCGGGAAGCAGCTGCCGCCCCAACCCGGCCCCGGATTGAGGAACGCCGGGCCGATGCGGTTGTCGGACCCGATGCCCTGCACCACGGCTGCGACGTCGGCTCCCACGGCCTCGCACATCGCGGCGACCGCGTTGACGAACGAGATCTTCATCGCGAGGAAGCCGTTGGCGGCGTACTTGATCGTCTCGGCTGATGCCGGATCGGTGATCAGGATCGTGGCGTCGAGGCCGGCGTAGAGCGCGGCGACCCGGTCGGCGGCGTCGCGGTCGGCCGCGCCGATCACGACGCGATCGGGGTTCAGGAAGTCCCGCACCGCGGTCCCCTCCCGCAGGAACTCGGGGTTCGAGACGACGTGGACATCGTCTCGGCGCACGGCCCGCTCGACGACGCGGGTCGAGCCCACGGGAACGGTCGACTTGTTGACGATGATCGACCCCGGACGCAGCGAGGGCCCGATTTCGGTCGCCGCGGCCTGGATGTAGCTGAGATCGGCCGATCCGTCGTCGCCCTGAGGGGTCGGGACGCACAAGAACACGATGTCGGCGACGGCCGCCGCCGTGGCCGCGCCGAGCACGAACTCGAGTCGGCCGGCGGCGCGGGCGGATGCGACGACGTCGGCCAACCCTTCCTCGACAATGGGGATCTCACCCCGGTTGAGCAGCTCGATCTTGTCGGCGTCGATGTCGGCGCAGATCACATGATGCCCGAGCTGCGCCAGACAAGCCCCTGTGGTGAGACCGACGTAACCGGTCCCTACGATCGCGATGGATGTCGGTGTTGCCGTCATCGTGTGTCTTCCTTCCGCCGTGTTCCGATGCGGCGGTTGAGGCTACCAACGCCATCGTTCGAAATGGGGGGCGTTCACCGGAGCGCACGGCGGCGACCGTCCCCGAACCGCGTCGGGCGTGCCACTACCTTCGGAGTCCGTGATCCTGGGCTCGGTGAGCGAGGCCTGCGGCGACCCGCCGGGCGCGATCTGCGAGTGGGTGTACGACCGGACCGACGGAAACGGCACCCTCGCCGAGCTCGCCGACTGGTTGATCAGCCGGCCCCTGCAGATCCTGCTGATTCTCCTCACCGCATGGCTGCTGACGAAGGTGGCACGGCGCGGGATCCGCCGGTTCGTCGAACGCATCGTGAGCTCCGACCGCGACCTGGCGGCCCGTCAGTTCCAGCGGATCGGTATTCGACCGCCGCCGATGCTCAACAACGAGAACCTCGACCCCCGTCGTGAGACGCGGGCGCTGGCGATCTCCGGGCTGATCGGCAGCACGGCATCCGCCCTGATCTGGACGATCGCGCTGATGCTCGTCGCCGAGAAGATCGGCCTCGACCTCGCCCCGTTGCTCGCGGGCGCCGGAATCGCCGGGATCGCCATCGGGTTCGGCGCCCAGAGCCTCGTGAGGGACTGGATCTCGGGACTGTTCATGACGCTCGAGGACCAGTACGGGGTCGGTGACGTCGTCGACGTCGGTCCGGCATCCGGCGTCGTCGAGCGGATGACCCTGCGCGCAACGGTCCTGCGCGGCGTCGACGGCACGGTCTGGCACGTGCCGAACGGCCAGATCCTCAGGGTCGGCAATCGATCGCAACTCTGGTCGGTCGCGCTCCTCGACGTCACGGTGGCAGCCGGGTCCGACCTCGGCCGGGTGACGGCTGTGCTCCGCGACACCGCCACCGACCTGTGCGAACGGGCAGAGTACGCCCCTATGGTCCTCGAAGCGCCCGAGATGCTCGGAGTCGAGGAAATGGGTCTCGACACCGTCACACTGCGCCTGACCGTGAAGGTCTTGCCGGGCAGCCAATACACGATCCAACGCGCCCTTCGGGAGGCGATCAAGGCTGCGCTCGACGCAGACGTCGCGGCGGGCCAAGGACAACCGGCCGACGTGCGGGTGTCGGACGCCGGCGACGGTCAGCCTTCGAGCGCGCCGGGTGAATGACGTGCCGCAGCTGCTCGCGATCACGACTCGGCCGAACACCCCGGCGCTGGCACTCGCGATCGCCGTCGCCGCCCTCGGTTGGGTTGCGTTGCGCCGTGCCGAGTGGGCCGCCTCACCAGCGCGGCCGGTGCCGGCGGGTAACGAACGCCCCCGAGCCGCCCGGAACGGGTGGATGGAGCCGCCCGCCGTCGTCGCACTGCTGACGAACGACTACACCGTTCCTCCGACCGCGGTGACGGCCACGATGCTCGACCTTGCATCGCGGGGCTGGATCCAGGTCGCCTACGCGGACGGCGAGGTGGTCGTGTTCACCCGCGGCACCGGCCATCAAGGCGATGTCCTCCGCGGGTTCGAGCAGCAGGTGCTGAACCACCTCGCGGGCCAGACGTTCGACGGCGTGACGTCGGCTGCCACACTCGCCGCGGCGCAACATCGTCTGACCCGCCGCTGGTGGCGCCGGTTTCGCCGCGGCGTCGTCGCCGTCGCCCGCGAATATGGGCTCACGCGAGCTCGGTATGGGCCTGAGCAGCTGGCCGCACCGGCGGCTGCCGCAGTGCTCGCGTTCGTGCTCGTCGTGGTCGCCTGGCGGTCGGGCGACGACACGATCAGCACCGCCGACTCGCTGGGTCCACGTCTGGCGTGGATCGTCGGTCTCGTCGCCGTCATCGCCCTCGCCGTCGAGACCGTCCGCGTGTACCGCGGGGTCGCCGAACTGCCGACCGACGACGGTCTTCGGCGCGCCGCCAAGTGGCTCGGCTATCGAGCTCGGCTGCTCGCCCGCATCCCGGACCGAGCGAGCGTGGTCGCGCCCCCCGAACAGCAGCGTGCGCTCGCCGATGCGTGTGTGATGGGTGTCGCCGAGCACGTGATCCAGCAGTTGTCGGTCGTCGCCGAGGACGAGCGGGTGGCGTGGAGCGACGCGGGCGGAACGCCCCACATCGTGCGCGTGCGGTACCCGACCCGTCCGGCCTACGGCCGCCAGCCGATCCTCGTGACGGTGATCGGCGTGATCGCGCTGTTGGCCGCGCTCGTCGGGCGCGAGATGCTCGGCCGAATCGCCGATGGTGAACTTCTCGAATCCCTCTACGAACGCTTCCCCGAGCACGACGACCTCGTCGAGAACGTCGCCGAGATCCTGGCCACGCTGATGTTCATCCCGATCGTCTGGTCGATCTGGGCGATCGTCGCCGGCGTCGTCGACACGGTCTCCGTCACCGAGCGGGTCGGCTTGATCGTGCGCGCCAGGCGCCCAGTCGACGTCACCCGCGTTGCGCGTGGGCTGCGGCCGCTCGCCGACCGCGACCGCTACTCGCTGTTCCTGGCCGTCGACGACGGGACGCGTCGAGTCATCACCGCCTGGTTGGCCGACGAGCGCACGGCCGCGCCCCAGGGTGCGCAGGCGAGGGTCCGCGCCACGCCGCTCCTGGGGTACGTCCGCTCGAGCGAGCCGATCGGTACTGCCACGCGCCGGGATCAACCACTGGCGCGATGATCGAGGCCCGCCAGACGATCGTGACGCTCGATCTCGAGGGCGTGCTCGTCCCCGAGATCTGGATCGCCGTCGCCGAGAGCACCGGGATCAGCGCGTTGCGGCGCACGACCCGGGACGAACCGGATTACGACCTCCTGATGCGCGGGCGGCTCGACCTGCTCGCCGCGCACGACCTGACCCTGTCGCAGATCGCCGCCGTGATCGGCGGGTTGTCGCCCCTCGCCGGCGCGGCCGACTTCCTCGACCGACTGCGCACGGTCACCCAGGTCGTGATCCTCTCCGACACGTTCGAACAGTTCGCCGGTCCGCTGCTCGCGCAGCTCGGCCGTCCGACGGTGCTGTGCCATCGGCTCGTCGTCGACGACGATCGCATCGTGGGCTACCGATTGCGCATGTCCGATCACAAGCGCCATGCGGTGCGCGCGTTCAAGTCGCTCAACTACCGCGTCGTCGCGGCCGGCGACTCCTACAACGACACGTCGATGCTCGCCGAGGCCGACGCCGGCTTCCTGTTCCGCGCCCCCGACAACGTCCGCGCCGAGTTCCCGCAGTTCCCCGCGCTCGATTCCTTCGACGACCTGTTCGTCCACCTCACCGAGGCGCTGTGACCGCGACGCCGTCCTGGTAGACCGCGGTGATCCGGTCGCCGATGCCCTCGACGTCGAGAGGGTCGCCGTCGACGACCACCAGGTCGGCCCGCTTGCCCGGCTCGACCGTGCCACGGTCGTCGAGCACGCCCAACAGCTCGGCGGCGGTCTGCGTCGTCGCGACGAGCGCCGCGGTGGGTGACATCCCGCAGCGCACCATCTCGCCGAGCTCACGCAGGTTCTGCCCGTGTGGCGTCACGCCGCTGTCGGTACCCATCGCGACCTTGACGCCCGCCGCGATCGCACGGGAGATCGAGTCGCGGTGGGACTCCATCACCATCTTCGTCTTGGCGATCGCGTACTCGGGGACGTTGATCCCCCGGTCGGCCGCCTCCAGCACACCCATCGGCGCGATGAGCGTCGGAACCAGGAACGTGCCGCGGTCGATCATCATCTCGATCGCCTCGTCGTCGAGGTAGATGCCGTGCTCGATCGATCGCACACCGGCACGCACGGCCGACTTGATGCCATCGGTCGCCTGGGCGTGACTCATCACCCACTTGCCGGCCGCCGTCGCCTCCGAGACGAGCACGTCGAGCTCGTCGTCGCGGAAGTGCCCATGACGCGGGTCGTCGCGTGGCGAGAGCACGCCACCGGAGGTGCACACCTTGATCACATCGGCGCCGGCGCGGATCAGCTCACGGACCTTGCGCCGCATCTCCTCCGGGCCGTCGACGACGCTGCTGGGCTTGCCGGGATGGGTGATGCCCATGAAGCCGGGCAGGTGGGCGCCACACACCTGCCACCGGTCGGCGTGACCGCCGGTCTGGCTCAGGATCGTGATCGAGATGAGCATCCGGGGCCCGGCGACGAGCCCTTTCGCCTGGGCCTCCTTGACCCCGAGATCCGAGCCCCCGGCCTCGCGCACGGTGGTGACACCGGCGGCCAACGTGCGCGTCATCCGCTCTGCAGCGAGGTAGAAGTTCAGCGAGAACGGCGTGACCACCGACGACATCGGATCGAGGTTGCCGTCCGACATGAAGTGCACGTGGCTGTCGATGAAGCCGGGCATGATCGTCCGTCCGGTGCAGTCGACCCCATCGTCACCATCGAGCCCGGGGCCGACCGTGACGATCCGCCCGTCCTCGACCACCACGTCCGCCTGGGCGGGCGCGGCACCGGTACCGTCGAACACAGCTCCGCCGGTCAACACGGTTCGCATGGATCTACCGTAGGTGGCCGGACCGCCGCAGTCCCACCCAGCCCATGTCGCATCCGAACCGTGCTCCCACGCTCGCCGAGACCTTCGCCCGTGAGGCACGCGCGGGCCGCGAGCTGTTCCGCCTCCCGCTGCACGCACCCGGCCTGCGACGAATGCCACGTGGCTCGGGGCGTCCGGTGCTCCTCCTCCCCGGGCTCGCCGCCACCGACGTGTCGCTGGTCGCCCTGCTGCGCTTCCTGCGCAGCCTCGGCCACGATGCACGCTCCCTTGGTCTCGGCCGCATCACGTCCGACGTGGCGGGCACGGTCCCCCGGGTGCTCGAGCGGATCCGACACGGTGGCGGGTGGCGACACGGTCGCGCTCGTCGGCCAGAGCCTCGGCGGCGTGCTCGCCCGCGAGGCGGCCCGTCAGGAGCCACACCTCGTCCGTCGCATCATCACGTTCGGGTCACCCGTGATCGGTGGTTCCGACTACACCGCGACCCGCAACCGCTACACCGCGAGCGAGCGAGAGGGGATGCGGCGGCGCACCGAGGAGCGGTCCAAGATCCCGCTCCCGGTCCCCGTGACCGCGATCTGGAGCGCCAACGACGGCATCGTCTCGCCGGCCGCTTCCATCGACCTGCGCACCGGCACGGTCGAGAACGTCGAGGTCACCAGCAGTCACCTCGGGATGGGATTCGATCCCGACGTGTGGCGCGTCGTGGCCCGGCGCCTTGCACTCGACGGCGGCGCCGCCGACCGGTGATGATCAGGCCCTGCGAACGATCGAGGTAGTGGAGGCGAGATGAGCATCGCACCGTTGGCGAAGTCGTTCGCCACGATCCACGGCAAGCAGATGGCGTACCACGATTCCGGTGACGGCGGCCCGGGCGGCGACACCATCGTGTTCCTGCACGGCAATCCGACGTCGTCCTACCTGTGGCGCGACGTGATCCCGCACGTGAGCGATCGGGCGCGGTGCGTCGCGCCCGATCTGATCGGGATGGGCGACAGCGACAAGCTCGACGCCGCCGGTCCGGGCTCGTACCGGTTCGTCGAGCACCGGCACTACCTCGACGGTCTCCTCGATCATCTCGACCTCGGCGACCGGGTCACGTTCGTCGTCCACGACTGGGGCTCGGCGTTGGGGTTCGACTGGGCCAACCGCCACCGCGACCGGGTCGCCGGTGTCGCCTACATGGAAGCGATCGTCCGAGCCCTCGAGTGGGACGAATGGCCGACCGGCGCGCGCCGGTTCTTCGAGGCGCTGCGCTCGCCAGCCGGCGACGAGATGATCCTCACCAAGAACCTGTTCGTCGAGACGATCCTGCCGGCGTCGATCCTGCGCACGCTCGGAGCCGAAGAGATGGCGGAGTACCGCCGTCCGTTCGAGCAGCCAGGCGAAGGCCGCCGCCCGACCCTCACATGGCCGCGTGAGATCCCGATCGACGGTGAACCGGCCGACGTCGCCGGCATCGTGCAGGCGTATGCCGACTGGCTCGTCACGTCGGACGTGCCGAAGCTGTTCGTGAACGCCGAGCCCGGCTCGATCCTCGTCGGCGCCCAACGCGAGTTCTGCCGGACGTGGCCGAACCAGACCGAGGTCACGGTCGCCGGGAACCATTTCATCCAGGAGGACAGCGCCGAGCAGATCGGTCAGGCGCTCGCCGCGTGGCGAGAGACGTCCGGCTGAGGCGGCGATGCAGGACCTGGCGACGATCCGCGCGGCACAGATCGTCCTGCCGTGCGCCACGCTCGACCCGACGGTGGAGTTCTTCGTGGAACGGCTCGGCTTCCGGCTGGACGCGATCTTCCCGGCCGACGATCCGTCGGTCGCGGTGCTCTCCGGCCACGGGGTGACCGTGCGCCTCGACGGATCGGTCGACGGCGGTGGCGGAACTCTCCGGCTGCTGTGCGACGACGAGGCGGACGTCACGCGCGTCGTCGCGCCGAACGGCACCGTCATCGAGATCGTCCTCGCCGATCCGCCGATCGTGGTGCCACCAGTAGCCGAGGAGTTGGTGGTCAACCGTTTGCACGATGGCGCGGCATGGATCGTCGGACGGGCGGGGATGCGGTACCGCGATCTGATCCCCGGGCGACTCGGCGGCAGCTTCATCGCCTCGCACATCCACATCCCCGACGCCGGACCGGTCCCCGACTACGTCCACTTCCACCACGTTCGCTTCCAGATGATCTTCTGCGCCAGGGGCTGGGTGCGGTTGGTCTACGAGGACCAGGGCGAGCCGTTCGTGCTCGAGGCCGGCGACTGCGTCCTGCAGCCACCCCGCATCAGGCACCGGGTGCTCGAGTGTTCGGCCGATCTCGAGGTCGTCGAGGTCGGCTGTCCCGCCGACCACGAGACGATCGTCGAGCACACGATCGAGCTACCGACCGCGGAACTTCGCCCCGATCGCGAGTTCACCGGACAGCGCTTCACCCGCCACCGGGCGTCGCAGGCGGTATGGCGGGCGTGGCACCGGAGCGGATTCGAACAGCGCGACCTCGGCATCGCAGACGCGACCGCAGGTCTGGCGGGCGCGCGCGTCGTGCGACCGGCCGGCGAGCCGTCGGGCGACCGGCTCGTGCACGACAACGAGTTCCAGTTCCTGTTCGTGCTCAGCGGAACGGCCACGCTCGACACCGACGCGCAGCAACCCGTACCGCTCGGGCACGGCGACGCGGTGTCGATCCCGCGCACCGTCCGCTGGGCGCTGCTCGACTGCAGTCGGGATCTGCAGTTGCTCGACGTCACGCTCCCCGCGCACGTGACGCCGCGATGAGCAGGTGATGACACCGGATTCGACAGGTCATCAGCGTGACTCGCGGCGGGCGTGGCTCATCGTCGTCGCCGCGTTCTTGTCGTCGGCGGTGACCCTCGGCATCGCGTACAGCTTCGGCGCCTTTTTCGAATCGATGAGCGACGAGTTCGGTGCCGACCGCGGCGCGACTGCGGTCATCTTCGGAATCACGACGTTCACGTTCTTCTTCCTCAGCATGATCACCGGACGTGCGCTCGATCGTTGGGGGCCGCGTCCGATCCTCGCCGTCGGGGCGGCGGCGTTGTTCGTCGGCTTGCTGGCGACCAGTCGGGTCGACTCGTTGGCTGCCGGGTACGTCACGTACGGCGCTGGGGTCGGCATCGCTGCGGCGTGTGGATACGTGCCGATGGTCGCGCTCGTCGGCGGATGGTTCGACCACAAGCGGGCTCTGGCGGTGGGGCTCGCCGTCGCCGGCATCGGCCTCGGGACGTTGGTGCTGTCGCCGCTCGCGGCGGCGCTGATCGACCGCCACGGCTGGCGCGACACGTATGTCGCCTACGCCATCGGCGGGGCGCTGGTCCTGCTCCTGTGCATCCCACTCGTCGACCGTCCACCCGGGCGGGCCGGCCCGCAACCGTCGCGCTTCGCCGACGCCATGGCCTCGCCCGTCTTCCGGCGGCTCCACCTCTCCGCGTTCGCGCTCGGTCTCAGCCTGTTCGTCCCGTTCGTGTTCATCGGGCAGTACGCCAAGGACCGCGGCGTCGATCCCGTCGCGGCCGCGGTGCTCGTCGGGATCCTCGGCGGATCCAGTGTCCTCGCGAGAGTCGGCTTCGGTTCGCTCGTCCGCCGTTTCGGATCGTTCCGCCTCTACCGCGCCTGTTTCGCGCTTCACGCGATCAGCTTCCTGTGGTGGGCCGTCGCCGGCTCGTCCTACGCGCTGATGGTCGTCTTCGTGCTCATGCTCGGGATCGGTTACGGCGGGTTCGTCGCCCTCGGTCCGATCGTGATCAGCGACCACCTCGGGGTGACCGGGCTCGGCTCGATCCTCGGGATCTTCTACACGGCGCCGGGCCTCGGTGGCCTGATCGGCCCGCCGACGGCGGGATGGCTGATCGACCGCACCGACTCGTACACGGCGACGATCCTCGGCGCCTTCACGCTCGGCGTCGTGGCATTCGTGCTGCTCCACACGTTGCCGATCGGCGTCGATGGCCGGCTCGCACGGGCGCCCGACCTCGCGGTCGACTATTGACCCACATTGCCGATCACGCGGTTCGACGCAGCCTTGTCACACCTCCGTTTCCGTCGTAGCGTGCGCCCTCGAACATGGTGAGCGGGCGGGTGTGGGGGCACCGCGCACGCGCGCGGTCCTCGGAATCGAGGAAAGATGAGTCTTCGGAACGTCCCGCCGCGGAAGTTCGTCCCAACGACGAGCCTCGTCCTGGCGATCACGTTGATCGCCGCCGGAAGCTTCACCGCGCCCGCCAGCGCCCAGATCGGCGAGAACGTCCGCAACGGCGACTTCTCGGCCGGGACGGATCAGTGGTTCACCACGGGCAACCTGACGCCGACGATCGTCGACGGCCGCCTGTGCGTCGACGTGCCAGGCGGCACCGTCAACCCGTGGGACGCGATCGTCGGACAGAACGACATCGCCCTCGTCCAAGGCGTGAGCTACACGTACTCGTACGAGCTCTCATCCAGCGTCGACAACAAGAACGCGCGAGCGCTCGTCGGGTTGGCGGTCGACCCGTTCGACGCGTACTTCACCGCCAACGAACTGCTGACGACCGCGACCGCGTCGTCGAGCAACACGTTCGAGCAGTCGACGTCGACCGACCTCGGGCAGGTCGCGTTCCAGATCGGCGGCTCGCCAGACCCCTGGACGTTCTGCGTCGACAACGTCTCGCTCGTCGGCGGTGGCGAGAACGTCCGCAACGGCGACTTCTCGGCCGGGACGGATCAGTGGTTCACGACGGGCAACCTGACGCCGACGATCGTCGACGGCCGCCTGTGCGTCGACGTGCCAGGCGGCACCGTCAACCCGTGGGACGCGATCGTCGGACAGAACGACATCGCCCTCGTCCAAGGCGTGAACTACCGATACTCGTACGACATCTCGTCGAGCGTGGCCGGCAGGAACGTACGCAGCGCTCGTCGGGTTGGCGGTCGACCCGTTCGACGCGTACTTCACCGCCAACGAGAGCTGCTCACGACCGACACCACATCGTCGAGCAACACGTTCGAGCAGTCGACGTCGACCGACCTCGGGCAGGTCGCGTTCCAGATCGGCGGCTCGCCAGACCCCTGGACGTTCTGCGTCGACAACGTCTCACTGGCTGGCGGAGCGGCGCCCGAGCCGTACGTGCCCGACACCGGGCCGCGCGTCCGCGTCAACCAGGTCGGCTATCTGCCCCACGGACCGAAGGGCGCGACCCTCGTCACCGACGCCACGGAACCGCTGGCGTGGGAACTGAAGAACGCGTCCGGGCGAGTCGTGAAGTCGGGCGCCACGCGTCCGGCGGGGATCGACATCACGTCCGGGCTCAACGTCCACGAGATCGACTTCAGCCGCTATGACCGTCGCGGCGAGGGCTACACGCTCACCGCCGACGGCGAGACGAGCCATCCGTTCGACATCTCGTCGGCGGCATACGAACAGCCTGCGGATCGACGCCCTGTCGCTCTACTACCCGCAGCGCAGCGGCACGCCGATCCTCGGCGAGATCGCCGGCGCCGCGTACGCGCGGGCGGCCGGCCACATCGGTGTCGCGCCGAACACCGGCGACGACGCGGTGCCATGCCAGACGCCGGAGTTCTCGCAGACCGTGTACGGCGAGCCGTGGACGTGCGACTACACGCTCGACGTGACCGGCGGATGGTACGACGCCGGCGACCACGGCAAGTACGTCGTCAACGGCGGCATCTCGGTGGCGCAGTTGATGAGCACGTGGGAGCGCAACCAGAACGCTCGCGACACCGACCGGGCGCTGGGCGACCGCACGTTGCCGGTCCCCGAGCGGGGCAACCGGGTCCCCGACGTGCTCGACGAGGCGCGCTGGGAGCTCGAGTGGATGCTGACGATGCAGGTGCCGGCCGGGAAGCCGCTGGCGGGCATGGTGCACCACAAGGTCCACGACCACGAGTGGACGGGCCTACCGCTCGATCCGGCAGCCGACGACAAGATTCGCGAGCTGCATCGGCCGTCGACGGCAGCGACCCTCAACCTCGCCGCCGTGGCGGCGCAGGGCTCGCGTCTGTTCGAGCGGTACGACCGGGCGTTCTCGAGGGAGCTGCTGAAGGCCGCCCGGCGCGCCTGGACGGCGGCCAACGCCAACCCGGCGCTCTACGCCCCGGCTGCCGACGGGAACTCCGGCGGCGGCCCATACGACGACTCGGACGTGACGGACGAGTTCTACTGGGCGGCGGCCGAGTTGTACCTGACCACCGGCGAGCGGCAGTTCAAGAATGCGGTCGTCGCCTCGCCGCTCCACGGCCCCGGCCAGTTCTCGATCGACGGGTTCGACTGGCGGACGATGGCGCCTCTCGCCCAGCTCGATCTGGCGACGCTCGACCACCGCCTGCCGGACAAGTGGCGGATCCGGCGATGGGTGCTCGAGGGTGCCGACGCGATCCTCGCCCTGCAACGCCAACAGCCGTGGGGACAGCCGTACAACCCGGCCAGCAATCAATGGGCGTGGGGCTCGACCGCCCAGATCCTCAACAACATGGTGGTCCTGGCGACGGCCTACGACATCAGCCGTGACGACAGGTACCGCGACGCCGTGCTCGAGGGCATGGACTTCCTCCTCGGCCGCAACGCGCTGAACATCTCGTACGTCACCGGTTACGGCGACGTGTTCTCGCAGAACCAGCACAGCCGGATGTACGCGCACCAGCTGAACGCGTCGCTCCCGAATCCGCCGGAGGGGACGATCGCAGGAGGCCCGAACTCCAGCATCCAGGACCCCGTTGCGCAGCGGCTGCTGCAGGGCTGCGCTCCGCAGTTCTGCTACATCGACGACATCGAGTCGTGGTCGACCAACGAGCTGACGATCAACTGGAACGCGGCGCTGTCGTGGGTGGCATCGTTCGTGGCCGACCAGGACGACGGCGGCCGGGGACATCACCACTGACATCACCGCGAAAGAGTTGTCGGCGCTGAGAATTTGCGGGCGCTGACCTTAGAGTGCCTCAGGTGCGCCTGGCCGACCGCAATCAGACGACCCTCGGGCTCACGGGAGCTGCGGTCGCGGTCACGGCGTGGGGCGCCACGGGCGTCGTCATCAAGGCGATCGACATGGAGTCGATGTCGATCGCGTTCTACCGGTTCGCCCTGTACGCCGCCGTCGTGATCGTGTGGATGCGCGCGAGAGGCACGTGGCCGTCGTGGTACGTGCTCCGCAACTCGCTGGCCGGTGGCGTGTGCCTCTCGCTCGACGTCGCGCTGTTCTTCACGGCCGTCAAGCTGACCACCATCGTCAACGCCACGATCATCAGCGCGCTCCAACCCGTGCTCGTGATGGCGGTGGCGGGTCCACTGTTCGGCGAGCGCATCCGGCGCCGTGATGTCGCCGTCGCGACCGTGGCGGTGGCGGGCGTCGTGGCAGTCGTGGTGTTGTCCGCGGGCCGGCCCGAGTGGAATGGCGTCGGCGACATCTTCGCCGTGGGCGCACTCGTCGCCTGGACGGGCTACCTCGTGCTCTCGAAGCGCTCGGCATCGACGTTGACGTCAGTGCAGTACACGGTCGGCACGGCGCTGTGGACGACGGGGTTCAGCCTCGCGATCGGGTTGGCGGTCGGCCACGACATGGGGCTGCCGGAGTCGAGCAACTGGCTCGCCCTCGTCGGCCTCGCCCTCGTGGGCGGGGTGTTCGGACACACACTGATGAACTGGTCGCTCGTGAGGATCCCGCTGTGGATCGGCTCGGCGTTGACGTTGTTGATCCCGGTGTCCTCGTCCCTCCTCGCGTGGGTGTTCCTCGATGAGCCGTTGAGTGCCGGGCAGCTGGTGGCGATGGCAGTCGTGATCGGCGTGCTCGTCGTGCTCGTCCGCGGTCAGGCACCGAGCGAAGCACGAGTCGACGACACCGTGACCGGCGAGAGTGTCGCCGCGGTACCGCCCGCGTGACCCCTCCTGAGGCGGCTGGGACTCAGCGGCCGCTGCTCTCGGTGCTCGATCTCGCCGTGGTCAGCGACGGGACGACGAGTGCTGACGCACTGCGCTCGACGACGTCGCTCGCCCGGCACGCCGACGAGCTCGGCTTCCACCGCTTCTG
Organism: Ilumatobacteraceae bacterium; assembly: GCA_963722415.1. Taxonomy (GTDB): domain Bacteria; phylum Actinomycetota; class Acidimicrobiia; order Acidimicrobiales; family Ilumatobacteraceae; genus JALOLG01. Next base: position 133,740 of record CAVRNI010000009.1, read on the forward strand.
GGTCGCCGAGCACCACAACATGCCGACGGTCGCCAGCACGTCGCCGGCGGTGCTGATCGCCCACCTCGCGTCCGCGACCCGATCGATCAGGATCGGATCGGGAGGCGTCATGCTCCCCAACCACGCGCCGCTCGCGATCGCCGAGCAGTTCGCGCTCTTGGAGGCGCTGCACCCCGGCCGCATCGACCTCGGCATCGGTCGCGCACCGGGAACCGATCCGGCGACGGCGTCGGTGCTGCGGAGATCGGCGCACCTCGAGGCGGTCGACGACTTCCCGAGGGACCTCGTCGACCTGATGGGGCTGCTCGGCGACGTGCGACGCGAGAACGGCATGTGGCGCCACTTCTCGGCAACGCCGAGCGCGAGCTCGACGCCGATGATCGGCCTCCTCGGGTCGAGCGGGTACAGCGCCCAGCTGGCCGGGATGCTCGGGCTTCCGTTCGCATTCGCCCACCACTTCGACACCGGCGGCACGCTCGACGCCCTCGACCTGTACCGCGAGCATTTCCGCGCGTCCGCCGACTGGCCGCGCCCGCACGTCATCGTCACGGCGGGCGTGCTGGCGGCCGACACGGACGCCGAGGCGACGTATCTCGCCGGCCCCGGTCGGCTGATGCGCTACGGGATCCGAACGGGCCGGTTCCTGCCGCTGCTCTCGCCCGACGACGCCGACCGGCATCCGAACCGCGATGACGCGTGGCGCATGCCGTCGAGCCAGATCCTGGGCTCGATCAGCACCGTCATGGCGGGCCTCGCCGATCTCATCGAGGCCACCGACGCCGACGAGATCATGCTGAGCACGACCACCCACGGCCTCGACGAGCGACGCCGCAGCATGGACCTGATCGCCACTGCTTGGGGACTCGAATCAAGATTCTGACTGGTCGCGACTCGACGTGAAGGGCCGTGAACACGGCGCCGCTATCGTTGCCGGACCACCTGACCCGACCCCCAGATCGTCCCGTCGGACGCTCACGGAGCACCTCTTGGACCGCAACTCTCTTCGCGACGCTCTCGCCACCCTCGCCAGCAGCCACGTCTGGACATGGACGATCGAGCTCCGCGACCTGTTCGACAGCCTGTCCGCAACACCGGCCCATCCGGTCGTCACCGTTGCCACGCTCGACGACGACCGGCTCGACGCACTGCTCGCCGACGGCGACGTGATCGACGTCGTCCAACGCGCCATCGACGCCCTCACGGCGGCGCGGGATGCCAGCGGCCAGCCCGAGATCGCCTACTTCTCCCCGGAGTTCGGGATCTCCGAGCTCGTGCCCCAGTACTCCGGCGGCCTGGGCATCCTCGCCGGTGATCACGTGAAGGCGGCGAGCGACCTCGCCGTCCCGCTCGTCGGCGTCGGGCTGTTCTACCGCGAGGGTTTCTTCCGCCAGGACATCGCCGACGGCCACCAGGTCGAGCGCTACGAGCGGTACGAACCCGAGCAGTTCGGTGCCATCGAGTCACCCAAGGCCGTCGACGTTCCGATCGCCGATCGCGACGTCACGGCCCGCATCTGGCTGATGTCGGTCGGCCGCGTCCAGCTGATCCTGCTCGACACCGACCATCCCGACAACTCGCCGGAAGACCGGCGCATCACCGATCGGCTGTACAGCGGCGATCGCCGTCACCGCATCGAACAGGAGCTGGTCCTCGGTGTGGGCGGGGCGCGCGCACTCGACGCCCTCGGCCTCACCCCCCGGGTGTTCCATCTCAACGAGGGACACGCCGGGTTCCTGATCCTCGAGTTGCTCGATCGCCGCATCGCCGACGGTGAGCCGCTCGACGAGGCCGTGCGCGCGGTTCGTCGGCAACTCGTGTTCACCACCCACACGCCGGTCCCGGCCGGAATCGATCGGTTCTCCCGCGACATCTCCTCGGAGCACCTGCAGCCATGGGCCGACGCGTGGCGGGTCCCGATCGCCGACGTGTTCGAGCTCGGCCGCGATCCGAGTGATGAGCCACCGGAGTTCAACATGGCCGTGTTCTGTCTCCGCACCGCCGCCCGCGCGAACGGGGTCTCGCGGCTGCACGGTCGGGTCAGCCGCGAGCTGTTCGCCCACGTCCCTGGCGGCGATGCGATCGGTTCGGTCACCAACGGCGTGCACGCTCGAACCTGGGCGGCTCCGCCGCTCCAGCAGCTCCTCGACCGGACGTGCGGCAGCACATGGGCCGACGGCGACCGCGAGGCGTGGCAGCGTGCCGGCGATCTCGACGACGACGCGGTCCGTGGTGTACGGCGGGCCGGTGGATCGCTGCTGACCACGATGGTTCGCGAGCGGACCGGCACCACGCTGGATCCCGACGCACTGACCGTCGGCTTCGCCCGCCGCTTCGCGACGTACAAGCGGGCGACGCTCCTGCTGCGTCACCGCGATCGTCTGATGAGACTCCTCGCCGACGACGCGCGGCCGATCCAGTTCGTGTTCGCCGGAAAGGCGCATCCCAACGATGATCCCGGCAAGACATTGCTCGCCGAGGTCGTCGCCTTCGCATCGTCCGTCGACGCACGGAACCGCTTCGTCTTCGTGGCCGACTACGACATCGAGGTCGCCCGGGCGATGTACGCCGGATGCGACGTGTGGCTCAACAACCCGGTCCGGCCGCACGAGGCGTCGGGGACGAGCGGTGAGAAGTCGGCGATCAACGGCGGGCTCAACTGCTCGATCAGCGACGGGTGGTGGGACGAGATGGCCGACGGCCGCAACGGTTGGACGATCCCGGCCAGCGCGTCCGTCGAGCCGGCCGTGCGCGACCGCGCCGAGTCGGCCGCCGCGCTCGATCTCCTGACGACCGAGATCGTGCCGTCGTACTACCGCGACGGCGCCCCGTGGTCGTCCGACTGGCTCGATCGGGTGCGTCATTGCTGGACCGACCTCGGACCACGCGTCACCGCGGCGCGAATGGTGTCGGACTACTGGGAACAGCTGTACCGACCGACGATCGAGGACTCGGCACAGCCCTGACAGCCGCACCTATATCGTTGGCTCTTCGATGAGCCAACGCCTCGACCCACCAGTACCGGCTCTCGCCGCCGACGACCTGTGGCGATTCGGCGAAGGCACGCATGACGGGCTCGCGTACCTGTTCGGCGCCCACCCCGATCCCGATGGCACGACGTTTCGCGTCTGGGCACCCTCGGCCCGTTCGGTGTCCGTGATCGGTGACTTCAACGGCTGGACCGGCGAAGGCGCTCCCCTCGAACCGTCGCCGGCCGGTATCTGGTCGGGGCGTGTTGCCGGTGCGGGCGTCGGGAACCGGTACAAGTACCGCATCGTCACCACCAGCGGCGCGGTGCTCGACAAGAGCGATCCGTTCGCCTTCGCCACCGAGGAGCCACCGCGCACCGCCTCGATGATCACCCGCCTCGACTACGACTGGGGCGACGGCGACTGGATGACAGACCGGGCCGCGCGCAATCGCTACGACGCCCCGATCTCGAAGTACGAGGTCCACCTCGGATCGTGGCGCTACGAGCCCGGCGGTTACCGCGCGCTCGCGGTGCAACTCGCCGATCACCTCGAGCGGACCGGTTTCACCCACGTCGAGGTGATGCCCGTGATGGAGCACCCGTTCTACGGATCGTGGGGCTACCAGACGACCGGGTACTTCGCCCCGACGGCGCGCTACGGCACGCCGCAGGACCTGATGTTCATGATCGACCACCTCCACCAACGCGGGTTCGGTGTCGTGCTCGACTGGGTCCCATCACACTTCCCGACGGACGCCTACGGACTCGCCGAGTTCGACGGCACCCATCTGTACGAGCACGCCGATCCGCGCCTGGGGTTCCACCCCGATTGGAAGAGCGCGATCTTCAACTACGACCGCCACGAGGTGCGCAGCTTCCTGCTGTCGAGCGCGCGCTTCTGGCTCGAGCGCTACCACGCCGACGCGATCCGTGTCGATGCGGTCGCCTCGATGTTGTACCGCGACTACTCCCGCCAGGCCGGAGAGTGGATCCCCAACCAGCACGGCGGCCGCGAGAACCTCGGTGCCATCGCCTTCCTGCAGGAGTTCAACCGGCGCGTCTACCTGCACCATCCCGACACGTGCACCGTCGCCGAGGAATCGACCGCATGGCCGGGCGTGACCCATCCGACGGACGGTGGCGGGCTGGGCTTCGGCTTCAAGTGGGACATGGGGTGGATGAACGACACGCTCGAGTACTTCCGTCGAGATCCTGTGCACCGGCGGTGGCACCTCGGTGAGTTGACGTTCCGCACGGTGTACGCGTTCACCGAGTCGTTCGTGCTGCCGCTCTCGCACGACGAGGTCGTCCACGGCAAGGGGTCGTTGCTCTCGCGTCAGCCGGGTGACCGGTGGCAGCAGTTCGCCGGGCTCCGCCTGCTCTTCGGCTACCAGTACGGTCAGCCCGGCAAGAAGCTGATGTTCATGGGCTCCGAGCTCGGGATGCCCGGGGAATGGAACCACGAGCAGGAGCTCCCGTGGGGGTTGCTGCAGCTCCCCGAGCACTCCGGCATCCTCGACTGGGTGTCGGCGCTGAACCAGCTCTACCGCGACGAGCCGGCCCTGCACCGCGGCGACAACTCGGCCGACGGGTTCAGGTGGGTCGTCGGCAACGACGACGCCAACAGCGTGATCGCGTTTCTCAGGCTCACGCCGGAGTGTCGCCCCGTGCTGGTGGTGTGCAACTTCACCGCCGTACCCCGCCCCGGCTACCGCATCGGCGTCCCCGTCGCCGGCGAATGGTCGATGCTCCTCAACGGCGACGACCAACGATTCGGCGGCAGTGGCATGGGGAACGACCGCGTCCAGACGGACGACGTGGCCGCGCATGGCCACGACGTGTCGCTGGCGATCGACATCCCGCCACTCGCGGCGTGCTTCCTCGCGCCCGCATGAACGCCGACGGCGACCTGCCGGCGGGCGACTTCTCGTCGTGGATGATCGAGATCCAGGGCGCGATCCGAGGTGAACACGGATCCGACGTGCCGTGCGACGGCTGCACCGCGTGCTGCACCTCGTCGCAATTCATCCACGTCGGCCCCGACGAGTCCGACACGATCGCCCACATTCCGGCCGAGCTGCTGTTCCCGGCACCCGGATTGCCGCCCGGCCACGTCGTCGTCGGCTACGACGAGCGAGGGCATTGCCCGATGCTGATCGACGACGAGTGCTCGATCTACGAGCATCGCCCGAGGACGTGTCGCACATACGACTGCCGGATCTTCCCCGCCGCCGGCCTGCGCATCGACGACGCCGACAAGGCCGAGATCGCCAGACGGGTGCAGCGCTGGCGCTTCAGCTACCCCACCGAGGCCGACCGTCAGCAGCACGACGCTGTCCGAGCGGCCGCAACGTTGCTCCAAGAGCAGGCAGACCGGCGACCTGACCGCGCCGTTCCCATGAACACGACTCAGCTCGCGCGTTGCGCGCGATCGAAGCCGTCAGCGTGGAGTTGGTGCGGGCACCTGCTCCGACGAGCCGGTCACTCGACTCGACGCAGTAACACGACCGCCCACGCGTCGACCGGCCAGAAGTCCGATGCCGACAACTGCGTGTCGCGCGTCTCGATCGTGTGCGTGTCGAGCTCGACCATCCAGCGCGATCCGCTCACGCGGTCGGGGATCGTGAACGTGACCGGCTCGACGTGCGCGTTGGACAACAGCATGAACGTGTCGTCGTGGATCGGCTCGCCGCGCGGGCCGAGGGTGGGGATCGCGTCGCCGTTCAGCAGCACCGCGAACGAGCGCGCATATCCGACCTGCCAGTCGGAGTCGGCCATCTCGACGCCCTCGGGCGTGAACCAACAGATGTCCTCGACCTCGGCACCGTGGATCGCGCGGCCTTCGAACCACCGGCGCCGGCGGAAGATCGGGTGTGACCGACGGAGACGGATCAGCCGCCGGACGAACGCGTGCAACTTGGTGTCGACCGCGCCCCAGTCGTACCACGAGATCTCGTTGTCCTGGCAGTAGCCGTTGTTGTTGCCGCCCTGCGTCCGACCGATCTCGTCGCCGCCGAGGAGCATCGGAACGCCTTGCGACAACAGCAGCGTGGCCAGTAGTGACCGACGGCGGACGTCGCGCACGTGCAACACCGCCGGGTCGTCGGTCGGCCCCTCGACACCGGAGTTCCACGAGCGGTTGTGGTTCTCACCGTCGCGGTTGTCCTCGCCGTTGGCGTCGTTGTGCTTGTGGTCGTAGGCGACGAGGTCGGCGAGCGTGAAACCGTCATGGGCGGTGATGAAGTTGATGCTCGCCGACGGCCGTCGGCCGGACCATGCGTAGAGGTCGGAGCTCCCGGTGAGTCGTGATGCGAACTCGGCGAGCGCCTGGTCGGAGCCGCGCCAGTAGTCGCGGACGCCATCGCGGTACCGACCGTTCCACTCCGACCACAGGGCCGGAAAGTTGCCGACCTGGTAACCGCCCGCGCCCACGTCCCACGGCTCGGCGATCAGCTTGACGCGGTTGACCACCGGATCCTGATGGATGAGATCGAAGAACGACGACAGACGATCGACCTCGTACAGGCCGCGTGCCAGCGCCGCCGCGAGATCGAACCGGAACCCGTCGACGTGCATCTCGGTGATCCAGTAGCGCAGGCTGTCCATCAACAGCTGCAGCGACTGCGAGTGGCGCATGTTGAGGCTGTTGCCGGTGCCGGTGAAGTCGATGTAGCGGCTGCGGTCGTGCTCGTCGAGCCGGTAGTACGCCGGGTTGTCGAATCCCTTGAGCGACAGCGTCGGGCCGAGGTGATTGCCTTCCGCGGTGTGGTTGTAGACGACGTCGAGGATCACTTCGAGCCCCGCCGCATGCAGTGCGCTCACCATCGCCTTGAACTCGGCGACCTGCTCACCGTTGTCGCCGGCCGACGAGTAGCGCCCGTGCGGTGCGAGGTAGGCGATGGAGTTGTAGCCCCAGTAGTTGCGGAGCCCGCGCCGGTGGAGGAAGTGCTCGGACACGAAGTGGTGAACCGGAAGCAACTCGATCGACGTGACCCCGAGGTCGACGAGGTACTCCAGGATCGGCGGAGACGCGAGGCCGGCGTAGGTGCCCCGGAGCTCCGGGGGCACATCGGGATGGGTCATCGTCAGCCCGCGGACATGCGTCTCGTAGATGATCGTCTGGTGGAGCGGGATGCGCGGGTTCTGATCGGCTCCCCAGTCGAACGCCGGGTCGGTGACGACGGCGCGAGGCATGTGGCGGCGCGCTGTCACGGCGGCTGATGCGGTCGGGGTTCGACTGGATGTGGCCGTAGACGGCGTCGCCCCAACCCAGATCGCCCTGGACGGCCGTCGCGTACGGATCGAGCAGCAACTTGGCCGGGTTGCACCGCAGGCCCTGGTGCGGGGCCCACTGCCCGTGCACTCGGTAGGCGTAGCGCTGGCCGGCCTGGATGCCCGGCACGTAGCCGTGATGCACGAAAGCCGTGACCTCGGGCAGGGTCAGCCGTGTCTCGGTGCCGCGCGAGTCGAACAGGCACAGTTCCACGCGGTCGGCGATCTCGGAGAACACCGCGAAGTTGACCCCTCCCGCGTCGAGGGTGGCGCCGAGTGGCAGCGCCCCGCCCGGCCAGATGTCAGGTACGACGCTCGTGTCATCGCTCACAACGGGACCGCCATGGAGATGATGTTCTAGTCGTTGCGTGATGCCTCACACCACGAGCTGCGCCTAGAAATTGACATCGAGGGCGGACGCCGACGGTGTGTTGTTCACGCTCGGCATCCATACCACCTCAACGGCGGCGAAGTGTCAAACCCAACGAATTCCGTTCAAAATCCTCCAGACTTCGTCTTGAGAATCCGCGAGAACTGACCGATAGATCGTGCGACACTGAAGTCGACCGGCGGGCCGGACGACACAGGCAGAAACCACGAGACGAGAGGCCCGACAGGGAAAGACCGAGATGATCGAAATGATCCGCCTGGATGATGAGACAGCCCAGCAAAGGGCACTCCGCCACGTTGTCGAACGAGCTCGGCCTCGGGACACCGCCGATCGTGTCGTGGGACTTCGACCATCACCTGCAAGGACATCTCGACATCGCCGGTACGCACATGGTTCTCATCGCACCACGCACCGACGATCACATGCCGCTGCTGCTGACCGACAGCGATTGGGCCGCTCTGCGCTGCTCGCGCTGAAGCCTTTCCGGCCGACAACGTCGTCGGCCGATCGTTCACTCCCCTCGCCATTTGTCCCTCCCACCGGATTCGATCTCACGGTTCCGCGTATTCGCGACGGCTCAGCGGTCTCTAGACGGCCATGAGCTTGTATGAGTACGAGGACGACGAAGAAGGACGATCGCTGACGCGGATCGTTCTCAGCACGGTGGCGGTTGTCGTACTTGCGGCGCTGCTGTGGTTCCTGATCCGCCCATCCTTCGGTGGCGGAGGCACGACGAGCGCGAGCGTGTTCGACCCCGTCCCGAGCACCGCTGCTGACGAGCAGTTGGACGCGACCACGACGTCCGGCGTGTCGACGACGACGCCCGACGTGTCGACCACCGCGCCCGGCGAGCCGACCACCACCACGTCGGTGGCCAAGATCGCAGCCACGACCACGGTCGCCAGCGAGCCACCCGCGTCGTCGCCCGACGAGGAGATCCCCACCGACAGCTCACTCGCGGCCGACGGTGCGCCGGCTGTGCAGACGGAGCAGGCAGTGCAGGCGGCGTCGTACCCGACATTGCCTGATGGCAGCCCGGAGCCCGTCCTCGCGATCTTCGACACCGACACGATCACGCTCTCGGGCACTGTCCCGAGTCAGGCGGCCGCCGACCGGCTCGCCCAGCTGGCGATCGCCAACAGCAAGACCCCGGCGGCACTGGTCCAGTTCCTCGCCATCAACCCCGACGTTCCGGCCAACGTCGGCGTGCGGGTCATCGAGATGACGTCGAGCCGATTCCCTGACGGGAGCTCCGACATCCTGCCCGACCACGGCCGGGAGCTCGACCGCATCGGCGCCGTGATGAACGCGCTGCCGAACACGACGGTGCTCGTCATCGGCCACGCCGACCAGCGGGGCTCGGAGGCGGCCAACTTCGCGGTCTCCGAGGCACGGGCACGGGCGGTCGTGAGCCATCTCGTCGACTACGGGATCGACGCCTCACGGCTGTCGTCACGGGCGGTGGGTGAGGCCGATCTGCTGAGCCTCAACGACGACGAGACCGCCCTCGCGCTCAACCGGCGCACCGAGTTCGTGATCTACGGCACGCTCCTCGGCGCCTGACCGCCCGGGGTGTGGGAGGGGTCGACGACCTCGTCGGGGACGGGCGGCGGCGGCGGGGTCCCTTCACCGAACGGGCTCCCGCCCAGGGCTTCCCGGCCGTGCGGGGTGATCCAACCCGACCAGTCGGGGCCGACCGGCACGATGCGGGTCGGGTTGATGTCGACGTGGACCTCGTAGTAGTGGCGCTTGATGTGGACGAAGTCGATGGTGTCGCCGAACCCAGGGGTCTGGAACAGGTCACGGGCGTAGGCCCAGAGCACCGGCATCTCCGACAGCTTGCTCCGGTTGCACTTGAAGTGCCCGTGGTACACGGCGTCGAACCGGACGAGGGTGGGGAACAGACGGACGTCGGCCTCGGTGATCGTGTCGCCCACCAGGTAGCGCTGGCCGGCGAGGCGCTCGGACAACCAGTCGAGACGGTCGAACAGGTGCCGGTACGCACGTTCGTACGCGATCTGGCTCCCGGCGAAGCCGCACCGGTAGACGCCGTTGTTGACATCGCGGAAAACCAGCTCGGCGACCTCGTCGATCTCGTCGCGGTGGGCGGGCGGATAGAGCTCGGGCGCGCCGTCGCGATGGAACGCCTTCCACTCGGTCGAGAAGTCGAGCGTCATCTGGGCGAAGTCGTTGGTGACGACCTTGCCGGTCGGGATGTCGACCAGCGCCGGCACCGTGATCCCCTTGTCGTAGTCGGGGTCCCTGGCGAAAAACGCCTGCTGCAAGCGTTCGATCCCGAGCACCGGGTCACGCCCGCCCGGGTCGAGGTCGAACGTCCAGCTCCGCTCGTCGTGCACTGGTCCGGTGATGCCCATCGACATGACGCGGTTCGAGGCCGAGCAGCCGCCGCACGATGATCGCCCGATTCGCCCATGGACACGCCCGCGACACGACGAGGCGGTAGCGGTCGGGCTCGACCGCGAAGCCGTCGCGGCCATCGGCCGTGACCCGCGTCGTGATGTAGCGGGTATCGCGCTCGAAATCGCCCGACGCGGAGACGTACGCCTGCGTGGCCACGGTTGTCATTCCCCTGGTGTACCCGCTGATCGTTGCTCGCGCACATTTCCGGGCTCGACGGACGGCTTTCGTGCAGCGTGGTGCATGGCGACAAGATGAGCCGGTGACGGCCGACGTGCTCGGGTCCAGGGCCCTGAATCGCGCCACGCTCGAGCGGCAGTTGTTGCTCCGCCGGTCCGATCTGCCCGTGCTGGCGACGATCGAACACCTCGTCGGGATGCAGGCCCAGGTGCCGCTCAACCCCTACATCGGACTGTGGTCGCGGCTCGAACGGTTCGATCCCGACGAGCTCGGCCGGCTCCTCGTCGACCGCGAGGTCGTGCGAATCGTGGCGATGCGAGGCACCCTGCACCTCGTCACGGCCGATGACTGCCTGCTCCTCCGTCCGCTGATGCAGCCGGTGCTCGACGCCGAGCTCGCCCGCCACCGCGACCACGGCCCGGCGCTCGAAGGTGTCGACCTCAGCCAGGTTCTCGCCCATGCCAGGACATTTCTCGCCGAGCGCCCGCGAACGGGCGCCGAGCTCCGCGACGAGTTCGCGGCCCGCTTCCCCGATCTCGACGCGCCTGCCCTCGCCTACGCATGCCGGAACATGCTGGCGTTCGTCCAAGTGCCACCGCGCGGCGTGTGGGGCCGAACCGGCGCAGGTCACGTCGACCACGGCGGAAGCGTGGCTCGGACGCGAACTGGTCCGTCAGCCCTCGATCGACGAGGTGGTCCTCCGCTATCTCGGCGCGTTCGGGCCGGCGACGGTCGCCGACGTGTCGTCGTGGTCGCGCCTGACCGGGATGCGCGAGGTGGTCGAACGGCTGCGGCCGCGACTCCGGGTGTTCCGCGACGATCGAGGCCGCGAGCTGTTCGATCTGCCCGACGCACCGCGGCCTGATCCCGACACGCCGGCACCGTCGCGGTTTCTCCCCGAGTACGACAACGTGCTGCTGTCGCACGCCGACCGTTCCCGCTTCGTGCGCGACGAACGTCAGGGGCAACCGTGGACCGCACCCATCATCCACGGCACCGTGCTCCATGACGGAACCGTCGCCGGGACGTGGCACATCGAACGCGACCGCGCGGCGGCGCGACGACACTCGTGGTCGTGCACGCCGGGCTCAGCGGACGAGCGCAGGCCTCGGTCACCGCCGAAGGACGTCGCTTCCTCGGCTTCCACGAGAGTGGGGCCGTCTCACACGACATCCGCCTGACATCTATGGAGACGATGTGATGGAGACGACGTGATGCCGCCAGATCCCCTCGTCGCAGCCCTCGACGGATACCAGCCGCGTACGTCATCGGAGGCGGAGGACCTCCGTCGTGTCCGCGATCGGATCGCGGCGGGCGAACCGTGGGATCGTTCGACTCCCTTGCACGTCACCGCGTCGGCGCTGATCGTGCACCGTCCGACCGAGCAGGTCCTCCTGCGGTGGCACGCCCGCCAGCAGGCCTGGCTCCAGGTCGGCGGGCACGGCGATCCCGGCGAGGACGACCCACTCGCGATCGCACTTCGCGAGGGTCAGGAGGAGACCGGGCTCGACGATCTCGTCGCCTGGCCGGACCGTCAGGTCGTCCACGTGGTGGTCGTGCCGGTGCCGGCGGCGCGACGCGAACCGGCCCACGAGCACGCCGACATCCGGTTCGTGCTGGCGACGGAGCAACCCGAGCGAGCGCGGCCAGAGAACCCCACCGCGCTCCTGCGATGGGCAACGATCCCCGAAGCCACGACGACGACGGCCGAAGCGAACCTCCGCGACACACTCGAGCGAGTCGAGCACCTGTTCCGTGGCACTTCGTGGCTCGCCTAGGTTGAGGTCTTCGCCCGTCGAACCACGTGCCGCAATGGCCGGGATGAGGAGTCCTCGATGCCACATCTACCTGTCGGACCCATTCATCACATGCGGATGACCGTCACCGACGTCGAGCGGTCGAAGGCGTTCTACACCGAGGTTCTCGGGTTCGAAGTGGCCGTCGCCGGCCCACCGCCGCCGGACGACGCGACGCACGACGAGATCTCCGAATCACTGCAGGGCGGCGTGATCCTGGCCCACCAGGGAATGTTCTTCGGGCTCCGACCGGCCGATGCCGATCGAACCGCGGCCAGCGACTGCTTCGATCCGCTCCGGGTCGGCCTCGATCACCTCAGCTTCGGTACGCAGGCGCGGGCCGACCTCGATCGGGCAGTCGAGTTGCTCGACGAACGAGGTGTCCCGCACGGTCCGATTCGCGACCTGACGGCGCTCGGCCTGTCGTTCTTGGCGTTCTTCGATCCGGACGGAATCGCACTCGAGCTCAGCGCCCCGATCTCAGACCCCGATCTCTGACTGAGTGTCGACATGTGCTCGTGAACCGGATCCGGTGGATCGCGGTCACGATCGCCGTCGCGCCGGTGGCGTGTGCCGACGACACGCCGGCGCAGGTTTCGTCAGTGGCGATCGCGGCGACGCCGTGCGACCGACCGACGGCACGGCTCGGGGTCGGCACGCTCGTGGCCGAAGGTCGGGTGCTGACCGCCGCACACGTCGTCGAGGACGACCTGCGCGACGTCGCGGTCGACGGCCAACCGGCGCGCGTCGTGGCGCTCGACCCCCGCATCGACGTCGCGATACTCAGCATCGAGAGGGATGCGGTCGAAGGTGATGCCGCGACGTTCGCCGACGCCGAGATCGCCGACGTGGTCCGGATCGTCACGCCCACCGAAGTGATCGAGACCACCGTCGAACGCATCGTCACCCTCACCGTCGACGACACCACCGATGGGGTCGTTCGCCACCGTGCAGCGCTGGTGCTCGACGGCGCGGTGCCCAGTGGCACGAGTGGCGCACCGGTCGTCGGCGACGAGGGCCGGGTCGTCGGCTTGGTCACCATCTCGCACACCGGACGCGACGTGACGTATGCCACGACGGCGGCAGAAATCCGGGCGATGCTGGCCACCGAGCCCGCTGCTGGACAGGCCGTAACGGAGTCGTCGCTTGCCGCCTCGCGTGCCTGCGCCTAGGGTCCCTGGCCGGCGGGTGTACTGCATTTGTACCCATTGAGAGCTTCGACGTGTCCCCCACCCGGCACGCGGGCCACCCACAGGAGACGACACATGCGAACCAGGACCACCGGCCTTTGCCTCGCCGTTGCCGCGCTGACCTTCGTCGGCGCCGCGTGCTCGAGCGCGGACGACGACGATGCTGGCGACGGGACGGCACCGAGCACGCCCGCGTCAGGCGGCGAAGCTCCGGCTGACACCGACGCCCCCGAAGAGACGACAGCCGGGACCACCGGGACCACCGGAACGACCGGAACCACACCGGGCGAAGAGGTGCAGACCGGTGAGTCACTCCTCGACACGGTGATCGCCAACGACGTGGTGCGTTGCGGCGTCCGCGACGACCTCCCCGGATTCTCCACGCTCGACGACGCCGGCGAGCACGTCGGCTTCGACGCCGACTTCTGCCGGGTCATCGCCGCGGCCGTGCTCGGCGACGCGACGAAGGCCGAGTTCGTCGACGTCGAGACCGAGGCGCGGTTCACCGCGCTGCAGTCGGGCGAGATCGACGTGCTCGTGCGGAACACGACGTGGACCGCCAGCCGCGACGGCGTGGAAGGTGTGACGTTCCTCCATCCGACGTTCTACGACGGTCAGGGCATGATGGTCGCCGCCGATTCGGGCTTCGCCACCCTCGACGACATGGACGGCACGGTGATCTGCGTCGCCGCCGGAACCACGACCGAGGGCAACGTGGCCACCGAGTTCGCCCGGCGCGGCCTCACCGTCGAAGTGCAGTCGTTCGAAGGTGTCGAGCTGATCCAAGAGGCGTTCGTCGCCGGCCGCTGCGACGGCTGGTCGTCCGACACCAGCCAGCTCACCGGGCTGCGGTCGAACTACCCCGACGGTCCTGAAGCGCTGACGATCCTCGACGAGGTGTTCTCGAAGGAGCCCCTGGCACCAGGTGTCGCCGACGGCGACACCCGCTGGGCACAGGCCGTGCAGTGGGCGATCTACGCCACGATCCAGGCCGAGGAACTGGGCATCGACTCGACCAACGCGGCCGACATGGCGAGCGAGGACGACCTGAACATCCAGCGCTTCCTCGCCGGCGTGAACGAGGACGGCACGACACTCGACACCGGATTGGGGCTGCCGACCGACTTCAACCTCCAGGTCGTCACCCAGGTCGGCAACTATGGCGAGATCTTCGAGAACAATCTCGCCCCACTCGGGTTGGAGCGCGGCGTCAACGCGTTGTGGACCGAGGGCGGGTTGCAGTACGCGCCACCGTTCCGCTGATCCGAGCATCGAGTTGGCTGCTCCAAGATTGACCGATGGCCACAGCGAGCACTGACTCGCCCAAGCGCAGCACCGGACGTCCGCCGCCGTGGCGCGACGTCCGCGTGCTCGCGTGGGCGTTCCAACTCGCGATCGTGGCCGGCGTCGTCGCGTTCGTCGCCTGGCTGTACGACAACTTCCGCGTCAACAGCGAGCGGTTGAACATTCCGACCGGGTACGAGTTCCTCGATCAGCCCGCTGGCTTTCCGATCCCCGGCAGCGACTTCCGCCAGACCCAGCCGGTTCGTGACGCGCTTCTCGAAGGGTTTCAGAACACGCTTCGTCTGGCCATCACGGGGATCGTGCTCGCAACGATCTTCGGGGTGCTGCTCGGCATTGCCCGTCTCTCGAAGAACTTCATCGTGCGGAGCGCGGCCAAGGTCTACGTCGAGTTCGTCCGCAACGTCCCGCTGCTGGCGATCCTCTTCTTGCTGTACACCGGAGTGGTGCTCAGCGCGTTTCCCGCGTTGACTCGTCCTGGGACTACGGGCCGGTGGCCGTCCTGAACGTTCGAGGCGCGTCGTTGCTGTGGATCGACGCCGGGAACTGGGCGATCGTCGCCCTGGTTGCGGTCGTCCTGGCCGCGGCATGGGCGACATCGCGTTGGCGCCGGGCGGTGAGCGACCGGACCGGCCGGCCGGCGCGCCCGGCGTTGTGGGTGCTCGGCGTGGCGATCGTGGTGGGCGCGGTGGCGTGGATCGCGCTGGGTCTCGGCACCACCGCACCGGAGATCGATGGACGGCGCGTCTCCGGTGGCATCACGATGACCCCCGAGTACTTCGCGGCACTGGTGGCACTCGTCGCCTACACCGCGAGCCACATCGCCGAGATCGTGCGGGGTTCGATCCAGGCCGTGCCGCGAGGGCAAGGTGAGGCGGCCGACGCGCTCGCCCTCTCGGGCTTCCAGCGAACGTGGCACGTCGTCCTTCCCCAGGCGATGCGCATCGCCGTCCCACCGATCGGCAACCAGTACCTCAACCTGGCGAAGAACTCGTCGCTGGCGGCGGTCATCAGCTTCCCCGAGCTCACCAAGGTCACCCAGTTGACGGTCTCCAACCGCTCGCCCGCGGTGCCGGCGTTCGTGCTGCTCCTCGCCATCTATCTCGTTCTCTCACTCGTCATCTCGTCGTTCGTGAACCTCGCCAACCGCCGACTCGCGATCGTGGAGCGCTGATGGCGATCGACACCACGATCGACACCACGATCGACACGGTGCCGCCGGTGCGGCCGGCGTGGCAGCGCTGGGCCCGCCACAACCTGTTCCGCTCGTGGACGGACACGGTGGTGACGGTGGTCTCCGGGCTCGTCGTCGGCTATGTGATCTTCCGTCTCGCTCAGTTCGTGTTCGTCACCGGGCGGTGGGACATCATCAGGGTCAACCTCACGCTGTTCATGGTCGGGCGCTACCCACGCGACGAGCTGTGGCGGGTCGTCGTGGCCCTCGTGGCCATCGCCGCCTACGGCGGCGCGGTCGCCGGCCACGTTCACCGACGCCAGGTGAGGGCCGGCACTGCCGAGCCACCGGTTCCGCTCACCACTCGGCTGACCGCGCTCGCGGTTCGCCTCTGGCCGCTGATCTTCGGCGTGCTGCTCCTGCTCGCGCTCTGCAGCACCATCACACCATGGCTCGTCGCGCTCGCCGTCGTCGCCGCCGCGGTCGCGGGCCGGATCGTCGGTGGATGGCTACCAGTGCGGCACGCGACGTGGTTCGTGTTGTTCGGCATCGCGCTCGCCATTGCAATCGTTCTGCTGCTGACCCGACCGGTCGGCTGGGACGACTGGGGTGGCATCATGCTCAACCTGTTCCTCGCCATCGCCGGGATCGCGCTGTGCTTCCCGCTCGGTGTGCTGCTGGCGCTCGGGCGCCGCTCCCGGTTGCCACTGCTCCGGACGCTCTCGATCGCCTACATCGAGCTCTTCCGCGGTGTTCCGCTGTACGTGCTGCTCCTCCTCTCGGCGATCGCCCTCGGGTTCTTCACGCCGTCGTGGGCGGACCCGCCCGGTCTTGTCGTCCGTGCCATCGTCGTGTTCACCCTGTTCACCGCCGCCTACATCGCCGAGATCGTCCGCGGCGGGCTGCAGTCGTTGCCGAAGGGCCAGACCGAGGCCGCCCAGGCGCTCGGCCTGTCCCCTGTCCGGATCACGTTTCTGATCGTGCTGCCGCAAGCGTTGCGCAACGTGATCCCGGCGATCGTCGGGCAGTTCATCAGCTTGTTCAAGGACACGACGCTGGCCGGCGCAGCCGTCGGATTCCTCGAGGCGTACAACGTGTCCAAAGCCGTGACAGCTCAGGACGAGTTCCAGGGCCAGCAACTGTTCGCCGAGTCGCTCGCGTTCCTCATGTTGCTGTTCTGGATCGGATGCATCACGATGAGCCGCGAGAGCCAGAGACTCGAGCGACGATTGGGAGTCGGGACGCGATGAGCGACGAGACGAACGACACGGCAACTGTGTTCGCCGACGCCACCCAGGTCGAGGGCGACGCGATGATCGAGCTCGAAGGTGTCACCAAGCGATTCGGCGAGTTCACCGCGCTCTCGTCCATCGACTTGAAGATCGCCCGCAAGGAGGTCGTCGTCGTCATCGGCCCGTCCGGTTCGGGCAAGTCGACGATGATCCGCTGCATCAACCGGCTCGAGGAACACGACGCCGGCCGCATCGTGGTCGACGGCATCGAGCTCACCCGCGACCTGCGCAACATCCAGGAGATCCGCCGCGAGACCGGCATGGTGTTCCAGCAGTTCAACCTCTTCCCGCACCTGACCGTGCTCGACAACATCACGCTCGCGCCGCGGCAGGTGCGACGCCTCCCGAAGGTCGAGGCCCAGCGGCTCGGCCTCGAGCTCCTGGAACGCGTGCAGATCCCGGAGCAGGCGAAGAAGTACCCCGGGCAGCTGTCCGGCGGGCAGCAGCAACGGGTGGCGATCGCGAGGGCGCTCGCCATGCGGCCCAAGGTGATGCTGTTCGACGAGCCGACGTCGGCGCTCGACCCGGAGATGATCAACGAGGTCCTCGACGTGATGAAGGATCTCGCCCGCGAGGGGATGACGATGATCGTCGTCACCCACGAGATGGGCTTTGCCCGTGAGGTCGCCGACCGCGTCGTGTTCATGGCCGACGGTCAGATCGTCGAGGTCGGCACGCCAGAGCACTTCTTCACGGATCCCCGCGAGGACCGCACGAAGCTGTTCCTCTCACAAATTCTCTAGGTCACAGATCTCTAGGTGACAGATTCTCAGGTCACGAACTCTCCTTCGCGACGCGCTCGAGCCGATCCCGATAGCTCTCCCACCACGCCGTGTCGCCCGGCGCCATGTTGTCGTTGTCGGCCCGCAACCCGGCGGTGCCATCGATGAGCTCGCGGACGATGTCGGCGTGCCCGGCGTGACGGTTGGTCTCAGCGATCATGTGGACGAGGATCGTGTGCAATGTGACCTCGCTGCGTTCAGGGGGCCACCACGGCACATGGCCGACCGCGTCGAGCTCCGATGTCTCGATCGTCGAGTCCGAGTGCGCCCACACCCGGTGGTACAGCCCGATGATCTGCTCACGCGACTCGTCGGCGGTCGCCCACATGTCCGCGTTCGGCTCGGCGTCATCGTCGAGCCACGGCAGCGGCTCGTCGAACGGTCGACCGAACGTGGCGCCGAAGTAGCCCGCCTCCACGCTGGCCACGTGCTTGACCAGCCCCAACAGGTTGGTGCCGGTCGCCACCATCGGACGGCGGACGTCGTACTCCGAGAGCCCGTCGAGCTTCCAGAGCAGCGCCTCGCGGGCGATCTGTAGGTAGCGCTGGAGGTGGGCCTTTGCATCTGATCCGGGCACGCCCGACAGCATGTCACGGCGCCAGGCGACGTGATCAGGCGTGGTCACGCCGCCGTGTCGATCACCATGCCGACCCAGCGAGCTGTTTGGTGGCCGCGTTGAGACGGTTCCACAGGTTGACCTGGGCGATCGACAGGGTGAGGGCGGCCAGCGCCTGCTCGTCGTAGTGCCGGGCGGCGTCGTCCCAGACCTCGTCGGGCACCGGATCGGCACGATCGCTCAGCCGGGTCATGGCCTCGCTCAATGCCAGGGCGGCCCGTTCGGCGTCGGTGAAGTACGGGGTCTCACGCCATGCGGCCACGGCGAAGATCCGCTCGTCGCTCTCGCCGGCCTTCCTGAGGTCGCGGGCGTGCATGTCGACGCACACGCTGCAGCCGTTGATCTGACTGGCACGCAGATGCACGAGCTCCAGCGTTTCAGCCGGCACGCCGCACTTCTGAACCGCCTTGCCGAGCGCCAGCAGCGCCTGGATGGCGTCTGGCACCACGAGTGCGGGGTTCTTCATTCGTACGTCCATTGGTTCTGCTCCGTCTCTCGGGGGTGGATGTTGTGGCCGTCTCCCTGACGATCGGCACAGGTGCTGTCACATCGCCGGGATTCGGTCGGTCAGTGGTATGACACGACAGAACGAAGGAATGTGACCGATGAACGAAGAGGACTGGCTGGTCGAGCGATTCGAGGAGCACCGCACCCATCTGCGGGGCGTCGCCTACCGAATGCTCGGCTCACTGAGCGAGGCCGACGACGCGGTTCAAGAGACATGGCAACGCGTCAGCCGCTCCGACACCAGCGATGTCGAGAATCTCGGAGGATGGTTGACCACGATCACGTCGAGGGTGTGCCTCAACGTGCTGCGGTCGCGCCGGACGCGACGCGAGGAACCACTCGAGGCGTACGTGCCGGACCCGATCATCGAACGCCCGGACTCCAGCGATCCCGAGCACGAGGCCGAGCTCGCCGACTCCGTCGGCCTCGCGCTGCTCGTCGTGCTCGAGACCCTGGCCCCGGCCGAACGTCTGGCGTTCGTGTTGCACGACCTGTTCGCCGTGCCGTTCGACGAGATCGCTCCCATCGTCGACCGCTCGCCGGAGGCGACCCGCCAACTCGCGAGCCGCGCCCGTCGCCGGGTGCAAGGTGGCGTGAGCGCTCCCGATCAGGCCCGCCAGCGCGAGGTGGTCGACGCCTTCTTCGCGGCTGCTCGATCGGGCGACTTCGATCGGCTCGTCAAGTTGCTCGACCCCGACATCGTGCTCCGCGCTGACGCCGGGCCGAACGCCAGGGTGGCCGTATCTCGGTGCGGCGGCGGTGGCCGGTCGCGCGCTCATGTTCGCCCGCCCGTCAGCAACTCTGCACCCCGTGCTCGTGAACGGAGACGTCGGAGTCGTCGCAACGATCGATGGTCGCCCGTTCGCGGTCATGTCGTTCGCCTTCTCCGAAGGACGGATCGTCGCGATCGATCGCCCTGGCGACCCCGAACGCCTCGAGCAGCTCGACCTGTCTGCCCTCGACGGCTGATGCCGAGCCGACGCGCCGCGCCTCCGACGCGGTCGCCGCGTCGGAAGCCGGCCGCGACGCAAGGCGGGAAGCGACAGACCCAGGCGTTCGTCCGAATCTCTCCGGTCGAGCGGCTCATGGCGGGCCTGACGCACGAGCCGTCGGCCGTTGATGGTCTCGGGTGTCGCGGTGGCCTCGACTGTGTGCCCGATCGCCGGCGTTGGCGGCCGCCGCTGCCGCGGCTCGGCCGGTGCGGTTGGTGGTGGTGCCGTGGAAGTGTCGGGTGCCGTCGGGTCGGTGGATGGTGATGACCCGGTGTTTGTCGAGGGTGATCCGCCAGCGTCCTTCGTGAACCAGATGGTGATGTCGGCCACAAAGTGGCAGCAGATTGTCGAGATTGGTGCTTCCGAATCGGAGCCATTCGATGACGTGGTGGATGTCGCAGCGGTCGAACACCACCTCGCAGCCGGGGTAGCCGCAGGTGCGGTACATCGCCCGTAACGCCCGCCGCTGCGCCCGGTTCGCAACCCGCTGCTCGCGGCCACAGTTCAAGGCTTCGCCGGCGCCGTTGAGCACGATCGGCACGATCGCCGCCTCGCACGCCAAACGGCGCACCGTCTCAGGTGGCAGCGGGATCCCATCCGCGGTCTCACACACCGAATGCTCATGGAGCCCGTTGAGCATCGTGTCGTAGTCGATGTGGACACAGATCTCCGGCACCCGCCGCTCCCCGACCGCTCACCGGACACCGCGGACACCACGGCGTCGGCCAACAACTGATCGATCGGGGTGCCCGAGTTGCCGTCTGCTTGTTTGATCGACGCCAACTGGGCGTCGATCGCCGACCACAACTTGGCGTCACGTTCGGGATCAAGCGTGAGGTGGCTGTGGTGCATCCCCGACGCCTTGTCGACCCAGCGTCGCACCGACACCGCCGCTTTCTGTTTGTCGAGTTCGGACTCACCCTCATCGCCGGCGAGCCGTTTGGCGAGCAGTCGGCAGCGACGCTCGAACACCCCGACCGGCTCGATCCGGGCGAAGCCCAACAACGCGTCCTGCAACTCGCCGAGACGTTCCCGACCGGCATCATCCAAACCCTTCGACGCGTTGGCGACGGCGTCGACATGGCTGGCCGACACATCACCGTCAGCCAGCGCGGTCTCGAAGCCGGGCATCTGCTCACACACCTCAGAACGATCCGACGCCGCTTTGGTCTCCCGCGTCGAACGTCGCCCGTATCCCGTCAACACCTCAGCGGCCGATTCGGAACGACCCTCGGCGGCCAGCTCCCGGGAGCGGCGGGCGATCGCCACATCGACCGCATCGACCCAGCCCCGCACCCGCTGCGCCAACGTCACCGCCGCGCCCAAACCAGCCCGGTCACACCCGGCCACATCGACCGCCAACAACCCGGCGATCGCCTCACCAACACCACGATCATCCATCACCCAACCCCTCTCGATCCACACGATCAACCAGGGGGAAGCCGGACACCAACCACCCTAAACAAGGGGTGTGACAGTCGAGCTCAGCCCTCGAGCCCTCGCGTCGATGGTCACCATCTTCCGCGTGGCACGCGGAAGAGCGTGACCAAAGCGGGAACCGGCCCGGGTTCGCGAGACTGGATGGATGGCCGCCGTCGAGACCTCCGACCTCGAGGCGGCCGGCTTCGCGGCGTTGGAGACGGGTCGGTGGGTGGAGGCGAAGGAAGCGTTCGACGCCGCGCTCGGCGAGGCGGAGACGGCGGGTGCGGCCTTCGGTCTGGCCGCCGCCCAGTGGTGGCTCGGCGAGAGCCAGGCCAGTGTCGACTCGTCGACGCGCGCCTACGCGCTGTTCCGCCGCGCCGGCGACATCGAGGGCGCGGTCCGGAGCGCGACCTGGCTGGGCATCACGTACAAGTCGAACTTCGGCAACTTCGCCGCCGCCAACGGCTGGCTCGGACGCGCCGAACGCCTCCTGCAACCGGTCGAGGTCGGACCGCTGCATGCGTGGGCGTGGATCGCCCGCGCCTATCAGATGCCTGACCTCGTCACCGCGACCGAGCTCACCGAGCGCGCCCTCGTTGTCGGCAGGGAGTTCGATGACGTCGACCTCGAGCTCGTGGCGCTGTCACAGCTCGGACGCATCAGGGTCGCGATGGGCGACAGCGCGCAAGGTTTCGCGATGATCGACGAGGCGATGGCCGCCGCGCTCGGAGGTGAGCGCTCGAACCTCGACACGGTCGTCTACACGTGTTGCGACATGCTCAACGCGTGCGAGGTGGCGACCGACCTGGAGCGAGCCGCCCAGTGGTGCCAGGTCGCGGACGGCTTCATCGAGCAGTACGGCTGCCCCTTCCTGTACGCCGAGTGCCGCACGCTGTACGGCGGCGTGCTCGTCGCCAGCGGACGGTGGGAGGAGGCCGATCGGGAGCTCGCGGCCGCGCTCCACATCACGGCCGGAACGTGCCCCGCCCTCCACAGCAAGGCGCTGACCCGCCTCGCCGGACTCCGGATCCGGCAGGGTCGTCTCGAGGAGGCGCACCAGCTGCTCGCCGATCTCGACGCGCGGGTCGATGTCGACGCCGAGGCAGCGTTGACCCGCGCTGCCCTCCTGCTCGCCAGAGGAGACGCCGCGGGCGCGCAGCGGGTGCTTGCCGGCGCGTGCCGAAGAGCTGAGCAGATCGCGAACGAGTGGTGCCGTCGCCTTCGAGCTCCTCGTGGATGCTCATCTGGCGGCCGCCGAGTTGGCGCCCGCAACCATTGCCGCCGACCGCCTGACCGAGCTCGCCACAACCGAAGGTGGTGATCGTGCACGTGCCTCGGCCGCCGCAGCGCAGGGAAGGATCGCGTTCGCCAACGGCGATGACGACGCGGCGGCGATCAGTCTCGAGTCGGCGCTGCAGGCCTGGACAGCGCTCGGCCTCCCCTATGAGACCGCCCGCTGCACGTTCGAGCTCAGCCGCGCCGTGGCCGGTCGGAGGCCGCTCGACGCCGTCGAGCAGGCGCAACGGGCGCTCGCGTCGTTCGAGCGGCTCGGTGCGGTCATCGACACCGATCGGGTTGCGGCCTTCCTGCGTACCCTCGGGATCACCAGCCGCGTCGGACCCAAAGGGGTCGGCGTCCTGACGGTCCGTGAGCAGGAGGTGCTGCGACTCCTCGCGCTCGGGCTCTCGAACCCCGAGCTCGCGGAACGCCTGCACGTGAGCCGCAAGACGGCGTCACACCACGTCAGCAGCATCCTCACCAAGCTCGGGTTGCGGAACCGAGCGGAAGCCGCGGCGTACACGGTTCGCAACGCGCCGGGCACCGAAGCGTAAGGCCTCGACGGCGGATCGAGCTCGACAGGGCTGACGACCGGACGCTCAGCAGCGTCTCAGTCGTCGTCACCGCCGCCGCGGCCGCTGTTGTTGCCGCTGTTGCTGCTGCCGTGGCCGCTGTTGCCGCTGTTACCACTCTTGCCGCTGCTACCGCTGCTACCGCTGTTGCCGCGGCCGCTGTTGTTACCGCTGTTGCTCCTGCCGTGGCCGCTGTTGCCGTTGTCGTCCATCGTCGTCATCGTTGTCATCGCGGTCGCGGCGCGGCGCCGTCGCGGGTGGGACCGTCGTTTCCGGGAGCGGGGCTGACGTGACGGGCGGCAGTGGCTCGTCGGCCGCTGGCGTCGGGACATCCTCGGCGCTGACCGTGGTGTCGGCTGGCGTCTCGTGGAGGCGTCGTCGTGGCTGGCGTCGTCGTCGTGATGGCCACCTCGATGTTGGCGGGTGCCATTGCGGTGGTTGGCACCTCGAGCGCTCGGAGCGGCGGTCGTCGACGCGGCCGCGTTCTCGATCTCTGCCACGGCAACAGGAGCGGCGGGCAGGGAGGTCACGGTGGGTGGAACCGCCTGGGGGTACGCAGGCACTTCGAATGCGGAGCGTGCCGCGGGCGCGGCATCGGTACCCACCGGGGGCGGGACGACGGCGAGCGCCCCTGTGACGGCGAGCAGTCCCACGCCTGCCGTCGCGGTCGAAGTCGTGAATCCGGCCGCGGTCGACACGGTGTCCGGCGCGTACGCCGCGGCCTTGGTCACCTGACCGAGGAATGGCAGGTGAGCCATCACCGCGAGGACGCCCATCGAACGCCGGAGACGACCGATCGAGACGTTCAGCAGGGCTCGCACCACCTCGGGGCTGAAGTGACTGCCGGCGCAACGGGTGAGCTCGGCACGCGCGTCGGCGAGGGGCATCGCAGCCTTGTACGAGCGCACGGCCGTCATCACCTCGAAGGCATCGGCGACCGCCACGATTGCGGCGGCGCGTGGAATGGCGTCGCCGGCGAGCCCGCGGGGATAGCCGTTGCCGTCCCACCGCTCGTGGTGACCTCCGACGGCATGGACCGCGTCGCCGAGCCAGGACTCGACCGGCGTGACCAAGCGTTCTCCGACGAGAGGGTGACGTTGGAGGATCGACCACTCGTTGGCGTCAGGTTGACCCTTCTTGTTGAGGATCTTGGTCGGGACCTCGATCTTGCCGATGTCGTGGATCAGTGCCGCCCACTGGAGCTTGGCGCGCTCGTCCTCCGAGATGTGGAGCTCCTCGGCGATCAGCTCGGTGTACAAGCGCACGCGCTCGCCGTGACCCCTGGTGCGGCGGTCATGGTCGCCGATCGCCGTCGCCAGCATCAACAGCTGCTCGGCGGCACGGCTCGGATCGTCCGAGATTCCGTCGCGGCGGGCGAGATCGACCTCGCGGGCCAGCCGTCGACCACTGCCACCCTTGAGGGCCGTCTTGAATCGCGACGGCGTCTGGTCGGGAAACACCAGGGAGAGCTGCAGGAGAGCTGCCAGCGGGAGGAAACGGCGGGCGAGGGCGTCGGTGATGACCAATGCGCCCAGCGAGCACAGCAGGAGGCCGAACGAGCGACCGATCGCCGGAATGGTGTCGGATGCGGACGGCAACACCCGATTCAGCGCCAGCGCCACTCCGAGTGAAGCCGCGACGGGCACGAGCGTGGCACCGACGCGGAGCGACGCCGACAAGAGCGGTCGCCGCTGCCATCCCGATCTCGCGCCTGTAGGTGCAACCATGCTCGTACCTCGTCCTCTTCGCGCGCTGATGCCCGCTTATCGGGATCCGGTGCCCGGCGCTTGAGCCTCCCGAACAACCCTGAACGTCGCCTGAACGATGCGCATACACGGGCGCCAAATGGGTCAGTTGCCCGATGCTCGGCGCCGAACGACGTCGCATCATCCAAAGATGACCGAGTCCCAGACGACCTCCGACGAGACCACCGGCGAGACGTTCCAGATCCCGCTCGAGGCGGCCGAGATGTACGAGGCGAAGTTCGTCCCCGCCCTCTTCGCCGAGTGGGCGCCGCGGCTGATCGAGATCGCGGCCGTCAAGCCCGGCGATGCGGTGCTCGACGTGGCCTGTGGCACCGGGATCGTCGCCCGCACCGCCGCCGGCACCGTCGGATCGGACGGCCGCGTCGTGGGTGTCGATCTGAACGAGGCGATGCTGACGGTGGCCGCTCGCGTGCGTCCTGACCTCGAGTGGCACCAGGGTGACGTTGCCCGGCTCGCGTTCGGCGACGGCGAGTTCGACGTCGTGCTGTGCCAGATGGCGTTGATGTTCTTCCCCGATCGAGCCCGTGCGTTCCGCGAGATGCGTCGAGTGGTCACGCCGGGCGGCACCGTCGCGGTCTGCGTGCCTGCGAGCCTCGAAGATCAACCCGCCTATCGGCCGCTCGTCGAAATGGTGGCCCGCCACGCCGGACCCGAGGCCATCTCGCTCCTGAGCACCTACTGGTCATGCGGCGACGTCGACGTCCTGACCGCCGTCATCGAGTCGGCTGGGCTCGCCGTGGCGGCGTTCCGAACGACGACAGGTGTCGCGAGGTTCACCTCGCCCGCCGAGATGGTGGCCACCGAGGTCGAAAGCACCCCGCTGATCGAGCGCATCTCGGACGAGGTCTACGGGCGCATCCGGTCCGAAGCGGCCGAGGTGCTCGCGCCGTACGTGACCGCGTCGGGCGCCGTCGACGTACCGCTCGTCGGCCACGTCGTCGCCGCTCGACCCGCGTGACGATCTGATACGGCGCGGCTCCTGCGTATCTGGGCGGGCCCACCCGGCTCTCATCCGCGAGCGCGAGATTCGCTCGCGCGAGCATTAGCCCCCTGGGGGTACGCCATGTGGGACGAATATTGGGAAGAGCGGGGAACGCCGTGGGAGCACGACCCGGGGCCGGCCAAGAACCGCCGGTGGTCGAGGCTGTTCGCCGAGACACCGAACTACCGCGGGTTCGGGAAGGCGATGTCGGGCAGCGAGGAGTTCCGGTGGCACTTCGGGCCGATGTTCTATCGGGGACGCCTCGGCGACAACCAGGTCAAGGTGCTCATCGTCGGCCAGGAAGGCGCCCAGGACGAGTCGTTGAGCCACCGGTCGTTCACCGGTGGCACGGGAGCTCGGATGCAGCGCCTCCTCAACCACCTCGGCATCGATCGCTCGTACCTCTTCCTGAACACGTTCGTCTATCCGATCTTCGACCAGTACAACGGCCTGCTGCCGACGATCGCCCAGCACCCCGCGTCACCGATCGCCGACCACCGGACCGAGATCCTCGACTACGCCTCTGAGCGCAACGATCTGCAACTGGCGGTCGCGGTCGGGCGCGCCGCCAAGGAATCGATGGCGAGTTGGGTGAAGGCACACGGGGGCACCGCCGACGCCGAGAAGCTCCACCTCGCCGACGCCTCGGTGATCTCGCCCAACCTCAAGATGGTCGGCGTGCTGCATCCGGGCGGCGCTGCACAGGGTGGCGCGGTCGCGGCGATCATCGCCAGCTTCAAGGCCGCGATCACCAAGGTCCACGAGTGGGCCGACGACGATCCCGGGTGGCTCCCGGTCGACACCGGTGCGACGCGGAGCAGCGCCGCGTCGTACACGTACTCCTCCGACCCGATCCCGTTCCGTGACTTCCCCTACGGCACGCCATGGCGGCTCGGCCGCGGCGGGACCTCCTCGAACCGACGCGACAACCAGCGCGCCATCCAGATCTTCTCCGAACACGGCAAGTACAACAACGACGGGCACACGCTGTCGTACCAGGGCAGTGTCGCCGGTACCGCGACCGGCTACGACGCGCCGGCCGGCGACCTCGCCTGGGAGCCGCCGCGGTCGGCCCACGCCGACTTCGACCGCGGCCCTGGCACGAAGTTCGCCCAACTGCTGCAGGGCGGCCTGGCCGGATTCGCATGGCCCGACTTCAAGTCGTTCGGGCTGAAATGTGAGGAGTCGTTCGGTACCGGGCCGATCTACAGGGGCCGTCTCGACAAGCCGAGCATCCTGGTGCTCGCCGACCAGGAGTCACACGACGACCTGTTCACGATGCGCGCTTCGAGCGGTGATGCCGGCCAACACCTGCAGGCGTTCCTCACCGCGGCCGGCGTCACCAAGAAGTACGGCATCCTGCGCGTCCTCCCGGTCGACACGCTCGGGGACGACCAATCGAACGTCGAAGCCGCCGTCGACGCCCCCGGTGTCCGTGCGCTCTACGCCGAGGCGGTGCGCCGATCCCAGCCCAAGGTCCTGCTCTTCGTCGGTCCGCTCGCCCAACGCCTGCGCACCCACGTCACGCCGTCGGGCACTCCTTTCGTGACGATGAAGTCGCGCCGTCAAACGGGGGTCGACGCCGACTGGCGCAACGCCCTCACCCAGCTCGAAGCGCTCTCCTACCCGCGCGACGTGGCGTCGCCGTCGTTCGACTACCAGGGCGAGCGCGAGCAGATCCCACGGCTCGACCTGCCGTTCGGCACGCTGCGCTGGCAGGGCTCGAGCGGCGACCGCGCCCAGCGCCCGAACCGCAGCGGGTCGCCGTCGTTCGACTACTACAAGGTGTCGATGCCGGGCTGGGCGGCCGCCCTCGGGGCAACGCCACTCTCGGCATCGGAGGCAGCCGCCGCCCAGGTGCTCAAGAACCTCTGATGCTCGAGCTCCAGGGCCGCGTCGTCGCTCTCGCCAAGTCCGAACCGGAGCGGCACTTCGTCGGTCGGGTGCGCTTCGCCGACGGAATCGTCGACAGCGTGCTGCGGGGGCGCCATTCGGCGCCGGCCGGCGTCGAACAGGTCGACGTCGGCGACGCCTACATCTATCCGGGCCTGACCGATCTGCACTCCCACCTCGGGTTCGCGACGCTCCCCCTGTGGCACGAGCCGACCCGCACGGTCGGGCCGTGGATGCACCGCGATCTGTGGCCGGGCGCGGCGTCGTACAAGCCGGCCGTGAGCTGGCCCGCGTACGCCTACATGAAGGGCGCTCCCGAGGCGCTGCTCGTCTACGCCCAGGTGCGCGCGCTGGCCGGCGGCACGACCACGATCCAGGGCTGGCCCAACGCGAACGTCGCGCCGGCGAACCAGCTCGTGCGCAGCGTCGACGATGGAATCGACCCCGACGCCGTACGGACGTCGGTCATCAACCTCACCTCGGCCGAGCTCGACGACCGTCGGGCCCTGCTCGAAGGCGGCCGCACGCTCGTGTACCACCTCTGCGAAGGGCAGATCGGGAGCAAGGTCGCGCGCGAGTTCGCCGATGTCGCAACGGCCGGCTGCTTGCGGCACCGTCTGATCGCCATTCATTGCTGTGCGGTCGGTGACGACGAGTTCCGCCAGTGGAAGGTGCATGCGGAGCTGGCCGACCAGAAGCCACCGGGCGGTGTCGTCTGGTCGCCGTTCTCGAATCTGTGGCTCTACAACCAGACCACCGACGTGGCAGCCGCCCGTCGGCATGGCGTCGCGGTCTCGCTCGGCTCCGACTGGGGTCCGTCCGGCACGAAGAACCTGCTCGGCGAGTTGAAGGTCGCGCAGACCTGGATCCGGCACGCCGACGTCGATCTCACGCCGTTCGAGCTCTGCGAGATGGTGACCTCCACACCAGGTGACCTGCTCGCCCGATCGTGGGCCGGTCTCGGACCGGGCCGCCTCGAACCGGGCCGCCTCGCCGACGCGCTGGTGCTCACCAAACGCCACGCCGACCCGTGGACCAACCTCGTGCTGGCCCGCGAGCAGGACGTGCAACTCGTCGTCAGCGACGGCCGGGCGCGGTACGGCACGCGCGAGCTGATGCGGGCGGCCGGCGAACAACTCACGTCGGCCGTGCGGATCGGGCAAGACCTCGCGTGATGTGTCGGTGCGGCAGCCCGCTGACCCGACCGCCCAGTGGACATGGACCGCGGTGATGCGCGAGCTGCGCAAGGTGCAGGTCGACCCGGTCACGGCGATCGAGCAAGGGCTCGCGTTCGAGGACAACGAGGCCAACGTCACGACCGCCAACGTCGGCCGGCTGATCCTCGAGTCCGACATGCCCGGCGGTCCGAACAGCGTCGCCGGTCCCCCACCCGCCGGGACGGTGTTCGACGCGCCGCCGTTGCCGTCGCTCGTCCATGACACCACGTGGTTCCAAGCGGTGCGAGGAGCCGGGTACCACGATCACCTGCTCGACAACCTCGACGAGCTGTTCGCGCCGGATGCGGTGCTGCCGTGAACGAACAGCTGCGCGGTCTGAGCCGGGAGGAGGCGCTCGCCGCCGCCCCTCCGATCGAACCGCTGACGAGTTTCGAGCGCGACTCGATCATCGCCATGTTCACCGATCTCCTCGACGGGCTCTACGTACACCTACCGCTGAAGCGGGCGATGTACGGGATCGATCCCGTCCAGCAACTCCGCCGTCTCAACGAACGGGCCCGCGTGATGTCGGACGACGCGTTCCATCGCGAGATCGCGACGATCATGTCGAACCTTCGTGACGCGCACACCGTGTACATCGCGCCATCGCCCTTCCTCGGATCGGTCGCCCGCCTCCCGTTCCTCGTCGAGCAGTTCGGGAGCGAGGCGGCGCCCGGGTTCTTGGTGTCGAAGGTGATTCCGGAGCTCATCGACGATCCGGAGTTCGTCACGGGAGTCGAGGTCCTGGAGTGGAACGGCGTGCCGATCGCCGAGGCGATCCGCCGTCGCGGTGAGGTCGAGCGCGGCGGCCGCCCCGACAGCGCGATGGCGCGGGCGCTCGACTCGCTCACCCTGCGCCCCCTCGGGCTCGGTCCCGCACCCGACGAGAAATGGGTGATCGTCGGCTACCGCACGGGTGAGGACCAGCCGCTCCGGGAGCATCGGTTCGAGTGGCGGTTCATCGACCCCGGCCCGGGGCCCGACGAACCGCATCCCACCGCGCCGGCCGCGACGGCGACCGCGATGCATCCCGACCGCGCCCTCGTGCGACGGGCCAAGAAGCTGTCGTTCAACACCGGGCTGTGGACGACCGAGGACTACGACCGGATGTTCGCGCTCGGTGCATCTCGCGATGCGAGCGGCTGGCTGACAGGAAAGTTCCAGGACAACGTGTCGGCCCGATCGATCACCGTCGACGGCCGCGACTACGGCTACCTGCGACTCTGGAGCTTCGACCTCTCCGACGACGACGGCTTCGTCGCCGAGGTGATCAGCATGCTGGGCCAGCTGCCGCAGGACGGGCTCATCATCGACCTGCGCGGGAACCCCGGCGGGCTGATCTGGGCCGCCGAGCGGTTGTTGCAGCTGTTCACCCCGTCACGGATCTCACCGTCACGGTTCTCGATCATCGCGTCCGACCTGACACGGGCGATGACCGACGCGCCGCAGAACCGGCGCGAGTTGGGGCCGTGGCGACGCACCCTGCTCGAGGCGATCGGCACCGGCGAGGTCTACTCCCAGTCGGTCACGATCACCCCGTTCGAGCGCTGCAACGACATCGGCCAGGTGTACGGCGGCCCGGTCGTCGCCGTCGTCGATCCGACCACGTATTCGGCAGCCGACCTCTTCGCCGCCGGGTTCGCCGACAACGGCCTCGGCACCGTCGTCAGTGTCGGGCGGGCGACTGGTGCGGGCGGCGCCAACGTGTGGCGGGTCGACACGCTCAACAGCGTGTTGGCCGGGACGGCGCATCACCTGCCCAGGCTCCCCAACGGCGTCGGCTTCACGATGTCGGTCCGCCGCGCCACGCGGATCGGCGCGTCGGATGGCGCACCGATCGAAGACGTCGGCATCGTCGGTCACCGTTCGTACGCGATGACCCGGGCCGATCTGCTCGACGGCAACTCGGGTCTGCACACGTACTGTGCCCGGCTGCTCGAGGCGGAGCCGAGCACATCGATGACCGTCACATGGGAACCGCCAAAGCTCTCGGTTGCCGTCGGCAAGCTCGATCGCGTCGACGTCTACGTCGATGCGCGACCCCACGGTTCGATCGACGTCGACGATCGCTGCGAGCTCGAGCTGGCCGGCGTGCGGGAGGAGATCCGCGTCGAGGGGTACCAGGGCGCCAACATCCGACAGGTACGGGTGATCCGGATCGCCTGAGCGCGCCACCTCACGAATGCCTTCTGGCAGACGTTGATGAGGTATGAGCGACAACCGTCCTTCGACCGCCCTGCGACGGACACGACACAGCGGCCGCGGTGGGGTGCCGACCGTGCTGCCTCCGGTCGCCGCCACATCGGCCGGTCAGATGAGTCTGCCGATCACCGGCGCCACCCGGCCGACACAACGCCATGACCCGCTTCCGGGCGTGGTGCACATCACGTCATGGCTCGACCTCGATGCCCAGCGTGGCCTGGTCCGTGAGTTCCGGAAGTGGGCCGCACCGCCGGCTGGGCTCCGCCATCCGCGGGTGCCGACCGGTCACCTGATGAGCGTCCAATCGGTCTGCCTCGGTTGGCACTGGCGGCCGTACGAGTACTCGCGCTTCGCCGACGACACCGACGGCGCTCCCGTGAAGCCGCTCCCCCTCGACGTCGTCGAGTTGGCGCGGGCCGCCGTCGGTGCCGCCTACGGCGCGCACAGCCCCGCCGCGGTGGCGTTTGCGCCCGACGCGGCGATCGTCAATCTCTACGCGCCGGGCGCTCGCCTCGGCATCCACCAGGACGGCGACGAACCGGCCGACGCGCCGGTGGTGACGATCAGCCTCGGTGACTCGTGCGTGTTCCGGCTCGCCGGTGTCGACCGCCGGACCGCGCCGTTCACCGACATCGACATGCGCAGCGGCGATCTGCTCGTGTTCGGGGGACCGAACCGTCTGATCCACCATGGAGTCCCCAAGGTGCATCCGGGCACGGCGCCGCCGGGCCTCGACCTTCCGCCGGGACGGCTGAGCATCACCGTGCGCGAGACCGGGCTGTCGTGACCGCGCGGAACGTCAGGCATTCGCTTTGCCAACTGTGTGCACCAACCCGTCTACTGGTGTGGTGCAACCGTTCGAGGACGTCGTGGCCGAGCACGGCACGACGGTGATGCGCGTCTGTCGGGCGATGGTCGGCGCCGCAGACGCAGACGACGCCTGGGCGGAGACGTTCCTGTCGGCGTTGAAGGCGTACCCGAACCTGCGGCCAGACAGCAACATCCGCGGCTGGCTGGTGACCATCGCTCACCGCAAGGCGATCGATCAGATCCGGTCACGCGCACGAAGACCGCTCCCGGTCGGCGAGGTCCCCGAGACCCCCTCGACGCTCGGCGTGCCCGCGTCCCCGGACACCGAGCTGTGGGCGGCCCTGGAGGCATTACCGCTCAAGCAGCGCGGCGCGGTGGTCTACCACCACCTTGCGGGCCTTCCCTACTCCGAGGTCGCCGTGTTGTTGGAATCCAGCGAGGCCGCCGCACGACGGAGCGCGGCCGATGGCATCGCCAGTCTCCGCAAGCTCTATCCGAAGGGAACGTCAGCATGACGAACGCCGAAACGGCACCCGACCAGCAGGTGATCGATGACCTGTTCGCCGCGATCACGACTCCCACCGACGACGCCGAGAGCCGGCTTCACACCCGACTCGTCGACGAGGCCGAGCGCGACGGGGTGCTCGACGTGTCGTATCGCACCATCGACAGCCCGATCGGGCCGTTGCTGCTCGCGGCGACACCGGACGGGCTCGTGCGGGTCGCGTTCGACTGCGAGGACCACGACGTCGTCCTCGCCCAACTCGCCAACGACATCAGCCCGCGGATCCTGCGGGCGCCGCGTCGGCTCGACGGGGCCGCCACCCAGTTGGACGAGTACTTCAGCGGTCGCCGCCGAGCGTTCGACGTTCCGATCGATCTCCAACTGGCGCACGGATTCCGCCGGACGGTGCTCGCCCACCTGCGTGACGTCGCCTATGGCGAGACGGCCAGCTACGCGATGCTCGCCGCCGCGTCCGGCAGCCCGAACGCCGTGCGGGCGGTCGGAAGCGCGTGCGCGAACAACCCACTCCCCCTCGTCGTGCCATGCCACCGCGTCGTGCGCAGCGACGGGTCGATCGGCCAATACCGCGGCGGCACGGAGGCCAAGCAGGCCCTGCTGGCGATGGAGGCGGTCACGTGAGCCCGACCGCAACGTCCGACGCCACCCTCGCCGAGCGCGTCGATCGCCTCGCGTGGCAATCGATCATGAGCGGGCTCGACGACGTCGGGTGCGCGCTCACGGATCATGTGCTGGAGCCCGTCGAATGCCGGTCGGTCGCCGAGTTGTACGACGACGACGCCCTGTTCCGATCGACGATCGACATGGCGCGTCACCGGTTCGGCGAGGGCCAGTACCGCTACTTCGACCGGCCGGTTCCCGACGTCGTGGCAGGCCTCCGCGCCGCGTTCTGGGCGCACCTGTTGCCCGTCGCACGCGACTGGGCGGGCCGGCTCGGTCAGCCTGCGCCGTGGCCCGACGAGTTCGACGATTGGCTCGACATGTGCCGTGCGGCCGGCCAGACACGCTCGACCCCGCTGTTGTTGCGCTACGGCCCCGGCGACTGGAACGCCCTCCACCGCGATCTGTACGGCGAGCTGGTCTTCCCGTTGCAGGTCGTGGTCGCGCTCGACGAGCCCGGAGTCGACTTCACCGGTGGCGAGTTCGTGATGGTCGAGCAACGACCCCGCGCCCAATCGCGGGCCACGGTCACCACGATCGGACGTGGCCAAGCGCTCGTGTTCACCACCCGTGACCGCCCCGTGCGCTCGGCGCGTGGTTGGTCGGCCGCACCCATGCGTCACGGGGTCAGCGTGCTGCGCTCAGGTCGACGCCGGGCCCTCGGGCTCGTGTTCCACGACGCGAAGTGAGCGACGCACCATCGCGTCACGCGACGATGACGTCGAGGTCACTCCCGATCAACACCTCGCCGGCATAGCCGCTCGTGTCGAACTGCGGACGAGCTTCCGGGAGGTGGTGCGTGAGCACCACCCTCGACACGCCGGCGGCGGCCGCCATGTCGACGCAGTCCTGGGGCGACGCGTGGAACTCGTGCAGTCGGGTGATCAGCGCCCGCCGGGCGGGCGTGACATCGGGTGGCGGCGCGGACGCACACGCGTCGACGACCAGCACGTCGGCGCCGCGGGCGAGATCGACCAGCTCGTCGCACCGTGCGGTGTCGCCGGAGATCACGATCGATCGCCCCTCGTACGTGAAGCGGTACCCCAGTGACGACATCGGCGGATGGACGACCCGACCCGCCTCGACGACGCATCCGTCGAACTCGTCCGACCAGCCCGCTTCGACGTCGACGACCCCGACCTCGTCCCATCCGGCGCGCCCGAAACCGAGGTCGATCGCCCACTCGGCCTGGTCGCGGTAGAAGTCCTCGACCAGACGCCGGTGCATGTCGGCGGTGCCGTCCGGGCCGATGACGCTGAGCCGCGATCGTCCGGCCGACCAGCTCCCCCACACGAAGGCCGGATAGCCGAGGACATGGTCCCAGTGCAGGTGCGTGATCGCGACGTGTCGGACGTCGGCGAGTTTGGCGCCGGCCGCGAGGATCTGGCTGACGACGCCGTCGCCCGCGTCGACCAACCACGACGAGTCGGATCCCCATTGCACGAGCGCGGCCGGGTGGTGCCGGGTGAGGTTGGGCGACGGCGAACCCGTGCCCAGCAACGTGACCCTCAGTTGGGTCGACGGGGGCGGGCTCATCGCGTCTGAACCTAATGGCGGTTGACCCGTGCATCGGGAGCAACTGCCGGTTTGCGCGTCGCCGTGGCGGGCATCCTTGCTCCATGCCGGTGATCAACCGCGTCCTCGACGAACACCCGGTCGATGCTCTCGCCGCCTACGTCTCGGCTGGAGGTGGCAAGGCCCTCGATGCCGCACGTCGGCTCGATGGCGTCGGCATCGCCGAGGAGGTCGAAGCCGCCGGTCTGCGCGGCCGGGGCGGAGCCGGTTTCCCGACCGGCGTCAAATGGCAGACCGTGGCCGCATCGGTCGGCAACGGAACCCCACCGATCGTCGTCGTGAACGGCGCCGAAGGCGAACCGGGCTCGTTCAAGGACCGGATGCTGCTCCGTCGCAATCCGTACCGTGTGCTGGAGGGTGCACTGATCGCCGCCTCGGCGGTGCACGCCCGCCACGTCGTCGTCGCGCTGAAGCGCTCGTTCCTGAGCGAACGACGGCGGATCGCCTACGCGATCGCCGAAGCAGCCGACGCCGGATGGCTGGGCGATGTCGACGTGCGCGTCACGATCGGGCCGAGCGAGTACCTGTTCGGCGAGGAGACGGGCCTGCTCGAGGTGATCGAGGGGCGTCAGCCATTCCCTCGCACCGCACCGCCCTACCGCGAGGGACTGACCACCGCTGCCGACGACCAGGATTCGGACAACACATCTCCCGGTGTCGGCCTGGTGCTGGCCAACAACGTCGAGACCCTCGCCAACGTGCCTGGCATCGTCATCAACGGCGCCGATTGGTTCCGGACGCTCGGCACGTCGGCGTCGCCGGGAACCGTCGTGTGCACGGTCAGTGGCGACACCCGCCGCGCCGGTGTGGCCGAGTTCCCGATGGGCACGCCCATCGGCGAGATCATCGAGGAGATCGGTGGCGGCGCGCGTGACGATCGGCAGATCGTCGCCGCCATCTCCGGCGTCGCCAATGCGATTCTGCCGGTCGAGCTGTTCGACACACCAGCGTGCTACGACGCGATGAGGACGGCCGGGAGCGGGCTCGGTGCGGCGGGCTTCATCGTCTTCGACGATGCGGCCGACTTGGTCGCCGTCGCCGAAGGCGTCTCACGTTTCCTCGCCGTCGAGTCGTGCGGGCAATGCGAGCCGTGCAAGCGCGACGGGCTGGCGGTCGCGGCCGCGCTCGACGACCTTCGCCGCTCCGAGACCGACGGCGACGTCACGAGCAGTGTGCGCGACTGGCTCGGCACGATCACCGACGGCGCCCGTTGCTACCTCGCCACCCAGCACCAGGTGGTCGCCACGAGCATCCTCGACCGGTACCCCGAATCCGTCGCCGGACACGTCGATCAATCGTTGCCGGCCGCCGAGCGCGTGCTGGTCGCGCCGATCGTCGACATCGAGGACGGGCAGGTGGTCCTCGACACGTCGCAGGCCGACAAGCAGCCGGACTGGTCGTACGAGGCCGAGGATTCCGGGCGCTGGCCCGCGGCGTACCTGGGCGACACGCCCGTCGACGTGAGCCCCCGCCGCCGCGCCGCCTCGGTCGGCCCGGTGACATCCCCGCAGGACACCGGTGAGACGGTGGGCGCCGGGGATGACGAAGTCGACGCGGTCGACGCCGAGGACCGGCCCGTTCTCATCGATGTCGGCGACCAACTCGACCTCGTGCACCACGAACTGGTCGGAGCGCTCCTTGCCACCGCGGCAGCGGGAGGCGACGCCCGCGAGGTGGCGATCGCCGAGTTCGCCGACCAGCTCCGGCATCACGTCAAGGTCACGACGGAGGTGCTGCTGCCGTGGGTGCGCCGGGTGGGAGGCGACGAAGGTGAACGCGTCGCCGAGCGGGCCGAGGCCATCCAAGGCGGCGGCCGAGTCGCTCGTCGAGGCACTCGAGCGGGACTCGTCCGACGCCACCTCGAAGCGGCCCCTCCACGAGCTCGCCGACGAGCTCCACCGCCTCATCCTCGACGAGGAGCGCCGCGTGTTGCCGTTGCTCGAACAACACCTCGGCGACTCGGAGCTCGACGACATCGGCCGCGCGATGCACGAGGTCTGACGACGTTGTTCAGGTGATCGATTCGAGCGTGAATGTCGGGACCAGCTGATTCGGCTTGCCTTTGCACGTCAGCGGCTCGGCGACCGACACCAGCCGTCGACTGACACGCACGTGCACCAGGCGATCGGCGAGCCGCACGGGAAACGAGCCGTCAGCTGCTCGCGGGTCGATGGTCACGCCGTCGACGGCGTCGATGTCGAGTTCGCGGCGCACGAAGTGCTCGACCGCCTGCTCGGCGAGCGAGAACGAGGTGCGTCCACGAAACAGGGCGAGATCGATTCGCCCCTCGTCGAGACCGGCCAGTAACTCCGGGACGGTTTCTGGGTCGACGCGACCGAAGTAGAGGCTGTCGGGAAGGATGACGACGTTGGCGGCGAATCGATCGCCGCCGATGTGGGAGCACTCCCAGACGCGGCCGGCCCATCGCGAGTTGCGCAGCGCGCGGACGAGCGGTCGACCGAGGTTGGCACAGCATTGGTCGTGGCGCCCGTTGGTACACACCAGGATCAGCGACTCCTGCACGTGCTCCCACTCCGTCCCGGGCGGTTCGTCGGCACGGAGGTGCTCGACAGCCGCCGCGACGTCGGCCAACGAGTCGACGTGGCGACCCCACAGGGGCGCCGCTCCGGCGCCGGGGCGGCGGGCAGTGCACGTGAACAGCCGCACGCCGGGCGCCTCGGCTCGTGAATCCGAGCGAATGCACACGGCGCGGATGTGCCGCCGCTTCAGCTCGTCCTTCCAGTGGCGCGGTACGTGCTCGTCGAGCGCGCTGGCGTGAATGGCATCCTCGCCCCACGCCCCACGAACCTCGATCAGGAGCCAGCCGCGCACCTGCGAGCCGGTGGCGAACATCGGCTCGTCACGCCGGGAGGATGCGTCCCAGCAGGCGTAGCTAGTCGACATGGGCCAGCACGCCTTCGGCGAGCAGGCGCCGAAGCACGACGTCACGCGACTCGTCGTCCAGTCCCTTGAGACTCTCGGCGATCGACCGGGCTCTCGGCGTCGAGCAGCGCGGACAGGAAGGCGTGCGCTTCGGTGGGCATGTCGAGGACTCGATCGCCGAGCCCGAGCACGGCTCGGTCGCCGACCATCGTGAGCCAGATCAACGGTCCCGGCGTGAACTCCAATCGACGCGACTGCAGCGACGGGGCGACGCGCGGCCGGAGACGGGTCGCGGGTTGCCGGCGCCAGATCTCTCTCGCCATCCAATGACGGAGGACCTCGGACGAAACGCGCTGCCGCAGGCCCTCCACACCGACGGCGTCGGTGGACACCGCAACACCAGGTTCGAGCAGCCCGACCGGCAACGCACCCGTCAGGCGGCCCGCCGCAACCTCGGCGTCGATCGCCTTGCGCAGAACCCGCTGCCACGTCACCGCCACCAAGCCGATCGTCAGGTGGTCTGAGTGCTGATCCACCGTCTCGGCCGCGTGCGGGTAGCCCCGTGGCAGGTACAGGCAGTCACCGGCGCACATCGTGATGTCGAGCAGCGGATCACCGAGCTCCTCGAACCGCGGCGCCTTGATCGAATGCCGACCCTTCACCGGGTTGGTCGTGCGTGCCAGCGGTGTCCACACCCGCCACCGCTTGGACCCGCCGAGCTGTACGACGAACACGTCGTGGTAGTCGAAATGCAGGTCGAGCCCACGCGCGTTGGACGGCGAGAGATAGGCGTTGACCTGCACCGGGTGGTCGAGATCGAGGGCCAGATTGTTGGCAAGCCTGGCGAGGTGGGGGTTCGTGTGGTGCAGCCCTTGGAGCACGACCGTGTCGCCGGCGCGGTAGCGGTCGATGACCTGGTTGGCGGACACGAGGTCGTCGAGGTCCTGGTTCCCGATGCCCGCCCGACGGGTGACCTCGCGCGCGGGCACCGTGGTGCCGGCGCGCACGACGCGGAACGCAGGCCGGCGCGTGCCGCGACGCAACAAGTCGTCCCACAACACCTCGACGCCGCCGAAGCGCGCGAGCGTCGACACTCGCGACGCCAGCGGCCGACGAAACACGACCTCGCTACGGAATGCCTCGACATCGCCGACGAGGTCCGCGAGGTCTGGGGCCTCCGGATGCCGGATGCGCCTGACCTGCCAGTGCGCGCCCGCGTTCAGGAGTCGGTGCCGTCCGAATCGCCGCCGTCGGTGCCATCCGAGTCGCCGCCGTCGGTGCCGTCAGAATCGCCGCCGTCGGTGCCGTCCGAATCGCCGCCGTCGGTGCCGTCAGAATCGGTGCTGTCGGTGCCGTCGGAATCGCCGGCTGCCTCCGGCGGGAGGCCATCGTCGGCGGGCTGGGCGTTGATGTCGTCGTCGGAGATGCTCATGGCCGGACTCTAACCCCGTCCTGTCTGCGTCAAACAAGGCCACGGGCGATCTGAAGCAGACAGTTCGCTGGGGATCGGACGGCTCGGCGTGGCTCGGCCGTGGAACAATCCAGGGATGACCGCCCGGCTCGAGGAGCTGGTCGCCGAAGGCCGCGCCGCATTGCGGGCCGGCGACGCAGCGGGGGCACGGCGCGCCCTCGATCAGGCGGTTGGCGCATCGTCGAACGGCGATGTGATCGAGAGCTTGGCCCGTGCCTCGTATCTCGAGCTCGACTACCTCACGGCGATCGACGGCTGGGAACGGGCCTACGCGGCACACCGCGACGCCGGCGACCATGTGGGTGCCGTTCGCGTCGCTCGGTCGCTCTCGTACATGTACATGGCGATCGTCGGCGACCGTGCGATCTCGAGTGGCTGGCTCTCGCGCGCCCAAACGCTCCTCGTCCA
The DNA here is from genome assembly GCA_963722415.1 of Ilumatobacteraceae bacterium. GTDB lineage: Bacteria > Actinomycetota > Acidimicrobiia > Acidimicrobiales > Ilumatobacteraceae > JALOLG01. The sequence goes on from CAVRNI010000009.1 coordinate 173,282, forward strand.
CACGGAGGAGTCAACGGAACGCGGGTGGGTGGCGCTCAACATCGCGATGTTCGAGAGCGACCGGGCCCGCAAGGAGGCGCTCTTCCGGGAGGCACTCGTGCTGGCCCGCAGCTTCGGCGACACCGACCTGGAGTTCGTGACGCTCGCCTACCTCGGAGCAAGCCTCGTCCACGCCGACCGCACCGAGGAGGGCATGCTGCTGCTCGACGAGGCACTCGCCGCGGTGGCGGGCAGCGAGGTCGACGACTTCATGGTGCTCGAGGAGATCTTTTGCCAGCTCTTCTCGGCATGCGAGCACGCGCACGACGTCGCGCGTGCCGATCAGTGGATCCGCGTCGGCGAGGCGATCGCCGACCGCCGACGGCTTCCGGCAATCTCCGCGTTCTGCCGCACGCACTACGGCGGCGTGCTGACCGCCGCCGGACGCTGGCCCGAGGCCGACGCCGCGCTGACCGAAGCGGTGCGGCTCTGGGGCCTCGGTCAGCGCTCGCTGTTGCGCAACGGCGCCCTCGTCCGCCTCGCCGATCTCCGCGTCATGCAGGGACGATTCGAGGAAGCCGAGCAGTTGCTCGCCGACATCGACGTCACGGCCGACGCCGCGGCGGCCCGCCCCATCGCCGCGATCCATCTGGTCAAGGGCGAGACGTCGCTCGCCGTCGACGTCCTCGAGCGCGCCCTCGACCAGATCGATCCCGCTGAGCAGCGCCGCGGCGCCGCTGCTGGCGCTGCTCGTCGACGTCCACCTCGCGGCGAACCGGCCCGACGAGGCAGCCACGGCGGCGGAGGCGCTGGCGACGTGCGCAGCCTGTCACGAGAGCCACTATCTGATGGCGGTGGCGGCACTGGCGCGTGGCCGCGTGTGCCTCGCGGCGGGCACCGGCGATCCGCAGGCTTGCCTCCGCGAAGCCCTCGCCGGCTTCGCCCGCGCGCAGATGCCGATCGAGGTCGCGCACTCGAGGCTCGAGCTCGCCAACGCGCTGCTCACCGAACGTCCCGAGGTGGCGATGGCCGAAGCGCGGGCCGCGCTGGAGGTGTTCGACCGGCTGCAGGCGGCACGCCACGCGGACGCCGCCGGGGCGGTGCTGCGGTCGCTCGGAGTCCGCACGACGGCCAGGAGAGGCGGCGGGCTGCTGACCAAACGCGAAGCCGAAGTGCTCGACCTGCTCGGCCACGGCCTGTCGAACCCCGAGATCTCCGACCGGCTCTACATCAGCCGCAAGACCGTCGAGCATCACGTCGGCAACGTGCTCAGCAAGCTCGGGCTGCGGAGCCGGGCCGAAGCCGCAGCGTACGCGACCCGCTCCAAACCAGGCACCGAATAGGGGACCTCACCGATGCCCCCTCGGCCGATTGGGCTCATCCTGAGACCACCACCGACCGAGGGAGAGCGACACCCATGTCATCAGGAACGTCACCGGAATACGACGCCATCGTCATCGGAGCACGGTGCGCGGGCGCGCCGACCGCGATGCTCCTGGCCCGCCAGGGCCATCGGGTGCTCGTGGTCGATCGGGCGTCGTTCCCGAGCGACACCGTCTCGACGCACGTGATCCACGCACCGGGAATCGCCGCGCTGAACCGCTGGGGGCTGCTCGACCAGGTGACAGCCACCGGCTGCCCCCCGGTCGAGACCTATTCGTTCGACTTCGGGCCGATCACGATCGCCGGGACGCCTCGCCCTCGCGACGGCATCTCGACGGCGTACGCGCCGCGGCGAACCGTCCTCGACAAGATCCTCGTCGATGCCGCTTCCGACGCGGGTGCCGAGGTGCGCGAACGCTTCACCGTCGAGGACATCGTCATCGAGGACGGCGCGGTCGTCGGGATCCGCGGCCACGACGAAGGCGGCAAGAGCGTGCTCGAGCGGGCCCGTGTCGTCATCGGCGCCGACGGGCGCAACTCGCGTGTCGGCAAGGCTGTCCAGCCCCACCAGTACAACGACAAGCCGATGCTCCAGTGGAGCTACTACACGTACTGGAGCGATCTGCCCGTTGACGGCTTCGAGATCGTGATCCGTCCCGATCGCGGCTTTGCCGCGGTACAGACGAACGATGGACTCACGATGCTCGTCGTCGGGTGGCCATACGCGGAGTCGAACGCGTACAAGGCCGACGTCGAAGCCAACTATCTCAAGACCCTCGAGCTCGCACCCGAGTTCGCCGACCGTGTCCGCGGCGCCACAGCGCGAAGCCCGATTCGCGGGCGCGTCCGTCCCCAACTTCTTCCGCACGCCATACGGTCCCGGCTGGGCGCTCGTCGGCGACGCCGGTTACACCAAGGACCCGATCACGGCCCAAGGGATCCCGGATGCGTTCCACGATGCCGAGCTGTGTTCCACCGCCCTCTCCCAGGTGTTCAGCGGCGAGTGCGCCTTCGAGGACGCGATGTCGCAGTACCAGACGACGCGCGACGCACGCGTGCTGCCGATGTACGGCTTCACGACGCAGATGGCGACGCTCGAAGCGCCACCGCCGGAGATGCAGCAGTTGCTCGGCGCCATTCACGGGGATCGCGAGGCGATGGACTCGTTCGTGAGCATCACCGCCGGCACCGTCTCGCCCGTGGAGTTCTTCGATCCCGACAACATCGGCCGCCTCATGGGGGCGGTTCAGGTTTGAGCGGGTGACTCACCTGAGGAGGCCGGCGATCACGTTGACCACGACGGCGAGGATGACGGCGCCGAACAGGTAGGCGAGCAGCGCGTGTCGAAGCGCGGTCCGACGAATCCTTCGGGATTGGATGACCGCGTCCGAGGTCTGGAACGTCATTCCGAACGTGAACGAGAGGTATGCGAAGTCCTGGTAGTCGGGGTCTTCGCCGCTGCCGCCGAAGTCGATGCCGCCGGCCGGCGGCGTGTAGTACTCGTGTGCGTAGCGCAGCGCGAACACGGTGTGGACGACGCTCCACGACAAGACCACGGTGATCGCGCTGATCACCATCAGCGCAGTCCGTTCAGCCGGCCGGTCGTCGCCCGAAGGGGCGATCGCGAATCCCGCACCCACCAGGCTTGCGATGCTGGCGGTGACCAGGATCAGCGACGTGGCGATACGGCTGTTGTCCTCGCGCGTCGCCAGGTCGCGCGTCTCCTCGGCAGTGAAGCGGCCGACCGTCAGCCACACCGACCCGACCAGCGCGGCGGCCGCGGCATCCCACCCGGTGAGCACCGCAAAGGGCCACGGCACGAAGCGCGCCGCGATCGCTCCCGCGATGCAGCCGACGACGGTGACGACGACGAGTCGCTCGAGAGCCGACGCGGTCCGAAGGTCGATCACGGCCTCGACGCTCCTCCCACCCGACGAATCATGCGGTCCACATTCAAGCGCCTCGCGCCCGATCGAAGCGCCCGATCGAACGCGCCCGGTCGGGACGGTTGGTCAGCGAGCGGCTGTGAGCCGGCCGGTCGGCTCCGGTCGGTCCGGGCGCGGCGTCAGCATGGGGACGGCATCCTCGAGCGGAACGGGTAGGCCGAGGTGGAAGCCCTGACCATGATCAACGCCTCGTTGGCGAAGGAAGTCCCGCACACGGTCGTTGCTGACCTGGTCGGCGATGGTCTGCTTGCCGAGGCTCCGGGCGAGGTCGACGAGACTGCCGATGACCGCCCGACTCGAGCTGTCCTCGAGGCAGTCGGTGACGAGCTCGCAGTCGAGCTTGATGAAGTCGAAGGGAAGATGCTCGAGGTAGCAGACGGACCCGATGTCGCCGCCGGAGGTGCCGAACGTGAGCCGGCATCCCAATTCCCGGAAGCGCTCGGCGAACGCGCGGGCAGCGGCGAGATTGCTCGTGGCGGCGGGTTCCGCCACTTGCAGGACGAGTCGCTCCGCGGCGAACCCGCCCGAACGGACGCGCCGTTCGAGCACGGCGAGGAGGTGGTTGTCTCCGACACTCGTGCCACTCAGGCTCACGGCCAGAGTGACGGGCGCGGGATCCGCACCGGTCGCTTCCAGCAGGTCGAATGCCTGCGCCAGGACCCAGGCGTCGAGCCGGTTCGACAGGCCATATCGCTCGGCGACGTAGAGGAAGCTGTCGGGCGGAACGAGATCGCCCCGATCGTCGATCGTCCTGACCAGCAACTCGAGTTGGACGATCGCCGAGGTGTCGAGGTCGACGATGGGCTGGGCGTGGAGCACGAACGTGTCGTTCTCGATGTCGGCCTCGATCCGGTTGATCCAGGTGAGACGGGCCTTCGAACGGGGTTCGTCGTGCGGCTTGCTGACGAACTCGACCCACCTGTCACGCCCGAGCTCCTTGGCGTCGTACATCGCGATGTCGGCGTTCACCAGCATCTCGTCCGCCGATCGCTCGACATCGTCGAAGATGGCGACACCGACGCTTGCGCTGAGCGCGACCTGTTCGCCGGCAATGGTGGCCGCGAAGGCCCGGATCTCTTCGACCAGGCTCTGCGCGACGGCGCGCGCCGCGACCCCGTCGCCCAGTCGTGATCAGCACCGCGAACTCGTCACCGCCCAGCCGTGCGAGGAGGTCGGACTCCCGCAACCGCTGACGAAGCAGGCGGGCCGTTGTGACGATGACCTGGTCACCGACCTTGTGTCCGCGGGAGTCGTTGATCCGCTTGAAGTTGTCGAGGTCGAGGATCAACACCGCACCGGTCGGCCCATACCGGTTGCAATGCGCGACATGGCTCTCGAGCGCAACCTCGAGGCTGCGCCGATTCATGAGCCCCGTCAGCGAGTCGGTGTTCGCCATGTGGGCGAGGTGCTCTTCGGATTGGCGACGATCAGTGGTATCGACGAACTGGACGATCGTGAGCCCTGACTCACCTTCGCCCGGTTGGGCGATCTGCGCGTAGCGGATCGAGGCCCAGCACACCGATCCGTCGGCACGAACGATGCGTTGGTCGACAGCTGCGGCGTTCGCACCCATCTCGTCGTTCCCGACGTTGTCGGAGTGCAGGATCGACTGGACGCGCACGCCGAGCAGCTCGTCGAGCGGACGGTGCGTCAACTCGCACAACGCACGGTTGGCCCGCACGATGAGCCCGTTGGCGTCGACGAGCGCCATCCCGATCGGTGACGACCCGAACGTGATGCGGAACAGCTCCTCCGTCGCCCGCAGGGCCTGCTCCGCGTGACGGCGCGCCGTGATGTCCGAAACCGTCCCGACATAGCCCGCACCGGCACCTTCGGCGTCGAGCACCCGAGCGCTGTGGGAGTGCACCAATGAGATCTCGCCGGAAGGCAGCACCACTCGGAACTCGCAATCGAACTCGATGCCCTCCGCGATCGCGTTCGCCCACTCCGCGGCCACCCAGACGCGATCCTCGGGATGGATTCTGGTTGCCCAGCCACCGCCGAGCGCGTCGTCGAACGAGCTCCCGTAGATCTCGCACCAACGATCGTTGACGTAGGTGCATTGTCCATCGTCGTCGGTGTGGTAGATCCCGACCGGCACTGACCCGGCGAGCGCCAGGGCCCACGCCTCGCCCCGCACGAGATCAGCGGTGCGCTCGTCGATACGCGCCTCGAGGCTCGAGTTCAGCTCGCGCAGTTGCTCGTTCGCCAGCACGCCAGCGGCGTGCGACCGGTTGATGACGTGCGCCATGTGCAGGGCCACCACCGACACGCCGGATGAGGCGACGACCACCATGAACGCCATGCCGACCTCCGTCTGGTACCACCCGATGTGTTGGCCGTGCAGCGTGAGCTCGGCGACGACCGGTACGCCGACGAGCGCCAGCGGCAGGATTCGCCGCAGCACGGTCGCCCCCGGATCGTCACCTCGGACGATCCATGCCAGGAGCCCGTCCGGCGTACTGGCCAAGAGACCCAAACCAAGGACCACCATCGCCGCCGCGGTGTGCACCGCCATGGACGAGAAGTTCCCGACGTCGTAGAGAACCCTGACCCCGAAGAGGTATCCGAGCGAACCCACCCAGCCAACCGTGAGCAGCGAGAGCGCGGCACAGGTCACCAGGCGGCGACGACCGAGCGGCAGGCTGAGGAGCGCGACCGCGCCGAGGCACAGGCACAGGGCGGAGAGCACCGCCATCCGGCCGGGGTGTGCCGTCTCCGCGGCGGCGTCGCGGAACACCGCTTGGTCGATCCCGAGACTCCAACCAGTCACGTATTCAGCGAGCGTGACGGTTCCGATGGCTCCGACGATCGCGCTGGACACGAGCGCGACGCGTGACTGAATTCCGGCCACGACGGCGGCGCCGAGCAGCGCCAGGCAGAACGCGGTGTTGAACTTCATGGTGGTGAGGCCAGGACCGATCCGCGTGAACGTCTCGACGTCGAGCAACCACCCGATCATCACGCCCACCCCGACCGTCGCCACGACGACCCCGCTCACGACAGCCCAGCTCCGCAGCGCGGGGTACGCCGCTGGTCCGGACGTGAATCGTGCGCGCCCGGCAGTCGGCTGAGCCGCGTCGCCGTCCGGCGAGCCGTGCTCAGACGGCCTGGTTCGGCGGTTCATCCCTGCTGTATCGGCCTCCCGGGCGGAAAGGTGAGTCATCTCCCTGGGAATTCACGCCGCCCAAGATCGGGATGTCGTATCGGGATCAACAATCTGGAGATCGGCAGATCACAGCAGCGGTACGTTCTTGGTTGATGCCGGGGTTGGAGGTGCGGGTGCTGGGCCCGATGGTGGTCCTCCGCGCCGGTGAGCCGCTGTCCGTCGGGCGCTCCAAACTGCGCGATCTCCTCGCCCTGCTCGCCGCCCACTCGCCGGACGTGGTCTCGGCCGACGGCATCGTCGACGAGCTGTGGCGGGGCACCGCTCCCCCATCGGCCCGCAAGGTGGTGCAAAAGCACGTCTCCGAGTTGCGCCAACTGCTGGGCCGGCCGCACATCGTCTCGCTGGCGGGTGGGTACGCATTGCGCGACGTGAGCATCGATTCGGCGATGTTCGACACGGCATTCGAGCAGGCGCGGTCGGACGAGCCACGGGTCCGGTGCGAACGACTCACGGACGCTCTCGCGATGTGGCGCGGCCAACCGTATGCCGACGTCGATCTCGACGGCCTGGAGCCGGTGCGGGCGCGACTCGACGAGTTGCGCCTCGCCGCGATCGAGCAGTTGAACGAGGCGCGATTGTCGATCGGCGTGTTGATGCCACTGATCGCCGATCTGGAACGGCTGACCATCGAGCATCCGCTCCGCGAAGGCCTGTGGAGCCAGCTGATACCGCGCTGTACGCCTCCGGACGCCAGAGTGACGCGTTGCGGGCCTTCCAGCGACTGCGAACAGTCCTCGCGCGGGAACTCGGGATCGAGCCCTCTGGCGAGCTGCGCCAACTCGAGCAGCGGATCCTCGCCCAGGACCCGGAACTCGGTGCCGCGTCGACGGGCGTGCTGGAGGTCGACCCCGAGGGCGCCCACCGTCGTGTGATGACGATCATCGCGGTCGCGCTGGACGACCCTGCCGGCGACGATCCGGAGGATCGGGCCAGATCGACGAAGGCCGTCCACGAGCAGATCCGAGAATGGTGCGCAGCGGCCGACGGCACGATCGAGAGCTCGATGGGCTCCCGCCTGCTCATCGCGTTCGGAGCTCCTGCGCACGAGGACGACGCCGACCGCGCAGTGCACCTCGCCAAGCGGCTCGTCGCCCAGCTCCCGACGGCGAGGGCGTCGCTGGCGACCGGATGGGCCCTCGTCCAATCCGGCCTGGAACCTGGCGCGCACATCGTCGGCAGTGTGGTCGAGGTGGCCTGCTCGGGACTCGCCGCGACACCTCCTGGCATGGTGCACGTCGATCATTCGACGACCGCCGCCCGTTCGCGGCCGGTCGAGGACCCGCCTTTCGTCGGCCGCGAGCGCGAGCTGGTGATCGCGGGTGAACTGCTCGGCCGCACACTGAGCGGTCATGGTCCGCAAGCCATCTCGGTGCGCGGCGAGCCCGGTGTCGGGAAAACACGATTGGTCCGCGAGCTGCGTAGCCGATCACCCGACGCCGCCACGTGGTTGCACGTGCGCTGTCCCGCCCGGGCGTCGCCATCCGCTCCGCTCGGCGCACTCATCCGCGCCCACATCGGGCTGCCGGATTCGGCCACCGAATTCGAGTGGCGCGTCGGCTTCGACGCCGTGCTCGCCACGCTCCTTCCCGAAGACAGTGAACGCGAGTGGCTGCGTCGCCGGCTCGGCCCCGCCGCCGGCTTCGGCGAGCCATCGATGGCCGAGCGATCAGAGGTCGTCGCGGCGTGGGTGACCTACTTCGCCGCATTGGCCCGTCAAGGTCCGACGGTCATCGTCCTCGACGACGTTCACCAGGCCGACCCCGCGTTCGACGCCTTGCTCACGGACTGCTTCGCACAGCTCCACGATCTGCCGCTGCTCGTTCTCTCGACGTCGCGGCCCGAGCACCCACAACGTGTCCTCCAGTTCGTCGGCACCGACAACCTCACGTTGACGTTGCGTGGCCTCGACGCGTCGGAGACCGATGTGCTGCTCGGCCACCTGCTCGCCGATGATCCGGTGTCCGAAGCCCAACACCTGCTGGTGCGGACGCGATCATCCGGTAACCCGCTGTACGCGATCCAGTTCGCACGCATGCTTCGCCAGCAGGGTTGGAGCGGCTCGATCCCGCATTCGACGCGGTCGTTGATCGCGGCGCGCCTCGATCTGCTCGCGCCGGTCGAACGGGCGATGCTCTTCGCGGGCGCAGTCGCCGACCAGCCCTTCGGAGCGGCGCAGCTGGCCGCGATGCAAGGCGTGGAGACGGCGAGCGCGGAACTGGCGCTGCGGCACCTGGTCGACAAGGCGTTGCTGAACGCGACCGCCCGCGACGAGCTGTCGTTCACCCACGATCTCGTCCGTGAGGTCACCTACGAGCACCTGGCAAGGAGCGCACGTAGCCGGTTGCACGAGGCGGCCGCGACCTGGATGGAACAACGGGCCGGTGATCGCCTCGCCGATGATGCGATGCGAATCGCCAACCAACTCGCCGCCGCCGCGGCTGCGCACGAAGAGGACGGCGAGGATGCCGCCGAACTGCGCGCGCATGTCTTCCGCCTGACGATCGTGGCCGGCGATCGGTTGCGTGGGCTCGGCATCGAAGACACCGCGAGCCGGCTCGCCGAGGCGGCGCAGGCCGATCTTCCGGACGCTGATCTCGCCGAGGTGCAGCGTCAACGCGCCATGGCGCTTGCCCGGATCGGCCAGCTCAGCGACGCTGCCGACGCGGCCCGCATCGGTCTGGAGGCCGCACGCCGGGTCGCCAACCGTCCACTCCAGGCCCGCCTCTGCGCCGTTGTCGGGGAGGTCGACTGGCTCCGCGGCGACACGACATCGTGCATCGAGTCCCTCGAGCAGGCACTGACCCTCGTCGACGACCTGCCGATGGATCGCGCTGCGGCCGAGGCCATCGCCAGCCTGGCGTTCGTCACCGCCCTGCTCGGACGCCCGGCGGAGGCCATCGCACTCGCCGAGCGTGGTCTGATCCTCGCCCGCGACCATGGCCTGGCCGACCGCGAGGTTCGGTGCCTCAATGCCCGCGGTGCAGCAGTGCTCCTGCAGGGCAACATCGAGGGGTACACGGACTTCATGCGAGCGCTCACCCGCGCCCTCGAGGCCGGGCTCGGGCACGAGAGCGCGATGGCGTATCACAACCTCGCCGAGCTGCAACTGCAGGGTGTCGGCACGGCGTCGAGCAGCGAGATGAACGAGCGCGGCCTCGACCTCGCCGAGCGTCGAGGGCTCACACTGGCAGCCGACTGGCTGCGGGCCAACCGCGTGGAGCTGTTCTTCGAGGCCGGGCGGTGGGACGAAGCGCTGGCGATCGCCGACGCGGTGATCGCCAATGAAGTGCATTCCGGGAGCGGCCAGGCCGGCACGATGTGTGCGGTGTGGTCGGCGCGAATCCACGTCTGGCGCGGCGACCTCGAGCGCGCGACGCGGCTGATGGAGGTCTTCTTGCCGCGTGCCCGCCAACACGCCGTGATTCAGCAGGTCGGTCCGGCGTTGATCGTCGCCGGCCTGATCGCGACAGCGTCGGGCCGAGCCGACGAGGGAGCCGCGTATGCGGAGGAGTACTGCGAGCTGACGGAACGCACGCGGGCGTACCGCCACATGGAGATCGCCGACGTCGTGCGCCTCCTCGTCGCAGCATCCCGAACCGATCGCGCCGCCGCCGCGGCTGACAACGACGTGATTCCCACGTTCCGCAACGAATGTGAGTCGCGCTCCGCCGAAGCCACGTTGGCACGGGCGCGTGGCGATGCGAACGCGGACGAGATCTTCCGCCAGGCTGCTGACCTCTGGCGGGCGTTCGGTCATCCGCTCGAGGAACACCTTGCACTCGTCCCTGCGACCGCCCGGCGACCGGAGCCTGATGCCTCCGAACGTTCGGGACACCTCGCCACGAGCCTGCGCCTTGCGAGTGAGTCCGTCGCCGCGCTCGGCGCGCACCACACTCCGATGAGCGCCTGATCGGGCGGCTCTACCCGTTCGCGACCGGACCGGAACCGGCGGCTGCGACGGTCGAGCAGACATCACGTGGCTACGCGGCCGCCCGACGAGAGGACCAACATGCCTTCGAAGACCGCCTACACCAGCGCGTTACAGCTCGGCGACGACGCGCCGGATTTCACCGCCGAGACGACCGAGGGGACCTTCCGGTTCCACGAATGGCTCGGCGACGGCTGGGGAGTCCTGTTCTCGCATCCGAAGGACTTCACTCCCGTGTGCACGACCGAGCTCGGTGAGGTCGCCCGGATCAAGGGCGAGTTCGACCGCCGCAACGTCAAGGTGATCGGCCTCAGCGTCGACCCGCTCGATTCTCATCACCGCTGGGCCGAAGACATCGCCGAGACGCAGGGGTACGCGCCGAACTTTCCGATGATCGCCGATCCGGACCGGGTCGTCAGCGACCTGTACGGGATGATCCATCCGAACGCCAGCGACACGACGACGGTGCGGTCGGTGTTCGTGATCGGTCCCGACAAGAAGATCAAGCTGATGATCACCTACCCGCAGAGCACGGGTCGCAACTTCACCGAGATCCTGCGGGTGATCGACTCCCTGCAACTGACCGCCAAGCACAAGGTCTCGACGCCGGTCAACTGGAAGCAGGGTGAGGACGTGATCATCATCCCCGCCGTCACCGACGACGAAGCCCGCGCCAAGTACCCGGACGGGTGGAAGACGGTCAAGCCATACCTGCGGATGGTGCCCCAGCCGAAGTGATCGGCAGCCCGGCCGCTTCGCGTCCGAGGTCTTTGGCCCGCTGCATGTCGTAGTGCTTGCGCGCCACCACACGCTGGGCGAAGAGTCCGCCGCCCGACTGCAGATTCGTCACCAGGTGCCAGCCGCCGAACGCGTCTGCGGTCAGGTCGCGGATGGCGTGGAACAGACGCATCCGCTCCTCGGCCGACACTCCGGCCATGGTGCGCATGTACTTCTCCACATCGGCCCCGGTCTCCGGGTTCTCGAGATCACCCAGGGTCGGCGACGTCAGGACGGAACCGCCGGCGATGTCGTGGAGATGGCGCACCATCAAATGGAACTGGGCGGCACCCTGGTACTTGGCGGCGTTCGTGTACAGCTCGTCCGGGTAGTAGTAGCCCTCGGGCGTGGCGTGGGAGTTGACGAGCGCGGCCTCGAGGCCGGCTCGCAACAAGGTGGCGTGGATGAGCATCTCGTCGATCTTGTCGCGGATGTGCGGAACCCGCGCCAGGCCGTTGGCCTCGGCGATGAGCTGCGCCAGCCCGACGAGTTGGTCCGCCTGGATCACCATGGCCGTCACGCCGCCGAGGCGCTCCCAGAGGCCCAACGCGTGGGCGAACACGGTCGCGTTCGACGTCTCGCCGTCGAGGAACACGCGCTCGTGCGGGACGAAGACGTTGTCGAACACGACGAAGCCGTCGGGCATGCTGAGACGGCTGCTGACGGGAAAGTGGCGGACGTCCGGACTGCGGGGATGGAACGTCGTGTTGATGATGCGCACACCGGGCGAGTTGACCGGGACGGCGCAGGCGACCGCGTACTCCTCCTCCCCCGGCTTCATCGCCTTGGTCGGCATGACCATCAGGTCGTGGACGAGCGAGGCGGCGCTGATGTGCAACTTGGCGCCGCGGATCACGATGCCGTCCGGACGCCGATCGACCACGCGGACGTAGGCGTCGGGGTCGTCCTGCTGCGACGGCGCCCGCGTGCGATCACCCTTGGCGTCCGTGATGCACTCGGCGATGCGGATGTCCCCAACCGTTGCATCCTCGACATAGGCCTCGACCCGACGCTTGTACACCGGGTCGGCGTCGCTCATGCGGGGAGCCGCTGTCAGCAACGTCATCAACGACCCGTAGGTGACGGCCAACGCCAGGTCCATCGTGTGGACGACGTTCGCCCGCTCGCGCAGCTCCTCGACCGACCGTGGTGCGACCACCAGCGGATTGGTCGCGCCCGGGCGCGGCGAGTAGTGCTGGTCGTACCCGGCGGCGATCGCCCGAGCCGGCGTCGCGAACGCTGGTTCGTCGAGGAGGTCGGACACCCGCCGCCCCTCGAAGTACGTCAACCGGCCATCGTCGAGCGACGCCACGTAGTCAGATCCGGTCAGCAACGGGTGCGTCCTCTCGACAACCTCGGCAAGCCCCGACGGGGACTTCGACCAAGCACCAGCAGGACGCCCGATGATAGAGGTCGGTCCGACGATCGTCCCGACCGACCACAACTTGGCGCGCGCACGGACCGACTGGTCATCCGCGCGGGCAGGCGCTAGTCATTGCAGCTGGACGCTCGTGACGCGCGAGCGAGGAGAGGAGATCGCCATGGATGACGCCGAGCTCGTGCGCCGGATCAACGAACTGGCCGACGAGGAACACCGCCTGGAACGTTCCCACGCCGCCCAACCGCTGCCGGACGACGACCACGCCCGTCTGCGCGAGATCGAGATCGCGCTCGACCAGTGCTGGGACCTCCTTCGCCAACGGCGTGCCCGCCGGGAATTCGGTGAGGATCCGGACGCGGCCGCCGTGCGGCCGCCCGACGTCGTCGAGAACTACCAGCAATGACACCCGCCTGAAAACGGAACGAGCCGCCGGCACGAGGCCGGCGGCTCGATCGAGATCGGTGGGTGAAGTCAGATCACCCGAACGTTTTGGGCTTCCTCGCCCTTGCGGCCGGGGGCGACGTCGAACTCGACGCGCTGACCTTCGTCGAGTGACTTGTAGCCCTCGCCCTGGATGTTGGAGAAGTGGACGAACACGTCGTCACCCTGCTCACGGGAGATGAAGCCGAAGCCCTTCTCGACGTTGAAGAACTTCACGGTACCTGTAGTCAAAGCATTCTCTCTTCAGTTTTCGAGCGGCCCGTATGACCGACTCGCCCGGACAGCCTACGGGGGTCGACGGCGTACCCGGTCACGTTTGACCAAGCCACTTTGACAGGATGATTGGTAAGTGATAACTTACCAATCATGCTTGCGCACGGTTGGTACGACGGCAATGGCGCCCAAAGCGCTGGGAGCGCTCGGTGATCCGACCCGCCGAGCCATCTTCGAACGCCTCGCCGACGGCCCGTGTGTCGTCCGTCAGCTCGCCGACGAGTTCCCCGTCAGCCGACCGGCGGTCTCGCAGCACCTCAAGATCCTCAAGGACGCCGGGCTGGTGTTCGATCAGCCGATCGGTAGGAAGCGCCTCTACCAGGTCGACCCCGCCGGCGTCGACGCGATGCGCACCTACTTCGATCAGTTCTGGAACAAGGCGCTCGCCAACTTCGCGGCCAGGGTCGAGCTGGCCCAGGCCACCGACGACCACGACCCATGAGCCAACACAGCGAGGAGACACAGTGAGTGACGAATATTCGGTACGCAAGACCATCACGGTCGACGCGCCACAAGCGACGGCATTCCGGGTCTTCTGCGAGGACATGAGCAACTGGTGGCCGCTCGACGACTACACCATCGGTGACCAACCAGCTGTCGCTGCGGTTCTCGAACCGCGCGTCGCGGGTCGTTGGTACGAGCAAGCTGCCGACGGCACGCAATGCGACTGGGGCCGTGTCATCACCTGGCAGCCCCCCGAGCGGCTCGTCGTCACGTGGGAGATCTCCGCCGACTGGGCCCCGGACTCGAACATCAAGAGTGAGGTCGAGGTCGTTTTCGTGCCCGAGGGTCCTGGCCGCACCCGAGTCGAACTCGAGCACCGCAATCTCGGCACGTTCGGTGAGCACGCCGAAACGATGCGCGGCATCTTCGACTCCGAGAACGGGTGGACCGGGCTCCTCTCGCGCTACGCCGCCCTCGCCAACGACTGACGACGACAAACGCGGCGACAGCATCAACAGCGCGGAGAAGTCAGGCGGAGCCGGTCTGCATGTGAGGCGCGTGGACCGGCTTCGACTCAGGTGATCCGTATTGCCGCAGATAGATCGTCAGGACGATGATCGCCCCGATCGCCAGGAACTCGGACTGCCAGTTCTGGAGCGACTCGAACCAGAACTGCGACCGGAACATGTACGACCAGGCGCGTGACGTGGTCGCTGGATCCGGCCTCGGCGTGTTCGCTGTTGAACACGCGGCTCCCGGTCAGCGAGTGGAGCAGGAACGACGCCGCGAACAGCATCAGCAACACGAGACTGAGCGACTTGTTGTACAACGCCAGCCAGGCTCCTCCGCGTCGCACCGGCCACGGCGCGCCGGCGTCGTCGCGATGTTCTTCGGGGTCCTCGTCCTGGGGTGTCGATCCTTCCAACGGCTTCGATTCAGCCGAGCCGCGCTGGCGCAGCTTCACCGTGAGCACGACGTACATGCCCATCTGCAGGAACTCCGATTCCCAGTTCTCGAACGTCGCCTCACCGAAGTGCGCCGTCGTCAGATACCCAGCGAACGACACTTCGCTCTGACCCTCCTGACGCCGTTCTGCGTTGTACGTACGAAGTCCCGCCGTTGTCTGACCGCCGAACCAGATGATCAGGAAGGTCGTGGCCGTGACCAACGCCAGACCGTTGTTGTGTAAGAAGCGGCGCACCTCGTCACCTTTCCACGCCCCGGGTTCGCCCAAACCGGCCGCGGCGCGAGCTTCAGCCTTGCTCTCGCCGTGCGTCCGCTGGGCCGACGGTCGGGGCGAGGTTGTGGGCGGTGTTGATGAGGGCGACGTGTGTGAACGCCTGTGGGAAGTTGCCGAGCAGCCGCCCGCTCACCGGGTCGTACTCCTCGGAGAGGAGCCCGACATCGTTGGCGAGCATCGAGAGCCGCTCGAACAACGCCTCGCCGTCGGCGCGGCGACCCTGGAGGACGAAGTTGTCGGCGAGCCAGAACGTGCACGGCAGGAATGCCCCCTCGCCGCCCGGCAGACCGTCGACCTCGCCGAGGCTGTCGCCCGCGTACCGCAGGACGAAGCCGTTCGCGCACAGGTCGCGTTCGATCGCCGCAACCGTACCCACGACACGCGGGTCGGTCGCGGGGAGGAAGCCGACGAGGGCCATCATCAGCAAGCTGGCGTCGAGCTCGGGGCGGCCGAACGACTGGGTGAAGGTTTGTCGGTCGGCGTCGTAGCCCGCGCGGCAGACCTCGGCGTGGATGTCGGATCGCAGTCGGCGCCACTGGTCGACGGGACCCGGCAGCGCGAACTGCTCGACGGCTTTGACCGCGCGGTCGGCAGCGACCCAGGCCATGACCTTCGAATGGGTGAAGTCCCGACGCGGGCCGCGCACCTCCCAGATGCCCTCGTCCGGATCACGCCAGTGCCCTTCGAGGAACTCCATCAGTGCGAGTTGCAGGTCCCACGCCGACGGGTCGTCGTCGACGACTCCGGCGCGGCGGGCCTGATGGAGGCAGTCCATCACCTCGCCGTAGACGTCGAGCTGGAACTGGTTGGAGGCCGCGTTGCCGATGCGCACCGGCGCCGATGCCTCGTAGCCGGGCAGCCAGTCGAGGACCAGCTCGGGCAGCCGCCGCTCACCAGCCGCGCCGTACATCGTCTGCAGCTGGTCGGGCGCGCCGGCCGCGGCGCGCAGGAGCCAGTCCCGCCACGCGACGGCCTCGGCCTCGTAGCCGCCGAGCATGAGCGCGTACAGACTGAACGTCGCGTCACGCACCCAGCAGTACCGGTAGTCCCAGTTCCGGACACCACCGATCTCCTCGGGCAGCGACGTGGTGGGCGCGGCGACAAGGCCCCCCGTCGGTGCATACGTGAGGGCCTTCAGCGTGATCAGCGATCGGACGATGAGGTCGCGGTACGGATCGACGGACGTGCATTGCGCGGACCAGTCCGTCCACCACTTGTCGGTGTCGTCCACCGCCCGCACGGCGTCCACGGGGTGAGGAGCCGGCCTGTGCGACGGGTTCCACGTGAGGACGAAGGGGACCCGGTCGCCGGCGGCGACCGAGAAGTCGGCGACTGTCGAGAGATCCTCGCCGTGTGTCGGCACCGGCGTGCGCAGGTAGAGCGCATCCGGCCCGGCGATCGCCAGCAGCGCATCGCCCGTACGTCGCACCCACGGCACCGAACGGCCGTAGTCGAAGCGGATCACCAGGTCCATGCGCATGTCGACGCGACCCGACACGCCCTCGACGAGGCGGACGACATCGGGGGCCTCGCCGCGCACCGGCATGCAGTCGACGAGCCGTACGGAGCCCTCCGGCGTCGTGAACGTGGTCTCGAGAACGAGGCTGTTCGGCCGGTAGCGCCGCGTCGTGCTGCTCGACGTGCCTGCGGGCGCGATCTGCCACGCGCCATGGGTCCGGTCGCCGAGGAGCGCCGCGAAACAGGCACCCGAATCGAAGCGCGGGAGACACAGCCAATCGATCGAACCCTCGCTCGAGACGAGGGCGGCGGTCTGCGTGTCGCCGATGAGGGCGTAGTCCTCGATCCTCACGCCGTCGAGCCTTGCGCATTCCGTCCGTTCGCGCGGGTTCAGCCGCGGTGGCCCGACCCTAGAATTCGACGCTTCGACCCGCCAGACAGGAGACACCGATGAAGCTCCGCGACCTCCCGACTCGCCTCGCCACAGGTGGCTACATCCTCCACTCCGGGCTCGACAAGTGGCGGGCCGACGACGCCACCGCGGCGGCGGTCCACGGAATGGCGGTCGGGACGTACCCGATGTTGAAGTCCGTGCCCCCGAACTCGATTCACGCGCCTGCTCGCCGCCAGCGAGATCGCCATCGGCGCGGCCCTGCTCGCACCCGTCGTCCCCGCCGCCGTCGCGGGGGCCGCCCTCACCGGGTTCTCGGGCGCGCTCCTGGGTCTCTACGTCCGCACCCCGGGGCTCCGCAAACCCGGCAGCGTGTGGCCCACCCACCAGGGCATCGGCATCAGCAAGGACGTCTGGATGCTCGGCATCGGCCTCGGCCTCCTCGCCGGCTCCTGCGGCACCCGCCGCGGCGCCGCGTCCTAAGCCCCCGCGTGTTTGTGTCACCGCGATCGGCGAGGATCGCCGGAATCGGTGACACAAACAAGGAAATGAGGCAGGCAGACTGGATGTCGATGGCGGTGACGCCGGGGGTCATCGTGACCGAGCGGCTCTCGACTGGCGCCGTTGACGGTCGAGGACGCGGACGAGATGAGCACGGTGCTCGGCGACGCGCGGATGTACGAGTTCACCGGAGGCGATCCGCCGTCGCTCGACCAGCTGCGCGAGCGCTATCGACGGCTGGTGGTCGGCCATTCCGCGGACGGCTCGCAGCAGTGGTTGAACTGGGTCGTGCGGCTGGCCGCCGACGACGTCGCGGTCGGGGTGATGCAAGCGACGGTCGAGGCCGATGGCTCATCAGCCGACGTCGCTTGGGAGGTCGGCGTGCCGTGGCAAGGTCGCGGGATCGCATCCGAGGCGGCCCGCGCCGTCGTCGAGTGGCTCGTCGGCCAAGGGGTGGGCACGATCACGGCGTACATCCATCCCGAACACCACGCGTCGGGTCGTGTCGCGGCGCGGGCCGGGCTGTCACCGACGGCGGAGCTCGTCGACGGCGAGACGATGTGGCGCCGGAGGACCGCCTAGCGGCCGTCGGCCAGCACCCTCGCCAGAAGGTCGAGGTGCGTGTCGAGTCCCGGTGCGTCCTTCGAGCCGTCCTTGGCGGCCTCGTCGAGGCGGCGGAGCGCGACGGCGTCCGGCGCGAACTCGTTCGCCGCGAACTCGCGCACCTCGTCCGGCGACATCGGCCCGCCCTGCAGACGCAACGTGTGGACCGATGCCTCGGAGAGGTTGGCGGCATAGTCGGGCTCGGTCGCCACGAGGAAGCGTTTCGCGGCGACGTGAAGACGGACCGGCTCGGTGACATCCGGACCGAACCAACGCGACAACCACCGTGCTCCGCTCGCGTCGTGGTGCGCATCCCGATCGGCGGCCAACGCCTCGGCGGCGTCGGCCTCGCCCTCCTCGCGTCCGATCACGTGCCCGATGTCGTGGAGCAGTGCGGCCACGGTCAGCGAATCGCTGCAACCGGCGGCGATCGCGAGCGCCCCCGCCTGCAACTGGTGCTGGATCATCGTCACGTCCTCGCCGAGGTACGCCATCCCTTCCGCCGAGTAGAACGTCCGCTCGATCGCGTCGATCGCTCGGTCGACACGAGCGTCATCGCTCATCGTCGCGGCCGCCGGAGGACCGCCAGCGTCGACGTCAGCCCGTCGAGATCGGCGTAGCAACCCTGCAGGTGGCGTGCCCCGCTGCCGCCTTCGAACGCGGTCCGCGCATGGAGGATCCGCGTGTTGTCGAAGACGATGCATTCGCCGGGTGCGAGCGTCACGCGGAGTTGCAGATCCGGCCGCTCGAGCACGGACGCGAAGGATCGCATCGCCCGGTACACCTCGGGAACATCATCCGGCGCCGCGGTCGGAGGCTCGACCGAGCGGTCGTTCCAGCGGATGGCCCGCACGTCACCAGCGGCGTTGACGGTGATGATCGGCCCGCTGGCACGCAACAGCGTGTCGGCATCCTCGTATCTGAACGTCAGCGGTGTCGACGTCAGGGTCGTGAATGCCTGTGGATCCTCGTCGCGGACGACCGCGGCCGCGGCAAAGCCATCGATGAAGACGTTCTCTCCCCCGCCGGGCGACGACTGCAGGCAATGCAGCAGTTGGATCCCGGGCACCGGTTCGCGGTACGGGTTGTCCGTGTGCGGTGCGATGGCCCGGCCCGTGTACGCCAGGTTGACGGGCCGCGGTTCGACCCGGACATCGAACAGATCGCCGTAGTTCGTCGTACGCACGTAGCCGAACGACCGCGCCACCGCGAGCACCGTGCCGGGCTCGTTGGGCACATCACGCACCAGCAGCAGACCAGTGCGCAGGAGGGCGTCGAGTGCGGCGGCTCGCGAATCGGCCGCGGACTGCAGGTCACGCCACGTGACCTCGGGTGGCCCTCCACCGAGATCGGCGACGCGCCACGGCGGGCGATACCGCTCGCTTCGATCGTCGAAGACCTCCACCCGACCCGGCGCATTGGCGCTCAGCCACGACCGCGAGAAGCGCGACACGTGGCCGTCGGGCACGAACGTCACCTCGATCTCGTCGCCGTCATCGCGCCACGAGGCGATGTCAGTTTCGGGGTCGAGCGCCAGCACGCTGCGCAAGCGCTGGCCGGAGAACGCGTCACGGCACTCGCCGCACGTGCACGCATCGCGCAGCCACATCGGCGGCACGTCGAGGCCAACGAGCATGCGCCCAACCCTACGCGGCGAGGCGACGGACCTTCGTGCGTACGCTTCGCGCATGGCGCCCATCAACGTGCGATGGCTGACGGCGTTCCTCGATCGGCCCGCCCCGACGTTCGACGCAGCGACGCAGTTCTGGCTGCAGGTCAGCGGGTCGACGCTGTCCGCACCGCGCGGGCCGCACCATCAATTTGCCACCCTGATCCCGGCCGACGGCGATGCGTACCTCCGAGTCCAACGGGTGATCGACGGTGCCGGCGGTTGCCATCTCGACGTGCACGTCGACGACATCCCAGACGCCGCGACCGCAGCGGTCGGCCTGGGAGCGACGAAGCACGAGGAGTTCGACGACGTCTCGGTCCTGCGCTCACCGGCGGGGCTGCCGTTCTGCATCGTTCGACATCACGGGGAATCGACCCGACCCCGCCCGCCCGCGCTGCGTGACGCCGCGGCGCGCACCGCGATCGACCAACTCTGCATCGACATCGCGCCGGACAACTACCAACTCGAGTGCGACTTCTGGGAGGCGCTGACCGGATGGCAACGGCGCCCGGCGCGCCTCGCCGGAGTTCTCGTACCTGGCCCATCCCGAGCCGATCCCGCTGCGACTGCTGTTGCAACGACTCGACGACGCCGACCGCGACCACACGGCAGGGGCCCACCTCGACCTGGCGTGCGAGGACAGGGACGCGGCGGTCACCCGACACGTCGGACTCGGCGCGCGGGTCGAGGCTCGCCACGAGTACTGGACGACGATGACCGATCCGTCCGGCCTGCCGTACTGCCTCACCCGGCGCAAGCCCGACACCGGTCTCGTCGATTCGCAAACGTGATCGACCGGCCGGCGCGACCGCACCCCCGGTCAACTCGGAGGCAGCGCTTGCAGCGCCTCGTCGAGCTC
Organism: Ilumatobacteraceae bacterium; assembly: GCA_963722415.1. GTDB lineage: Bacteria > Actinomycetota > Acidimicrobiia > Acidimicrobiales > Ilumatobacteraceae > JALOLG01. Next base: position 193,727 of record CAVRNI010000009.1, read on the forward strand.
GGCCGCCCAACGTTGATACCCGGGTACCGCGAGATGGAGCCCATCTCTCGTGTCCCGGGCGCGTCAGCGCGCCGGTGCCGTCATCGAACGCGGGGTACAGATCGAGCAGCTGCACGTCCCGCTCTGCCGCCAGCTGCCGAATCGCGGCGTTGGTCTCCCGTACGGCATCGCGGGCATCCGCTCTCGGCAGGATGGTCTGCAGCACGACAACTGTGTCGGGGGCATCCCGGCTGGAGCCGGTCGAGGATCGCGCCCAGCCGATCGACGGTCCACGACGGTGGATGTCCATCGCGGATGTCATTGGTGCCCGTGAGGATGAACACGGCACGCGGCCGGTCCCGTGCGATCGCCTCGGCCTCGGTCAGCAACTGGGCCGTCGTGTACCCGGCGTGTCCCCGATTGACGATCGGCCACTGCGGCAACAGCACGTCCCATTCGCCCTCCTCGGTGATGCTGTCTCCGAGCAGCACGATCGAGTCGGCGCCGATGGCCCCGCGCTTGGCCCGCCCTTCCCGTTGCGCCCGCGTCGCCACGAGGAGGACGCCGGCGAGGAACACGACGGCGGCGCCCGCCACCACGATCACCCGTCGAGTCACGCTGCGAGGCCACCACATGGCAGTCGCTTCCGTCAAACCACCAACCCTCTGCGGCTTGGTCACCGCCTTCCGCGTGGGACGCGGATGAAGGTGACCAAAGCGACGGAAATCGGGGGTCGGTGTGAGCGGCCATGCTGGGGGACATGGACACGGAAGCGAACAGTGTGCTGATCCACGACGGGATCGTGTTGCCGATGGACGGCGGGCGGACCGTTCACGACCCGGGCTCGGTGCTCGTGGTCGATGGTGTGATCGCCGCCGTCGGTCGACCCGACGAGGTGGCGAGCCACCCGGCCGCTGCCACCGTGCCGGCGATCGACGCGTCGATGCACGCCGTGTTCCCCGGGCTCCACAACGGTCACCTGCACTCGGGGTTGCTCAGGGGCACGGCGGAATCGATGGCGCTCTGGGAGTGGCTCGAGAACCACGTCGATCCCGCCCACCGAGCGCTCACGCCCGAGATCGCACGCGCCGCGTCCTACATGGCGTACACCGAGGCCGTGCGGGGCGGCACCACCTCGGTGCTCGACATGTGGCGGTTCATGGAGGGCTCGGCGGAGGCCGCCGCCGACGTCGGCATCCGGGCGACGCTCGCACCGTACGGCGCTGATCGGTACGACTACTTCGAGTCGATCGAGTCGAACCGTCGTCTCCTCGAGAGCCACCTCGTGGCGGCTGACGGGCGCGTGCGAACCTGGGTCGGGCTCGAGCACCTCTTCTACTGCTCGCCCGACATGTTCCGAGCCGCGGCAGCACTGGCCGAGGAGTTCGGTACCGGCATCCACACCCACTCGTCGGAGTCGATCTGGGAGGTCGAGGAGTGCCTGCGCCAGTACGGCCGCCGGCCGATCGAGGAGATGTACCAACGCGGGATCCTGGGCTCGTCGACGGTCATCGCCCACGCGGTCTGGCTCGACGATCGCGAGGTCGAGGTGCTGGCGCAGACCGGCACGGCGATGACGCACTGCCCGTGCTCGAACATGAAGCTGTCGTCGGGCGCCGCCCGCATCGGTCACTACCGGGCACGCGGCGTCGTGTGTGCGCTCGGCACCGACGGCGAGAAGGAGAACAACAACCTCGACATGCTGGAGGAGATGAAGTTCGCATCGCTCCTGCAGAAGGTGAGCACGCTCGATCCCACCACCGGCGACCCGTGGGACATCCTCGACATGGCGACGCGCTCCGGAGCCCGGGCACTCGGCCTCGCCGATGTCACCGGATCTCTGGAGCCGGGAAAAGACGCTGACGTCGTCACCGTCGACCTGCGCGGACTGCACTTCGTCCCCGTCCTCCACGGCGACGACTTCAACGTCGCCGCCCACCTCGTCTTCACGGCCAGCAGCCACGACGTGCGCGACGTGTGGGTGAAGGGTCGTCGCGTGGTCGCCGATGGCGCCGTCGTGTCGGTTGACGTGGGCTCGATCGCCGCCGAGGCCCAGGCGGCGGCCGAGGATCTCTTCGCACGGCGCCGGGCGCTCACCGGCCGGACCCCGAGCCCGGCGACCGACATGGCGAAGAACCCCAGCTGAGCGCAGCGAAGCCGCACGAAACGAGCGGCCCCCGGCGCAGATGCGATGATGGCGGGGTGGGGGATTCCGTACTGCTGGACAGCTGGATGCCTGTCACCAACAGTCGCGACGTCGCGTCCGGCGCGCCCCTCGGCGTCGTCCTGCTCGACACCCCGATCGTGCTGTGGCGCAGCCCCGACGGCACCGTGCACGCGGCCCGTGATCAGTGTCCCCATCGCGGGGCCGCGCTCTCCCTCGGCCAGGTGCGTGACGACACGCTCATGTGTCCATATCACGGATGGGTGTACGACCGCGGCGGTCAATGCATCCGTCAGCCGGCGTCGCCAGGTCTCACACCACCGCCGAACGCGCGGCTCGAGATGTTCAGCGTCTGCGAGCGCTATGGCGTCGTGTTCGCGGCCCTCGGCGACGCTCCGAGCGCGCCGCCCGAGTACTTCCCCGAGTGGGACGAGCCCGGCGTCCGCCAGTACCACGACGTGCCGGTCGTGGTGCACGCGTGCGGCCCGCGCATCGTCGAGAACTTCCTCGACATGGCTCATTTCCCGTTCGTTCACGCCGGCGTGCTCGGCGCCGAGTCGCACACCGAGGTGCGGGACTACACGGTGACCGCCAAGGAGGACGGCATCGAGGTCACCAACTGCCTGTTCTGGCAACCGGCGGCGACCCCGGGATCGACGTCCGGCGCCGACGTCGAGTACCGGTACCGCGTCCCCCATCCGTACGTGGCCACGTTGTCGAAGCTTCCGCGCGACGGCGCAGCCGGCTTCTCGCTGATGATCATGGCCTCACCGCTCGACGAGGAGCACTGCCGGACGTGGATGATCGGCGCCTTCAGCGATCCCGACGTCAGCACCGAGGACTTCTTGGACTTCAACCACCGGATCTTCGTCCAGGACGTGCCGATCCTGGAATCCCAACGACCGCGGCGTCTCCCGCTCGACCCGACTGCCGAGTTGGCGCAGAAGGCCGATCGCGCTTCGTACGCCTACCGCCGCTGGCTCGCCGACCTCGGGTTGCGGTACGGCACCAGTCCCACGAAAGAGGAACCATGACTCTCGCCACCGACGACCATCTCCGCCGTCTGCCGAAGGTCGAGCTCCACTGCCACGTCGAGGGCTCGGCACGGGCGTCGACGATCGCCGACCTGGCGCGCCAGCATTCGGTCGCGCTCCCGGTCGAGGATCCGGCCGAGCTCTTCGAGTTCAGCAGCCTCAACCAGTTCCTCTCGATCTACGACATCATCTGCGCCAGCTTGCGCACCGCCGACGACTTCCGCCGCATCACGTACGAGGCGCTCGAGGATGGGGCGGCCGCCGGAGTGCGTTACCGCGAGATGTTCTTCTCGCCCGGTTTCGTCATCCGCCTCGGCGTGCCGGTGGAGACGGTGTGGGAGGGCGTGAAGGCCGGGGTCCTCGAGGCACGGCAGGACCTCGACATCAACTGCCGCATGATCCTCGACTTCGACAAGCCCACCGGCCCCGCCCATGCGATGGAGATGGCGGCGTTCGCCGGCTCGGTCACCGACCGCGACCTGCTCGTCGGCATGGGCGCCGACTCCGTCGAGCGCGACATCGACCACGCCGCCTTCGCCGCCGCGTTCACCGAAGCGGCCCGCTACGGGCTGCGCCGGACGATCCACGCCGGCGAGGACGGTCCGGCCGAGAACATCGCGATCGCCATCCGTGAGCTGGGGTGCGAGCGCATCGATCACGGCTTCCGTCTCCTCGACGATGCCGCCCTCACCGCCGAGATCGTCGAGCGCCAGATCCCGCTCGACGTGTGCCCGACATCGAACGTGATGATCGCCAACGTCGTGGCCTCGGTGGCCGACCACCCCTTTGCCCGCCAGCGCGACGCGGGCGTGCTGGTGACGCTGAACTCCGACGACCCCGGGATGATGGGTTTCGACGTCGCCGATGAGTACGTGGCCGTCGCCCATGCCTTCGGTTACTCACTGGACGACATGGAGGACATCAGCTTGGCGGGCATCGATGCCTGCTGGGCGCCTGACGACGAGAAGCACGCATTGCGCCGTCGCTTCGTCGGCGACTTCGACCAATTGCGCAACGAGTACGGCCTACCGCCGCGATCAGCCCCATGAGCCTGTGAGCCCTGTGAGCCCGATGATGAGGAGTATCGACGAATGAACATGCACGAGTTCTTGAAGGCGCTGCCGAAGGTGAGCCTGCACGTCCATCTGATGGGGTCGGTGCAGGCGCGCACCGCGGTCGACCTGTGCAACAAGCACGGCGTCCCGCTCCCCGACTACGAGGAGCCCGAGGACCTCTACGACTACCCGGACATCTACAAGTTCCTCCACCTGTACGACAACACCGCACTCGCCGTGCGTGACCGGGACGACTTCCATCGCATCGCCTACGAGACCCTCACCGAAGCGGCTGAGAACAACGTCCGGTACCGCGAGATGTTCTTCAACCCGACGACCCACATGGCCGCCGGTGCCAGCTACGAGACATGTGTCGACGGCCTCATCGACGGCATCCGCGACGCGCGCACCGACCACGGCATCGACTGCAAGCTGATCGCCGCGGTGAACCGGATGGAGACACCGGAGTTGGCGGTGACGATGGTCGAGACGCTCGCCGAGCACCCGCGCGACGACGTGATCGGCATCGGGATGGACTACGCCGAGGCCGAGTTCCCACCCGAACGGTTCTGGAAGGCCTACCGGATGGCCGCCCAGCTCGGGCTGCACCTGACCGCCCACCAGAGCGAGGACGCGCCGCCTCGCAACATCGAGACCTGCCTCGACCTCCTCGGCTGCGAGCGGGTCGATCACGGTTACCACGTGATCGAGAGCGACGCGGTCTTCAACCGTTGTCGCGATGAGGGTGTGGTCTTCACCTGCACGCCGGTGTCCACGGCGTGGGTGTACTTCGGGCCCGACTACAGCAAGCACCCGATTCGCGAGATGGCGGAACGCGGCCTGAAGATCATGCTCGACTGCGACGACCCGCCGATGTTCAAGACCGATCCCACCAACGACTACATCGTGGCCGCCGACCACATGGGCTTCGGCCCCGAGGACTTCCGGCAGTTCATGCTCAACGCGATCGACGGCTCATGGGTCGACGAACCGACGAAACGGCGTTGGCGCCGAGAGTGGTCGGCCGAGGTCGACGAGCTCATCGGCCAGCTTGCCTGACCGATCAGCGCTTGTCATCGACCGACCGCGCAGGGCGAAGCGCGCGTGGTCACCACGCACAACTACATTCGAGCCGACCGGGCCGAGAAGACGCCCGGTGACAGATGTGGGGAGGGCCCATGAACGACCGACGACAGCCACCTCGATTGCCACCTCGATTGCCACCTCGATTGATGGTGCCAGAGACGGGCATCGGCAGGCGGCGTCTCTTCAAGATCGGTGCGGCGGGAGCGGCCGGTGTCTTCTTCGGCGGCAACGCGCTGGCCGCCTGTGGCGACGATGACGACAGCGGCGCTGCCGACACCACGCCGGACGGCACCACGGGCGGCACCACGGGCGGGACCACGGGGGCCGGCACGAGTCCGGCCACCACACCGGCAACTGGCGGCGGTGCCGCCCTCGACAAGCTGCGCCTCGGCTTCGCGTACATCGGGCCGATCAACGACAACGGGTGGACGCAGGAGCACCACCGCGGCCGCCAGCTCGTGTTCGACACCCTCGGCGCCAAGGTGGAGGGCACGTTCGTCGAGAACGTGCTGTTCGATCCTGCGGTGACGACGCCGATCTTCGAGGACCTGGCCTCGAACCACGATTTCGTGATCGCCAACACGGAGTACGCGACGCTCCTGTCCGATGTCGCCGCCAATCACCCCGACGTCCACTTTCTCGAGTGCGACGGCCACGCGTATCTGGACAACCTCTACTCCTATTACGTCAAGCACACCCAGCCGGCGTACGCCCTGGGCGTGGCAGCCGCGTTGCTCAACGAGGGGTCCGACTGCAAGATCGGATACATCGGCGCCTTCCCGACGGCCACGGCGTACAACGACGTCAACGGCCTGCTCCTCGGCGCCCGATCGATCAATCCGACCGCAACCGTGCAGGCGGTCATGATCAGCTCCTTCTTCGATCCGCCCAAGGCCACAGCCGCCGCCAACGCACTCCTCGGCGAGGACATCAACTTCCTGTTCGCGGTGATGGACGAGCCGTCGTACCTCCAAGTGGCCAACGACGCCGGCGTCTGGGCGGGGGCGTGGAACACCGACGTGCGCCAATTCGGCCCCGAGGTCTACGTCAACACCCTCCAGCTGGACTTCGGCTCGTACTACCTCGAGCAGGCGAACGCCGCGCTCAATGGCACGTGGACGGCGAAGACCCAGCCCGACCTGTTGCCGCTCGATCTCGGGAGTTGGGGTGACAACGTGCCCGCAGATGTCAGCGCCGCGGTCGACCTGCTCCGACCACAACTGCTCGATGGCTCGCTCAACCCCTACACCGGGCCGATCGTCGACAACCAGGGCACGGAGCGGCTCGCGGAGGGTGAGAGCCTCGACGACCAGCAGGCCTACCTGATCGACTGGGCCGTCGAGGGTGTGTCCGGCGTCGACGGCTGACCCCGGCGACGGGGAGACGGCTGAGTTCGACGTCATGGCCGACGTTCCGGCCGACGTTCCGGCCGTCTGGGCTCGCCACGTCTCGAAGAGCTTCGACGGGGTGTGGGCGTTGCGCGACGTCGACCTCGAGCTGCGCCGCGGCGAAGTCCACGCGCTGCTCGGCGAGAACGGCGCCGGGAAGACGACGTTGTGCAACATCCTCGCCGGCATCTACCGCGCCGACTCCGGTCACATCGAGGTCGAAGGAACGGCAGGCCACTTCCACTCCCCCGCCCAGGCCATCGCGGCAGGCATCGGGATGGTGCACCAGCACTTCCGTCTCGTCGCGCCGATGACCGTGGCGGAGAACATCCACCTCGGATGGGACGCGACGCCGGCACGTGTCACCCGCCGCGACCTGGTGGCACGTACCGACCGCCTGATGGACCAGTTCGGGCTGCGCGTCGACCCGGAGGCGAAGGTCTGGCAGCTCTCCGTCGGAGAGCAACAGCGGGTGGAGATCCTGCGGATGCTGGCGCGGGGGACCCGGACACTGATCCTCGACGAGCCCACTGCCGTGCTCACCACCGCCGAGGCAGGCGAGTTGTTCGCCGTGATGCGCGAGCTGGTTGCCACCGGGCGAACGGTCGTGTTCATCTCCCACAAGCTGAACGAGGTGCTCGAGGTCGGCGACCGGATCACGGTGCTGCGCAACGGCGAGCACGTCGTGACGCGGGCCGCCTCCGGTGTGACCGCCCGGGAGTTGGCGACGTTGATGACGGGTGAAGAGCGCGAGCTGTCAGTGGAGCATCGGGACACGTCCGCCAACGAAGCCGTCGTGGAGCTGCGGGCCGTCTCGGCGCGCAGCTCGCGCGGCCTCCCCGCGCTGCGCGAGGTGAGCCTGACCGTTCGACGTGGTGAGATCCTGGGGATCGCCGGCGTGTCGGGCAACGGACAGTCCGAGCTCGCCGAAGTGCTCACCGGGTTGCGTCGAGTCGACGATGGCGACGTCCTCGTGTCCGGCCAGCGGCTCACGAACGCGTCGCCGCGGCACTTCGCCGACGCCGGCGTGGGCAACATTCCCGAGGATCGCATCGGCACCGGACTTGTCCGGTCGGCCTCCGTTCGCGACAACGCCGTGCTCCGCCACTATCGGGGCGCCGAACTCTCGGGGTCGCTCGTGTTGAAGCGCCCGGCGATCGTGGAGTTCGCACGCCGACTGGTCGCCAAAGCCCGCGTCCAGACGCCGTCGATCGCATCGATGACCAGCATCCTCTCGGGTGGAAACCAGCAGCGCCTGATCGTCCACCGCGAGGCGCTCGTCGCCAAAGCGGCATTCGTCGCGGTGCACCCGTCGCGAGGGCTCGACGTCCACGCCACACAGGACGTGCAGGCCGCCCTCCTGGCCGCCCGCGACAGCGGTTGCGCGGTGTTGCTGATCTCCGACGACCTCGACGAGGTGTTGCTGATCAGCGACCGCATCGCCGTGATGTACGAAGGCCGCGTCGTTGGCGTCTTCGATCGGAAGCATGCTGATCGGGAGCGGCTGGGGCTCCTGATGGGCGGCCACTCCACCGAGACCGGACCGGTCCCCGAGGCAACGTCATGAGCGTCGCCGAGGCCTCGATCCCGCCGGTCGAACGTCGGCGGTTCCGCGTCGAACGCCGGCTGAACGTCACCCCCAGCCAGGCTGCACTCGCGCGGGTGGGAGGCGTGCTCGCGGCGCTCATCGTGGCTGCCGTGGTCCTCACATTCACCGGACGCAATCCGCTGAGCCTGCTGTGGAAGTCGGTCGACGGGACCTTCGGAGAGGTACAGGGCCTGGAGGAGTTGGGCGTGCTCCTCACCCCGATCTTGATGAGCGCGCTGGCGGTGCACATCGCGCTGCGGATGAAGATTTGGAACATCGGCTCCGAGGGCCAGTTCTTCATGGGCGCCTGGGCGGCGGCCGGCATCGGCATCCATTGGGGTGGCCCCCGGTACGTCGTGCTGTTCGTGATGGCCCTCGTGGCGGCGGTTGCCGGGGCGGTCTGGATCCTCGTGCCCGCGCTGGCCCGAGCGCACTGGCAGGTGAACGAGATCATCACGACGTTGCTCCTGAACTTCGTCGCCATCCAGTGGGTGGCCTGGTTCAGCTTCGACATCTGGCGCGACAAGGCGGCGGCCGTCGTCCAGTCGACCCCGGTGGTCAAGGCGAAGCTGCCGTTCTTCCCGGGCTCGGACACGCTCTACGCCGGCCTCTTCGTCCCGTTGATCATCGCGGCCGTGACGTTCGCCGTGTTCCGTTACACCCGGTGGGGCTACGAGATCGACATGATCGGGGGCAACCCGCGCGCCGCCGAGTTCGCCGGCATGCGCGTGACGAGGCGCATCGTCATCGTGATGCTGCTCTCCGGCGCGATCGCCGGCGTCTCGGGCATGCTCCACCTGGCGGGACCGGCGCAGCGCCTGAACTCGTCGATCTCGAACAACTACGGACTTTCCGGATTCATCGTCGCCGCCCTGGCCGGCAGCTCCGTGGTCGGCGTCGTCGCCGGCTCCATCTTCATCGCCGCCGCGCTCCACGCCGGGATCACATTGCAGTCCGACGGGTTGTCGGTCTACATCGTGGCTGCGGTCTACGGATTGGTGCTCCTCGGCATCGCCGTCGGTGAGGTCGCCGCCCGCTTCCGTGTCGTTCGCCCGAACCGCCTCGAGGTCGCCGGGGTGCACATGACCCTGGTCGCCGACATCCTCGAAACGGCGCTTCCGGCGAGCACCGGCGTCGCACTCGCGGCATCGGGTGAGATGCTCAACGAGCGCGCCGGCACGCTGAACCTCGGACAAGAGGGCACCTTGAGCCTGGGCGCAGTCGCCGCGTTCATGGTGGGGACGAACACCCAGAACCCATTCCTCGCGCTGGCCGTCGGCGTGCTGGTCGGCGCACTCGCGGGTGTCATCTTCGCGACGGCGGCGGTCGTCGTCCGCGCCAACCAGGTTCTCGCCGGCCTGGCCTTGGCGATCGGCGGCATCGGTCTCGCCAACCAGCTCGGCAACGGCAGGCAGGGGGAACTCCTGCTCAGCCGCTTCGAGCCCGTCGAGATCCCGATCCTCAGCGACATCCCGCTGATCGGCGAGGCGCTGTTCAACCAGGACCCGGTGGTGTACTTCGCGTTCTACGTGCTCCCCGTCCTGCTGTGGTTCCTCCTCTTCCAGACACGCCATGGCATGAACCTGCGTGCGGTTGGCGAGAACCCGGCCGCCGCCGACGCCGTCGGTGTGAACGTCACCGGGATGAGGTTCGCCTATGCCACCATCGGCGCCGCGCTGTCCGGCGCCGGCGGTGCCCACCTCGTGCTCGGATACACCCAGAACTGGTCGATCGGTGTGGTGAGTGGGGCCGGGTGGGTGTCGCTCGCCGTCGTCATCTTCGCCGCCTGGCGCCCATTCCTGGTCGTGTTGGGGTCACTGCTCTTCGGCGCGATGACGTCGCTCGGCTTCGTCGCCCAGGCGCGCGACTGGAACGTGCCGAGCTACGTGTTGGCGATGTTGCCGTACGTCGTGACGTTGGTGTTGATCCTCGTGCCGGCCGGCCTCGCGGGGTTCAGCCGCCGCGTCCGGGCCAGCGCAGCACCGGCCTCGCTCGCCGTTCCCTACTTCCGAGAGGATCGCTGAGCGGATTCGCTTGCCGCCGCGTCGGCCGCCCGCAGGTCGGTCACCAGCGCGGCACGGATCTCGGCGGCTGCCTCGTCGGCTCGAAGCACCGCCGATGGGTGGTACGTGACGAAGACGATCCGGTCGTCGAGCTCGAACGGCTTGCCCCGACTCTTCGCGATCGGCAGCGGCTTGCCGACGAGGGAACGCGCGGCAACCGCTCCGAGCGCCACGATCACGCGTCCCTTGACGGCTTCCAGTTCGGCCCGTAGCCACGGGTGGCACGCCTCGACCTCGGCGGTGTTCGGCTTCTTGTGGAGTCGGCGCTTCCCGCGCACTTCGTGCTTGAAGTGCTTCACAGCGTTGGTCGCGAAGACACGCGAGCGGTCGATGCCTGCATCCTCGAGACACCTCCACAGCACGTGTCCGGCAGGACCGACGAACGGGTGGCCCTGCACGTCCTCGCGGTCGCCCGGTTGCTCACCGACGAGGATCAACGGCGCGTCGCGCTTGCCCTCACCGAACACCGTCTGGGTCGCCTCCCGGTACAGCGGACAGCCACGACACGCCGCGGCGGCCGTGGCCAGGACTGTCAAGCTGCGGGATTCCGGCACGAACGGCTCCGCTCCCTCGATCCTTGCGTTCACGCGTGACTCCTTCCCGACTGCGTCGCGTGCGACGCGCCGCCGCGTCCGAGTTGCTGGCGCAGCCACGTCGCGTCGTCGACCGCCGCACCGTCGTAGTCGTTGTTGAAGTAGGCGTAGACGTCGTGGCCGGAGTCGAGCCATGACTCGATGCGGTTGCACGCGTCGCGCAGGCGGCGGGGGCCGTACCGGCCGTGGTACGGATTGCGTCTCGCATCGGGGCCGTGGAACCGGACATAGCCCCAATCGGCGGTCCGTTCCCAGGGATGGGCCTCGAGCAGGTCGTGCACACACAACGCGGCACCATGGCGGGCCAGCACCTCGTACACGTCGTCGTGCAGCCAGGACGGCTCGCGGACCTCGACCGCCCAGCGCATCGTCCGCGGCGCCGCATCCAGGAACTCGTCGAGACGCGTGGTGTCGCGTCGCCAGTTCGGTGGGAGCTGTACGAGGTTGGGACCGAGTGTCTCGCCGAGCCGGGTGACTCGATCGAGGTGGTTTGCCAGCCACCGCGCGGGATCGCGCAACTTCATCCGGTGCGAACCGAACTGGCCGACCTTGACCGCGTAGACGAATCCCTCCGGCGCTCGCTCCCGCCAGCCCTCGACCGTGGACGGTCGCGGCAGCCGGTAGAACGTGGTGTTCAACTCGACCGTGTCGAACCGCTCGGTGTAGGCGGCGAACCAGTCCTTCGTCGGCAGATCGACCGGATACACGGGACCCCGCCAGTCGCGGTACGACCAACCCGAGCACCCCACCCGCGCGTGGCCGCGGACTCCCGTCTGCGTGTCGCTCATGACGCGATGATCCCCGGCGCGGAAGGATCTGAATCGCGTCGCGTTCAGAATCGGCCGGCACGTCGGTGTGGTTCACCGTTCGGCTCGTGGGCGACGACCAGGCAGCGGACTCGAACGTGCTCTCGAGTCAGGGCATGAGATCCGAACGCGGCTCGGCGCGCCAGGCGACGCACCGTTCGACTGACGCTGGGCGTCCGGGCGCGCCGGGGGGACACAACGCGCGCCCGGATCACCCACATCAATCGTCGGGTGGTGGGCTGAACTGCCGATCAATCCGTCGTCGTTGCCGAGCCGTCTCCGAGTCCGGGCACATCCGTCGCCGTCGGGCCGGGAACTTCATCCGATGTAGGAGTCAGGTTCGTTCCGGGCTCGATTCGAGTGGTGCCGTCGGACGGGGCCTCTCCCGTGCCGACCTCGTCCGTGACCGTGGTGACGGGCTGATCCTCGGGGCTGTCGTCGTCGGCGCATGAGGCCGGGACGAGGGCTGCGGCGACGATCAAGATCGCGCTGACCCGTCGCCGCGACACTCGAGATGGCCGCGCTGATGCATTGAAGTTCATGGGTCGGGATCGATCTGACGGTCCGTCAGGTCATCTCGTCGCGAGCCTGCTTGGCGCGCGCGGCACCGATTGCGGTCTTGACATGCTTCTCCTCCTCGGGGGGAGGCAGCACGGCGGGCATTCCGAGCGACTCGATCCACAGCTCACGGGTCCATCCGGTGGTGTGGTACAGGTGCTCGTCCTCCTCGTCTTCGACTTCGGAATACGCCTCCTGCAGCGCCTTGCTCTCGGCGCCCGTCGCCTTCTCTGCCGCGAGGCCGATCAGCTCCCAGTTGAGGTGGTCCTTCGTCTCGGCCAACACCACGCATTCGCCGGCGACGAGTTGCGCGGCCTCGGGCGGCCCGTCAGCGAGCGCCATCTCCATGGCGGCGACCAGCGACTCTCCGATGTGCCGCACGACGCGACGGCCCGGGGTGTCGACCGACGTATCGAGTCCGAGCTTGTCGAACAGCGACTGCACGATCTCATGATGGTGGGTGGTCTGATCCAGGTACTCCCGCCATTCCTTCTCCAGGTCGTCGTTCAGCGCACAACGCAGCGCCGTGGTGTACACCGCGATGCCGCCCTGTTCGGTCTCCAACGCCTGGTACAACAGTTCGTGCAGCTGTTCCTTTTTCATGTCTGATCCCTTTCTGGGGGTGAGTGGACGTGCACGACGACAGCCGCCGCGCTGCCTCGTATTCCCGCACCTCGTCAGGATCAAACGGACCAATTCGCGATCTTCGGACTCCTACCGAACGCGATCCGGCGCGCGTACCTACCCTGCGCTCTGCCAGAGACCCATCAGGTTGCCTTCACTGTCGTTGAAGTAGGCGGCGAACCCCATCTCGCCGACCGCCATCTTGTCGCCGACCGCACTGCCGCCGTGCTTCTCGACGGCGATCAACGTGGCGTCGATGTCGTCGACCTCCAACGTGATGACCGGCGTGCTGACGGGGGCCTGGCGTTGCATCATGCCGCCACCGATGTAGCCGGCCTCAGTCGGCATGCCCTGGTCGCTCACGGGACCGGTGGACACGATGTTGTAGGACATCTCGGGCATCGGCTGGATCTGCCAATCGAACACGTCGGCGTAGAAGCTGCGGGCGCGATCGGCGTCGTCGAACGGGACCTCGAAATGCACGACTCGGGCACTCATCTCTTCCTCCGTCTCTCGTCGTCGTTGGTGACGGCATCAGCCTAGATGCCCGCGAAGGACCCAAATTCGGCGGACGTCGTCCGTGGCTGTCGACGGCGCGATCCCACTTTGCGTGTTCCTTTGCCACGCCACGCGACGGTGTTCATCCGCTCAGCCATCCGCCGAATCGTCGACCGTCAGGTGTTCGTCAATACCCGTCCGGAGTCGGGCATCGGCCGCTTCCGCTCGTGACTGTCCTGAGTTCGCAACGGATGCGATGTTTGCCGACTCAAGGATCGAGAACTGCCCCCATGGTGTCAAATCGACTGACCCGCCCAGGGATCGCCCTCGCGCTCACGATCGGCACCATCGTGCCCGGCACGTTCGCGCTCGCAGCAACGGCGAGCGTTCCGTCGAGACCGAAACCGACTCAGTCGACGGCAACCGTCGCGGCATCCAGCACGGCGGTCAATCTGCCGCTGGGTTCGATGTATCGCGTCGTCGACCAGATCGGTGCCCGCGCGCTGTGGACGCGGGGCATCGACGGGTCCGGAGTGAATGTGGCCGTGATCGACACCGGCGTCGCCCCGGTCGCAGCTCTTGCGCAGCAGGTCGTCGCCGTCGTCGATCTCTCGGCTGAGGCCGGCATCAGCGAGGCCCGCTTCATCGACACGTTCGGCCACGGCACCCACATGGCGGGCATCATCGCCGGCGCGACGCCTGGCGCCGACCCGGCACAGGCCTCCGCTCACCCCGAGTGGTTCATGGGTGTTGCGCCGCGTGCGGGCATCGTGTCGGTGAAGGTGGCCGACAACTCGGGCGCCGTCGACATCACCCAGGTGATCGCCGGTGTGGATTGGGTCACCGACCACGCTTCCGAGTTGAACATCAAGGTGCTCAACCTGTCGTACAGCAGCGGCTCGACGTTGCCGGCGGCGACGGATCCGCTGGCCTTCGCCGTGGAGCGCGCGTGGCGGCGCGGCATCGTGGTCGTCGTGGCGGCCGGGAACGACGGCCGCAAGGAGCGCCGTTTGAGCTCCCCCGCCATCGACCCGTGGGTGCTGTCCGTCGCCGCCGCGGAGGCGACGAGTCTCGACAGGTTCACGGTGCCGACATGGGCGACGAGTGGCGATCTGACCCGCAGCCCAGACCTCGCTGCTCCGGGTGCACACATCGACAGCCTGCGGGCACCGCTCAGCCGCGTCGACCTGGAGCATCCCGAGGGATTCGTGTCCGACACGCTGTTCCGCGGCAGCGGCTCTTCGCAAGCCGCCGCAGTGGTCTCCGGTGCGGCAGCGCTGCTGCTCGACGCCCGACCCGGCCTCACTCCCGATCAGGTGAAGGCGATGCTGATCGCTTCCGCCGCGGCAACGAGGATCTCGCCGGCGTCGGTGTCGTTCTCCGGCGCCGGACTGATCAGGGTCGACATCGCCGTTGGCCTGTCCACCCCGACTGCCGTGCAGTCCTGGCCACTGAGCGACGGGAGCGCGCCGTTGTCGGCCGCCCGGGTCGACGGAGGCATCAATGCGCTCGGTCAGCCGATCACCGGCGAGACCACCGTGCTCGGCACGCCCTGGAACGGCACCCGCTGGACCGGCACCCGCTGGACCGGTGGCACATGGGACGGCACCCGCTGGACGGCCGGCACCTGGATGGGGACGCGCTGGACGAGTAGCTCGTGGACCGGCACGCGTTGGACGGGCACCCGCTGGACCGGGACGCGCTGGACCGGCACGACGTGGACGGGCACCTCATGGTCCGGTACTCGCTGGACGGGCACGCGTTGGACCGACTCGTCGTGGACGGGCACCCGCTGGACCGATGGCGGCTGGTCCTGACGGACCATCCCCCAATGTGACGGACGGATTCGACTGATGGGCGCGTCTCGCAACACGTCGCCGGTCGCGCGCGTCGTCGTGCTCGGTCTGGCGTTGATCGGCGTGTCGGTCGCCGCGATGGTCATCGCACCCGGCGGCACGGCGCCGCTGCGTCCCGGGCCATTCTGGTTGCCGATCGTGGTCGGAGTGGCGTTCGGGGTCGCCGAGCGGGCGGTGTTCCACCTCGAACATCGACGTGAGGCGATCAGCTTCTCGATCTCCGAGGTCCCCACGCTCTACGCGTTGGTGTTCCTCGACGTCCGACTCGCCGTTGCCGCTCGCATCGTCGGTGGACTCGCCGTGGTGTGGGTGACGCGCCGCCCGCCGCTGCACAAACTCCTGTTCAACGCCGGGTTGTTCGCACTGGAGATCGCGGTCGCGGCGTGCGTGCTCCGCACGATCGTGGCGTGGTCCGACGAATCGATCACCTGGATGGTCGCCGGTGGGGTCGTCGCCGTCGGGATCGTGTCGGTGGTCGGCTCGTTGATCGTGTGCGCTGCGATCGCCCAGTTCGAGGGCGACTTCTTCGGCAAGGCGGTCACCGAACTGCGGACCTCGGGGTGGATCTTCGCGCTCAACGCCACGATCGCCGGAGTTGCCCTCGCCCCGGCGCTGGTGACCCCGTGGCTGTCGCTCTTCGCGATCGCACCAATCGCCATTCTCTGGATCTTCGTCCAGCAGCAAGGCAGGATCGGTCAGACCCTGCGCGACGTCGAGTCCATCCAGGGCTTCGCCGGGCGCATCGCCGGCGAGGCCGACCTCGAGGGAATCGGACGCGCCACGGTCGACGAGACGACGCGACTGCTCCGTGCCCGCCAGGCGGGGCTGGTCATCTTCGACGGCGAGGTCGCGCTGATGACCATCTCCGCCGGCATGCCACTCAACGGCCTCCCGGCCCGCACCGACGACCCACGGTGGCACGCGATCCTGCACGACGTCGATGACGGGAATCCCGGTGGCGGTCTGGTCGACGGCTTGTGCGCGGCACCCGTGCGGTCCGATCAGGGCGTCGTGGGGGTCCTCGTGGTGCGCGGACGCGAGGGTGCGCTCGAATCGTTCACGGCCACCGACCTCAGTCGCCTCCGAACGCTCGCCGACCAGCTCGCCGGCGCCGTCGCCCGCGGTCTGATGCACCGCCATCTGGCGTTCGAAGCACATCACGACCTCCTCACCGGCCTCGCCAACCGCGCCGCGTTCGAACGCGACCTCGCGACCCTCCGCGATCGGGCCCTCGCGCGCGCCTCGACCGCGTTCGTCGTCATGTTCGACCTCGACCGCTTCAAAGAGGTGAACGACACCCTCGGTCACCACGCCGGCGACCAACTGCTCATCGAAGTCGCCCAACGAATCACGCGCGTGACCGAGCCCGGCGATCTCCTGGCCCGCTTCGCCGGCGACGAGTTCGCGCTCAGCGGGCTCCGCGACAGCGTCGACGACATCGACACGTTCGTGCGGGCGTGTACGAGCGCCGTTGCGCGGCCATTCAGCATCGATGGTCTCGAACTGGTCATCAACGCCAGTGCGGGCGTCGCCACCCAGGCGGGCGACGCCGACAGCGCTGCACTGCTGCGCCGCGCCGGCGATGCCGACAGCGCCCTGCTCCGGCGCGCCGATGTCGCGATGTACCACGCCAAGCAGAACCATCTCGGGCACGAGTTCTACCGAGACGAGATCGATCGGCGCACCCCTGCCCGGCTGTCGATGCTCGCCGATCTCCGCACCGCCATCGACCGTGCCGGCATCGAGCTCCACTTCCAGCCCAAGCTCGACCTCGTCGCCAACGTGGTGTCCGGCGCCGAGGTGCTTGCCCGATGGCATCACCCGACGCGAGGTTCGGTTCCGCCGATCGAGTTCATCAAGGTCGCCGAGGAGAGCGGGCTCATCCGTTCCCTCACCGATCTCGTGCTCGAGGGCAGCATCGGCGCGATCGCCGCGCTCGACGCCCGCGGCCATCGGCTGGGTGTCGCCGTCAACCTGTCGACACAGGATCTGCTCGACGAGTTGCTGTGTGATCGCGTCGAACGCCGGCTCGAGCAGTTCGGGATCGAGCCCGCTCGCCTGACGCTCGAGATCACCGAAGGGACGCTCCTGTACGACGGGCCGCGCACCCGCTCGACCATCGAACGGCTGCACGAGATCGGCGTCCATCTCTCGATCGACGACTTCGGCACCGGATACTCCTCGCTGAGCTACCTTCGCCAGCTCCCGGTCACCGAGCTGAAGATCGACCGCAGCTTCGTCACCAACCTCGTCGTCGACGCGCAGGACGAGACGATCGTTCGATCGACGATCGACCTCGGGCACAACCTCGGGCTGCAGGTCGTGGCGGAGGGTGTCGAGACCAACGACGTCGCCGACCGCCTCCGTGTGCTCGGATGCGACATCGCCCAGGGCTACGGCATCTGCCGGCCGCTGCCGTTCGACCAGCTCGCAACGTGGCTCGTCAACACATCCTTCGCGACCCGCCAGGCCGATCCGATCCGTCCACTCCCCTGGTGAGCACCCGCGGCCCCGGGCTGCACCCGCAACGGATCGCCCAGAACGCGGCCGACCGTGTCGGCCACCTCGGGCACGCGTCGGTACGATCGTCGGCGTGGAGGTAGAGCCAGCGATCGCCGAACTGATCGGCGACATTCCCTTCGATCCTGACGCGTTGCGGGAGAAGTACCGCGAGGAGCGTGAGCGGCGCCTGCGCCCGGACGCCAACGACCAGTACGTGGAGGTCACGGCGGAGTTCTCGAACTACGTCGACGACCCGTACGTCGAACCCGGATTCACCCGCGAGCCGCTCTTCGACCATGTCGAGGTGGCGATCGTGGGTGGCGGATTCGGGGGTCTGCTGATGGGCGCCCGTCTGCGCGAGGCGGGCTATCGCAGCATCCGGTTGATCGAGAAGGCGGGCGACGTCGGCGGCACGTGGTACTGGAACCGCTACCCGGGCGCGATGTGCGACGTCGAGTCGTACGTCTACCTGCCGCTGCTGGAGGAGATGGGGTACATCCCCAAGCACAAGTACTCGTTCGCCCCGGAGATCTTCGAGTACAGCAAGGCGATCGCCCGTCGGTTCGACCTGTACGACGACGCGCTCTTCCAAACAGGCGTGTCGCAGCTGCTGTGGGACGACGAGAACTGCCGGTGGATCATCAGCACCGATCGTGGCGATCGGATGACGGCTCGGTTCGTGGCCATGGCGAACGGCCCGCTCAGCCGACCGAAGCTCCCGGGCATCCCCGGCATCAACGAGTTCAAGGGCCACACGTTCCACACCAGCCGTTGGGATTACGACTACACGGGCGGCGACTCGTCTGGCGGGCTGACCCGTCTCGCCGACAAGCGCGTCGGGATCATCGGCACCGGCGCGACGGCGATCCAATGCGTCCCCCACCTCGGCGAAGGCGCCGGCCATCTCTACGTGTTCCAGCGCACGCCGTCGTCGGTCGATGTCCGCAACAACCGGGAGACCGACCCGGAGTGGGTCAGATCCCTCGACGCCGGCTGGCAGCAGCGGCGGATGGACAACTTCAACATTCTCGTCAGTGGCGGTGACCAGGATCAGGATCTCGTCCAGGACGGCTGGACCGACATCTTCCGCAACCTCACGGGCATCGCCGCCAAGCAGGCGAGCCGCAAGCTCGGTCGCCGGCTCACACCGGTCGAGAAGGCCGAGCTCATGGAGCTCGCCGACTTCCAGAAGATGGAGTCGATCCGCGCCCGCGTGGAGTCTGTCGTCGCCGACCCGGCGACGGCCGAGAAGCTCAAGCCGTGGTACCGCCAGTTCTGCAAGCGCCCCTGCTTCCACGACGAGTACCTCGAGACGTACAACCGGCCCAACGTCACGTTGGTCGACACCGACGGCAAGGGCGTGGCGCGACTGACCGAGAACGCGGTCGTCGTCGGCGACCGTCACTACGAGGTCGACTGCCTGATCTTCGCCACCGGTTTCGAGGTCGGCACGACGTACACGCGCCGAGCCGGATACGACATCATCGGACGCGACGGCGTGTCACTCTCCGACAAGTGGGCGAACGGTCTGCGCACGTTCCACGGCCTGCAGACGCACGCCTTCCCGAACTGCTTCTTCCTCGGCTTCACGCAGACAGCCGTCACCGTCAGCGTGCCGCACGCCCTGAACGAACAGGCCCGCCACGTCACGTACATCCTCGAGGAAGCGCGCGAGCGCGGCGCGCGCACGGTCGAGGTCACCGCCGAGGCCGAGCAGTCGTGGCTCGACGAGATGCGCGACAAGGCCCGTCTCGCCGAGCGCTTCTATTCCACCTGCACGCCGGGCTACTACAACAACGAAGGCAACCTCGGGAACCCCAACGGATTCTTCGCCGGCGCCTACGGAGCGGGCCCCATCAAGTTCTTCCAGACCCTCGAGGAGTGGCGCGACGACGGACAGCTGCGGGGCGTCGAGCTGCTCTGACGTGACGCGGCGACCCGCCGGTGTCAGAAGCGACGATCGTTCGTCTTCTTCTTCGGCGGTGCCTTGAACGGTGCCTCGAGCAGCATCTCGAAATGGGCATCGTCGGGTTGGTTGGGCTCGTTCAGCCGCTGCAGGTATGACTTGAGCGCGGCTCGCGCCGGCGCCACGTGCGCACCCTTCAAGCCGACCGATCGGCTCATCGCGTCCTTGGCCTTGGCGACACGGTCCTTGCGGAGCGCCTTCTCCTCTTCGGAGTAGACCCGGGTGACCTTGTTGGCCCGGGCCGCCTGCTCGGCGAGCCGACGGGCCTCTGATTCTTGAAGTGGAGTGAGTTTGGCTGGAGCTGCCACGTTCGTAGTCCTTTGCGTCGGAGGACCTTGAGGGTATCCAGAAGAAAGGGATCTTTGCCGCCCCGGGGGTCGAGGAAGTGCCACAGCACTCACGCGACGACCTGCACGCGTTCTACATTGGCGTGATGCTGGTCGTGCCGATGATCCAGGTGGCTGATGTCGTTGCGTCGAGCCTGTGGTATCAACGCACGCTCGGGCTCGTCAGCGGCCACGGTGGTGATGAGTTCGAGATGCTCTTCGCAGGCGAGCCATACACGAGTGCGTTGCTCCTGCAACTCCACCGTTGGGAAGCGCACGAGCACGGCTTCCTCGGCTCGTCCGACGTCCCGGTCGGCAACGGATCATCGTTGTGGTTCGAGGTCGCCGATCGCGCCGCCTTCGACGATGCGTGGAAGCGAGCCGCCGCGGCGTCGGCCGATGTGCTCGCCCAACCGTCGTGGAATCCGCTCGCGCACCACTACGAGTTCGTGCTGCGGGATCCCGATGGGTACGTGATGGCGGTGCACACACCGTTCAGCTCCGACCCGCCGGACTGATCGGCCCCCCTTCGCATGAGGTGTGACAAGACCTCAGCCGATCCGGATGGAGGCCAGGACCTCCGCCAGGGCGGCTCGGTTCTGCGGTGTTGTGTTCGGGTAGGTGATCGCGGCGATCAGAAGCCGGGTGCCGTCGACGTCGAGGACCGACATCTGGAAGTGTTGGTCGGGGAAGAAGGCCCACTGGCCGGGAAGATGGGCGCCGTCCACCATGTAGACGCCGAACTTTTCTTCTTTGCATTCGCTTGGGGTGTAGTCCGGGACGGTGAACTCGATTTGTTTGGCGGCGTACCCGTCGACGGTGACGTCGACCGTCGCGGTGGCGGCGAGTTCGGGCACGTCCGCCCATGCCGCCACGAGGTCATCGGCGGTCGGGCCAACCGGCGGGTCGAGCAGCTTCCATTGGCAACCGTCGGTGTAGATGTTGGAAACGCTGTCGAAAAGCACCAAGGTGCCGTCGTCCCCCAAGCCCGAGTACGCCGACCACCCGTCAATGCCACCCCAGTTCTCCGGAGCGGTGAACGTCACCGGAATGTTGTTCGCACTGGCGACGGCGAAGCTCACCGTCTGTGTTGCGACGGCTGTCGTGGGTGCGACGGTTGTCGTGGGTGCGACGTTGGTCGCTGCTGCGGGGGACGGAGTCTGATCGCCGACGGAGCTTGTTTGGTTGACGGCCAATGCGATGACGGTCGCTCCGACGATGACAACGACGGCCGCGGCAGCCGAGGCGAACAGCAGCCAACGGCGGGTGGGATGCGGGGTGGTGGCTTCGGTGAGCATGATGACCTCCGTCTCGGTGTCAGGTCCCTGATCCGCGATATGGCCCAGCGGCGCGCACGTTGGTCATGCCCGCTCGATGCGGATCGAGTCGAGCACGTCGGCGGCGAACTCCGGGGAGGCCTCCGCCGATGGACCCGGAGTCGTGACCGTGCTGATGACGACGACCGTGCCGTCGATGTCGAGGACCCACAAGGTCTCGATCGAACCCGCTGCGTAACCAGCCCTTGAGTGGATGTTGGTCTCCCAGCTTGTGAGCGTGGGATTCCAGCTCCGTACATCCTCTCTTGTGTTACTCATCACGAGGTCGCAGTCCGAGATCGCGGCGGGGGCGGTGCGTTGGAATGCTTTGCCGGCGTAGCCGTCGATGGAGATGTCCGACGGGGCGGTCACCTCGGCCCATCCCTGCTGCGAGGTGAGCGCATTGACGAGACCGTCGAGGGTTGTCAGGGTCCCCGGGTAATACCCATCTTCCCAATGGCAGACGTCTGAGAACACCCTGATGGGGTGGCTAAACGACATCGGGCCGATGTAGCCCTCCAGAGGGTCTTCCGGCAATTCGTCACCCGGATAGTCCTCTCTCTTTTCGATTAACCAACCATCGTCACCATGGTGCCACCACCCGTCGCCGATCGTGGCGAAGATCCTCGGCGTCGGTATTCCGTCTACCTCGTCGACGAAGTACGTCCCCGGCGCGAGCTGCGCGTAGGTGCGCGGCGTGTTGGGCAGCGCTCGCGGAGTTACGGTCGGGGGCACGATCACGGTCGGTGACGGTTGGTCGGCTGGTGCCGCGTCGTCGTGGGTCACCACGACCGCGATCGCCACGAAGACGGCCGCGGCGGCGGCAGTGAGGATCAGCCACCTGCGACCACTGCTCGGCTCGGACGGTGTCGGTTCAAGGTCGACCAATCTCACGGGGGTCCTGCCGGCGAGTAGGGCATCGCGGTACTCGGCCGGCTCCAGCACTGGGGCGGGATCGTCGACACGGGCCGGGTCGGCCAGTTCCAGCAGACGGATCAGTTCGTTGTCGGTGATCATCGGGGACCTCCCTCGACAGCCGCGCCAGCGGACAACGGTCGCGACTCGAGCCGGCGGTACTCCGCTGCGAAACGCTGTCGCGCTCGGTGCAGTCGTTGCGTCGCCGCGTTCGGGGTGACCCCGAGTACAGCGGCGATGTCGGCCACGGCGAGGCGCTCCCAGGTGGCCAGTAACAGCACCTCGGCATCGCGTTCCCCCAAGCGCGTGACGGCGTCGATCACGAGCCAGTGCTTATCCCCGTCAAGCAACGACTCGTCGGCGGCGTTCGACGGATGACCCACGGCCGAGCGCAGCCGGGTTTCGAGACGTCGCCGACGAGCGGTGCTGCGCCATTGGTGCCCAATCACCCGGTACGCAACGCCGTACAACCACACCAGTGCTTGCTCACCGACGGGCACATCCCCAAGGCGGCGCCACGCCGTCAGAAACGTCTCGGCCACCGCATCGTCGACAAAATCGCTCGCCAAGCGTCGACGGCAATAGTCACGAACCGGACGGTAGAAGCGACGATACAGCTCGTCGAACTGGGCAGCCTGGCGCGGGTCTCCGCATGACGTGCTGCCCGACTTGCTCCTCATGACATGTCCAGTGCCCGGCTGGTGGCGATTGCTTACAGGCAATCTTCGCGCCGAACCAGAGTCGGCCCGCGAGTGGCGCGCGCGCGACCGAAGGCACTCTCACACCCGCGCCACCGACGGTCGAACCCCGTGGCACTCGACGGGGGGATCGGGGAGACCGGGTCAATTCGTCCGGTTGGGCAGTGGGCCGCGGTTCATGTGGCCACCTCACGTCCGTGGACGATGATCGCCCAGATGATGGCCGCATCGACGGCGATCGAGACCGTCGACCACACCGGGGACACGGACAGAAATGTGAACTGGGCGACCATGTGCAATCCGATCAGCACCACCGAGATGATCAGCGCCCAGGACTTTCCGGCGATGAGCGCGGCCGCGAGCACCATGAGCAGCACGCTGAAGATGATGTGGATCCAACCCCACGCAGTGATGTCGAACGTCACCAACCTGCCGTCATCGACCACGAAGAAATCGTCCTTGAAGAGCGCCACGAGTCCCACGATGAAGCCGAACAGGCCGTTGATGAACATGAAGACCGCGCCGAACGCGATCCAGCCAGCCCATCGCGTACGAGGGGGCGACGTGTGTGTATCCATTGGTGCTCCTCCTGTGATGCGGTGATCTCCGCGACCTATGGTTGCTCCGGCTCGGGCCGCATGAAGAAGCGCTGCAGGAGTGCGCTGAATGCGCTGATCAGGACCGCGGCGACGACGGCGGTGAGGAAGTTGTCGACCGACAGCCGATCGAGCCACCACGCGGTGATGGCCAGCAACACAGCGTTCACGACGAGCGCGATGAGCCCCAGCGTGATGAGCTTGAGCGGGATCGTCAGCAGCCGCAGGATCGTGCCGATGAAGACGTTGACGATGGAGAATGTGAGCGCGACGACGAGCAGCCCACCAAACCCTCCGTCGATGTCCATCCCCGGCAGGACTGCCGCGGTGAGTCCGATCGCACACGCCAGGATCGCCCACAACAGCAGTATCTTGCGCATGCCAGTCACGATCGTAGACCGCGGCACGGACGAGCTAGACGATCCCGCGTGCCGCCCAGGCGCGGGCGGTGAGCACGAACGGTGCCGTCGGCAGCAGTTCGTGGCACAGCTCGCGGAGCTCGGCCCGACGGGCGGCATCGAGGTCGGCCACGAACTTGCCCGCCGGTCCGACGCCGAGCGTGTACGGCTCCCACCACTCCTCGAAAGTCCGGTGCTCGACGCTCACCGAGAGCGTGCTCTCCTCGATCTCCCGCAGCCCGGCGTCGCGGAACAACTGGGCGAGATGGCCGGCGCGGGCTCCCGCCAGTTCCGACTCGTCGTCGACATCGGGAACCAGTTGGCGAGCCGCCTTCCAGAACGCGCCGAGCGGTCCTGTGCCGCCCTCGTGATCCCAGACACATGCCGCCACGACACCCCCGCCACGTGTGACACGACCCATCTCGTGAAGCCCCGCGACCGGGTCGGCCATGAAGTGGACGACGAGTTGCGCCAGGGCGGCGTCGAACTCCTGATCCGCGAACGGCAGTTCCTCCGCGGCGGCCCGTCGCACCGCGACCGCGGGATGGCGCTCCTGCGCTGCCGCGACGAAGCTCTCCGACGGATCGACGGCGCTCACCGCTGCGGGTCCCACGCGCCGGACGAGCTCGGTGGTCAAGGCGCCCGGACCGCAGCCGACGTCGACCACCCGCTGTCCGTTGCCGACCGCGGCGAAATCCGCGAACAGCGGAGCGAGCGGCACCGAGTACCTGCCCATGAACCGGTCGTAGGCGTCGGCTCCGACGTTGAAGCTCATGTCAGCCCTTGACCCCGGTGCTCGCGACCGACCGCGTGAAATAGCGGCTGAAGAACACGTAGACGATGGCGATCGGCAACGTCGACAACGTCGCCAGCGCGAGCTTCAACGGGAACTGGCTGCCTTGACTGAGACCTCCGGCGGTCAGCCGCGCGATGCCGAGGTTCAGCGTCGCCTTGTCGGGGTCCGACGTCGCGACGAGGAAGTGCGTGAACTCGTTCCACGAGCCCTGGAAGGAGAGGATGACAACCGTGATGAGGGCCGGCACGGTCAGGGGCAACACCACCTGCCAGAAGCGGGCGAACACGCCGGCGCCGTCGATGATCGCGGCCTCCTCGAGCTCGTAGGGGACGGCTTCGAAGGCCGCCTTCATGAGCAGAATGCTGCCAACGTCGGCGAGCAGCGGCACGATCATCCCAGCGTAGGTGTCGAAGAGGTTGAGCTGCTGCAGCACGAGGAACTTCGGGATGAGCAGCACGATGCCGGGCACGGCGATGACCGCGATCAGCCCGGCGCTCACGACCCGACGTCCGGGGAACCGCAGGCGAGCGAGGGCGTAGCCGGCCAGGCTCGCCAGCGCCACCCGGCCGAGCGTCACCGAGATGGTGACGATGAAGCTGTTGGCCAACCAGCGATCGACCGGGGAACGCACCGCCGGGTTCTTTCCCGCGACCGTGCGCCACGCGTCGAGAGTCACGGGGTCGGGGACGAGCGACACCGGGTTGGCGGTCGCGTCGGCATCGGTCTTGAACGAGGTCACGACCTGGATCACGAACGGTCCGAGGTACAGCACGACACCGCTCGCGAGCACGAGGTAGGCCAACGCGCGCATCGCGTGCCAGCGGGTCATCAGCGGCGCTCCCTCGTGATCCACCGCAGAGCTCCGGTGAGCACGACGATGATGACGAACAGCACGACGGCCACCGCCGCGCCCTGTCCGAATCTCCCGTCACCGAAGCTCTTCGTGTACGAGAGGTAGGCCGGGGTCTGCGTCGTCTTGCTCGGTGCACCCTGGGAGATGATGAACACCTGGTCGAACACCTGCCAGCTGCCGATCAAGGCGAGCGTGACGACGAGCGCCAGGCTCGGCCGCATCAGTGGAAGTGTCACGTAGCGGAAGCGCTGCCAGCTTCCTGCGCCATCGACGGCTGCCGCCTCTTCGACCTCCGGCGGGATGTTCTGCAGGCCGGCCAGGAAGAACAGCATGAACGTCCCGGACGTGGTCCAGATGGCGAGGAAGAGCAGGGCGCACATCGCAACCGACGGCCCCGCGATCCACTGCCAGAGCGACAGTCCGAGCATGTCGTTGTCGGCCAGCCACCCCGGCGGCGACTGCGGGTCGACCACGCCGAGCCCGTCGAGGAAGATGTGGCACGAGACCACGGGCGTCGTTGAACCACACCGGACCGTCGATCCCCACCCACGACAGCATGGTGTTGATCACGCCGGAGCCCTGGAACAGGAACAGGATCGTCACGCTGATGGCCACCGAGCTCGTGATCGACGGGAAGTAGAACGCCGTGCGGAAGAACCCGCGACCCTTCAGCACGCGGTTGTTGACGATCAGGGCCAGGCCGAACGACAACGCCGCCACCGCCGGGACGAACACAGCCACGTAGTAGATGGTGTTGCGCACACTGATCGCGAAGTCCTCGCGCAACAGCGAGTCGTCGGTCAACAGCCGGCGGTAGTTCTCCAAGCCGACGAACTCGAAATCGGTGAGCGGGTTCGACTGACCGTTCCAATCGAGCAGGCTGACCCACACCGCCATCACGATCGGCGTGACGAAGAACAGGAGGAACACGACGACCGCCGGCGACACGAACAGCCAACCCGTTCCGGCCTCGCGCACGAGCGGGCGGCGATGCCACGGCGGCCGGGAGGCGACCGCCGTGGCACGCGTGTCGGAGGACGACTCGCCGATCGAGGCTTGGTGACTCGTCGTCATGAACCTTGGTCGGCGATCACTTCCTCGGTCGTCTGCTGCAGACGCTCGAGCACCTCATCGGGCGTCGCGGTGCCATTTCCCAGGCTCTCGAGCTGGGCGTTGAGGTCGGCGATCACCGACGCGAACCCCGGAATCGCGACCTGCCCCTGGGCGTAGTCGATCCCGGCATTGAAGGCGGCCTTCTCGGGCTGGGCCTCGGCGTTCCACTCCTCGAGGCTGATCCGTGACGGGTTGACTCCGAACGCCTCGGTGAAGGTCTGCTGCTCCTCGGGCGACGCGAAGTGGCGGACGAGCTCGACCGCGTTCGCGGTGTCGCCATCCGCCGCGATGCCCCAGCAGTTCGAGAACGTCAGTGTTCCCGGCCCCGCTGGGCCCTCCGGCAGCTCGGCGGCTTGCCAGCTGACGTCGGGGAAGTCGTTCTGCAAGGCGCCGACGATCCATGGTCCCTCGATCGTCATCGCCCCCTTGCCGGAGCCGAACGCCTCGCCGCCCCAGCCGGCCTCGACCTGCGCGGCGTACTGGAAGTTGCCGGCGAGCACGTTGTCCTGCACGTACGTCAGCGCCTCCTGGTTGGCCGTCCGACTCGGCTGTGGCCTCGGTCATGTCCTCGTTCACGATCCAGCCGCCGGCCTGGCGCAAGAACGCGCCGATGCGCTCGAACTCGCCGCCGAACACGAGCCCGGTCTGCTCACCGCTCGTCAGCTGGGTCGAGACAGCGGTCAACTCGTCCCACGTGGTCGGGATGTCGTCGTCGGTCAGCCCCGCCGCCTCCCATGCGGTCGTGTTGATCACGAGGGCGAGGTTCGAGAAGTCCTTCGGCACGCAGTAGAGCTGATCGTCGATCGTGTACGACTCGATGAGGGCCGGGTAGAAGTCGTCGATGTCCTCGATCTGGTCGCCGTACGGGAAGAGCGAATCCTGGAACGTTCTCGCCTCCTCAGGGCTGAGGTAGAAGACGTCGGGTGGGCTACCTCCTGCGAACGCCTGGGTGAGCTGCTGGCGCAGGTCCTGGGCGGGGACCACGTCGACCGGCGTCCCGGTCGCCTCGGTGAAGCGTTCGGCGGAAGCGATGATGGCGGCGGTCTCGGCCTCGCCCGACGAGCCGAAGAGGACCTGGAGTCCCGTCACCGCCGGTCGGTTCCCCCGCCGCGGTCGTCCCGGTCGCGCCGGATGGGTCCGAACCAGCGGAAGTTCCCTCCGTGGTGTCATCGGCAGCGGTGCCGCGGCGGCGGTGCCATCGACGGCGGTGTCATCGGCGGCCGGCTCGCCGGCATCGTCGTCACCGCACGCGGCGACGGTCAACGTCAGAACCGCCACCGACGCGAGTGCGACGCTCGGGCGGCGGAACAACGAGTGGCGATTTCCAGACATGTGGACGCTCCTTGCTGTTGGGGGTGTTGGGGTGGGGGTTGGGGGCTCGTACGTCTGCTCCTGCGGAACGTCACAGCCGGAGGAGCACCACCTCGCCTTCGGGATCGATGGGCGGTGGCGCGAACTGCGCGTTGACGGCGAGCGAGAGTTCCACCGCTGCGCGCGAGGGTTGTCGCCGTCTCGAACAGCGGGCTCGTGATCGTGTCGACGATCTCGCCCTTGGTGAGTTGCTCGCTGCAACCGCACGACGGCGATCTGGTTGACGCCCGTGGTGCTCCCGTTCTGCAGCACGAGCAGCTTGCGGCCGACGAGCAAGATGCCATCGCCGGTCGGAACCGAACCGCCGCCGAGGTCGATCTCGGCACTCGTACCTGTTCGCGCGTCGACGGTGTAGAGCGCGCCCTTGCTGCTGTTGACCACCAGCAGCGTGCGTCCGTCGCTGGTGGCCTCGATCCCGTTGAGGTTGAATCCGGGAACGAACTCGGATGCCGGGCCGCTGAGCGTGATCGGCTCTGGTTGACCGATCTCGCCACGCCCCGACACGGGCACCCGGTAGATCACAGGTGACAGGCTGTTCGTGAAGTACGCCGCGTCCGAGTGACCACCACGTCGTTGATGAACGATGGCACGGTCGCGAGCGTCAGCGCGACCTTGCCGTTGCCGGTCTCGAGGTCGTAGACCGCCGCTTGCCCAGTGGCGGCACCTGACACCCACAGCAGGCCGTGCCGCAAGTCAGCCTTGAGGCCGGTCGCCGCGGCGACCAACGGCTCGCCCACGAACACCTCGCTCGTCCCCTTGCGGAGGTCGCCACGGGCAATCCTCCCGTCGAGCCGAGAACCGGCGTAGAACGTGTCACGTCGGCCGGTCGCCACACCCTCCCCCGCGAATCCCTCCGGAAGATCGATCGTCTCCGGTCGGTGGGCGGACGCCGGGCTCGCAACAACGACGGCGGCACTGGACGCCAGCAAGGTGGCGGTGGCCATGGCCACAGCCCTGAAACGGCGCTTCATGAGCAGCACCTTTCTCTACTGCCCGCGACACCACCGTATTCACTCACTCGCGAGATGTCCCCGCGGGCGTCGGCGCGTAAACGTCACTGGGCCTCCCTGGTCACTGACACGATGGGCCACATGCGTTTCTTCGACGGTGCGGACACCGTTCGGCGGGCCCGGGAGTGTCTCGACGACAGCGGCTTCACGCTCGATGCCCTCACGGAGCGACTCGGTCCCCACGCGTTCGCGCACCTCGCGCTCGGCGAACTGGCTCCCCTGGATCGAGCGACTCGCGCGGGAGATCGGCTCGACACCCTGCTGCGACTGTTCGTGCTCGGTTCGCCGGTCGCACTCGCCGAGGTTCGAGCGGCGCTGGCCCCGCTCTCCGTCGAGCAATGGATCTCCGGAGGGGTGCTCGTCGCCGGTGACGCAGACGTGAGGAGTCTGATTGCCATCCGGCCGCTGGGCGGGCCGGCGAACTGGTTGGTGGTCCATGACTTCGCGCGCCCCGCCGAAGCCTCGATCTCGACCGAGCACGTGCTCGGCGTGAGCGCATCCACGATGGCGTTGGCGGGGGCCACCATCCGCCGTGAGATCTCCAGCGCCTTCGACCTCGGCACCGGGTGTGGCGTCCAGGCCCTGCACGCATCGGCACACAGCCGTCGGGTGGTTGCCTCCGATCTGAACCCGCGGGCGACGGCGTGCGCCACGTTGACGATGGAGATCAACGAGATCCGCAACGTCTCTGTGCGGCAAGGGGATCTGTTCGCCCCGGTCGAGGGCGAGCGCTTCGAGCTGGTGGTCGCCAACCCGCCGTTCGTCATCTCCCCATCCCGGCGCTACATCTTCCGCGACAGCGAGTTGCCGGTCGACGAACTGTGCCGAATGCTCGTCCGATCCGCACCGGAACACCTCGCGGACGGTGGACATTGCCAACTGCTGGCCTCCTGGGCACACGTGGCCGGGGAGGATTGGCGCGACCGACTGCGGGGATGGTTCGAGGACACCGGTTGCGACGCCCTCGTGTTGGAGCGCGAGGTGCTGGAGCCGAGCGCCCACGCAGCCAGTTGGCTGCGTCAGACGGAGCCGCCCCACCAATGGCATCCGGAGTACGACGAGTGGATGGCGTACTACGAGCGGCACCGCATCGAAGCCGTCGGCTTCGGTCTGATCACGATGCGGAAGCGAGGTGCGGGGAATCCTTCGTTTCGTGCCGAAGTCGCGCCGCAAGACTGGGCGATGCCCTGCGGGGATCATCTCGGTGCGGTGTTCGAACTGGCCGATTTCCTCGACGCCTACGGAGGCCGACGATTGCTCGACGTGGCGCTGAGGATCGCGCCCGATGTGGTCCTCGACGAGCGGGCCCAGCCAGGATCACCGGGATGGCGAGTGACCGACCGCGTGCTGCGCCAGACGGCGGGGCTGTGCCGCGAGGGACAAGTCGACGAGGCGGTCGCCGCGATCCTCGGCGCCTGCGACGGCACGCGACCGCTCGGTGCCGTCCTCACGGATGCCGCCGGCGCGGCCGACGCCGACGCGGCAGATCTCGCCCGAGCGGCCATTCCGGTGGTGCACCAGTTGGTCGAGCGCGGGTTCCTTCTGCCCGCGGTCGAGTGACGCTCAGAGCTTCTTGTTCGCCTTCACGTCGAACCCGGCCTGGATCGGCGCACCGACCTTCCCGGTCGCGGACTGCGGCACGTAGCTGACTTCGATCTTGCTGTAGTTCAGCGAGAACTGCTCGACCGGCACCCCGTCCTCGCTGCCGCTCTGTTGAACGGACGTGAGCGTCACGTCGGACAGCTTGTACTTCAGGAAGTCAGCCGACTTGCTCCCAGCGGAGGTCCGCACTCCCGACAGCGTCGCATCCTTGTGATGCGTTCCGGTCGCACAGGACAGGAACAGCACGGGCGACGCCTTGCTGACCCTCGTCACGAATTGAAAGTCCTGGAACGCAGCTTTCCCAGCGCCACTACCCGAACCCGTGCCGACGCCGCTCGGGTGGGAAACACCCCACGACCAGGACAGCACACCGATCTCGTCCTTGTGACTGATGTCGGTCGATTCGCCCTGAACACCGTCGATCTTGAGGAACCAACTCTCTGCCACAGCGTCAACGTGCCCGTTGCAGCCCTTGCCGTTCGGGTCCGGGGCGACGGAGTGCGAGTCGTTCAGCGATCGATACAACGCGAAGCCTCCGAACGTGAGCAGGATCGCGACGGACGCGCACGACGCGGTACCGACCACTGCGACGTGGCGAAGGGTCGTCGACTGTCGACCGTCCCCCGAACCCGACCAGCCGTGGGCGCCCACCACGTCGAGGACGGCGACGAGACCGATGAACGCCAGCACCAGCCCGATCGAACGGGCCACGACCGCCACCATCACTTCCGGGTAGGCCACGACGAGGACCCCGACGACGATGATCAGGGCACCGATCAAACCGTGCACCTTCGGCAGTGACCACTCGGCCTTCACCCACTCGAACACTCGCGGACCTGGGCGCGGATGCGCTCCTCACCGGCAACGAGCGCGGCGACGGTGATCACGATGCCGGCACTCAACGCCACCCGGGCGATCAGCATGAACACGTGCGTCACCGAGCGGAACACAGCCCGCCAGAATGCTCCGTGCTCGGGCGCATGGTCAAGGTGAAGCGAGGTGATGTCAAGGTGAGACGGTGTCGGCGACGGCGGGGATCGGCGGCTCGCCTGCGCCGTGCACCGACTGATCGACATCGATGCAGTTGCCGGTGAGGACGCCGGATTCGTCCGACAGGCAGAACGCGATCATGTTCGCGACCTCCCACGGCTTGACGAGGCGGCCCATCGGTCGACCGGCCTCGGCAAGCTCCAACCAGTTCTCGGGCGACCCGTCGTAGACGGTCTGGGTCCGATGTTCCGACTCGGTGTCCATCCAGCCCGGATTGACCTGGTTGACCCGGATGCCGTGGCGCATCAGCCCGAACGCAAGGTTCTTCGTCATGATCGCCAGGGCGCCCTTCGACATCGCGTAGGCGGTGAGTTTGGTCTGGCCACCGTGGCTCGACGTCGAACCGACGTTGACGATCGAACCTGACGTCCGCTCGCGGATCATCAGCCGCGCCGCGGCCTGGATCAGGAAGTACGGGGCCTTCACGTTGACGGTCATCTGGGTGTCGAAGTGTTCCGGCGTATCGGTGAACAGCGTGGCCCGCGACGTGGCGGCGGCGACGTTGACGACACCGTGGACGGCACCGAACCGATCGTCGCAGGCGCCGACGATCGACGCCGGAGCCGTCGGATCGGCGATGTCCACGTGCACGAAGATCGTGGGTGTGCCGGCATCGGTGAGCTCTGCCGCGAGCGCCTCGCCGCGGTCGGCCGACCGGCCGGCGAGGACGAGCCCTGTCGACGACCCGTTGGCAACGAGCGTTCGTGCCACCGCCTCGCCGAGCCCCTGCGTTCCGCCATTGATGATCGTGACGCTCATTCGTCCAACCTACGTCGCCGAGCGGTTCGAGCATCGACGCACGCGCGGTCGCAGCAGCCGATCGCGGTGTGGTACAACGGACGGCTTCGGCGCTCTGGACCTTGGTGTCGACGTGGAGAGCACGTCACCGCACACGCGGAGAACACGAGGCAACGATGACAACGGCAGAACGACCGATGAGCACGATCCACGGCGAAACCAGGCACGCAGTCGCTTGGCCTTCGATCGACGAGATCGTCGCGCGAATTCGAGAACGCGTGCTCACTGCTCGCCGACTTCGCGGCGTTGCACGACGACGTCGTCGCACAGGCTCGATCGTCGTTCGGCGCGCGCATCGAACGACGCGGTGTTGACGGTTGCGCAGTGCCGCCAATGGGTGGCCGATCGCCGGCAGCTGGTGGAGGCGGTCGCGATTCGATTCGGCGCACTCGAGCCGCGGGGTCTCGGACCTCCACGGGTGGAGCAAGACGTCGTCGAGGCGCTCGACATCATCACCGGAGGCACGACCGCGGCGCAGGCGGTCTATCTGCACGAGCTCCTCAACGACTGATCCCTCTCGATCTGCGGCGTTGACCAATCCGCCGCTCGGCCGACGACGAACCCATGTGCGACCCCAGACGTTCGCGTTCCCGCCCACCCAACTGGAGATCGACATGACCTACCCCCATCCCCTGAGTCGCGGCCGCGGCGGCCGTCGGACCCTCGCCTTGGCTGCCGTTGCCGCCTCAGCCGTCGGCCTTGCCGTCGCGGCAGTCACCGCCGGCTCCCCCGCCGTCGCCGACACCCCACCTGCCACGTTCGTCGGCCTCGTGAACGGCAACGCCCTCGTGCAGTTCCAGGAGGACACTCCGGCGCAGTTCGACTCCCTCGTCCTGATCAGCGGTTTGGCACCAGGCGAGGTCGTGATGTCGATCGACGGGCGACCCGGCACCGGGCAACTGCTCGCCCTCGCCGTGTCCCCGACGGGCGGCGCCACCGACGGCAAGCTGTACTGGGTCGATCCCGACACCGGTGCGGCGACGCCGACCGGCACCCCGACGTTCGACGTCGACGACACGGCGCTGCGCACGACGATCGACATCAACCCGACCGTTGATCGTCTGCGCGTCGTCGGCAGTGATCGCCAGAATGTGCGAGTCAACCCGAACAACGGCGCCCTCGCCGTCACCGATACCGACCTCGTCTACCCCACCCTCCCGGTTGGCCTCGAACCAGTCGTGTCGATCGCGTACGACCGCAACGTGGCCGCATCCGTCGCCGGCGGGATCACCACGCTGTACGGCATCTCGCAGAGCGGATCGCTGGTGACGATCGGCGGGGTCAACAGCACGCCGTCGCCGAACCTCGGCCAGGTCTTCGCAGTCGGCGCCCTCGGTGTCAGCCCTGACGACGAGCACATCGGCTTCGACATCACCGCCCAGAACAACGCCTACGCCTCGATGACGGTCGGCGGCGACACGGGCCTGTACTCGGTCAACCTCGCCACGGGCGCGGCCGCGCTCGTCGGCAACATCGGCAACGGTGACCTGGCGATCCGCGACCTCGCCGTCGAGATCCAGGTCGACGACGCGGCGTCGCAGTACACGAGCCTCGCGTCCCCGGCCCGGCTCGTCGACACCCGCCTCGGCAGCAAGGTCGGTCCTGGCGGCACCCTCGTCGTCGGCGTCGCCGGCACCAACGGCATCCCGGCCAACGCCACGGCAGCCGTGCTCAACGTCACGGTCACCCAGCCCGACGCCGGTGGCTTCACGACGGTCTACCCGACCGGCAGCGCGCTCCCGACGACGTCGACCGTGAACGTCGACGGTCCCGGCCAGACACGTGCAGCATTCGCGACGGTGCCGTTGGGATCCAATGGATCGGTCAGTGTGTTCAGCGAACGCGGCAGCCAGATCATCGTCGACGTCGTCGGCTACTACGGGCCAGCCGTGAGCGCCGCCGGTCGGTTCGTGCCGCTTACGCCAAGCCGGATCCTCGACACCCGCAACGGCACCGGCGTCCCCGCTGGTGGCGGTGCGAAGGTGACGGCGAACCAGACGATCGAGCTCCAGGTCACCGGCCGCGGTGGCGTGCCGGCGATCGACCCCGCCAACCCGACGAACGTGTCGGCCGCGATCGTCAACGTGACGGCCACCCAGACCACGGCTCCCGGATTCTTCACGGCCTTCCCCGGTGGGACGAGCCAGCCGACGGCCTCGACGCTGAACGCCTCGGAGACCGATGAGACGATCGCCAACCTGGCCATCGTCAGGGTCGGCCCGGCCGGGACGATCCAGCTGTTCAGTGAGGCCGGCGGGCACCTGATCGTCGACGTCGTCGGCTACGTGACCGGCAACGCCAATGCGCTCGCGACCCCGCCGCGGCCTGTTCGTGCCGGTCACGCCGAGCCGGCTCGTCGACACCCGCGTCGGCGCAGGCGGAGCGGTCGCCGCCAACGGTTCGATCGACGTGCAGGTGACCGGCGTCGGTGGCGTGCCGTCTGCCGGTGTGCTCGGCCTCGCCGGCACCGTCACCGTCACGCAGAGCGCCGGCAGCGGATTCGTCACGGCGCATCCCGCCGGTTCAGTGCGACCCGAGGCGTCGTCCGTCAACACCATCCGCGCCAACCAGACGATCGCCAACGGGATCATCCTCGGCACTGGCACCGGCGGACGGATCACGCTGTACACGTCGTCGGGTTCGCACCTCATCGCCGACGTCGGCGGCTTCTACCTGAGCTGAAGCCACCCGGACCGAGGATCGCCGGGCCGTGCAACACACGGCTCGGCGGTCCGCGTGTCGGGACTACCGTCTTGAACGGTGGATTTCATCGATCGCCTCGTCGAGAGCCGCATCGCGGAAGCGATCGAGCGTGGCGAGCTCGATCCCGGGCCGTTGAAGGGGAAGCCGATACCGGACATCGACCACCCTCGGCCGCAGGGCTGGTGGGCCGAGCAATTCGTCAGGCGGGAGCGAAGCCGGCTCGCCCGGGAGGAGGCGCTCGAACGAATCGGGTGGCGGCTGCGCTTCCAGAGAGCGACCACGATCGACGAGCTCCGTCGCATGATTGCGCAAGCGAATGGTTGGATCGATCGCCAGAACCAGCGATTGGCTCCTGACGACGGTGCCACGATTCGAGAACGAGGCGGTCGAACGAGCGTGGCGGTCGCTCGCAAGCAATCGGGCGTCTGCCCGAGTTGATTTCGCCGACCGACCTGACGCGAACTGACCCCACCACTCGCGAACGCCGTCGGAGGCGGCCCTACCAAGGGCAGCGACGATTCAGGATTCCGTGTCGCCCTCGTCGAGGAGGTCTTCGCGGACTGCGACGGTCGACTCGACCGAGACTTCGTCCTCGTCGATCGTGCCGTCCTCGTTGACGTCGGCACCGGTGACGGTGGTCGACTCGATGACGTCTGGCACGCCATCGCCATCGAGGTCATACGCCGTCGTGGTCGTGCGCTCGATGACGTCGGCAACGCCGTCACCGTCGACGTCGGCCACGATCGTGGTGGTTTCGGTCGCAAAGTCGACAACGCCGTCACCGTCGACGTCGACGAGCTCTGTCTCGATGACCACTTCGATCTCACCGGAATCAGCAGCGTCGCTCATCCGTGGAGTCAACCTGACGTAGGGCCGTCCAATCCGCCGAGGCCATACCGCGACGGCGTTGGCGCCTCCGGGGTGAGCCAAGTTCCGATCGAACGCGCGCACCAATGGTACAAGTCCCGGGTCGCCCGGCGGTCCCGACGACCACCGACTGGCACTCAGCCGGCGTACAGCTGCAGTTCGATGCCCACGCGGTCGGCCATCTCGATCGTCTCGCCGAAGTCGGGGTGGCGGATGGCCACGATGCCGTCCGAGACCACGGTGGTCTGCCAGTCGCGACGCGGCGCGCCGATCGGGAGCAGGTCGATGTGCACGATGTGCTCGCCGATCTCGGCCAGCAGTCGGGACAGGCCCTCGATGTGTGTGATGCGGCCGTGACCCTGGGCCCGCTTGAAGATCAGCGCCGTGTTGTACTTGCGCTCGACGTGCTGGCTGAATCGGCCGTGCACGACGGTCTCCGCCCAGCCGCGGTAGACGTCGATGTCGCACGCCCAGTTCATCGCGTCGGCGAGACGGGCTCC
The DNA here is from genome assembly GCA_963722415.1 of Ilumatobacteraceae bacterium. Lineage (GTDB taxonomy): Bacteria > Actinomycetota > Acidimicrobiia > Acidimicrobiales > Ilumatobacteraceae > JALOLG01. The sequence continues at coordinate 230,399 of CAVRNI010000009.1, forward strand.
GCCGACACGAGCTCCGATCTCGCCGAACACGACCTCGCCGTCGGGTTTGAGGTACCACTCCATGTGGGCGAAGCCATCGCCGAGACCCATCGCCGCGAGGACGTCATGACCCATGGCGACGCCGGCCGCCAGCGCGCCGGCGCCGGGCTCGCGGAGGGCGACGGTCTGCGGGCTGACCCACTCGAGTTGTTTCATCACGAGTGGGCGCGGTCGGTACCAGCACACGTTGTAGTACGCCACGCGTCCGCCGCTGGAGATCGAGTCGAACGTGAACTCCTCGCCGTCGACGAACTCCTCGACGCTCACCTCCGGCACGGCGCGGAGGGCGGGCAGCACGGGCCCGAGCTCGGCGGGCTCGTCGATCCGGTAGGTGTCCATCGACCCGGCGCCGGAGATCGGCTTGATGATCAGCGGGTAGCCGACCTCCTCGGCGCCGGCTTGCACCTCGGCGATCGTCGACGCCCGCACCGAACGCGGCACCCGGATCCCCGCCGCCCGCAGCACCTCCTTCATCGACTCCTTGTCGCGGAACGGGATCGTGCCGGCGACGTCGAGGCCGGGTGCGCCGATGCGCTCCCGGAGTCGGGCGGCGAGGTACATCGTCGCCTCCCACATCGACTCGACGCGGTCGATGTGCGTGCCCCGCAGCGCACCGAGCACTTCGTCAACGGCCCGCTCCTCGTCGGCGAACGACGAGATCTGCACGTAGCGGCTGAGGGCGTGGCGTGCTGCGTCGGGCAAGCGACGACACCGGCTGGTCACCGACGCCGATCACGTTGGCCCCCTCGGCGGCCAACGCCTCGGTGAAGATCGGCATCTCGGCGGGGTAACCGGGCGAGATCATCAACACGTCCATGGCGGGCTACTCCAACTCGATCTGCAGGTTCGTGATCAACCGCTCGAGCGCCTGCTCGACGACAGCTGTCTCGGAGTGGCGGACGATCACGTAGCCGTCGCCTTCGTAGCTCGCCGATGTCGGCTGCCCCGCTTCCGGCAGACGAGCCATGACCACCAGGTCCCGCAGTGCCGGGTCGAGGCGGTCGATGCCGTGCACGGCACGGATGCGGCCGCGACCCTGCGGGCGGAGGTAGGCGGCGCCGACCGCCCACTTGCGCTCCGGAGGGTCGAACGTGTCGTACACCATCAGGCGCGCCCACGCCTCGTACATGTCGACGTCGTGGGCGAACGACATCAGCGTCGAGAACTGGGCGCCGGGCGGGCGGGCCCCGACCTCGGAAACCGCGGCCGACCCGTCGGCCCGGCGGAACCATTCCATGTGGCTGAGCCCGGTGTGCATGCCGAGCGCACGCAGGGCGTCGACGCCGGCCTGCCGGATCGGGTCGAACTCCGGGCCGCCGATGTCGCGCGGCAGCACCACGCACCACTGGATCCACGGATGCTCCAGCACGGTCAGGGGCGACGGCATGTAGTGGTTGATCGAGTGCCACACCATCTCGCCCGCGATGAACACGCTGTCGAAGGAGAACTCATCGCCGACCATGAACTCCTCGATCATCGCCGGATCGAGAGCGGTGGGCGGTGAGGCGGCGAGCCACTGCCCGAACTGCTCCGCCGACTCGGCGCGGAAGGTGCCGCGGGCACCGGCACCGGCCGGCGGCTTGACCACGACCGGGAACCCACATTGCTCGGCGACCGCCCATGCCTCGTCGGCGCTGGTGGCAAGGCCGTGGCGGGCGCACGGCACGCCGGCGGCGCGCAGCACGTCCTTCATCCGCGACTTGTCGCGGAAGTTGGCCGCCTCACTGGCGTCCATCCCGGAGATGCCGAGCCACTCGCGGACCTGGGCCAGCGGCACCTGGAGGTCCTCCAGGATGCTCAACGCCCGATCGACCGAACCCATCCGGCGGCCCGCCTCGCTGATGCCCCCGGCCAGCTGCTCGGCGTCGAGGCAGTCGTGGACGCGCACGTATGTGACGAGTCCGGCGGCCAACGCGGCAGGCACCGCGTCGTCCGGTTCGCTCCCGACGAGCGCCACACGCGCTCCGGGAAGGCGCGCCGCGGCCTCGACGAACCGCAGCGTGGCCTCCAAGAAGTACGGGGCGACGAAAACGACGTTGGGCACCGTCTGCGGACAGTACCCGTCCGACAGCCTGGCGTGACCCGGCGCCCGCAGTACCATGCCGCGGCTCGGAGGTCGTCGCCGCGGAAAGTCCCGAAGTGGTCCCAAGGGTCGTTGTGGAGTGGTCATGAACGTCGTCTTCCTCGAACCTGCCTTCCCGGCCAACCAGCGGGCGTTCGTGCTCGCCCTCGCAGAGGTCGGAGCGACGGTGATCGGCATCGGCGAGCGTCCGGTCGACTGGCTCGACGACGAGCTCAAGGCGGCGATGGCCCACTACGAGCAGGTGCACTCCGTCGTCGACGAGGGCGCCCTGCTCGACGCCGTGCGCGAGATCCAGGGCGCGGTGTGGGTCGACCGCCTCGAGGCGACGATCGAGGCCCACATCATGGCCGCCGCTCACGTCCGCGAGGCCTGCACGATCCCGGGGACCTCGTCGCGCACCGCCTTCCTGTGCCGCGACAAGCCGGCGATGAAGGAGGTGCTGCGCGCCGCCGGCGTGCCGTGCGCGGCCTCGACCGGTGCCTCGTCGGCCGCCGAGGTGGAGGAGTTCGTCGCCGCCGTCGGCTTCCCGGTGATCCTCAAGCCGCGCGACGCAGCCGGCGCGTCGGGCACGCACCGGGCGGATGACCCCGAGCAGCTGGCGGCTGCGATCCGTGCCACCGGCGTCGACCGCGGCGCGGGGATCGCGGTCGAGGAGTTCATCGAGGGCCACGAGGGCTTCTACGACACGATCTCGATCGACGGCCAGGTCGTGCACGAGTTCGTCTCCCACTACTACCCCAACGTGCTCGAGGCGATGCGCCACCGCTGGATCTCACCGCAGTTCATCGCCACCAACCGCGTCGACGAGGCCGGCGTGTACGACGAGGTCAAGGCGCTCGGCCGCACGGTCAACGAGGCGCTCGGCATCGGCACCTCGGCGACGCACATGGAGTGGTTCTTCGGCCCCAAGGGACTGAAGTTCTCCGAGATCGGCTGCCGGCCGCCGGGCGTGCGGGCGTGGGACCTGTACGCCGTCGGCAACGACATCGACATCTACCGCGAGTGGGCGATGGCGGTCGTGCACGGCCGGCCGTCGCAGCAGCTGTCGCGCCGCTTCGCCGCCGGGATCATCGCCCTGCGACCCGACCACGACGGCGTCATCGCCGGCTACGAGGGATTGGACGCGGTGCAGCAGCAGTTCGGCGAGTGGATCATCGACCATCACCTCCCGCCGGACGGGACGCCGACCCAGCCGGTCGAGGCCGGCTACATGGCCAACGCGTGGATCCGCCTGAAGCACCCCGACTACGACCACCTGCGGTGGATGCTCGACCAGGTCGGCCAGACGGTCAAGGTCGCGCGCCCGATGACGGATCGCACCGGGATGCCGTGACACTGCTCGGTCCGCAGCGGCTGACGCCGACGCTGCCCGACGTGGTGCGCGACGGCGGGCATCGACCTCCACTCGTCGTCGTGCGCGCCGATGGCCACCATCACCGCCGGATGGCAGGAGCGCGAGGACGACGACCGCGATCTCGTCGACGCGCTGCTGGGCAACACCGTCAACCTGCGCTTGTACGCCCGCGCCGCCGACATCTTCGAGCGCGACACCGAGCTCGCCGCCGCCCACGTCGAGCGCGGCCGCCGGCTGCGCGACCTCCAGAGCCTCTACGAGCTGCGACTCGGCCACGCCATGGACGCCGTGTACGAGCTGGCGCGGCGACCGGACGGCGGGCCGACTGATCGACGAGGAGATCAGCTCCGCCCTCGACGCCGTGCGTGTCCTCGACCAACGGCTGCTCGATCGCAGCGGCGAGGTGGTCGGCGAGTTCGTCGAGCACTGGCGGCCGGCCGAGCGCGACGTCGTCGCCGGCGCACCGCGCCGACGTGGCGAGCGATCCTCGGCGAATCGTGCGGCCTGGCGATCGCCGGCGGACAGGTGCCGACCCTGCTCAACCGGATCCACCTCCTCGGCGTCGCCGACCACGTCGCCGGCCTGCCACGTGTTCGCCTGGTCGGCCGGCGCGATGGTCGCCACCGAGCGGATCGTGGTGTTCCACGACGACCCGCCTCACGGACCACCCAACGCCCGGATGTTCGAGCGCGGGCTCGGCTGGTTCCCCGGCGTGGTGGCGATGCCCGACGCCCGACGCCGCCTGCACCTCGACGACCCGCTGCGCGTCGGCCTCCTCGCCCGCCGCTTCGCCCCGGCGGTGTGCCTCGGCCTCGACGACGGCGCCTACCTGCTCGCCCCGATCGGCGGCGACGCGAGCGCGGTGCCCCGGTCACGCCGTGGCGTGCTGCACCTTGCCGCCGACGGCTCCGTCGACGAGTTGGCGGCATGAATGAGGCGCTGATGAGCTGCGATCGCGAAACCGCTCACATGAGGCCGGAGCTGGAGGCGCTGCGACTCGAGGCCGTCACCGATCCCACCGCGGTCGATCGCTTCGTCGACGGCCGCTCGTTCCCGCTGATCGACGACGGCACGTCGACGTTCGTCTATCGCGGCGAGGCCGACGCCGTGCGCCTGCGCCACTGGGTCTACGGCCTCGCCGCCACGCCGACGTTCACCCGCCTCGACGGCACCGACCTGTGGTACCTCGTGCTCGACGTCCCACGCGACTCGCGCGTCGAGTACAAGATCGAGGTCATCCGCGGCGACCACGTCGAGTCGATCCAGGACCCGCTCAACCCGCACACCGCCCGCGACCCGTTCGGCGCCAACTCGGTCTTGCAGACCGACGGGCTACGACGCGGCCGGCGTGGACGCTCCCCGACCCCGAGGCGCGCACCGGCACCCTGGTCGCCCACCGCAGCCACAGCCCGGCGCTCGGGCGCGACGTCGACCTCAACCTCTACCTGCCGGCGCGGTTCCGCCCGACCGGCCGCTACCCGCTGCTCGATCGTCCACGACGGCGGCGACTACCTCGACTACAGCTCGATGCAGGTCGTGCTCGACAACCTCATCCACCGCCTCGAGCTGGCCGAGATCGTCGTCGCGTTCACCAACCCGCAGGACCGGCTGGTCGAGTACGCCGACGACGAACCGCCACGCGCGCTACATCGCCGAGGAGCTCGTGCCCTGGCTGGAGACCGAGTTCCCGCTCGTCGCCACACCAGGCGGACGAGGCCTGATGGGCGCGAGCTTCGGCGCCGTGGCGTCGTTCGCGTCGCCCGCCGCCACCCCGGCATCTTCGGCCGGCTGCTGCTGCAGTCCGGTTCGTTCGCCTTCACCGACATCGGCGCAGAGCGAGCGCGGCCCGCTGTTCGCCCCGATCGAGGCGATCGTCAACGCCTTCCGCGCCGACCCGCAACCGTTCAGCGAGCGGGTCTTCGTCAGCTGCGGCACGCTACGAGTCGCTGATCTACGAGAACCGATCGCTCGTGCCGCTGCTGCAGTCGACGGGGATGGAGGTGCGCTACGTCGAGGCCCGCGACGGGCACAACTGGGAGAACTGGCGCGACCGGCTGCGCGACGGCCTGTCGTGGCTGTTCCCGGGACCGCTCTGGATGGTCTACGAATAACTTTGGTCGATCAATCGTAGGCCAACGCTGATGAGGGAGGAACTCGATGGCTGACGTCACCCGCAGGATCGGTCTGTCGCTGGGCGCCGACCTCTGCTGGCCGATCTGCTACGAGGAGCTCGTCCGCCAGCTCGACCTCGCCCTGCCGGTCGGCGACGACATCGTCCGCTTCGACGTCGAGCGGGTCACGATCGAGCCCTTCGACCTGCGCCAGCCGTGCCGCTACGACCTCGTCGTCGACCGCCTGACGCACTGGTACACGACGAGCCGCGAGTGGATCAAGAAGGCCGTCGTCATGGACGGCCTGTACGTGTTCAACAACCCGTGGTCGATCCAGGCCAACGAGAAGCACACCACCTACTGCGCCATGATGGCGCTCGGCCTGCCGATCCCCGACACCTGGATGGTGCCGCCCAAGGAGTACGAGCCGCGCGCCGACCTCGACGCGACGCTCGACCGCTACGCGCAGCTCTTCGACCTCGGCGCGGTCGGCGACCAACTCGGCTACCCGATGTTCATGAAGCCGTACGACGGCGGCGGCTGGGCGGGCGTCAGCCGGGTCGACGACGAGGCCGGTCTGCGCGCCGCCTACGAGGAGAGCGGCACCTACGTGATGCACCTGCAGAAGGCGGTCGACCCGTACGACCTGTTCGTGCGCTGCCTGGGCTTCGGGCCGCAGCTGCGCATCATCCGCTACGACCCGACGGCGCCGCTGCACGACCGCTACACGGCCGACGATGGCGGGATCAGCGAGGACGAACGGTCGCTGCTCACGCGACATCACGCTGCTCATCAACAGCTTCTTCGGCTGGGACTTCAACTCGTGCGAGGCGCTGCGCCAAGGACGGCGAGTGGCACCCGATCGACTTCGCCAACGCCTGCCCCGACTCGCAGGTGACGTCGCTGCACTACCACTTCCCGTGGCTGGTGGAGGCCAACCTGCGCTGGTCGATCTTCTGCGCCGCGACCAAGCGACCGATGCGCCGGACACTCGACTGGGAGCCGTTCTACGACGTCGTCGCCGCAGGACCTCCCGTACCGCGAGCGGCTCGCGGCCTACGGCGCGATCGCCCGCCAGCGCTTCGACACCGACGCCTTCGACGAGTTCTGCGCCACCCACCTCGGTCACCTCGACGAGGTGGTGTGGGAGTTCTTCGCCACACCGGTCGCCAAGGACGCCGTGCGCCAGAAGGTGGCGGCGCTGTTCCCGGCCCACGAGGTCGATGCGTTCACCGAGCTGTTCTGGAACCGGATCCAGACGTGGCGCGCCGACACCAGCGCCGAACCCGGGATGCAGAGGCGGCGATGAAGGAGCGCACCGCGTGGTACTCGACGCGCGTCGAGCGCGACGTGAAGCTCGCCCGCTGGGGTTCGTACGGCACGCCGGTGCTCGTGTTCCCCACCGCCGGCGGCGACTACGAGGAGATCGAGCGATTCCACCTCGTCGACGCCGTCGGCGAGCTGCTCGAAGCCGGTCGCGTGAAGGTCTACAGCTGCGACAGCGTCAACGGACGCGTGCTGTTGGCGCAGGAGGGCGACGCCGGCCGGCGCACGTACCTGCTGCAGCCAGTTCCTCGAATACGTGCGCTGGGAGGTCGTCCCGGCGATCCGCGCCGATTGCGAGTCGCCCGACATCGAGATCATCACGTCCGGCGCCTCGATCGGCGCGTACAACGCGCTCGCCGTGCTGTGCCGCTGGCCCGACGTGTTCCGCGCCGCGATCTGCATGAGTGGCACGTACGACCTCGCCCGCTTCGTCAACGGCCCGATCGACGACAACTTCCGCGCCGCCTCGCCGCTGCACTTGCTCCCCACCCTCGACGAGGATGGCGCACTGCTCGAGCGGCTGCGCACCCGCTTCGTCGTGCTCGCCTGCGGCGAGGGCGCCAACGAGGACATCGGCGAGTCGTGGCGCATCGCCCACGAGCTCGGCGCGCGGGGCATCCCCAACCGGGTCGACTCCTGGGGCCCCGAGTGGCCCCACGACTGGCAGACCTGGCGGCACATGCTGCCGCAGTACCTCGACGAGCACCTGTAAGTCGTGTGCGATGATCCGTCGCGATGAGTTGGGCCGGGGGCAAGGACGTGGCTGAAGCGAGTGGAGGCGGACAGGACCGCCGGCAGTTCACCCACGCGCTGCTGCGCGAAGTGCACGCCCTCGATCGCATGCTCGCCGAAGGCCGCATCGAGTCCGGCGTGCGCCGCATCGGCGCCGAGCAGGAGATGTTCCTCGTCGACCGCAACTGGAAGCCGGCGCCGGTCGCGCTCGAGATCCTCGACGCCGTCGACGACCCGCACTTGGTGACCGAGGTCGGTGCCTTCAACCTCGAGCTCAACCTCGATCCGCAAGGCTTCGGTGGCAACTGCTTCAGCGCCATGGAGGCGCAACTGAACGAGCTCCTCGGCCGGGTGCGATCCGTCGCCAACGAACGCGGCGTCGACGTGCTGCTCGCCGGGATCCTGCCGACCATCCGCACGTCCGACCTCGGTCTGTCGAACATGGTCAACAAGGATCGCTACCACCGACTCAACGCGGCGATCAGCAACCTGCGTGGCACCGACGTCGACTTCTACATCAAGGGCCTCGACGAGCTGCGCATCCGCCACGACTCGGTGATGGTCGAGGCGTGCAACGCCAGCTTCCAGGTTCACCTTCAGGTGGATGCGGCGACGTTCGCCAACCAGTACAACATCGCCCAGCTGCTCGCCGGCCCGGTGCTCGCGTGCGCGACGAACTCGCCGCTGTTGTTCGGCCGCCGCCTGTGGGCCGAGACCCGCATCGCGGTGTTCCAGCAGGCAGTCGACACCCGCCGGCCGACCCACCACATGCGCGACGTCGGACCGCGGGTCACGTTCGGCGACCGCTGGCTGCAGAGCTCGATCCTCGAGCTGTACCGCGAGGACATCTCCCGCTTCCCGCCGCTGCTGCCCGACATCACGATCAGCGACCCGTTCGAGGCGTTGGCGAGGGGTGAGGCCCCCGACCTTGCCGCGCTCCGCCTCCACACCGGCACGGTGTGGCGTTGGAACCGGGGCTGCTACGGAATCTCCGATGGCGTTCCGCACGTGCGCATCGAGAACCGGGTGCTTCCTGCCGGGCCCACGACGCTCGACGAGGTGGCCAACGCCGCGCTGTGGCTCGGACTGATGGTGGCCCTCGCCGAGCGCCATCCCGACATCGCCGCCGAGATCGAGTTCGAACAGGCCAAGTCGAACTTCGTCGCCGCCGCTCGGCAGGGCCTCGGCGCCCCGCTGACGTGGATCAACGGGGAGGAGATGTTCGCGTCCCGGCTCGCCCTCGAGCACCTGCTGCCGCTGGCCCACGAGGGGCTCACCGCGGTCGGGATCGACGACGCCGACCGCGAGCGCTACCTCGACGTCGTCGAACGCCGCGTCCACTCCGGCAACACCGGGTCGCGTTGGATGCTGCAGTCGCTGGCCGACATGCGCGGCCGCGGGACGCCCGGCCAGCGGATGACCAGTCTGACGGCGGCGATGGCTGCCCGGCAGCGGGCGGACCGGCCCGTTGCCGACTGGACGCTCGCCCAGCTCGACGAGGGCGGCGGCTGGGAGCACGACTTCTTGAAGGTCGAACAGATCATGACCACCGACTTCCAGACCGTTCACGTGGACGACCCGGTGTCGCTGGTGGCCAACATCATGGACTGGAACCGCGTCCGCCAGGTGCTCGTCGAGGACGGCAACGGCCACCTCGCCGGCATCGTGTCGTACCGAGCTCTGCTGAAGCTGCTCGCCCGCGGGACGAGCGTCGACCTCGGTTCGATCGCCGTGGCCGATGTGATGACCCGCGACCCGGTGTACATCAGCCCCGACATGGACACGGCGCGGGCGCTCGACGTCCTTCGGTCGCGCACGCTGGCGGCGGTGCCCGTCGTGCAGAACGGCCAGCTCGTCGGGCTGGTCACCGAGCACCAGTTCATGGCCATCGCCGGCCAACTGCTGGTTCAGGAGCTCGGTGGCCGAATGCCGTCGTCCTAGCCGACTTCCGTGATCGGCGCGAGGGCGGTGAGATCGCCCTCGAGCGTGGTCGGAGCATGCAGGTCCCGAAGGGGCAGTGTCGAAGTTCTCTCCGGCACCGACTCGCTGTGGTTCACCGATGCCTCCGACCTGCTCGAACACGCCCGCCACTTCATCGCCGAAGCGCCGACCTGACCTACCAACACAACGCTGTCACAGCAGCGGTGAGATCGCGGCGAACACCGTTGCTCGCGCTCGCTGCTTGGCACCCGTCACACGCCGACCCGGGCCCGAGACGCGCTCCGCTGGCGCCGCGAACCGGTCGTCGAACTGCGTCGCCAAGTCGCGCGAGCGAACACGGATGTCGATCTCGAAGAAGCGCTTCAGGCTCCAGGCTTCCAAGTTGCACGTGCCGAGCAACACGTCCTCACCGTCGCGCACGAACGCCTTGGCGTGGAGCATCGTCGGATACTCGAGCATCCGCACGCCGGAGTCGAGGAGCGTCGCATGGTGGTACTGCTGCGCGGCCCCGCATGCCCAGTTGTTGGCGTTGGCCGGCACCATGAGGCGGACGTTGACGCCGCGACGGGCGGCATCGGCAATCCGCCGGATCATCCCGCGGTCGGCGACGTACGGGTTGGCAATGTCGAGGGTGTCTCGCGCGCCCTCGATCATCTCGGTGATCGCCGACGTGATCGGTCGGTAACGTCCGGGAGCGTTGTGGAGCGCGACCGCCGGCGCTGGATCGACTCCGGCGTCGAGCGCCGGCAAGAGCGCATCGAGGTCGGAGCTCGGCACGGCGCCACCCAGCCAGCGGAGGCTGGCCAGGAACACGAGTTGGAACTGGTTCACGACCGGACCCGTGACCCGCAGGAACAGATCGTGGAAGCGACCGTCCTGGAAGTGATCCTCGAGGCCTGCCCCACCGACCCAGCCGATCCGGCCATCGACGACGAGCAGCTTCCGATGGTCGAAGTGCCCGAGCCCTTTCAGGTTCCAACGCATCGGCCCCCCTGCGTCGATCGGGCCCGACGGCGCGCGCGGCTTGGTCGCCCGGACGACACACACTGTGACGCCGGCGGCCGTCAGCTCCTCGTAGAGCCGGCGCGAATGGCGATCCGGATCGGAGCCCGTCCGGTCGACGATCAACCGGACGGGCACGCCCGTCGCAGCTTTGGCGGCGAGCGCCTCGGCGAACGCGTCACCTACCGCCCCCGGTTTGAAACCGAACTGGTTGAGGTGCACGGATGAGGACGCGGCGGCGATGTCCTCGAGCATGCGCGGGTAGAACGAAGCCCCCTCGACGAGAAGGTCGGTCGCGCTGGCTGTGCTCTCCTCGAAGGCGAGCGCCAGATCCGCGGTGCCGACCGGCCCAGCGAGCAGACGCTTGGCGTGCGCGAGGATGCTGTCGTTCGCCACTCGATCAGCGCCACGGCGCAGCGAACACTAGGAGGTCGGTGACAAGGACTCATTGCCCTCGAGTCAGGTCGACATCGTCGCCCAGGGTCAGAGTGCGGCGACGCTGTCGTCCCCTAACGTGCGGGGATGTCGGAGACCGGAGCTGATCTCGAGCAGCCTGCCGACGAACCGTCGGTGGACGATCCCACCCCGCGATCGTTGACCGAGTCCGAGGTCGAGCAGCCGGCGACCGTGGCATCGTGGCCGCGCTGGCTGCGGGAGCTTCGGGACCGTGTCAGAACGTGGCCCGGTGTGTTGTCGATCGCGATCTTGATGACCGTGGTCGGGTCGTGGGCTCCGTGGTCAGTTGACGGGCCGGTCCGCCTCGGCGGACTCGAGGGGTCCCACGACGGATGGCTCGCCGCGCTCTACGCGCTGACTGCGCTGGCCGCCGTCAAGCCACTGGCGCGTCGATCTTGGCCCGCCACCGTAGTGACGCTGATCTGCGGGCTGGCGGTGCTGCTGTTCACGCTCGGCGACGCGCCACCTCCCGGATCCGACCCCGCGTGGGGCTGGTGGCTGACGCTGATCGGTGGCCTGGCGATCGTCACGGCGAGCGTCGGCACCGCGATCGCCCGTCTACGCGTCGAAACCGAGCAGCGATGGGTCTCGTCGACCTTCTCGTGGCGACGTGCGGCATTGGGCGGGCTCGCGATCGCGAGCGCCGTCGTGGTGCTCCTGGTCTTCCTCCAGGCGCTGTTCGTCCCTGAGCACGTGAGCTGGCCGCCGCCGGCGGATGCGATCACGGCGGAGCAGGCGCAGGCGGCGACCGAGCAGTTCGCGGACGGCTCACCGCGGCCGCGCGATGTCGACCTCGACTACGCATGGAGCACGGCTGCGACGGTCGAGCCGTGGGCGGAGGGCAGCGAGTTCTACCCGCGCATCTTCGACGACATCCGCAACGCCGAATCGTCGATCCACATCATCATGTTCGGCTGGGACTCGGGCGAGGTCGGCACCGAACTTGCGGCGATCCTGCACGACAAGCTGGCCGAGGGCATCGAGGTCCGGATCCTCGTCGACGATCAGGGATCGGATCCCGACGGTGAGTCCGAGCCGATGTACAGCGAGCTGGTGGCCGCCGGCGCCCAGCTCGTCGACAACGACACGATTCAGGTCGACTTCGACGGGCTGTTCGTCGACCGCGAGCTCGACTGGCGCCAGGACGAGGTGGGGCGCGCCGAGCACCGCAAGCTGTACGTGATCGACGGTGTCGTGGCGTGGACCGGCGGTGCCGGCGTTCAGGACCACTTCGAGGACGGCCGGTTCCACGACGTGATGGTCCGTGTGACGGGTGACGTCGTCCGGCAAGCGCAGGCCGTGTTCCTCACCAGTTTCCGCGCCCACGGTGCGCCGGTGCCCGCCGACCTCGGCGAGTACTTCCCCGTGCAACCGGATCGGGGGACGCTGCCGATCGCCGTCGTGCAGGTGGTCCCCGGCGGGTATGTCTCGGCAACCCAAGCGGTCCGCGAGATGATCGACACCGCCGAAAGGCGGCTGGACATCACGAATCCGTACCTGACCGATGCCGACATCATCCAGCGCGTCATCGCCGCCGCGGAACGCGGGGTCGAGGTCCGGGTCGTCGTCGCCGAGACCTCCAACAACAAGTACGCCGAGGCGGCCTTGTCGCACCACTATCGCGATCTGATCGATGCCGGCGTCGAGGTGTGGGAGTTCCCGGGGGCGGTGGTCCACGCCAAGGTGGTGGTCGCCGACGATCAGGTCAGTTTCGGGACGGTCAACCTCGACGCGTGGGCGCTCTACCGCGACTTCGAACTGGCGATGATCGTCGAAGACCCGGCGACGGTCGAGCTGTTCGAGTCGCGTCTGTTCGAACCCGACATCGCCCGATCCGAACTGGCGCAGCCGCCGACCTCGGTCCTCGATCGCGCCTACGCGTGGATGTGGGACAAGTTCGCCTACTTCCTCTGACCGCGTTCGATCAGGCGTGCGCAGGTGGGCCGAAGCGGTCGACGAGCAGCCCGTGTCGCAGGCCGCGGTCGCTGACCGTCATCGTGTCCTGGCCCAGTTTCTCCATGACCGTGCGCACGATGCACGCGCCGGCCAGGATCACGTCGGCCCGCTTGGGCTGGAGTCCGACGATCGCGCGACGGCCGTCAGCATCGCGGGACCGGTAGAGCTCGATCTGGTGGTCGATGTCGGAGCGTTCGAGGATCGCCCCCTGGACGGCGTCCGGGTCGTAGGGGTCGAGGCCGAGCTTCACGGCCGTGATGTTCGTGATCGCGCCACCCATACCCACCAGCGCGTCGGGCGCCGGTCTGCCGTCCAGGCGCTCGAGATCAGATGCGATCGCAGCGAGGGTGGCTTGGAGCGCGTCATCCGACACGGCCGCGGCGAGCCCGAAGCGCTCGGTGTAACGCACCGCGCCGACATCGATGCTGAAGCGTTCGTCGACCTCGGAATCGTGACCGAACGTGAACTGGGTGCTCCCGCCACCCGTGTCGAAGACCACGAGGGCACCGTCGGGCAACCCGAGTTCGGCTCGGACGGCGAGAAAGGCCAGGCGACTCTCCTCCTCGCCGGAGATCGTGTTGACGGTGACACCCGTCGCGTCCTCGATCGCGGCCACGACCTCGTCCCGGTTGTTCGCCGTGCGCATCCCGGCCGTGCCGACCGCCATGATCGCCCGGACGTGGTGCTTCAGGGCCTCGTCGACCATGCCAGCGATCGCCGTCGTCGTTCGCGTCAGCGCGCCAGTCGAGATCGCTCCCGTCTCGGCCAGCCCGTCGCCGAGCCTGGTGATCTCGGCCCGATCGACGACCGCCCGCCATGTCCCGTCGCTGGCCTGCTCGCCGACGTGGAACTTGACCGAGTTCGTGCCGACATCGATCACCGCGAATCGGGGCGGCTCGTCGTCGATGAGGATGGTCAAGCCTCTGTGGCACGCTGGTGTTGACGCGCTCCCCCAGTCCGAGGGCGATGACGCCGGCCCGCACTGCGGCCGGATCCTCGGCCTCGAGGGCAAGCGTGCGCGTGTGCCGACCATCGACCTCGACGTCGGACAACTCGCCCGTGCAATCGTCGAGCGCGTAACGGACCCGCCGCTTGTGGACGGACACGACGCGGATCGTTCCGGTGGGCTCCACGAGCTCGTCGAGGAGCTCGCGTAACGAGTAGGCGTCCCGGGAGAGGCCCGGCATGGGCTGGTGAAGCGCCTCGAACACGGCGGCGACGGCCGCGGCGTCGAGCGGGAAGCCGGCCTTGAGGACCGGCTCCCACTGTTCGAGGCGGTGACGGTCGACCTCGCGAAGGACCTTGATGTCGATGATCTCGGCGCGAACCTTGACGTTGTCACCGTTCTCGGACAGGAAGTAGAGCTCGTCACTCTCCTCGACGCCGGTCGGTGTCAAACCGGCCAGGACCGCGTCCGCCGCACCGAATCGCGCTCCGAACGTCCGCCACTCCCAGCGTGGAACGATCTCCGACACCCCCACACTCTCTCATTCGATTTTGGCCGATGGCGAGGAATCAGAATGCCGGCGGCCTGCTTCTTCTCGCACGACCGGCGGAAGGGCGACGAGTATGCTCGTCGACTTGACCAGCCTGGAGCGCGGCGTGTGACCCGCGGCCCATCCCGACCAGCTGCAGAACTCGCCCCGCCATCGTGAGCGTCATCCGATCCATCGACGTCTTGCAATGCCATGCGAGCTGGCGGAACTACAACTTCGTCAAGGTCTGCGACGCTGATGGCAACGTGGGTTGGAGTGAGTTCGATGAAGGATTCGGCTCACCGGGCGTCGGGGTGATCGTCAGATCATTTGCCCCGGCGCTCATCGGCTACCCGGTCGACCGGCACGAGCACATCATGCTTCGACTGAAGTCCTCGACTCGTCCGAGTCAGGGCGGCGTTGTCAGCCAAGCCATCGGAGCGATCGAGAACGCCCTCCTCGATGTCCAGGCTCGTCGTCTCGGTGTTCCGTGCCATGTGCTGCTTGGTGGCAAGGTGCGAGACCACGTCCGGGTGTACTGGAGTCACGCCCCGACGTGGCGCATCGCCCGGGCGTCGCACTACGGAAACGCCATCACGGACCGTGACGGTCTCGTCGAACTCGGTCGTGAAGTCAGCCAACGGGGGTTCACCGCGCTCAAGACCAACCTGTTTCGTCAGGGTCCGAACGGGCTCGAAGGATGGGTGCCGGGATTCGGGAGGCCCGATGAGCCGGGCCTCGTCGCGGATCGGGGTTTGCTCCGCGATCTCGTGGATCACATCTCGGCGCTCCGCGAAGGGGCCGGCGACGAGGTCGACATCCTCCTCGACCTGAACTTCAACTTTCGCGCCGGAGGTTTCCGCCAGGTCCTCGCCGCGCTTCATGACCTCGACCTCTATTGGGTGGAGATCGACTGCGACAGCCCTGCTGAGTTGGCCCGAGTCAGATCGAGATCGAGACACCGCATCGCTGGATGCGAGACGCTGATCGGTGGCGCACAGTTCTTGCCATACCTGGCCGCGGGCGCCCTCGACGTGGCGGTCATCGATGGCGTGTGGAACGGAATGTGGCAAGCACTCAAGATTGCGGCGCTCGCGGAGGCACATCAGATCAACGTCGCGCCACACAACTTCTACGGTCATCTGTCGACCTTCATGAACCTGCACTGGTCGGCGGTCGTTCCGAACCTCGAGATCTTCGAGGTCGATGTCGACCGTGTCCCGATCGATGCGACGCTCTTCTCCGAGACTCCTGCATTCGAGAACGGAGAACTCCTGGTGCCCGACACGCCCGGTTGGGGTTGCGTTCCAGATGAAGAGGTGATCGCCGCGAATCCTCCGCACCTCTGACTCGGCGGGCCGGGACTGACCTGGCATGCGGTGCGGTGTGACAAAGGTCCGCTCAGGTCGGTCGTGCGGCCGGCCGATATATCGGCGTGCCAAATCACGTGGGCTTCATGGTGACGTTCTGAATCGGCCAGACGACGAGACCCGTGCGACCGTGCTCGACGCGGCTCGCACGCTCCTCGAATCCGATGGGCCCGGCGCACTATCCGTCCGGCGCATCGCGGCCGAGTCCGGCATCAGCACGATGAACGTGTACTCGCGTTTCGGTGGCAAAGACGGCGTCCTCGACGAGTTGTACTGCGAGGGCTTCGGGCGGCTCCACACCTACGCAGCGAAGCACTCCAACTGCGATGACCCGATCGCGAACTTCCGCGCTCCGGGGCTCGCCTATCGCGACTTCGCGCTGGCGAACCGCGAGTTCTTCTCGTTGATGTTCTTGCGTCCGATCCCCGGCTACGTCCCGTCACCGACGGCACACCGCGTCGCGCTCGACGGCTTCGACGACCTCGCGGCCCGGATGAGCGACCTGATCGACGCCGGCGAGCTGCTGCACGGCCTCCCGTACGAAGCCGCCGCCTCCCACTGGGCGACGTGCCACGGGCACGTCGGACTCGAGATCAGTCGCGTCGGTCCGGTCGACATCGACTGGGAGTCAGCACTACTGCGCGCGCTCGACGCGCTCCGCCTCACGATGTCCTGACGCAGGCGCCGCGAATACGGCACGCGGTTGCCTACGGGGTGGGTCGTACCCGCTCGGACACGGTCCGCCGATCGACGATCACCGTCAACGGGACCGGAGCCAACGGGAACCGGCGCCGCCAGTTCGCGTCGACCGCTGACCGTTCACGCTCAGCGCCACGGCGTGTCCAGGAGTTTCGCCAGCACGATCGAACAGTGGCCTCGCGACGCCACCGCCTGGTCACCGGATCGAACGGCCGCAGCCCCCAACGCCTCAACACGATCATGGGCACCCCTTCCGACCGGCGCGAAGAAGCTGGCGGGTCTCCGAGGGCGGCACTACACCGTACAGCAGGCAGCGACATCGGTCGAATGGAATCGAGCGCGACTCGTGTCACGGCAGGCCAGCGTGTGGCACGTCCACTCTCGTGTAGACGATGGACGCCCGGTGGTCGGCGGCCGCCTCGTCCTCGTGGAACGTCGGAGCGGCGCACGCGAACAGTGTTCGACCGTCGTCTCCACCGAGCATGCAGGCGAACAGTCCGACGCCGCCACTCGGACGCTCATCGACGATCTCGCCACCTTCGACGACCCGGATCAATCGTGCGTGCGAGACATCGGCAACCCACACCGCACCTTCGGCGTCGAGGCAGATGCCGTCCGGCGCAACGGCCACCTGGCCCAACGCCTCGGCGACATTGGTCGTGACCGGAGCATCACCGAACGACGCCCACGTGCGGCGTTCGCCGAGCTTGCCGCCGTCCACGTCGAAGGCGCTCAGCCGGTTCATCATCGACTCGGCCACGATGAGCGTGCTGCCGTCAGGCGTCAGGACCATCCCATTCGGAAAGCCGAGTCCGTCCGCGGCAACACTGGCCGTGCCGTCGGGCTCGACTTGGATCAGGACCGTGGTGGTCGCCGGGGCACCGGACATCAGGTCGAAACCAAAGTTCCCGACCCACGCCCGGCCGTCACCGTCGACGACCATGTCGTTGAGATGCCACGGCGCGAGCGCGAACAGATCGGCATGCTCGACGAGCGTGCCGTCGGTGTTGCGGCGCAGCAGCTTGCGGTCGCGCATCGACACGATCAACAACGCACCATCCGGCATGAACCCGAGACCCGACGGCTGATTCGGGATCTCGGCGATCGTCTCGGCAGAGCCGTCCAGCGCGACCGCGAGAACCCGGTGCGTGTAGAAGTCGGACAGGTAGAGGCGGCCGTCGCGCCAGCGCGGGCATTCGGTGAACGACAGACCGTCGATCAGTGTCGTGAACTCAGCCATCGTGCATCTCCCCCGTAGACCGTTCCCGGCAAGTCTCGCGCGTCCGTCGATTCGGGTGGGCCGACCTCGCCACGGGCTGACACAACCACAGCCCGACGCGCCGTCACGACCGGGCGGATGCGTGGGCGGCGGGTGTTACGCGGCTGGGGCGGCAGGTCGCGGCGAGGTGTCCGGGACCGCCGATGAGGTCTGCATCAGGAGCAGTTCGGCGTCGACGGGTTCGAGCGGTCGGGAGAACAAGTAGCCCTGTGCGAACTCGCAGTCGTGTTCGCGGAGCATGTCGCGTTGCACCTCGAGCTCGACGCCCTCGGCCAGTGTGCGCAGCCCGAGGGTGCGTCCCAGCTCGAGCAACCCACGCACGATCGGCGGCATGTCGCCCGGCTCGGTGATCATGCTGGTGAACGAACGGTCGATCTTCAAGATGTCGATCGGGAACTGGCGCAGGTAACTGAGCGACGAGTACCCGGTCCCGAAGTCGTCGATCGCCAGGCGCACACCTAGGTTGCGCAGTTCATGCAGCCGGGCCGCGGCCGTCACGGTGTCTTGGATGAGTGTCGTCTCGGTCATCTCGAGCACGAGCAGCGCGGGCTCGAGCCCGGACGCGGCGAGCGCCGAGGTGACGTGGCCAACGAGGTCGGGCGACGCGATCTGTCGGGCCGACAGGTTCACCGTCATCGACAACCGGGCCCGTTCAGGGTACGTGCGCTGCCATCGCACGGCGGTCGCACACGCCTCGTCGAGCACCCACTTCCCGATGCCGACGATCTGCCCGCTCGTCTCGGCGAGCGGTATGAACCGGTCGGGTGCCACGACGCCGAGCGTCGGATGGTGCCACCGCAACAGTGCCTCGAACCCGACGATCCGTCCCGTGTCGAGCGTGATGATCGGCTGGTAGACGAGCTTGAACTGGTCATCTGCGAGCGCGCCGGGGAGGTCGGATTCGAGCTGCAGGCGTTCCACGGCGACACTGCGCATCTCCGGGTCGTACACGAACCAGCACGCCTTGCCGGACGACTTGGCGCGATACATGGCGACATCGGCGTCGCGCAGCAGCGCGGTGGCGGTGACGTCGACACTGCTGATCGCGATACCGACCGATGCGGAGACCGTCACCGACTGGGCGCCGAGCACGATCGGTGTCGTCAACGCGACGAGGATCCGCTCGGCGACGATCTCGGCCTCGTCGAGTGGGTGGGGGCTCTGCTCGATGAGGATCGCGAACTCATCGCCTCCGAGCCGGGCCACAGTGTCCCCGGCTCCGACGGCTTCGACGAGGCGCCGTGCGACCTCTTTCAAGAGCACGTCGCCGGCCGCGTGGCCGAGACTGTCATTGACGGACTTGAAACCGTCGAGGTCCAAGAACAGTACGACGGCGCGGGCGGCGGTGCGGGCGTTGCGATGCAGGGTGTGCTCGACGCGGTCGATGAACAACGCACGGTTGGCGAGATCGGTGAGACCGTCGTGGAACGCCTGATGTGTGAGCGCCGCCTCGACGTCCTTGCGGGCCGTGATGTCGTGCAGGTTCACGACGACACCGCCGACGTCCGGATCGTCGACGAGGTTCACCATCCGGGCGCCGAGCCACTGCGTCTGGCCGGCGCCGTTGAGCACCCGCAGGTCGGCTCGCGAACGTCTGGCCAGGTCGGCTCACGCAACGTGCGAACACTGCCCGGGCGCTGCCGACGTCCTCGGATGCGATCGACTGGAACGCGTCGTGGCCGACGTTCGCAGTACCCGGCTGGCCGATCAGCTCCGCCAACCGTGGGGCGGCATGCAGGAACGTGCCGTCGGTGCGGAGCACCGCGACGGCGTCGGACGAGTTGGCGGCGAGCGCAGTGGCGAAACGTCTCTGTGAGCGCAGCGTCGCCCGCAACGTCTTCTCCGCGCGCAGCAGGCGAGCGGCTCGGGTGAACGCAAGAGCGAGGAGCGAGAGCGTCGTGACGTACAGCAGGTAGGGGTTCCAGGACTCCCCTTTGCTGTACTCCAACACTGCGATGCCGCCCGGCACGGCAAGCGGGACGAGGGCGACCATGACGCCGCTGTACGAAGCTCCCGACACCGCTTCGAGGTCGGATGGGGACGGCGCGGGTCGACGCCACGCTGCTGCCGCAAACAACGCAGCGCCGAGCAGCCATCCGATTTCCATCCATACCGTGAAGTCGTCCTCGCCGGCGACCAGTGAGTAGGCGAAGTCCGACATCAGCCAGAACGTCGCGCCGCCAGCCACCAGCAGCGCCGACCGGCGGTGCAACCGACCGGCGATCACGGCCCGAACGACGAGCGCCAGCAACACCGCGT
>CAVRNI010000010.1:0-14580 GCA_963722415.1 Ilumatobacteraceae bacterium
GCGCACGCCGATCCGCACAGCGAGCGCGCTCGGCGAGCGCGGAGGGCGTCATTCCGATGCGCCGATATGTCCGCGACGGAGACATGAGCCATGCCGTCGCTCTGTGCGCTTGTTCTGATCCATGAGGACAGCTCGACGCGAGGTCGGTCAGCGTCACCGTGACTGTGGAGTGACCGCGACGACAGCGCGGTCGTGTCATTCGAGCGCATAAATCTCAATCGAGCGGATCTCCAAGGTTCCAGGCCCGGGACGTCGTTCCCTCGTTAACACGTGGAGCAAAGATCGTGTAGAACGCCCCAGGCGTGGATCGGAAGTCAAACTCAATTGAGCCGAAGTGGAACTCTGTCCCGCCCGCGTGCTCTTGTGGAATAGCGAACCGCTGTCGATGTGGCGATCGCGCATTGGCCGGATCGCCTTGAATCCGGCCTCCCACCTCGATTAGCCCTGTTTGACCCACGCGGCTGTTTCATCGGCAGCATGCTCCCAGCACGTTGCCGAATGGCGCGCACGATAGGCAAAATCGGCAGACCCGACAGGCATGCAACTGAGTGGTTGATGCCGATGCTCTCGGGTCCGTCTGCCCTTAGTGACCACTCCAGTCCATGTTCGGTGATCGCGTGCTGTTGCCGCGTTCGAACGACCGCGTCGACGAGTGGATATTCCAGCCGTCGGCGTCATCGCGCCGTTGCGCTGTCGTAAATCAGGCGACCGGCAAAGTCGGGAAGCTCGAGTCCGAGCTGACGACCACGAAATCTCAACGAGGCGAGCAAACGTTGAAAAGCGTCTGATGTCGAGAAGTCCACCCAATGCAGATGTTGGAGGCGTCTTGGGATAGCGCACGGCTCGAGGAGCAGCGGCACGATGTAGATGACGTCCTCTGGCTTCTCCTCGGCCAATTCCAAAGCGCGTCTGATCTCACGCTGAACATAGCCCTCCTTCGTGACGGACAACTGGGAGAGGCAAACGAGAACAACGTGGCTCGTTTCGATCGCCTTCCGTATCTCGTCATCCCAGTCTTGCCCGGGAAGGATGTCGACAGCGTCAAGCCACGGTTCCAAAGCACCGCGAATCCCACTGAGGCGACCGTGCAACGTGCGGACCTTCGCCTTGTCGTTCGAGGCGTGACACAGAAAGACCGCGAAGGGACGTGTCCATAGGCGCTCAACGACGCTACATGACCAGCTCATCGCACCGCCCAGAGCCACCCCGAGCGGTCGATGTGGCCGGAGAAGCCAACCACTTCGGCAATGCGAACGGTAGTGACTGACTGTTCAGACGCGCCGTTCGGTGCGGTTCGCTGGCGATCGCCGCCCGTGGTTCTGCGCCGAGCCTTATGTGTTCCACAACGGCGGCCACGCACACTCATGGAGTGAGCTCTATCGGGTCCCTCTCGTCGGAGTCATCATCCTTGCGGGTGCGCATCCGTTTGGAGGACGAGGCGATGGCCTCTGGTCGTGGTGCGGGCGGCGCCAGCGATCGTGTCACCGACCTTGCCGAGCGATTCGGTCATTCGAGCAAGCTCGGGCCGTTCGCTCGGTCGGTGGTCGAGGTGGCGTTGCTCGCAGAACCAGCGGTTCATCTCATCGAGTTGACCGACGTGCTTGCGGAGACGGCGCTTCTGCAGCGGGGCGAGGCCCTCGTATCCGGTGGCCGAGGTCAAACGATCAATGACGTCCTGGAGAATGTCGACGACGCCCTGGTCCGCAGAGCTGAGGGCCTCGAGTTGGTGGCGAATGTCGGACGTGACGCTCGCCGTGGCAGCCGGTTCGTGGTTCACGGCATGAGCGAGTCGGAGTTCCTGCCACAGGGCGTAGTTCTGCTCCGCAACTACCAGCAGCGCCAAGGATTCCTTGAGGAGGCGGTCGGTCAGTTCCTCGGCTTCACCCGCTCGGATTCGGACGAGGGAGCTGTCCTTCACATCCTTGAGCTGTCGCAGGATGTAGGCGCGTAGCGTCTCGACGTCGCGGGCGATCCATGGTCCGAGCGATGCGACGGTCGACCAGTCGGTGCTGCTGAGCTTGCCGGAAGAACTGACCCGGTCGACGAGCGGCTGGAGTGTCGCCCGATCTGCGACGACGGCGCCGAGTCGCTCGGCCTCGGCGAGGTCGGCAAGCTTGTCGATCTTGCCTTCGATTCGTTCGAGGGCGACCGTCACTTCCTTGATTGCCGCCCGCAGAGCCAACTGGCCAGCGGCTGCCTGAAGGCTCAGGGCCTGCTCGGGGCCGAGGTTGACCGGTTTCCAGTCGAGGTTGCCGGCGAGCGCCTTCCCGTTGTGGACGAAGCTGCGGAAGTAGCCGTCCTTGGTTGCGATCGCCCCGTGCTCCTTCAGCAGCTTGAGGGCGCGTCCGGAGAACTCGAAGTACTCACGGTGTGTCTGACGGAACGCTGCGATGTTGGCGGCGACTTGTAGTCCGTCAACAACGAAGTGTCTCGACTGCCCACCGACCTCCTTGGTTGCATCGAGCATCTGGTCGATGAACGCAGACACCGCAGTCGGCGAGCCTTCCACGATCATGCCGCTGCCCGACGTGAAGATCTCAACGGAGCCAAGCGATCCGTCGGCTCCGTCCTCGCTGCGCCCTTTGCTTCGCCACGCCATCCAGTGATCGTACGGGACGGTACGAAGTCGCGGCCCACAACGTGCCCGGCGAAGGCGAGCCGCCTCGCCGCGACGGATTGGGGTCGCAATGCACGAAGCATCATCCCGATGCGCCGTTCGCGCTGTTCAGACTTGAATCCGCGGCCGTTGTTCTGGTCGCGTGTTGTGCGTCCCCAATCGGCACCTGCAGGATGGGCCCGCCCTCGATCGAGTGGACGTTGAGGGATGCACGTCGTGGACCAGAGTCACCGGACGCGCTGGCGGTCCAGTTGACGTTGCTGTTGCCGGGATACGCGACGGCGTTCGAAACACCCCGATGTAGCCGCCGCCCATCGTGCGCCTGACGGTGAGGCCGATGATTACCGCGTGACGGGGCGCTACGTTGTGCGCGGGCAGAGGGGGCATCGATGTTCGATCATTCGGAGCGCGGAGCCGGCTCTTGAACGTGATTGTCCGTCGAGTCGGGTGTCGGCGCCTCGGATCCAGACCAAGCTTCGAGTCGGACGAGCCGATGATCCGCTCGAACGGGAGGCAGATCGCATCGCGGCAGACGTGATCGCGCGCCCTCGGCGGGTCTCGGCCCAGCACGACCGCGTACGTCCTCGGAGACTCGCATCCGTCGATCGTCCACGGCGCCGGGCGTGGGCGCGGCCGGCGGATCGGTCGATGTCACGACGGCCGGCCGAATCCGGGCCGCGACGGGCCGGCCGCTCGAGTCGTCGACTCTTACGCGGATGGAGTCAGGCTTCGGTCACGATCTCACCGGTGTGCGGGTCCACACAGGTGGGGAGCGCCGCGACTCTCAACGATCAGCTGAGCGCACGAGCGTTCACGTTCGGCTCCGATATCTTCTTCGGCCGCGGCAAGTACCAACCTCGGACCTCCGGTGGAGACCACCTCCTCGCGCACGAGATCGCCCATACCATCCAGCAATCGCGCACAGCGCAGCGCATGGTTCGGCGGGACTACGTAGCGGACTCCGAGATCAGTCGGCCGGTCACGGGCGTGTTCGCGCAGGACACTCCGGGTACCAGCTCGACGGCAGGCGCAGCGGCATGGACGCGACGAAGGGCCAACGCGAGAAGTTCGTCCGGGCCGGCAAGACGATCCTGTGGGTCGACATCGGAGGAGTGGAGTACTACGTCCCGAAGTACATCGTAGCGCTCGACCAACACATGCCGACGACGAGCTCGTTGTTCGAGGCGGATCCGTCCCCGCCGATGTCCAGCAGGGTTCCCTCGGTGATTGCTACTTGTTGGCCGCGCTGGCCGCCATCGCCAACACCCGGCCGCAGTTCATCCGGAACATGATGAAGGACCTCGGCGACAAGGTTTCTGTCCGCTTCTACCACGTGACCGAGACCGGTGCCGAGGACCCACCCTTCAAGTTCGATCCGGTGTGGGTCACCGTCGACAAGTCGACGGTGAAGAGCGCCAGCGGTGACGACCTGTATGCCAAGCGATCGCTGTGGGTCCAGATGATCGAGAAGGCGTACGCGGCATCGCGGATCGATCCCGATTCGCTGCTGATCAGCGAGCTGCCGAGCGCCTCGTACGACGTCTACGACAACGGCGGCACGGGGTCGTTCGCGATGATGGTTCTCCTCGGTGCCAGTGCGGTGAACCCGGCGGTCTTGAGTGGCTACGACCGTGCCGATGCCGAAGTGCTCCCGTGGGGTTCCAGCGAGCGGAACCAGTGGAAGGACAGGAACTACGCCGAGCGTTGTACCCGACCAAGCGCGGAACCGCGAGGGAAGGCGCACCGAAAGAGCCGGCATATTCCACCAGTCAGCTCGACACGTACAAGCTGATCGAGGACTCGTTGCGGAGTGGCAAGGCGGTGCTGCTCAAGACCAAGGACGTGCCGATGCGCAAGCGCAAGCAGGATCCCGGCACCGGCAACGCAGCCGAGGCAATGGGGAAGGGCATCGTGGGAGGGCACTACTACACGGTGCTCAACTGCGAGATCGACACGACCGTCATCCCTGATTTGAAATTGCGTTGGGTCCAGGTCCGGAATCCTTGGGGCCGCTACGGCGTCGAGTACGAGAACCGCAAGTTGGAGCGATCGAAGGTCGAGGAAGGCAACGGCGTCTTCTGGCTCGAGCTCAACGACGTCACCAAGTACTTCAAGTCTGTGCACTTCGGGGCCGTCCCTGACCAGTGAATCCATCATTTCGTCGGCGCAGCATGATCGTGGCGTTCCCGACTTCTACGACGCCGAGCCCGCTCGGCACAACGACGCACTCCGACGACCAGGCGTTACGACCGTGCCGCCAGTCACTAGACCGGCATGCCAACTACATCGTCGCCGCGTTCGTCGCCGGCGCCTCATGCTCCGTGGGATCAACTCGCCGGGCGGGATCATCCCGATTACGCCCCGCACCTCCGGCTCCCGAGCGGGCGGCGACGGGACGGCGATGAGCGAAGTGTGCGCGTCAATTCCAGGCGCTACAGGGCGTCAACCCAGCTCGCGGCGTCGGTGAGGTAGACCGATGGTGGTAGAGGATGAGCACCACCGTCGGCGGCACGGGGCTGCCGGTTGAACCTCATCCGGCGGCTCGATGCCTCCGCCCATAACGCGGTCGCGCCGAAGGAAGGTGCGACGCAGTTCGGCCCTTACCGGGTCACCCGATCGGCAGTTCGGGCGCGGACGGAGGTGTCGCGGTCGGCGACCGTCACTGCGTCAGGCGACCCGATGCGGAACGCCGATCGTGGCGCGTACCGAGGTTCGCGCTATGTTCCCCGCACCGTTGCGGGCAAGGAAGTGGCGGTTGGGCGGCGGCTCCTGGGCGGGCGGGCAACCAGCCAGGGCCACGGCGGCGGTCCTACAAGAGCGGGAGGTACGAGTATGAAGATTCGTCGAACGGTCGCGGGTGTCGCCGCGTTGGGGGTCGCCATCGCTCTGGCCGCGGTGACGATTGGTGCAGGAACCGCCTCGGCGGATGGCGGCACGTCTGCCCGGATGGTCGAGAGCAGTCCAGTTGACTGTCGTCAGGATGGATGGCAGTTCCTTCGCCGGGCCGAGGACGGGACGCGGTTCGCAAGCCTCGCCGAATGCGTCCGCCACGCCGCCCGCGGCGGCGGGCTGACCCGACCGACCGTCAACCTGTCGTACGTCCGCACCGACTTCACGTTCATGGGACGGCTCCTGTGCCGCGCCCGAGTGGACGTGAGTGGTTTCGCACCCAACACCCAATACGCCGTTGTGGTCGCTCCCGCCGACGGCAGCGCGCCTCCTGATCCCGTGGAGTTCAGTGTGACGACGGACGCTTCCGGAGCGGCGGTCGGTGAGAGCCCGGACCTGTCGCTGAGCCAGGTCGAACTCACCCGGGCGATCGTCGACGGCGTCCTCTCCGGCTCGGTGGCGGTGTTCTGCTTTGACACTCTCGGCATCGCGTCGAGCGATTCCGTCGTCAGTCCACCCTGTCACGTCGGTGAGGTACTCGTCCGGATGAGAATTCGAATACGGCGAGTGAGTAGCGCCGAATGCCCGCTCGTCGCTCACGACGCAACGTCGATCGTGAGCGCAGAACGACCAGCGCCGAGCGGCAGATCTGGCGCGCTCGCCTCGGCGATTGCGCGGTCGGCCGACGGACTAGCGTTGGCGATTCCGGAGGTCAGTGGATGGGCGATCACAGTCGCGTGAACGCGGCTCGCTACCTGAGCCGCCGGCGGTTTATCCGGCTGTCCGCGAGCGCAGCTGCAGGTTTGGCCGTAGCCGGGTGCGTAGCGGGCCGGGAGCGCCTCGACAATCCAGGGCCGCGCCTTGTCACCACGCTTGGCGATCTTGCGCTACCCGACACGGGCGTCATCCTGCCTCACGAACACATCTTCTTGGACCTCCGTCTCCCGTCTGATCCGCAGCAGGAACCGGTGCAGGTCGAGGACGTGGTCGAGGTGATGCAACCCGAACTGGACAAGGCGCGCGCAGCCGGAGTTGCCGTGCTGGTGGACGCAGGTCCGCCGAGTATGGGTCGCCGGGCCGACATCATCGTGGCGGTGTCACGGGCGGCCCGGCTGCCGGTGGTCGTGCCGACCGGCTTCTATCTCGACCCGACGATACCTGAATGGGCGCGGGCCGCGAGCGAGGAGGAGCTGCGCGACTGGATGGTCGGCGAACTGGTCGATGGAATCGAAGAGGCAGACGTGAAGGCGGGCTGGATCAAGTTGGCGGCCAGCGACGGCGGACTCACCGAACTCGAACGCAAGTGCTTGCGTGCCGCTGCCCGCGCAGGCGCAGCGACCGACGCCACCATCGGCTGCCATAGCCCGAGCGGGATCGTGGCCCGCGACGCGCTGGACATCGTGGAAAGGTCGGGCTACCCAGCCGAGCGCTTCGTGTGGATACACGCCGACTTGAATTCTTGGATAGATCCCGACCCTGAACGCGATCTTGGGCGTGCGCGAGGAACTGGCGCGCCGAGGTGCATGGGTGGAGTTCGACACAGATCGGGCTCCCCTTGCCAGGGGGTGACGCGGCACACACCGACATGATGCACATCGACCTGATTCAGCACATGCTCGACGCGGGTCTCGGTGACCGCGTCCTGCTCAGCATGGACAGTGGCTGGTACGACCCCCAACGGACCGACTGCCAGCCGCGCTGTAACGGGTACACGTACCTGTCGGAGACCTTCCTACCGAAGCTGCGCAAGACCGGGGTCGACGAGGCGACAATCGACAAGCTGACGCGGGAGAATCCGTTTCACGCATTTGCGCGACCCAGCTAGCGCCGAATGCCCGCTCTGTGCTCGTTCTGTCGAGCGCGGAGCGGACGTGTTGTGGGCTAGCGGGAGGCGCCGGCGATGAAGGTGGACACGATGTAGGTGGCGTGCCGGTCCAACCAGACGCGGGCGCGGTCGTAGCGCATCGTGGTGCGCGGGTCGGCGTGACTGGCGGCCTCTTGCACATCGCGCAACGGAACACCCGCGTCCAGGGCGGCGGTGATGAAGGCATGGCGCAGGGTGTGCGGTCCGACCCGCTTGGAGATCCCGGCGTGGCGGGCGATGCGTCGCACGATCCGCGCTGCGCCGTGGCGGTCGAGGCGCCGCCCGTCCAGGCCGACGAAGATCGGACCTTCGCTGCGTTCGCCGACCGGCAATGAGTGGAGTCGAGGGCGAGACTGTTGTGATCGTGTCGGGTGCTGACGGTCGCGGCGACGACGCTGCGACAGAGCGTAGCAGCGGGCGATGCCGCCTTCCTCCTGAGGCGTTGGCTGGTCGACTGCAGCGGCCCGGGCGCGATCGGTTGATGTGGTGGAGCCGATGCGGCGGGCATCGTTGGCGATGCACCGCTGTCACGTCAGCTTCGCCGACGGCGACAGTGCCCGGTTGATGCTTCGCCGATATGTTCGGCCCCGACCAGGTCGCCGAGGATCCCGCCGCCGCTGGCACGAGGCCTCGGTGCTGGAGCTGGTCGAGGCGATCACGACTCCGACTCCGCGGCTGATCGGGTCGACCCAATGGGTGAGCGTGCCCGCACACCGGCGGTGGCGCTGACAACGCCTTCAGAGTCAGCGTCGGGGCTACATGCAGGTCGTCGGCTCCTACGCGTGCCATCGTCGAGACGGAAGCCCACCTTCATCGTGACCTGGAAGTGCCCGATGGATTCATCGACAAAATGGCCGCGGATCTGCGTGACCTCGAACCAATCAGGTTGCGCAACGTCTTCGCGGCACGAGTCGCGCCATTGCGGATCGCGCCGTCCACACTGTCGGGCGACGACCCGACGATTTCGGTGACTCGATAGACATGGTCGGACAAGAGACTGCCTCCTCATTGCGTCGGGACTCACTCATGATCGAGCACCGTAGGCCTCGATCGGACCAACCCGTGGTAGTCCACCACACCACGGCCGCCCGCACACAGACTGGTTGACGCGGCTCGTCATCGCGGTGGCCCGTGGATCACCGAACGGATGTGTCGTCCACCATGTCCTCGATCGCCGGCCGAGCCGACGTCGGCTCACTGCGAACCGGCAGCGACGAGGACTGCGGCAAGGGGCTCGAGGTCCTCGATGAGCTGGTCGAGCTCGTCCGGCTCGAGAATGTCGTAGGCCGGAGCGGCGAGCTCGTCGGTGAGCGTTTCGACCCGTTCCTTGATCTGCCGGCCGTCGGCGGTGAGCCAGCCGTCGGCGCCGATGAGGCCGCGGGCGCGCATCGCGTCCACGACCGCCGCCAGCTGAGCTCGGGGCAGGTGCCCGACCCGCCCGAACTGCTCTGCTGGCATGCCTTCCGAGAGCGCGTGCAGTACGTGCGCCTCCGTGCCGCCGATACCCATGGTCACGAGCGCGGCGACGTGGCCGTCGCCGCGGTGCTCGCGGAGCAGGTTGGCCCCGTGCCAGAGCCGCGCCATCGGCTCCGTGGGCAATGGCAGCGTCCGCACCGCGGCGTAGAGGGCCCGTCCCTCCGTCGGGGCGCTGGTCCCCGCCTTGATCACGAGCTCGGCAGCACGGGCGACGCCGGGACTCTCGGCGAGGTCGCCCAGGATCCGGCGCAGTGCGGCAACCGAGCCCCGTTCGCGCGCTGCGTTGGCGGCCTCGGGAGTGACCCTGTCCCAGACGCGCGGGATGTGACGGGTGACCTCGCCGTCGGCGAAGTTGTAGAAGAGCGTGTGGACCACCTCGGGCGGCACATCGCGGCCCAACGGGGCAGCCCGTCCCGCGAAGTAGGCGTCCCACACGTTGCCGGCGCCGAGCGCCATCACTGCTTCGGTCGGCTCGTCAGCCATGTAGGTGACGACCGCGACGGGCTCGACCAGCTGAAAGAGACGGCGGGCCATGGAGTTCGTCATGGGCGGGTCCTGGCGACTTTACGTGGTGGGGTTGAGCGGTGGGTGCTCGAGCACGCGGGGCCGGTATTCGACGAGCTGGATGCGGCCGTCGAAGGTGCGGTGGTCGATCATCTCGAGGGCGACGTCCGGGTAGCCGTCGTAGATGCGTTCTGCGCCCGTGGCGCCGGTGATCACCGGGAACATCACGACCCGGAAGCGGTCAACGAGTCCGGCTCGCAGCAGGGATCGGCACAGGCTGAGGCTGCCGATGGTGCTGATGAGTCCCGAGGCACTCTCCTTCATCGCCCGGACCGCCTCGACCGCGTCATCGCGCACGAGTGTGGAGTTGGCCCACGTGAGCGGCTCGTCGAGCGAGGAGGAGAACACCACCTTCGACGCTCGCGTGAGTCCGTCGACGGACGCCTCCTCGTCGGCGGTGAACTCGTCTTGGCCCGCTGGGATCTCTCCGGCGGCAAAGCCCGACATCAGCCGGTAGGTGTTCGCTCCCATCACATACGTGACCTCGGGTTGCTCGCCCAGCCAGGCGAGGTACTCAGGCCCCTCGAGACCCCAGAAGCCGGGCCAGCCCTCCCCCGACGCGTACCCGTCGAGGGATGTGATGAAGTCGACCAGAAGCTCTGGCATGGTGGTGTCCTTTCCTCGGGTGTCACGTCGCCGCTCCTGGCTGCGCTGCCGCCGCGGCACAAGCTTGGACGGGCCGCGAGTCGCGAAATCATCGCGAGCACGCGACCGAGTCAGCCATCGGCTCGTCATTTAGGCGGTACGCGGCCACTCGCGGCGAGTCGGTGCCATGTCGTGGCGAGCCAGTCGCGGTAGGTGTCGCTGTCCCAGCCGGTGGTCTTGCCGATCAAGAGGTACGTCTCGGCGTGGGCGACGAGCGTCGCAGTCTCGGTGAGCCACTCGAGATCGATCGATGGTGGGAGAAGACCGTCATCGTGGATCCGGTGCCAGAACTCCCGCAGCGTCCGTCTGGTGTCAGCGCGTCCAGCGGTGGCGGCCGCGGCGATCGATGGCTCGGAAGGGGCGGCTTGGAAGGCGACGTCGAGCAGCGGCCCCGTCCGCTCCATGAGCGATGCGGTCAGCGACGCCATGAGGCGGAGCCGCTCATCGAAGGTCGCCGCGGTCATGGCCTCGGCCATCGCCGGCCGATCGGCGAGGGCGATCGGCTCGGCGTCGCCGGCGATGGCGATCCCGATGCACCGGAGCAGCAGCTCCGCCTTGGTCGGGAAGTGGAGGTACAGCGTCCGCGGTGCGATGTCGGCGTGTTCGGCGACGTCGGCCAGGGTTGTCCCGGCGTAGCCCCGCTCGACGAAGAGCGCGGAGGCCGAGTCGACCAGGCGGCGCTCTGTCTCGGCTCGCCGCTGCCCGCGGCGGTCGGTCTTGACGAGCTCATCCATGTCGTGCAGTATAACTGCATCAATGCAGCGATGACTGCACTTAGGAGTGACACGTGAGCACCGCACCCCGTTCTCGATGGCATCCACCACCTCAAGCTTCCGGTGACCGACCTCGACCGGTCACTGGCGTGGTATCAGGAGCACCTCGGCTACGGCGTGATGACCGAGTTCGTCGAGGAGGGCGTGCGGATGGGCGTGGCGATGACCCACCCCAACGGCGGTCCCGACCTCGCGTTGCGCTGCGATCCCGACCGAGCTCGCGCCGCTGCGGGCTTCGACTACTTCTCCATCGGCGTGCCCGGCCACGATCCCATCGAAGCGCTCGCAGCCCACCTCACGGAGAGAGGCGTCCACCACGACGGCGTGCACCGCACACCCGTGGGCTGGGTGCTGCTCGGGGTGCACGATCCCGACGGCCACGACGGTCCGCTTCTACACCGTTCCGCTGGAGCTGCCCGACGAGGCGTTCCTCCAGGCATACGAAGGAGAGAACCGTGCACGCCGTTGATGCATGGCAAGCACCTGCGCAGCCGGTGCAGCTGCATCGCCACGCCGGTCGAGTGGTGGGCGCGCTCATCGCGTTCGGGTCCACACCAACCTTGCGCTGCTGGAGCGGCAAATGGTGGCTGCCGTCGCAGCATCGAGCGCCCGGAGCCGAGCTCGCTCACTTGCCGCGTATCGAGCCGGCTACATCGTCGCCCAGGGCGTGAAGAGCTGCACCGGGCCGCCGCCGGTGAACGGCGCCCGGAGCTCCACGCTGGGTTCACCGAGGAGCTCACCGAACACCGATCCCGTGGCGATGATCGCGTCCATCAGGTGGGCGAGGTTCTCGCCGTGCTGGATGAGCGCTTCGGAGTCGCGAAAGCGCTCGATGACGATGCACTCCGTCTCGTCGTCGTTGAAGTAGGTGTCGTACTGCAGCGTCCCGGTGTCCTGGGTGCGGACGATCTCCATGCACTGCGCGGACAAGCGCTTGAACTCCTCGACGTCGCCGTCGTGGAACCGGAACCGGACGATGGCCTGAAGCTCGGTCGGAGCCATGCTCACTCTTCTTCAACTCGTGCAGCCCCATCGGATGCTCTGACCCGGGGACGGAGCCGGGGCGATGTTCTCGACATCCGACGGCGAGACAGCAACACCCCCGGCCCACGTCGGCAACCTCGCCTGGTCAGTCGCCGGCTTTGCCGGTTCGGGGATCGTCTTCGCGGAGATCGTCGGTCCAGAGCGCCGGGCCGAACGCGACGTCGAGCTCGGATTGGGCGTCCACGATGCCGGGATGGTCGGCACGAGCGGCTCGAGCCTTTGAATCTGGATCATGTCCGCGGCCCTCTCCAGTTCGCGGTTCAACGCCTCATGGTTCGGACCGTGGGTCGTTCGGTCGCGGGCGGTCGGTCACGGTGTGTACTCCTGACTCGCGGTTGTTGCAGGCACCGCATGGTCTGGAGCACCAGAGAAGCTTGTGTTGTACCACAGACCGACGGCCACCCGAACCGGAGTCAGTGCGGGGGGATGTCGGTGGCGGGCGGAGGGCGGGGAGGCGCGTCGAGCCGCCGCCCGCCCAGTGTGTTCACCGCGACTACGGAAGATGCTGTATCCGCCGGGGCCGACAATGCAGCCGCCACGATCAGCACGATTCCGAGAATGATCTGACCTTGGATCAATTGCACGATGCCGACGATCACCAGAATGGCGGCGACGATCCATAACACGGTTGCGCTCATTGTTGACTGCTTTCGGTTGGATGGGCAGAGCAGGGATGCCCGATCCGCCGTGGCGCAAACTCGGGGATCCGTCTTTGGATTCTGTGGGCTCACGCTCCTTCGGCGGCGACGTTTGGTCGTTGCGGCGTTACGACGCGGCCTGGCGGCGGGGGAGCTTCCAGCCCGGCCTGATGAAGTGGCAGGTGTAGCCGTTCGGATACTTCTGCAGGTAGTCCTGGTGTTCCGGCTTGGCCTCCCAGAAGGGCCCTGCCGGCTCCACTTCGGTGACGACCTTGCCGGGCCAGAGTCCCGAGGCGTCGACGTCGGCGATCGTCTCGTCGGCAATCCTTCGTTGCTCGTCGGACGTGTAGTAGATCGCTGACCGGTAGCTCAGCCCGCGGTCGTTGCCCTGGCGGTTCTTGGTGGTCGGGTCGTGGATCTGGAAGAGAAGTCGAGCAGGTCGCGGTAGGTCGTCTGGGTCGGGTCGAACGTGATCTCGATGCCTTCGGCATGGGTGCCGTGGTTGCGGTAGGTGGCGTTGGCGACGTCACCGCCGGTGTACCCAACACGGGTCGAGATGACGCCGGGTAGCTTGCGGATCAACTCCTCGACGCCCCAGAAGCAGCCTCCGGCGAGGACGGCGCGCTCGGCTTCCTCAGTCATGTCTCCACCTTTCGTGAATGTGCGTTGTCGTGCAATAGAACAGCACAAGGCCCGGTCGTGTTCCGACCCGGCCCCGCGAGTGCATCTCGAACGCGCCCTCGCCCCGGCCGACGGCTTCGAGCTCCCTGTCGCAACTGCCCCAGGCCGTTGGCAATGACTCAGCACAGCTCGCCATCGCTGGCGAGACGTCGCCGTGACGGATGACGTGAGAGCGCGGCGGATGGTCCATCACAGCGGCGGTGACCGTATCGGCGGCGACGACAACAAGATCGGCGCGTGCACCTGGCGCCAGCCCGCTGACACTATCGTCGATGATCGCCGCAGGTGACCAGGCCGACGCGTCGACGATTGCTCGACCGCCACGTGATGCCACGTCCACGCACAACTCGACGAGGTCGTCGTCGTGGAACCCGTTGCGAAAGGCCAGCTGCCAGGAACGCTCCAACATGTCACCGTTGCCGTACGGCGACCAGTAGTCCCGAATGCCGTCTGCCCGAACCCGACGTGGACACCAGCATCCCGAAGCGCCAGCAGCGGCAGCGGCTCGCGGTTGCCCGGCGCGACGGTCGCGACCGCGATGTCCTGCAGCGAGCAGCTCGATCAGCGCTGCCTGACGGTTCGGGTCCACCGTGCCGGCGCGAACGCGTAGTGATCGTCACCTGACCCTGCATCCCGAGCGCAGCCGTGCGCTCAGAGATCAGCTCGAACGTCGACACGCGAGCTCCCCGATCTCGTGCAGGTGGATGTCGACGCCAACCCCCTGTCGTTCGGCGATGCCGAACACGACGTCGAGCGGGCGACCGGATCCCGGTCGAGGGCACACGGATCGATACCGCCGACGAGGTCGGCGCCTGCCCGCACGGCGGCGTCCAGAGGTCGGCGGTACCCGGGTCGCGAAGGATGCCGCATGCGGAAACGCGACGACCTGCACGTCGGCTCGCCCAGCGTGGGCCTCCCCGCCGCCAGGACACCGTCCAGCCGTCGAGCCCACAGTCCGTGTCGACCTGCGCGTGGGTCCGGACCTGGTGGCGCCAGACGCGATCGTGGCTCCGAGTGTCCTCGTCGTCCCCGCTCGCCGACAGACGCGCCGGCGCTGCGCGGGGGCCCGCGATCGTTGCCGATCAGTCCGGCGAGGCCTGGCACGGCGGTGTGCGGGCGGAACGGTAGACCGAGGAGCGTCGAGTCGAGATGGGCGTGGGCATCCACGAACGCCGGGAGCAGCACTCCCCCGCCGCCGTCGGCGACCGGCACACCCGCCGCCGCCTCGCCAGCGGCGATCCTGCCGTCGAGGATCAAGACGTCGACCGGGCTACCGCCAGGCTCGCGCGGCCACGGCCGAACGTCCCGCAACAGCAGATCTCCCACCTGTCCAATCGTTCCGTCCAGAACCGTGTGGCGCAAGGCTTCGGCAACTGTCCGACGCACGGC
>CAVRNI010000011.1:0-16182 GCA_963722415.1 Ilumatobacteraceae bacterium
CGGGCGACGATCTCCGCCGCGAGCTGCGGGTCTTCATCGAGGCTGTGAACGCCTGAACCGCGCCCTCCCCGATCGTGGGCGGGGGCAACGTTGCGCCCCGGGCGAGGCGGAGCAGTTCGAGGAAGTGCGCCCGCTCGACATCGACGGCGGGCACCTTCTTGGCGCCCCGCCGGCGCTGATCGCGCAGGTGCTCACCGCGGATCACACGCAGCGGGCCGTTAGCGGATCACGGTTCGGTGACGTGGCGGCCATCGTCTCCCACGCCTGCCGGAGCTCATCGATCACACAGCCGGGGTGCGGGTCTCGAGACCGATCACAGAACGGCATCGTCGAGCAGGAACCCGGTCGAGGAGCACACCGATCTCGTACTCGCAGCCGGCGTGCTCGGCGGAGAAGTCGGTGAGGTCCATCACGAAGACCTCGTTGCGCTCGACGAGCCGATCGAGTGCGAACTGCCAGACACCGTCGGAGCACAACATCGTGTTGCTCGACCACCACTCCATGCGGCCGCCGTAGCCGTCGGGGATCGGCAACCCGACCCGCCGGCGTTTGAAGCCGGCGATCCTGGCGAGCACTTCCGCTTCGCTCTCCTCGATGTGCTGGTCGGCGCGACCGAACAGCACCGATGGCATCTCCGCCAGGTCGGTGACGAGCTGGCCACCGGCTTGGAGCATCTCCACCGGGCCGAAGCGTCGACGGACCTCGTCGATCAGCTCACCGTTCGGGTTGGGTGCGAAGACCCAGAGGAACAGGACGGGCGTGGCCGTGGTGACCGTGGCGAACGGCACGTGATCGGTCGAGGGGACATCTCGCAGATCGATGAGCTCGGACCGGAACGGCGGGGGCGGCGGTGCCAGGGGGTCGACGGTCCTGGGAGGCTTCGGTTCCGGCGTCGGGAGCGAATCACGTGCCCTCCTCTGCGCCGCCGCGAGAACCAACTGGCTCGTCGACATCAACAACAGGAGACCCGTGAAGAAGGTGGCGACGATCATCGCCGGGACGGTCGCGAACGGAAGGATCAAGGTTCCGATGAACGCGATTGCCGCGCCGAGCACCGTCACGCCGAGGCGGCGATAGTTCGAACGGGATCGGTGAACGCGGTGGATCCCCACCGCGATAAACCGTACGCGATGTACCCGCCTGCCCCCACCGATCGGATCGTAGCGACCGCTGGATTGCTCGATCAGACGCCGGGGAGCTGCTCGGTTCGCGGTCGGCTCAGGGGTTGAAGGGCTGGGATCGTTGCCAACCGGCGCGGGCCGCGCGATCGAGGACCGTCTCGAAGATGCGGGCGGTCGCGGCGTCGATCATCTGCCCGTCGACGCTGGCGGCCCCAGCGCCTGACGCCTCGGCGTCCCGGACGGCCGCGATGACACGCTCGGCGTCCGCGATCTCGTCGGCGGTGGGGGAGAAGACCTCGTTGGCGATCGCGATCTGGCTGGGGTGGATCGCCCATTTGCCGACGGCACCGAGCGTCGATGCCCAGGTCGCTTCGGTGCGGTAGTTGTCGAGGTCCCTGTAGTCGGCGATCGGTCCGTCGATCGCGTCGAGGCCGTTGGCGCGGGCGGCCACGATCGTCCGGTTGCGGGCGTAGTGCCACATGTCGCCCGGATAGTGCTGCTTCGAGACGCCGACGTGACCGGCTCTGATGCCCTGGCTGGCAGAGAGGTCGCCGAAGCCGAGGATGAGAGCCTCGAGGCGGGCCGAGCAGCCGGCGATCTCCTCGACGCGCGCCAGGGCCTCTGTCTCCTCGATGAGGACTTCGAGACCGATGCGGCCCGGTTCGAGCCCGAGCTTGGTCTCGAGTTGGCCGAGCAGCGTCTCGACGAACCACACGTCGCGCGGGGCTTTGACCTTGGGGACGATGATGACCTCGATCGCCGCGCCGGCGCCGGTGACGACCTCGATCAGATCGTCATGGCACCACACGGTGTCGAGGCCGTTGATCCGGACCGCGCGGGTCTTCGATCCCCAGTCGAGCTGGAGCAGGGCGTTCACGACCGCGCCGCGAGCCGCGACCTTGGCGCTGGGTGCGACGGCGTCCTCCAGATCGAGGAAGACCAGGTCGGCCTCGCTGGCCGCGGCCTTCGCCATCATCTTGTCGCTGGAGCCCGGTGTCGAGAGCTCGGAGCGGCGCAGGCGCATCGGTCGGGTCATGTCGATCTCCTCTGGTTGCAACGCGCGGCGTGTTGATCAGCCAAGACTGCGACCCCCGTCGACCGGCAGGCACACACCGGTGACGAACGCGGCGTCACCGGATGCGAGGTACGCCACGGCGTCGGCGACGTCGGTCGGCGTGCACAGCCGCCCCAAAGGCAGTCCGTCCCGCATCGCTTCGGCCGCCTCGGCCGGCAGGCGCTCGCCGAAGGCGGCGACCATGAACGGAGTGTCGGCGGCCACCGGCATCACCGCGTTGACGCGGATGGTCGGTGCCAGCTCGACGGCGAGGTTGCGAGTGAACGCCGCGACGGCGGCCTTGGAGGCGCTGTACACGACGTTGCCGGACCGGTGCGCGATGGCGGCGACGGACGAGATGTTGACGATCGCCCCACCGCCGCGTCGTCGCAACGGACCGATCGCGTGCTTCGAGCAGAGGAACGTGCCCTTCACGTTGACGTCGAACACGAGGTCGAACGCCTCGTCGGGCAGCTCTTCGAGCGGCGTGATGCGATGGGTGAGGCCGGCGTTGTTGACGAGCAGGTCGAGCCCGCCGAACTGCTGCTCGGCGACGGCGATCGCCTCGACCACCGAGTCCGGCTGGGTGACGTCGAGCCGGCAGGCGATCGCGTCGCCTCCGAGCGTGGTGGCGACGCGCCTGGCAGCGTCGAGATCGAGATCGGCGACGACGACCTTGGCAGCCTCGGCCACGAGCTGACTGGCGATCGCGGTCCCGAATGCCCCGGCGCCGC
This sequence comes from Ilumatobacteraceae bacterium, assembly GCA_963722415.1. GTDB lineage: Bacteria > Actinomycetota > Acidimicrobiia > Acidimicrobiales > Ilumatobacteraceae > JALOLG01. Next base: position 2,910 of record CAVRNI010000011.1, read on the forward strand.
CGGTGACGACGGCGACCCGGCCGTCGAACCGGTTCGGATGGATCACGCGGTTGCCTCCTGCGGGGCCCGTAGGCGCCGGTCGAGGCACACGATCAGGTGCGACAGCAGGGTCGTCGGATCGATCTCGTCGGGATCGAGCAGCCACTGGTAGCCGATTCCTCGGAGCGCTCCCACGACTGCCGCCCCCTCCGCTTTCGGGCTGGTGCCGGCGACGACCGACCCGTCGCGCAGGCCGCGGCGGACGAAGCCGGCCATGTCGGCCCGCATCGTGCGGTGGAACTCGACGAAGTGCGCGCGCAGCTCGGGCACCTGACCGAGCGCTTCGAACTGGAGGGCGTAGAGCGTGCGCAGGTCGCGCGGGTCGCGCTCGGACTGCGCCCGGATCGCATCGAGGGTGAGGAGCAGGCCGTCGAGGCCGCTCCTGCCCACCGTGCCCGGCTGGACGTAGCGTGCGTTCCACACCGTGGTGATGCGTTCGACGAGGGCTTCGACGAGCTCCCGCTTCGACCCGAACCGGGCCGTGACGAGGCCGCGGCTGTAGCCGGCGCGTTCGCCGACCGCGGCGAGCGTCATCGCCGCGTACCCGCCCTCGCTGATCAATTCGCCCGCCGCGTCGAGCAGCCGCCGGGTGGACAGGCTCGAGCGTTCCTTCTGGCGATTCACGACGACGTGACCCAGTGGGAGCGACGCTTGAGCAGCACCGTCCGGCTGCCCTCGAACACCACTCGCTCGTCGTCGAGCAGGCCCCAATGGTGGAAGCGGACGATCCCGGCGTCGTCGCGTTCCTCGGAGGGCCGGCACTCGAGCACCTCGGTGTACGCGTACAGCGTGTCACCGACGTGCACCGGTGCGCTGAACCGCAGCCCACCGCACGCCAGCTCGGCGAGTGCCTGCTCGGCGGTGTCCTGACTCGCCAGGCCGAACACGACCGACGCGGTGACCAGCCCGAACACGACGCGTCCTTCCCCGAGCACGCTCGCCCGCATCGCGAAGTCGTTCCAGTGTCCCTCGGCCGTGTTCATCACCAGCTTGGTGACCATGTTGTTCTCGACGTCGCTGATCGTGGCGCCGCGCGAGTGGCGCAGTCGCTGGCCGACGGTGAAGTCCTCGAAGAACCCGTCGCGACCGACCAGGGTCGAGTTGTCAGCGGGGGACGTGCTCATCGTTCAGACCGCGCCGCGATGAGATTGGTGCGCACGAAGTCGACGACGAGCGCGCCGGCTTGGTCGGACCCCTCGGTGTGCCAGGTCACGATCCCGCCCGGGCGACTCTTCGACGGGCGCGTCGCCACGACGGTGGATCTGGCGGTCAAGGTGTCGCCGGGGTACACGGGGCGATGGAACGTGCAGTCCTCGAGACCGAGGAACGCCCCGCCGTACTCGCTGAGATCCTCCACCGACATCCCGACGACGGTGCACAGGACGAGCATCGGGTGCACGACCGTGTCGCGATGGCCGTGCGACTGGGCGTACGGCAGGTTGAGGTACATCGGCAGCCAGCAGCACGTCGAGGTCGAGAACAGCACGTTGTCGGCCGCGGTGATGGTCCGACCCCAGTGGTGCACGAACTCCTGGCCGACCTCGAAGTCCTCGAACGCCCTGCCGTGATGCACCGACTCGAAGGACGCTCGATCGAACGGATCGGTCACGGCATCAGCGTAGAGCAGATAGTTGTTAGTTGACAAGCAAATAGCCGACCCGGGACAATGTGCTCGATGGCACTTCTTCCACCTGCGCCGGCGTCTCTCCCGACGGCCTACCTGACCGACGAGCGGTTGGCGATGCGCGATGCCGTGCGCAGCTTCGCGATGAACGTGGTGTTGCCCGTCGCCAACGAGCTCGATCCGCAGCACGGCCTCATCCCCCAACACGTCGTGAGCACGATGGCCGAGATGGGCCTGTTCGGCATTCTCGTGCCCGAGCGGTACGGCGGACTCGGTCTCGGGCTCGTCGAGTACTGCATGGTGACCGAGGAGCTCGCCCGGGCGTGGATGAGCGTGGCGAGCATCATCGCCCGTGGCAATGGGTTGAGCTCCGGTTTCAGTGCCGAACAACGCGAGGCGATCCTGCCGCGTGTCGCTCGCGGCGAGCACCTCGGCGCGTTCGCGCTCGAGCGAACCGGACGCCGGGTCGGACATCGCGTCGATACGAACCCGCGCCGAGCGCGACGGCGACGAGTGGGTCATCACCGGGCAGAAGATGTGGTGCACGTACGCCGATCAGGCCGACTACCTGATCATCGTCGCCCGCACGACGCCGTATGACCCGGCCCACCGGCATGCCGGCATCCGGCGCTTCTACGTTCCCAAGGAGCGCGGCACGTTCCCACCAGGTGTCGCCGGCACGCCGATCCGCAAGATCGGATACTTCGGCTGGCAGACGTGGGAGCTGTCGATCGACGGCCTGCGCGTGTCCGCCGACAACCTCTTGGAGCGCGAGGACGCTCAACCGGACGACACGGAGGGATTTCGTGGGGTATCGCGCACGCTGACCGAGGCGCGGGTGCACACCGGCGCCCGCGCCATCGGTTTGGCGCGCGCCGCGCTCGAGGACTCGGTCGCCTACTGCCAGCAGCGCCGGCAGTTCGATCGCCCGATCGGCGACTTCCAGGCGCTGCGGTTCAAAGTCGCCCAGATGGCAGCCGAGATCGAGGCGTGCCGCGCGTTCATGTACCAGGTCGCAGCCGATGCCGACGCAGGCGTCACGGTCGACCACCAGGCGTCGATGCTCAAGCTTCTGGCCAGCGAGATGGCCGAACGCGTGACGAGCGAGGGACTGCAGATCCACGGCGGCGCCGGGTACACCACCGACTTCGCGCTCGAGCGCCACTGGCGCGACGCACGTCTCACCAAGATCTTCGAGGGCACGTCGGAGATCCAGTTGCGCATCGTGTCCGACCGCTACCTCCCGCGACCCGGCCGATCCGTCTGAGTGAGGCGCTCGACGAGCACGGACTTCAGGATCTTGCCGTTGGCGTTGCGGGGGATGGCGTCGACGATCACCACGTCTTTCGGTGTCTTCACCGCTCCGAGCCGGCCGCGGACGTGGCGCAACAGGTCGTCGATGTCGACGACGGCGCCCGGTGCCGGCTCGACCACGGCCACGACTCGTTCGCCCCAGTCGGGGTCGGGCAGCCCGATGACCGCCGATTCGTGGACGTCGGTCCGTTCGGCGATCACCCCTTCGATCTCGGCGGGATACACGTTGAAGCCCCCGGTGATGATCATGTCCGTGAGCCGGCCGACGATCGTGAGGTATCCCTCCGGATCGAGCGTGCCGAGGTCGCCGGTGCGGTGCCAGCCGTCGATCCGCGTGGCCGACGTGGCCGCCTCGTCGTCGAGATAGCGATCCATCACGAAGTTGGCACGGACGACGATCTCACCGACCTCGCCCGGCGCGACGTCGACACCGTCGTCAGTCACCGTTCGGACGTCGCAGAAGCGAGTGGGGCGGCCGCAGCTGACCATCCGCACGTCCGGGACGAATTCTCCGTCGACGAGGTACTCGTCGGGTCGCATCGCGGTGATGTGCATCGGGGCCTCGGTCTGGCCGTAGTTCTGGGCGATGACCGGTCCGAACGTGCTGATCGCCCGCTTCAGCAGATCGACCGGCACCGGCGAGGCGCCGACCGCCACGTGCCGCAGGCTCGACGTGTCGGTCGACCCCGCTGCCGGGTGGGCGAGCACGCGGTTGAGCATCGTCGTCGGGAGCACCATCGTGGTGACGCGGTGTCGCTCGATCGCGGTGAGCACGGCGCCCGGCTCGAACTGTGGCAGCACGACCGTGGTCCCACCAGCGGCCATCACACCGAGGCAGACCCGGCCCGAGACGTGGGTCAGCGGGGCGGCGGCGAGGAAGATCGGATCGGAGTGGTCGAGCAGTTCGACGTAGTTACCGGCGATCGCCGACAACGTGCGATAGCTGTAGCACACCCCCTTGGCGACGCCGGTGGTGCCTCCGGTTGCGAACACGGCGCTCAGGTCCTCGCCGTCCGGTTCGATGAGCGCGGCCCCCTCATCGTGGGCGGCGGCCCACTCGAGGAGTGACGGGTTGGCGTCGCCTGATTGGTCGTCGAGGGCGACGACCTCGGTGATCGTCGTCGCCTCGCGTCGGATCTGGTCGAGCGCCTCGGCGAAGTCGGAGTGGTAGATCAGCATGTCGGTTCGAAAGCGCCGGGACAATGCGCCGATGGCATCGATCGAGTCCCGTGGATTGAGCGGGATCCATGTCGCCCCGGACCGGATGATGCCGAGCGTCGCCACCATCGTCAGCAGGTGATTCGGCCCGAGCACCGCGACGCGATTCCCGCGGCCGAGTCCGGCGCCGGCCAGTCCACGAGCGACGAGCGCCGACATCCGGTCGACGTCGCCATGGGTGAGCACGTCGTCGTCGAGAACGAGGCTGGCGCGCTCGGCGCGGAGTCGCGTCGCGTCGGAGATGCGCCCGAGCAACGTCGGGGAACCCGTCATGGCACCGTCCAACGCCGCGGCACTGACGTTTGGATCAGACGCCCCAGCGCGAGGCCGGGGAAGTGCGCGCCGCCCACGTCGGCACCGTCGAGCTCGCGGGTCACCCGCTCACGTGTCCGCGCCGCGAGGACCGGGTCGACGTCTCCGAATGCCGCCCATTCCTCCTCGACCAGTTCGACCGGGCAGTGGACCACATCGCCGATCAGCAGCACGCGTTGCTCGCCTTCGCTGATGACGAACACCGTGCTTCCGGGCGTGTGTCCAGGCGCCAGGAGGGCGTCGACGCCAGGCAGGATCGTCCCGTCGACGGAGAACGTCGACAGCCGATCGCCGAGCGGCCCGACTCGGGCCGGCAGCACCTGCGATGACAGGCCGGTGGTCGATGGATCACCGAACCAGGCGAGGTCGGCGGCCGCGCAGCGCACGTTCGCATTGGCGAACGTCGGTCGTCCGTCGATGGCCAGCCAGCCCGTGTGGTCGTAGTGCAGATGGGTGAGCAGCACGTCGGTCACGTCGTGCGGACCGACACCAAGCGCGGCCAGCGACTCGAGGAGCCTGCCGGGCGGGATGAAGTCGTCGCCTTCGGGCCCGTTGCCGCAGTCGACGAGCACGATTCGCTCGCCGAGCGGTCCACCCCGCAGCAGGAAACCACCGAAGCCCAGCCGCAGCTTTCCATCGACGAGGAGCTCCGAATGCCGCATCCAGTCGTCACCCGTCGTGCCGCGTCCACCCTTCCAACGGAACCAGGGATGCGTGGGCTCGGCGACGATCTCGCAGTCGACCACCGGGTCGATACGCACCAGTTCCAAAGTACATCGCATCGACAAGGTCACGAATTTGGACGATCATGCGTCCGGACATTCAGCGAACGGGGGAGGGTGCCAGTGCCGCGTCAGACGATGGGTGACGCAACCAAACGCGACGCGGTTGCCGGTGCTGACCCCTCGCTGGTCGAGCAAGTGGCGGCCGGATCCACCGTGGCGCCCCCGCCCGCCCTCAATCCGCTCCAGGTCAGGGTGCTCCACGGGAGTCTCGAGCACGCCACGTACCGGCTCCTCGTCGGGCACTTCCAAGGCCTGCCTCTCACGGGAGCCGAGGCCCAGCTCAACAAGCGATCGGAGGGTCGGCTGGAGCGGATGTTGCTGATGCAACAATATCCGCAACGGCTCGGTGACATCCTCCTGCTGGAGGCGGTCGACGAGGCGCCGCCGCGAGGTGCGGTCATCATCGGCCTCGGCCCGAGCGGTGAGCTCGCGCCGGCCCAACTCCGCGATGTCGTCACCCGATCCCTGCTGCGCGTCGCATTGAACGAGCTCGAACGGCGACTCGCGGGCGCACTGCCCGCCGACGGCAAGTGGCCGGCGATCGGTGTTTCGAGCGTGCTCATCGGGGCCTCGTCCGGAGGAGGTCTTCGCGTCGAGGCATCGGTACGAGCGTTGATCGACGGGACGATCGCCGCCAATGGTCGGCTGACGAGGATGAAGGTGCTCGTCGGCGGCGAGGAACGCTTCGCGACCGACGTCGTGCCGCTGGAGGCGCTCGAGATCATCGAGCGCTACGAGGATCGCGTCGACCTCATCGTCGGCGTACTCGCTCGGTTGCGGTCGATGGAGGGCCGCAACGAAGGGGCTGATCCCGCCATCCGCCAGCAGGTCACCTACCGGCTCGAACCGACGGCCGGCGAGGGGCGCTCGAGCGCCGGCTCACCGATCGACGCGGCCGACGAGGTCTGGCGCCGGATCGACATTCGGGCCCGATCGTTCGATCCGGAGGCGTCGAGCGTCGAGCTCGAGTTCACATCGATCGGGAGGTTGGCCAGAGCGGAACGACTGGTCGGGCTCGCCGAGCGCGCCATCCTCGATCCACTCGTCGCCAACGCGATCGGCAACGACGCCGACCCCGACATCGGTGGCACGCTCTACGAGCTCCTGATCCCGAACGAGCTGAAGGGTGATCTGGGTTCCGGCGAGCACCTGCACCTGCTCGTCGACGCGAGCACGGCCGACTATCCGTGGGAGCTCATGCGTCCGCGCCCCGAGTCGCCCGAAGCCGACGCTCCGCTCGCGCTCCGCGTCGGGATGCTCCGCCAGTTCAGGGAGACCGAGAGCGTCCGGTTCGAGGTTCCACGCGCATCGGGCAACAACGCCCTCATCATCGGCAATCCGCCCGCTCCCCAGTTCGAGCAACTCCCGGGTGCGTACAACGAGAGTCTGGCGGTCGCCGAACTGCTGGCGACGTCCGGATGGAACGTGGAGTCGCTGATCTGGGACACGACTTCGACGCTCGTCGAGCCGGCGTCGACGAGCGCGACCGACGATGCGGCGGCGACGCCGCACGTCTACCAGCAGGTGACGTCCGTGAAGGCGCTGCACCGGCTCCTGAACGGTGATTGGCGCGTGGTCCACATCGCGGCGCACGGGGACTTCACGGACGACCCGACCACCACCGGGGTCGTCCTCGGGAACCTTCGTCTGACACCCAACGTGTTCTCGAAGATGTCCGTCATTCCGGATCTGGTCGTCCTCAACGCGTGTCATCTCGGCCGGGTTCTCACCGGTGCCAACCGGGTGGCCGCCAGCGTCGGTCGCGAGTTGTTGAAGGCCGGGGTGCGGGCTGTCGTCGTCGCCGGATGGGCTGTCGACGACACGGCGGCACGGTCGTTCTCCGAGCATCTCTACACCGAGCTGCTCACGGGGTCGGACTTCGGCAGCGCGGTGTCCGGCGCGCGACATGCGGCGTGGGAAACCGAGCGGCGGTCGCTCACCTGGGGCGCCTACCAGTGCTACGGCGATCCCGGGTTCTGCTTGACCACCAGGGCGTACCGGCGTGATCTGTCAGAGGTCCACACGGTGGGGGAGCTGCGCCGCAGGATCCAGCGACTGTTCTCGGTCGCCAGCGACCAGGGCCGGTCGGCCACGGTCGACGCCGAAGGGTCGGCGCAACAGGTCCGGTCCGATCTGCGGGATCTGCAGACCTGCGCGATCAAGCTGAAGTCGCCCGAGGCACTCGCCGAGGTCGCCGAGACATGGGCGGAACTGATGGAGTTCAGGTCGGCGATCCGGCTGTACGGGCTCGCCCTCAAACGCGGTGGATCGAACGTCACGATCGGCTCGATCGAGCAGCTCGGCAACCTGCTCAGCCGTCGAGCACAGCAACTGCATCGCCGAGGTGTTGCCAAGTCGTGGGTCGACGTCTACGTGAAGCGGGCGCAGACGTGGCTCAAGCGAGCACTCGACCTGGGCACGACCGACGAGCGCCTGGCTCTGATGGGTGGGTTCCACAAGCGTCTGGCGACGATGACAACTGGGGAGGAACGCGCGCACCACCTCCTCGAAGCCATCCACTTCTTCGCGGAAGCACATCGACTCCGGGCCAAGGCCTACTACGAGCTCAACTGGATCCAGCTCGTCCAGGTGGCGAAGCTCAACGACATCGAGCCCGGTGATTCGCTGGCGATCTTCGAGGCGGCCGCCAGCGCGTTCGAGGAGCGCCTCGGGCAGGTGGGCGGCGGGCAATCGTCGGTCGACATCGACGCCGCGCCGGACTTCTGGAGCCGCGCCGGGGTGGGCGACCTCAGACTGAGTGAGCTCCTGATCACGGCGGCGTCCGAGCCGTCAGAGGCCGGGGCACTCACCGAGGCCGCGGAGGGCATCACGGCGGCGTATGTCGCCGCGTTCCGGCTCCGGTCGAGCGCTCGCGAACGCGACTCCGTGACGAATCATCTCCGGGACCTCGTCGATGTCGTGCCAGGCAAGGCGGACGCGTCCAAGATCCTGATGGACATGCACGGTGTCCTCGAAAGCTGGACGAGCTCCGACGCCGAGTCGTGAATGCCGCCTGACGGGCGGGATCGCAGTCGCGCGGTCGTCCGTTCAGTCGACGCGTAGGGCGACAGTGCGGTCGGGACGGGGATCGACGGTGAGCACCGTGAGCCCCGCTTGTGACGCCAGATGGGCGAACTCATCGGCGGCGCTCGGTGGAGTCTCGCCCTCAGTGGGGCGCACGGTCATGGCGATGATCGATTCGTCGCCGGAGGCAAGGGATCGAGCTCGTTCGAGGATCACGACGTTGGCTTTGAGATACCACCTCGGATCGGCGGCGAGATCCAAGGTGTCGACGGTCGACCCGGGGGACCGGCGCGCCGTGTCGAGCACCTCGCGATACTGCTCGGCCCACGCTGTGTCGGACGTCGCGACGGATGCCTCGAGAAAGTCGTCGGCGTGCATGGGCAGCACGACGTGGGTCGCGATGCCGAGTCGTTGCGCCTCGGTGAGGATGATCAGGTCGGCGCCGTTGGCGGCCGCGGACACGACCGCCGACGGTCGGAGATCAGCGAGCGCCCGCGCGATGATCGACGTCACCACGCCGACCTGAGTCGCGGGGAAGCGTGGCTCCGCCCGGTCCTCGGCGTCGATTCGGTTTCCGGCGTGGGCAAGGAGCACAGCCGCACACCCTATTGAGTGCCCCGGCTCCGTCCTCGCGGACGCGCCCGGACGGGCGCGCCGACTCACGAACAACGGCCGGCCGTCACCCGTCCTCGTACTTGAACGAGATCCGCAGTTTCGTGCGGAACGTCGCCCCGCCGGCGTCGTCGAGATCGAGGTCCTGTTGGACGACCTCGGCGACGCGGCAGGTTACGGATCGTCTCACCGGCTTTCTTGACCGCCGTGAGGCTGGCGTCCTCCCACGATTCGCTGCTCGTGCCGATGATCTCGACGACCTTGTACACACTCATGACCTGTACCTCCTCGGCCGCCCGCCAACGCGGGCCCGCGGCCAGAAGTATTGCCGACGAAAAAGGTCACGCGTTCACTCCGCCGCGTAGCGGGCGGCTCGCTGCATCTGGGCCACGGCGGTTGGAAGATCCGGCCGCAGATCTGATGCCACCTCTGCCAATGGCTCGAGCGTCGCGAGCGCACTCTCGTAGACGAACTTCGGCGGGCGTAGCCGATCGAGCTCGTGGTAGGTCGACAACGCGTCGGTCGTTCCACGGAGGACGCGGATCAACCCGAGGTCGCAGTACCCCCATGGATCGCCGACGCGCACTGAACTGAGCTGCTCGACGAGGATCTCTTCCGCCGAGCCGAGCTCTTCCACGACGTCGGGCGCCGTGTCGTCGGTGTCGAGGACGTGCGGGTTGAGCAGAACGCGACCGACCAGGCGGTTGATCCGGTTGTACGTGCTCGCGACGTTCGTCTCCAGGTCCTGTTCGTGGCTGAATCCGCTGTCGTATGCGTCAACGGACGCTTGGAGATGACGGTGCCGCTCGGCGCCGGCCAGCGACAGGCCCCATCGCCGTTCGATGCCGCCGATCATGCCGAACGAGTCGGCGAGCTCCGAGGCGAGCTCGGCGCGGGTGCGGCCCGTCGCGTCGGGCAGCCGGCCGACGAGCAGCTCGACGGCCCGATCGAGCTCTTCGATGGCGAATTGCCAGTCCTCGTTGGCGCGCGCGCTCTTGGCGCTCGCCTTGAGCGCGCGCACCTCTTCGTCGCGGTCCTCAGCCACTGTCGGTCCCAGCAGATCGCTGATCTCCTTGCGCAGCGCGATGTGGCGGGGGTCGCTGGACGCGTTCAGCGCGTGCGCCACGAAACGGCTGAGGACGAGCAGGTCGGTCCGAACGTCGTGCCCGTCGCCATCGTCAGCGCTGGCGAGGTGTCGGAGGTAGAGCCAGGCGGCGATCCACTTCTCCCTGACGGAGGCGCGCAGCTCCGAGTCGAACGGCTCGTTTTCGGCGAAGAGGATGAGGCGTCCGGTCGCCGTTCCTGGTCCTTGCCCAGGATCCTCTCAGCACCCTCACGCAACTCGACGTGCGGTCGGGTGAGCATCGGGTCCTGTCGCCACAGGAAACTTGCCTGCGCGATGCCGAACGTGCCTCCCGGCGGGATGGCACCCTGCGACTCTCTCGGGCCGGTGCCTCGTTGCTGCGCCCACCAGGTTTCGAGCGGCGCCTCGAGGGCAGGGAAGGGGTCAGCTCGGTCGTAGGCGACCGGTCTGAACAGCTCACGCAGCAGGTCATGCTGTCCGAGACGACGTCGCGGCTGCTCGCTGTCCGACTCGCGGTGCACATCGCCCTCGTCGATGATGCTGCACGGATCGTGCTCGGAACAAGCGAGCCGGACGCCGAGCTCGAACATGACGTTGGCGCGCCACTCTGACCAGTCGACGAGGCAGTGGGAGGCCCACCGGATCTGCTCGTACAACGCCTGACCGACGAGCCGAGGTGATCGGAGGTCCAGCATCCTCAGCGGCGTCATGTTGTGTGTGCGGCCCTGGATGATCTGTCGGAGCTTCCTGCGGTAGAAGTCGGAGTACGACTTCGCGAACGGACACAGGACGAGCACGTTCTTGGCGTTGTCGTCCGCCCACGTCTCCGGGCGCGGCGCCCGAACCGCGTGAAAGGCCGGCAGGTCGAGGTAGTTCGCATCCCTCGCCAGGTTCGCCGCGCCCTCCGACATCGCGCGGTGGAGATCCACGTAGAAGTGCTCATCGTCGTACGAGAGCACCCTCGTCTCCTGGACGTTGAAGGGCAGACCCGGGCCGTCGGTAGTGCCGTCTGACTTCGCTTCGGATCGATCGTCGGTACTCGGGTCGCCGGCCGTAACGCTGACCGTCACGCCGCGCCGCAACACCGAACGAACGCCGAGCAGCAGCATCACCGCCGGCTCGAACGATGTCACGTCGGCGACCATGAAGTCGGCTCGGGCCAGCGCGTCGACCGACACCGCCCAGTTCTCGACCGACTCGATGGCGTCGACCACCCGGAGCTCGATCGGGCGCGGGTGGAGCTCGGCGAATCGTGCGTCCTCGTCGCGGAATCCGGTGAGCACTCCGGCGACCTGCTGGACGAGGTCCGACCGTGTGCCCTCGGCGGTCAGCACCAGGCACCAGGGTTCCGTCGGCAGCGGGTCCAAGAACGAGGGGGTGACGAGCAACCGGAACCGGAGGTCATCGAGCAACCGTGCGATGGGTAGTCCGATCAACCCGTTCGAGAGTGCCTTGTTCGCGTCGGTAATGAGTCCAACCAGTCGCTCGTCACCAGTGACCGTCGAGAAGACGGGTGCGCCGGAGATCCCCTTCCAGTGGTCGTCCCACTTGGCGGCGATGGTCTGCTCGGCGGTCAGCGCGAGCTCAGCGGCTCCCTGGCCCCGACTCGAGGCGAAGGAGCCGTTGAGCGGCTGGGTCTTCCTGTTGCCCCCCTCGCTGTCGGCGGCGACCTTCGCGTAGCCCGTCGATTCCCAGGTCCCCCGCTCGACGTCGGGTCCGAACGGTGGCGTCTCCCAATCCCCGAACCACTTGCTGGTGCGAAAGAGCATTGCGTCGACGTCGCCGACCCCGAACCACACCGGCACGGCGTCCGACCAGTGGTCCGCGTCGTCGACGCCGACCTCCGAGCGCACTCTGAACACCGAATCGGCGGTGTCGGCGACGTGCCGCGGGGTGAGCACGAGGTCGCCGGTCAGGAAATAGCCGGTGGCCAGCTCGACACTCGACTGGTCCGCGACGCCACCCGTCGCCGGTCGGGCGACGACCAGAGCGATGCGGTCGTGGTCGAGGCCAGCCATCTCACGTTTCGCTGATTTGCGAATCCTTGTCGCTCACGCGATACCTGGTGCCGTCCGGTGAGACGGCGGTGAGGCTCAACGTCACGCGCTGCGTCGCCGTGTTGGCCGTGCTGCCCTTGGCGCCGATCGTGAGCACCCAGACCTTGACGCCGCCCTCTGCCTCACGGGTGCCGGTCGTCGTGACATCGACCTCGAGCTTGACGTCCTGGACCTCGAACTGCAGCTGCTCACCTTGCGCCTTCGATGCGGCGATCTCGAGCTCGGATCGGACCGCATCGATGAGGTCGGACAACGGGATGCCCGGCTCGGCCATGTCACGCTCCATGTGATTCGTAAACCGGCGGAATGGTAGTCGGCATGCGGCTCGCGTGGATTGCTTCGGGTCGTCGGGTCGAGCGCATGGATGGTGACGTGCATCCTGGGAAGGAGCGGCTGATGATCAGTGGCCTGCGTCTCGAGCGACTGGCAACGTTCGGGATCGCAGCAGGAAGTGCCGGTATCCCCAACCGTCCTCCTGTTTGAAACCCTCGTCGACGATCTCGAGGCCCGCCGCGTCGATCCATCCGATCACCCGTTCGCGGCCGGGATAGAAGTGGTAGCCGGCGACGTCGCCTTCGACGACCTCGCCACGCACGGCCGGGGCGCCGGTGGCCGAGAGCGCGGCGTACGCCGCGTCGACATCCGCCTCGTCCTCTTCCTCGACGGTCATGTAGAGGTGGCCGCCCGGCCGGACGGCACGGTGCAGGTTGGTCAGCACGAGCGGCCAGTCCTCCGGGGGCACGTTCTCCATCGCGTCGACCGTCATCGCGGCGTCGAATTGCGCGACGTACGCCAACTCCTGCAGGCCGACGTGTTCGAGCTCGATCGCGATGCCCGCGACCGCGGGCCTGGTCGAGCATGCCGGCCGACTGATCGATGCCGACGACGTGCAGGCCGGCGTCGGCGACCATCGAGAAGTACCGACCGGTCCCACATGGGGCGTCCAGCACGGTGCCGCCGGCCGGGCATGTCGCCAACAGCCGTTGGACCCACTCCTCCTGCATGTCGCTCGGGTAGGGGTCGAGGTCGTAGTTCGCCGCGCCGGCGTCGTAGTCGGCGACCACCGCCGCCCGTCGCGCCTCGATCCAGGATCGTCGATCCACGTCGTCACATCACGTTCGGGAATCGGGAGCGGCGGCCTCGAGCGTCTTGCTGATGTTCGGGCCGGTGCCTTCGCGACGGGAGATCGAGGTCTCGGCCAGCC
>CAVRNI010000012.1:0-36578 GCA_963722415.1 Ilumatobacteraceae bacterium
CTTGCGAATACCGGCCGAGATGATGGTATGAGGGGCGGTCGCGTACGTCACGATCAGAGAGGTCGGGCCCCGCGACGGCCTGCAGTCCGAAGCACCCGTCGCCGTCGCCGAGCGCGCCCGGTTCATCGACGCCCTGGCCGCGACGGGCGTGCGCCACATCGAGGCGGTCAGCTTCGTGTCGCCCAAGGCGGTTCCGGCGATGGCCGACCCCGACGCCGTGCTCGCCGACATCGATCGGCGAGCCGACGTCACGTGGTGGGCACTCGTGCCCAACCGGCGCGGCGCCGAGATGGCCATCGTCGCCGGCATCGATGCACTCACCGTCACGATCTCGGCCGACCCCGTGTACAACGAGAAGAACGTGCACATGACCGTGGCCGAGAGCGAAGCCGCGATCTCCGAGATCGTGGCGATCGCCGGCGTGCGTCCGGTCGATGCCGTTGTCTCGTGTTGCTTCGGTTCGCCGTACAGCGGGGACGCCGATCCGGCCGATGTCGCGGCGCTCGGCGAACGCCTGACCGACTACGGCGTTGCCCAGCTCACGCTCGCCGACACGACGGGGATGGCCACACCAGCGCGGGTTCGCGCGCTCCTCGAGGCGTGTGGCACCGACGTGGGCCTCCACCTCCACGACACCCGCGGCACAGCGCTCGTCACCGCCTACGAGGCGATCCGCTGCGGCGTCAGCCGGTTCGACACCTCGGCCGGTGGGCTCGGCGGCTCCCCGTTCGCCAAGGGCGCCGGCGGCAACCTGCCGACCGAGGACCTCGTGCACCTGCTCGACGACGAGGGCATCGCCACGGGCATCAACCTCGATCGCCTGCTCGACGCAGTGGCGCTGCTGCGCGAGATCGTCGGCCACGACCTCCCCGGTCGGATCGCGACCCACGGGCCGCGTTCCAGCGCGTAGATCGACAACTCGCGGGCGTGTCAGTCGCGGGCGCGCCGCGCCGCGGTCAGCTCGGCGATGTCGCGCATGATGTCGGCCAGCCGGAAATCCTTCGGCGTGTACACGGCGGCGACACCGGCCTCGAGCAGCCGTGCTCGATCGCCTTCGGGGATGATGCCGCCGACGACGATCGCGGCATCGACACCTTCGACCCGGCAGCGCTCGATCACCTCGGGAACCAGCTCGAGGTGTGAGCCCGACAGGATCGAGATCCCGATCACGTCGGGATCCTCGTCGCGGGCGGAGGCCGCGATCTGCTCGGGCGTGAGACGGATGCCGGCGTAGACGACCTCCATCCCGGCGTCGCGCGCCGCGACCGCGATCTGTTCGGCCCCGTTCGAGTGACCGTCGAGGCCCGGCTTGGCGACGAGCAGCTTGGGCGGACCGCCGGCGATCGTGCGCACGAACTCGGCGACCGCCGCCAGCTCGCCGCGGCCGGCCTGTGCCGACCCGACGCCCGTCGGGGCCCGGTACTCGCCGAACACCTCGCGCATCAACCCGCCCCACTCGCCCGTCGTACCGCCTGCCTTGGCCAACGCGATCGAGGCGGGCATCACGTTGTCACCGGACTCCGCCACCCGGCGGAGCTCGTCGAGCGCAGCCTTGACGGCGACGTCGTCGCGCTCGGCGCGCCACGCGGCGAGGGCGGCGACGGCCTCGGCTTCGACCGCCGGATCGACCCGCAGGATCGCCCCGGTTCCACCCAACGGTGACGCCGCGGTCTCGACGAAGTCGTTCACACCGACGACGATCTGCTCGCCGGACTCGATCCGCCGCGTGCGCTCGGCCATCGACGTGACCAGCCGGGACTTCAACACGTCGACCGCCTCGAACGCCCCGCCGAGGCCGAGGACATCGTCGAGCTCGGTCTGGGCGGCATCGCGGAGCTCGGCGGTGCGCGCCTCGACGACCTTCGATCCGTCGAAGATGTCGCCGTACTCGAGAACATCGGACTCGAACGCGAGCACCTGTTGCATTCGCAACGACCATTGCTGGTCCCATGGGTGAGGAAGCCCGAGCGCCTCGTTCCACGCCGGCAGCTGGATCGACCGGGCGCGGGCCCGTTTCGACAGCGTCACGCCGAGCATCTCGAGCACGATTCGCTGGACGTTGTTCTCGGGCTGGGACTCGGTCAGGCCCAATGAATTGACCTGGACGCCGTATCGGAACCGGCGCGCCTTGGGATCGTCGACGCCGTAGCGCTCGATGCCGATGCGGTCCCACATCTCGGTCATCGCCCGCAGCTTGCAGATCTCCTCGATGAACCGGATCCCGGCGTTGACGAAGAAGGAGATCGAGGCGAACACCTGGCCGAATCGCTCGGGCGCGACCTGGCCCGAGTCGCGGACCGCGTCGAGCACCCCGATCGCCGTCGCCATCGAGTAGGCGATCTCCTGCACCGGCGTGGCGCCCGCCTCCTGCAGGTGGTACGAGCACACGTTGATCGGGTTCCACGCCGGCGCGTGCGTGGCGCACCAGGCGATCATGTCGACGATCAATCGACGCGACGGACCCGGCGGGAAGATGTACGTACCGCGCGACAGGTACTCCTTGACGATGTCGTTCTGCGTCGTCCCGCGGATCTCCTCCGATGGCGTGCCCTGCTCCTCGGCGTTGGCGACGTAGAGCGCGAGCAGCCACGCCGCCGTGGCGTTGATCGTCATCGACGTGTTCATCCGCCCCGGAGGAATGCCGTCGAGCAACATGCGCATGTCGCCCAGGTGACTCACCGGCACACCGACCTTGCCGACCTCGCCCTTCGCCATCGGTGAATCGGGGTCGTAGCCGATCTGCGTCGGCAGATCGAAGGCGATCGAAAGCCCGGTCTGACCCTTGGCGAGGTTGTTGCGGTACAGCTCGTTCGAGGCACGCGCCGTCGAGTGCCCCGAGTAGGTACGCATCAGCCACGGCGCATCCCGCGTGCGCTCAGCGTCGCTCATCCCTCAAGTGTGTCGCTGTATGGAACGAATCGCTCAAGTCGAGGTCGTTCCGATCCGAAACATGGGCGTCCGATCGTGCGACTGGTGGAAAACAGTTCACCGTGGCGGGAACATTTTCCGGCCGGTCTCAGGGACAACGGTCGGCGGGAATCTCGGTGTCGGCGGGTGGCGGCCCGCCGACACCGAGTATCAATGCCTGATTGAGTCGCCTCACGGCCGCTCGGAGACGCCTCTGCAGGTCTGGTCGCCGGCTCGGCAGGCTCCTACGTCGCCGCCCCTCGCCCTCTGTCGGCGGGTCTGGTTGCACGTGCGAGAAGTGTCAGGTATTCGTCACGTCTCACGTCGACGGCTCCGAGCGAGACGAGGTGTGGCGTCGTCCATTGCACGTCGAGCAGCGTCGCGCCCGTCGCCACCAGCCAGCGCACGAGGTGCACCAGCGCGACCTTCGACGCGTCCGGCGCGGTGTGGAACATCGATTCCCCCGCGAAGAACCCGTTGATGCGCACGCCGTAGAGGCCACCCACGAGCTCGCCGTCGCGAAAGGTCTCGACCGAGTGCGCCCATCCGAGCTCGTGCAGCGCGGTGTAGGCATCGACGAACTCGGGTGTGATCCATCCACCGTCGCGCGAGGGATCGGCGCAACGTTCCATCACCTCGCGGAACCGCGTGTCGACCGTCACGTCGAACTCACGCATGCTGCGCCGCAGCGATCGGCTGATGCGGAGCCCGTCGAGCGGCACGACCCCACGCGGGTCGGGTGAGAACCACGCGATCCGGCGGCCGTCCAAGGGCATCGGGAACAGCCCGGCGCGGTAGGCGGCGAGCAGCGTTCCCGGTGCGAGGTCGGCACCGACGGCGACGAGGCCGGTGTCGTCGACGGGTGGAGCTTCGGGCATCGACCAGCGACTCGCGGGCGGCTCGGTCGGACCCGCTGACTTCACCGCCTCATCGTGCCAGCTGCCCAGCCCATCTCATGAAGTTTCGGCGCCCTCACAACGCCGAAACTTCACGAGATCACGAGGGCCCGTACTCGTAGAAGCCGGCGCCGCTCTTTCGGCCGAGGCGACCCGCGACCACGAGCCGGCGCAACGTCGGCACGGCCGCGTAGTTCGGATCGCGGAACTCTTCGTACAGCGCATCGAGGATGGCGACGGACGTGTCGAGGCCGACGAGGTCGAGCAGCGCGAAGGGGCCCATCGGGAAGTTGCAGCCCGCCTGCATCGCGATGTCGATCGCTTCTTTGGTCGCGGTGCCGTGCTCGAGCATGCGCACGGCGTTGTTGAGGTACGGGAACAGCAGCGCGTTGACGACGAAACCGGCGCGGTCGGCGACCTCGATGGCGTCCTTGCCGCACCGTTCGGCGAACGACATCGCGATCGTGATCGTGTCGTTGCTGGCGGTGATCGGCCGCACGACCTCGACCAGCTTCATCACGGGTGCGGGGTTGAAGAAGTGGATGCCGCACACCTTGTCGGGCCGCTGCGTCATCATCGCCAGTTCGATCACCGGCAACGTCGACGTGTTGGTGGCGAGGATGCCGCTCGGCTTGACGATCTGCTCGAGCTCGCTGAACAACGCCTTCTTGACGTCGAGATCCTCGACGACGCTCTCGATCACCAGGTCGCAGTCGGCGAGCCGGCCGAGATGGTCGGTCGGGGTGATCCGGCCCAGGATCGCGGTGCGCTCGTCGTCGGTCAGCTTGCCCTTGGTGACCTGGCGCGTCAGGGCGGACTCGATCGAGGCGTACAGCGCCGACGCCGCGGCCTGCGTGCGTGACCGCACGACCACGTCGTGGCCGGCCCGGGCCGCCACCTCGGCCAGCCCGGCCGCCATGATTCCCGACCCCAGGATCCCCACCGTCTCGATGTCCGCCATCCCCACAGCTTAGTTACCCGTCGGTAACCGGTCCACCTAAACGTGATGACGTGGCCAGCTTCGACGGCCGAACGGGCTCGACGCGGTGGGAGATCAGGTCTCGGTGATGGTGACGGACTCGATGCGGACCTCCTCCAACGGCGGCACGCCGTTGGCGGCCGGGTCGGGGTTCCCGGCCGCGTCGAGGGCAGGGAGGGTGTCGTCGAGCCCGTCGGTGACCTGGCCGAAGAGGCTGTAGAGCGGGTCGAGGGCGGCACCGCTCTCGCCGGTGATCACGAAGAACTGGCTGCCGCTCGTGTCCGGTCCACTGTTCGCCATCGCCAAGGACCCGATCTGGTACGCGCCAGCCGGCGGTAGTTCGTCGGCGATCGCGTACCCAGGCCCACCAGATCCGCTGGCGGTCGGGTCGCCGCACTGCACGACGAAATCGGGGATGATCCGGTGGCAGACGGTGTCGTCGAAGTAGTGGTAACGGGCGAGCACGACGAAGTTGTTGACGGTGATCGGCGCCGCCGCCAAGTCGAGCTCGACGGTGAAGTCACCGTGGCTCGTGCTGACGAGCGCGGAGTAGGTCTTCGCCGGGTCGACGCACAACGGCGGGGCGGCGGTGAACTCACGCTGCTGGGCGGCCGAACCGTCGGCCGCCGGGCACTCCGACGGATCGGCAGGTGGTGCCGGTATTTCGTGTGACACGGTGTCGGTCGGCAGCGTTGCAGCCGGCAGGGTGTCGGTCGGCAGGCTCCCCGCCGGCAGGGTGTCACCGAACTCGTCGAGATCGGTCGACGACGGGTCGGCTCCGGTCAGGGTGTCGTCGTCACTGTCGAACGCACCGCCCAACCAGGCGATCCCGACGACGGCGATCAGGGCGACGGCGATCCCCAACGTGATGCGCAGGCCGTTGCGCTTCATCTTGTCGGTCCGGGCCTGGCGGATCACCGCCTGCTGCTTGAGCGCTCGGTTGGCTTTCTGACGTTCACGCTTCTCGGTACCCACGAGCGAGGGAGGCTATCGGCCGCGGCCTCCGCCCTGGCCGCGCTCAAGCGGAGCGGTGACATTGCCGATGACGATTCGTTCGGTCTAGGCGGGATCGGCGCGAGTGAAAGGGTGAGATGGCGCATGGCGTACATGGGACGCCCGCTCGGCTGTAGTGCTGTCGCACTCGGCACCGTCGCATGGGCGGCGTGGCTCGCCGGACGGCTCGCCGGCGCCAGCGCGCATCCGCTCTGGGCCCTCGTCTACGCGACCGAGGTGCTCGGCGTGGTCACGGGCGTCGTTGTCGCCGTCGTGATCGCTCGCCATCCGCTCCGCGCCACGCCGACACGTGACACCCCGATTCTCGATCCCGGCCGTCACCCCGACAGCTATCCGACGGCGATCTGCGACCTGCTCGAGATCGCTCCCGAACCGGAAGTCCGGGCGTCGGTGCGCGGCGCGTGGCGAACGGCGTTCGCAAACACCGCCCCGCTCGCCGAACGCGCGCTGGCGCTGGTGCGCTTCGAGGGGATGCGACGTCTCGCCCTGATCGTCGGGCTGGTCCTGAGCCTGCTGCTCGGTGTCGCACCGCTCGAGCGGCCGGAGAACTGGATGCTCGGCATGGCGGCCGCAGGTCTCGTCCTCACGTCGGTGGGCTCGATGCTGCTGGCGGGCGGCCACATCCGACCCGGCGACCGACTCCGCTGGTCGTTCGCGTCGATCGGACTCGCCGTCGGACCTTCCGAACGATCCGCCGCGATGCCGGTGCGGTGGGCGGGCGTGATGGGCGCGATCGTGGTCCTCAACCTGGCCGTCGCGCTGCGCGGGCTCAGCGATCGGTGGACCCACGGGCTGCCTCCGATGGTCGACGCCGATCGGGTCGTGGCGATGTCGGCCGCTCTGCTCCTGATCGTCGGCTGCCTGGCGACGCTCCGCAACCTCCAGCCCCCCGAACAGGGGCACGGCCAGACGTCCCGGCGACGCGAGGAACGATCAGCCCGCCACACCGCGCTCGGCGCGACCGCGATCGCCGGGATCGTCGGCCTCCTCGCCGGGATCCTCCCCGGGGCCGTCGACGCCGCTGACCGCGAGCCCGTCGATCGCGAACAACGGCCCGAGGTGCAGCTGATCGTCGACCAGGTGGACCCAGACGCCACCGAGATTGGGAACGGACTCGTCCGCCGCGCCGAGATGACGGCGCAGCGCCCGAATGAGCCCTGAATGGGTGATCGCGATGACTTTCAGTTCGCCGCCAGCAAGTAGATCGGCGCAGACGTCGGTGGCTCGTGCGACGACGGACTCCGCGGTCTCGAATCCGGGGGGACGCCGATGGGCCTCGAGAAACCCCGGCCACTGCTCCTCGATCTCCGTGGGGGTCATCCCCTGCCACGGCCCCGCATCGGCCTCACGCAGGCGCGCGTCGCTGATCACACGCAACTCCAGCTCACGGGCCAACCCCAGCTCACCGGCGATGATCGTCGCCGTCTCCGACGCGCGTGACAGATCGCTCGACGCCACGACCGAGAACTCCACGCCGCCGGCGGAGGCGAGCGATCGGCCGATCGCCCGGGCCTGGCGGCGTCCGAGGCCGGTGAGCGGCGAATCGGCGATGCCCTGCCAGCGCTTCACGGCGTTCCATTCGCTCTGGCCGTGCCGGACGAGCAGCAGCGAACGCTCCGCACCGTGCATCCCGGGCGAGGCTATCGGTGCCGGTACGCTACGGACCGTGGCAATCGTGCGCCTCTTCGCGTCCGCCCGTCAAACGGCTGGCACAGGCCGGGACGAACTGCCCGGCCGGACGGTCGCCGAAGTGCTCGACGCGGCTCGCGACCGCTACGGCGTAGCCTTCGGTGACGTGCTCGCAACTTGCCGGATCTGGGTGAACGGGGAGTCGGTCGGAGACCAGACCGCCATCGGCCCCCACGACGAAGTAGCGATTCTTCCCCCCGTTTCTGGAGGATCATGGTGACTGCCGACGACCCCACGACCTTGTCGCTGGAAGAACTGCGTGATGTCCGAGCGAAGCTGCAGCACGAGGACGATGTCGTGTCCTACGCACGCCGGGTCGCCCAAGCGCGCCTCGACCTCGTCCATGCCGAGTCACATCGCCGCGAGCGGGGTGACCGTGACGGCGACCTCTCGAGCGAGCTCCGGGTGGTCCTGTCGCAGCACCTGACCGGGGGCCCGGCGCGACCGCCCCGCCCGACCGACGACCTCAGCGACGACCCGTTGTCCCTCGAGCTCGACACGATCTGCGCCGAGTTCGGCTTCAGCCGTCTCGAAGAGCTGACCGAGGATGAGCTCGTGTCATTGGGCGAAGCGCTCGCCGAATACGAGCAGCGCGTCTCGGCCGATCGACGCGATCGCTTCGAGCGGCTCGACACGTTCAGCGCCGAGCTCGTCCGCCGGTACCGCGAGGGCGAGGCGTCGGTCGACGGGTTGCTCGGCGAGTTCTGAACGGTGGTCAGCCCCAGCGAGCCCGCCGATCCCGGCGACGACCCCGGCGACAACGACGAACGCCAGGACCGGCTCATCGACCTCGGGGCGTTCATCCGCTCGCAGCGTGAGCTCGCTCGGATGTCCGTGCGCAAGCTGGCCGACGTCGCCGGCGTGTCGAACCCGTACCTCTCCCAGATCGAGCGCGGCATCCGGCGGCCGTCGGCCGACATCCTGCAACAGCTCGCCGAGGGCCTGCGGATCAGCGTCGAGTCGCTGTACGTCCGCGCCGGCATCCTCCAGCCGGACCGTCCTCACGAGCTCACCGTCGCGGAAGCGATCGAGCACGACCCCGTGCTCAGCCCCGAACAGAAGCAGGCGCTGCTCAACGTCTACGAGAGCTTCGTCAACGCTTCCGGCTGATCCGGCTGCCCCAACCCACAGCGAAACTGTCTGCTTCATACGCGCCGTGGCGCGATCTGAAGCAGACAGAACGAGGGCACGGCCGGCGACCAGACGGGCAACCCTCCGACCTGCTGTGAGCCGGCCCAATCAGACTTAGCGGAATGCTGACCGCCTGAGTAGCGTTTCACAGGTTGTGCAACGAGTGGCCGTGATCTCTCTCCACACGTCGCCGCTCGCTCAGCCCGGTTCTGGCGACAGCGGTGGGATGAACGTGTACGTGCGCGAGATGGTGTCGTCGCTCGCCCAGGCGGGCGTCGAGTGCACCACGTACACCCGTGCCGACCGCGCCGGGCTCCCGGCCGAGGTGCTCGTCGAGCCCGGTCACCGCGTCGTCCACATCGAGGCCGGGCCGTACCACCTTCCGAAGGAGGCGCTCGCCGACATCCTCGACGAGTTCACCGACGGCGTGCTCGAACACCTGCAGGCCAACGGTGGCACCGACGTCGTGCACGCCAACTACTGGCTCAGCGGTGTGGTCGCCCACCGCCTCAAGCACATCCTCGACGTCCCGTTCGTCTCGACGTTCCACACGCTGGCGCGGGTCAAGGCCGAGGGCGGCGACCCTGAGCCGATCTGGCGCGACCGCGCCGAGGCCGAGATCATCACGTGCGCCGACGCGATCTGCGTCAGCTGCTCGGAGGAGGAGCGCCAGTTCCGGCGCCTCTACGGCGATCCGCAAGGCCGCATCGAGATCGTCGCGCCGGGCGTCGAGCACGCGTTCTTCGCGCCCGGCGACCAGGCCGGCGCCCGCGCCGCGCTCGAGCTACCGCCCGACCGACCGGTGCTGTTGTTCGTCGGACGCATCCAACCGCTCAAGGGTCCCGACGTGGCGATCAGGGCGCTCGCCGCGCTGGGGCGACCCGACGCACTGCTGCTCGTCGTCGGCGGGGCGAGTGGTGCTGAAGGCAACGGCGAGACCGCCCGCGCCCACGAGCTCGTCGCCGAGCTCGGCCTGCAGGAGCAGGTGCGGTTCGTCCCGCCCCAGCCACACCACATCCTGTCGACGTACTACCGGGCCGCCGACGTGGTGCTCGTGCCCAGCCGCAGCGAGAGCTTCGGCCTCGTCGCCCTCGAGGCCGCGGCCTGCGGGGTGCCGGTCGTCGCCAGCGCGGTCGGCGGGTTGCTGACCCTCGTCGACGACACCGCGACCGGGTTCCTGGTGCGCGGTCGCGCGCCCGGCGAGTTCGCCAAGGCGATCGCCCGCATTCTCGACGAGCCCACACTCGCGTCGTCGATGAGCACGATGTCGGCGGCGCGCGCGAAGCGCTACACGTGGAGCTTCGCGGCTGCCCGACTGCGACGGCTGTACGCCGACCTCAGCGTCAACCGGCTCGTCGCCTGTTCATGACCGACTACCAGGGCCGCGACGAGCTCGCCGCGCTCGCGGACCGCGTCGATCAGTGGTTGGCGGCGATCGCCGTCGACAACCCAGCTGTGGCCTCGATCGACCGGGGGACGAGTGACGGCACGATGACCGGCGACCCGCGGTGGTTCGTCCGGATGCGTGGCGAGGAGAAGGACATCACGACGGTGTGGCTCACGCTCGGCCAGCGGACGATGCGCTACGAGACCTACGTGATGCCGGCCCCGGAGGAGAACGCGGGCGAGCTGTACGAGCATCTGTTGCGCCGCAACGAGCGGCTCGTCGGCGCCCACTTCGCGATCGGCGTCGAGGACGCGGTGTTCCTGCGCGGCGAGTTGCCGGACGTCGCGCTCTCGGAGGCCGAGCTCGACCGGATCCTCGGCACGCTCTACGCGACCGTCGAACGATGCTTCCGGGGTCTGCTCCGCATCGGCTTCGCCAGCCGACTCGCCGACTGACGGTTCCTGTTCAACGACCTCACCGCCCACAGGTTCACGTCCGGGCGGATCGAGTCGGGGAAGTCGGAAAGCTCCATCATCGGATCCGCCCGGATACAGCCGTGACGATCTGGCGAGGCTTCGCCCGCCAACGGCAACCGCGAGTAACTAGCGTTCTCGCACGTATGGCGCTCGAACTGGTGGTCGTGGGTGGCGGCAACATGGGTGCTGCTCTCCTGATGGGGATGCTGTCGTCGGGCGAGTTCGACCCGGCGGACATCGCGATCGTCGAGCCGCTCGCCGATCGGCGGGCGATCCTCACCGCGCAGTTCCCCGGTGTGCTGGTGTCCGATGTGATCCCCGCCTGCGACGGCGCGGTACTGGCCGTCAAGCCACCCGACATCCCGGAGGTCGCCCGCGGCGCGGCCGCCGCCGGCGCTCGGCGGGTGCTGTCGATCGCCGCCGGCGTCACGACTGCGACCATCGCCGCCGCGGCCGGGCCGTCAACCGCCGTGGTCCCGCGATGCCCAACACGCCGGCGCTCGTCGGCAAGGGCGTCTCGGCGATCACCGCCGGGCCCGGCGCCGAGGCCGACGACGTCGAGTGGGCGGAACGGATCCTCGGGTCGGTCGGCATGACGGTGCGGGCTCCCGAGTCGCAGTTCGACGCCGTGACGGGGCTGACCGGGTCGGGCCCGGCGTACGTCTTCTTCGTCGCCGAGGCGCTGATCGAAGCCGGTGCCGCGGTGGGCCTCGACCCGGCACTGGTCGAGTCGATGGTGGCGCAGTTGCTCGTCGGATCGGCCGCGTTGCTGGCCGCGCAAGGTGATCCGGCTTCACTCCGCGCGATGGTGACCTCGCCCGGTGGCACAACCGCCGCCGGGATCGCCGTGCTCGAGGATCAGGGCGTCCGTTCGGCCTTCGTGGAGGCCGTGCACGCTGCGGCGGAACGCAGCCGGGAGCTGGGACGCGCCGCTTCGTGACCGTGTCATGACCGCCTCGCGGTAGCACCGCGACGCGTCGCGGAACGTTTACTGCGCAAGTTTTTCGACGTGACTCTTTTCTCACGTCCATTCGTCGCTTAGAGTGACGCCCGTTGAGACGCGCCGGTGGTCTATCCACCGGAAGCGCCGACGGGGCTGGTGCCATCGGGGGGTTGGCACCGGCCCTCGTCGCGTCCGGGGCCGATTTCATCGCGGCGGTAGCGTGCCGCTCGATGACACGCGCGAACGAGAGCGCAACGCAGTGACGAACGGTGGGACGCGGTGACCAACGGTGCGCCGTCGCGTCGCTACGACACCGTCTCGCTCCTGACCGACTACGGCAACCGCGACGAGTTCGTCGGCGTCGTGAAGTCCGTGATCCGCGATCTCGCGCCGCACGTCGGCATCGTCGATCTCACCCATGAGATCACGCCGTACGACGTACGCGCCGGAGCACTCGCGCTCGCCCGATGCATCGGGTATGTCCCGTCGGGCATCGTGCTCGCGGTCGTCGATCCTGGCGTCGGCACCAACCGCCGCGCCGTCGCCATCGAGGTCGCGGGCGGTGCCGGCGTGGTGATCGGACCCGACAACGGGCTCTTGGCACCGGCCGTGGCGATGGCCGGCGGTGCCGAACGCGCGGTCGAGTTGACGAACCCCGAGTACCAACTGCAGTCGGCCGGTGCGACGTTCGCGGGACGCGACATCTTCGCCCCGGCGGCGGCCCACCTGTGCAACGGCGTTGCGCTCATGGACCTCGGCGTCGAAGTCGATCCCGGCATCCTCACGCCCGGCACGGTCCCACTCCCCCGCGCCGACGGCGACTCCGTCGTCGCCGAAGTGCTCTGGATCGACCGCTTCGGCAACTGCCAGCTGAACCTCGGCCCCGAGGATCTCGAGGAGTTCGAAGGCTTCCAGGACGCCGAGCGGGTCTCGTTGCGCCTCGGCGACCCGACCGCGCCGACCGGCGTGTCGGTGCGCACGGCGATCAGATCGTCGAACTTCGCCGCGATCGGCGGCGGCATCGGGCTGGTGCTCGACTCCTACGGCATGCTGGCCATCTGCCTCGATCGCCGCTCGGCCGCCGAAGAGCTCGGCATCGGTTCCGGCGACCAGATCGCGATCACGCCGCTCACCGATCACACCGGCGGCAACGGCATCCGGGTCACGTTGGGGCCGACGCGCTGACCCGTCGGTAGCATCCGCGGCATGCGCCCAGCCACGACGCTCACGCTCGCCCTGCTGTTGGTGGTGATCCTGGTCGCCGGCCTGATCTCGCTCGCCCGGCTCTGAGCGGCGCCGGCGCGGCGCGTATTTTCGGAGGGCGAGCGGTCGTCGCGGATACGATCCCGGCCTCGTGGGGCACAACGTGGGGGACGACGCGAACACGCCGATGAACCTTGCCCATCTGCTCGACCCTCACGCCGACGCGGACGTGGCGATCATCAGCCGCAACCGCTCGACGACGTACGGCGAGCTGCGTGATCAGGTCGGCCGACTACGTGGTGGACTCGCCGAACTCGGCGTCGCCCGCGGCGACCGCGTCGCGATCGTGTGCGGCAACGACCGCTACTTCGTCATCTCGTATCTGGCCACGATCGGCATCGGAGCGATTGCCGTGCCGCTCAACCCGTCGAGCCCGGCGCCCGAGTTGCAGCACGAGATCGCGGTCGTCGAACCGATCGCCATCATCCTCGAGCCGACGGTCGTCGCCACGTGGGCGGAGATGAGCCCCACCGCCGTGCCCTCCGTCGAGCACGTCGTCGTCACCGAGGGTGAACCGCCGGACGGGGCACGCACGCTCGACGAGCTGTTGGCCGCGGAGCCGCGACCCATCGTCGACGTCGACGGCGACACGTTGGCCGTGATGATGTTCACGAGCGGGACCGCCGGCGCGCCGCGGGCCGCGATGCTGAGCCACCGCAACCTGGCCAGCAACATCCAACAAGCGCTCACCGCCCGCGATCACCTGAACGGCGACGACATCGTGTACGGCGTGCTGCCGCTGTTCCACATCTTCGGCCTCAACGTGCTGCTCGGCATCGGATTGACGGTCGGCGCCACGCTCGTGCTCGTGCAGCGGTTCGACCCGTCGACCGCCGTCGAGTCGATCACGTCGCGCGGCATCACCGTCGTCCCGGGCGCGCCGCCGATGTGGATCGCGTTCGCCCACTTCGACGAGCTCCCGGCCGATTCGTTCGCGTCGGTCCGGATCGCCCTGTCGGGTGCATCGCGCCTTCCGCCGGCGATCGCGATGCGGTGCGAGGAACGCTTCGGTCTCCGCATCGCGGAGGGATACGGGCTCACCGAGGCGTCGCCGATCGTGACCAGCTCGGCCGGTATGGAACCGCGATACGGATCCGTCGGCCACTCGGTCACCGGCGTGGAGGTGCGCCTGATCGGCGACGACGGCGACGACGTGCTCGTCGGCGACACGGGCGAGATCTGGGTGTATGGCCCCAACGTCTTCCAGGGCTACTACCGCGAGCCGGAGGCGACGGCTCGCGTGCTCGACGCCGATGGGTGGCTGCACACCGGCGATCTGGCGACGGTCGACGACGACGGCTGGCTGTACCTCGTCGATCGCTCCAAGGATCTGATCATCGTGTCGGGCTTCAACGTCTACCCCGCCGAGGTCGAAGACGTCCTCGCCAACCACCCGGCGGTGCTCGAGGTCGGCGTCATCGGGGTCGCCCATCCGCATACCGGTGAGGCGGTGAAGGCGTTCGTCGTGGTCGCTCCCGACGCGGCCGTCGACGAGGAGACGCTGATCGAGTACGCGAGCCGGTACCTCGCCCGCTACAAGTGCCCGAACAAGGTCATCTTCGTCGACGAACTGCCGCACAACGTGAGCGGCAAGCTGCTGCGCCGTCACCTCGGCAATCTGGGCGACACCCTGGGCGACACCATGGAGAACGCCGTGGTGGTCGCCGATCCCGTCGACTGACCATCGACCGACCGCCGAACCTCCGTCCTGTCTGCTTCATCCGGCGCATTACGCGGTTTGAAGCAGACAGTTCGGGATGGGTCGGCTTTGTGAAATCGTGCACGAGCGGCCTAACGTGGGGGGTCGATGGCCCCCCACCGAACCCGGCGCCGCATCCCCGAGGCCACCGTGGCCCGGCTGCCCGTGTACCTGCAGATCCTGATCGAGCAGGGCGAGCACGGTGTCGGCAACATCTCGTCGGAAGGGCTCGCCGAGCTGGCCGGCGTGAACGCGGCCAAGGTCCGCAAGGACCTGTCGTATCTGGGGAGCTACGGCACGCGCGGCGTCGGCTACGAGATCGACTATCTCGTCTACCAGATGCGGCGCGAGCTCGGTCTCGACCACGACTGGCCGGTCGTGATCGTCGGCGCCGGCAACCTCGGCCAGGCGCTCGCCGGCTACGGCGGCTTCGGAGAACGCGGCTTCCCGATCGCCGGGGTGGTCGACATCGACGAGGCGAAGTTCGACACCGTCGTCGGCGGCGTGCGCGTGCGGCCGCTCGCCGACCTGCCCCAGATCGTCCGGTCCCGGAACCTGTCGATCGGTGTGATCGCGACCCCGCCGAGCGCGGCCCAAGACGCCGCTGACCGGCTGGTCAGCGCCGGTGTCACGAGCATCCTGAACTTCGCCCCGGTCGTGCTGGTGCTTCCCCCCGGCGTGACGGTGCGCAAGGTCGATCTGGCGGTCGAGCTGCAGATCCTCAGCTACCACGAACAGCGGCGGGCATCACAAAGTGCACCAGTCAGCATTTCCGCGAATGTCGGACGCGGCGCGAGCGCGTAGGGTGGGAGACGCATGTCGATCCTCGTCATCGGAGTGAACCACCGCAGCGCTCCGCTCGCCTTGCTCGAACGGGTCGCGCTCGGCCCCGAAGCGATCGGCAAGGCCGTGGTCGGGCTCGCAACCCGCGACAACGTCCGCGAGGTCACCGTGCTGAGCACGTGCAACCGCACCGAGGTGTACGCGGTCACCGAGAAGTTCCACGGTGCCTACGCCGACATCCGCGACTTCCTGTGCGACATCGGCCACCTGTCACCCGACGAGCTCCACCCCTACCTGTTCGCGCAGCACGACGACGCCGCCGTCTCGCATCTGTTCGAGGTGGCGTCCGGTCTCGACTCGGCCGTCATCGGCGAGAGCGAGATCCTCGGCCAGGTCCGCCAGGCGTGGGAGATCGCGCAGTCGGAGGGCGGTGCCCGCACGAGCCTCAACCTGCTGTTCCGGCACGCGCTCAGCGTCGGCAAGCGCGCCCGTACCGAGACCGGGATCGGTCGCGGCACGGCGTCGGTCAGCCACGCCGCGGTCGAGATGGCCGTCGACCTGCTCGGTGGCCTGGAGGGCAAACGTGTGCTCGTCATCGGTGCCGGCACCATGGGCGAGGGCGTCGCTGTGGCGCTGCACCGCGCCGGGGCGGGCGAGATCCTCGTCGCCAACCGCACCGCCGAGCGCGGATCCGAGCTCGCCGACCGGGTCGGCGGCGTGGCGATCGGGTTCGACCGGCTCGGCGCGGCCATCGGAGTCGCCGATCTGGTGCTCACGTGCACGGGCGCCGGCGCGCCGATCCTGACGGTCGACTTCCTCGCCGACGCGCGGCCGTCGTCACGCCCGCTGCTGATCGTCGACATCGCGGTGCCCCGCGACGTCGAGGCGGCAGTCACCCAGCTGCCCAATGTGCAGATCCTCGATCTCGACGATCTCCGCGACTGGGCCGACCGCGGTCGATCCCATCGCATGGTCGAAGCTGAACGCGTCCGCGAGATCATCCGCGAGGAGGTCGAGCGGTTCGCCCAACAGGTCACCGCGTTGCAGGCCGCGCCCCTCGTCACGGCGATGCGCGACCACGCCGAGAACGTCCGGGCCGCCGAGCTCGAACGGTTCACGTCGCGGCTGGTGGAGCTCGACGACGCGGAACGTGACGCCGTCGACGCGCTCACCCGCAGCATCATCGCCAAGCTCCTGCACCAGCCGTCGCTCCGGCTCAAGCAGCAGGCCGGCACGCCGCAGGGCGAACGCAACGCCGCCGCCGTGGTCGACCTTTTCGACCTCGGTTGATCTGGCCGACGGCACGATGAGGCCGCTCCGACTGGCCACCCGCGGGAGCGCCCAAGCGGCCACCCAGGCCGAACTGGTGGCCGCCGCCCTCCGCCAAACGGGCGTCGAGGTCGAGTTGACGTTCGTCGAGACGAGCGGTGACGTGCTCCAGCACGTGCCCCTGCACTCGATCGGCGGCCAGGGCGTGTTCGTCAAGGAGGTCCAGCTGGCGGTGCTCGACGGTCGCGCCGACCTGGCGGTGCACTCGGCCAAGGATCTGCGGTCGACGCCGGAGCAAGGTCTCGTGCTGGCTGCGTTCTGCGAGCGTCGCACGGCTGCCGACGCGCTCGTCGGTCACCGCCTGATCGACATGGCGGCCGGGGCGACCGTCGCCACCGGCTCCGTGCGGCGCCGGCGCCAGGTCGGGCGGGCTCGTCCCGATCTGCGGTTCGAGGAGCTGCGCGGCAACATCCAGACCCGGTTGACGAAGATTCCGGTCGACGGCGCGATCGTCATGGCCGTCGCCGCCCTCGAGATCCTCGACCTGACCGACCAGATCGCCGAGATCCTCGATCCAGCGGAGTTCGTCCCGGCCGTCGGCCAGGGATGCGTGGCGGTCGAATGTCGCACCGACGATGATGAGGTCGTCGCCGCGCTCGCCGGTATCGACCACGCCAAGACGCGTCGCGAGGTCGAGATCGAGCGGGCGTTCCTGGCCGAGCTGGGATCGGGGTGCTCGCTGCCGGTCGGCGCATACGTCGACGCGCTCAAGCTGCACACGTTCCTTGCCGGCGAGGATTCGGGCATCATCGTGTCGGAGACGATCGAGTTGACCGGGGAGACCGAAACCGACACCGAGATCGCCCGCCGGGCGGCGCGCGACGCCCACGACGTCGTGACGAGCGCGTGATGGCCGCGCCGGTCGAGCAGCCGCTGCGCGGGCGGACGATCGTGACGACCCGTGACGCGCCCGGTGCGCTCGACGCCCTGCTCGCGCAGACTGGGCGCCGACGTCGTCTCGGTGCCGTTGATCGAGATCGCCGAGGCGCCCGACGGCGGGGCGGCGATGGCCGCTGCACTCGAGCGGATCGACACGTTCGATTGGCTCGTCGTGACGTCACGCCACGGTGCCGAACGCGTGGCCGACGCGGTACGCGCCCCGGTCACGGTCCGCCTCGCCGCCGTGGGGACGGCAACGGCCACGACGTTGGCCGAGCGATCCGGACGACCGGTCGAGCTCGTCCCCAGCGTTCAGCTGGCGACCGCGCTGGTCGAGGCGTTCCCAGCGGGCTCGTGGTCGGTGCTCGTCGCGCAAGCCGATCGCGCGGCCGACACGGTCGTCGCCGGTCTGCGTCGGCGCGGCTGCGACGTGGTCGCGTGCACCGCGTACTCGACCCGATTGCGAGTGCCGAGTACCGCCGATCTGGCGCGCGCCCTCGACGCCGACGCGGTCGCGTTCGCGTCAGGGTCGGCGGTCGAAGCCTGGGTCGAGGCGGTCGGTACACGCACGCCACCGATCGTCTGCGTGATCGGACCGACGACCGAGTCGGCCGCGACGAGATCCGGCCTCAAGGTCAGCGCGGTTGCTGCCGATCACACGGTGCAAGGTCTCGCCCGCGTGCTCACCGAGTTGCTCGTCGGCGATTCGTAGACTCGCACGTCATCCAGCGCCAGAAGAGCGACATGAGCACCCAGTCCCACCAAGCTCACCGCGGCCCCGATTTCATCGGCGCGTCCGCGATCTGCCTGGCCGCGGTGCTCGGCGGGCTGGCGCTCTCCGCCGCCGCCGGTGGTGCACCGCCTCACGTGGCTGGAGCGGCCGTCCGCAACGTGTCGCCCGCCGTCGCGCAGGCGCTCACGGCGGAGGGCAGCCGTCCGTCGATCTCGGGCGATGGCCGATGGGTCGTGTTCGAGGGTCGTGCGCCGGACGGGTCACGGATGAGCGTGTATCGCACCGACCGGACGACTGGCGAGACGATCGAGTTGGCGCATGTTCCCTCGACGCTGCGCTCCGGCGACACGATCATGCCCGTCATCAGCTCCGATGGTTGCGTGGTCGTCGTCCAGACCCAGCTCGCCCTCGATCTGTTCCGCGACGACGACAACGACGAGCGCTGGGACGTGTATCGCCTCGTCGTCCCCGAGTGCGGAGGTCAGGCCGACGCGTGGGAGTTGGTGTCGGCGTCGGCGCGAACCGGCACGGCCCGTGACGACGTGGTCGTCACCGATCCGCCGACCGTGTCGGGGAGCGGCGCGGTCGTGGCGTTCACCAGCCCGGCCGAAGGCGCCCCTGACGGCGTCACCACGATCACCGTCGTCGACCTGACGGTGCCGATCGGCGACCCCCGCCGCAGCCAGCCGGTCGCCGGTGTGCCCACCGAGGCGCCCAACTCGATCTACCGGTATCGCGGCGCGGCCCAGCCGGCATTGTCGGCGAACGGGCGCCAGCTGGCGTTCCGGTCCGACACCACCGCCTCCGACCCGCTCCCAGGATGGGGGCCGGGGCCCGTACCGGGCGGCTTCGCGACCTCGCAGGTGTACGTCTGGGACCGCGGTGACTCCGATCGCTTCACCGCGGTGCAGCTGGTCTCGGGTCGCGACGACGTGCCCAGCGCGGCCGGTGCCGAGGACCCGGCGATCTCCGAGGACGGTCGCATCGTCGTGTTCACGTCGATCGACCGCAGCCTGGTCGACGCCACGTTCCCGGTGTGCGTCGGCGAATGCTCGACCCAGATCTACCGCTACGACCGCGACACCGACGCCAACGGCGTGTTCGACGAGCCACCGCGAGGGACCCCGTTGACGATCGTGTCGGCCATCGACGCGGGTGTGGGCAGCCGGCCGCGTGTACCCGTCGCCGGGAACCTTGCGTCTTGGGCGCCAGCGGTCAACACCGACGGCAGCCAGGTCGCGTTCGTCACCGATGCGACGAACCTGTTGTCGACGAAGGTGGCGGGTGGCGGTCAGAAGACCGACGGCGACATCGTCGTGGCCGAAGTGCTGTTGGGCCAGCTGCGGCGGGCCACCGGCAATCCGGCGACCGGCACGATTCCAGGCGCCCACAGCAACCCGGTGCTGTCCGACACCGGACGGGTCGTCGCCTTCGACTCTGTGATTCCCGGCCGAGTCACGGGTGACCCGTCGCTGATCGGCCGCCACGTGGTCACGATCACGTCGCGGCCGGCGGTCTCGATGGCCGCGGTCGACTTCGGCACGGTGCTCGTCGGATGGGAGAGCGAAGAGCGGTACGTGTCGGTTCTCAACGACGGGCCGGGCGCGTTCCGGCCGACCGACGTCAAGAGCTCGTCGCCGAACTTCCGGGTCACCGGGGGCACGTGCCGGCGCGGCGTCATCGTCCCCGCCGGTGGTGGTTGCACCGTCTACATGGTGTTCAGCGCGACCGAACCGATCGTGTTCGCCGGCAACCTGACCGTCTCCGAGGTTGGCGACGAGCCGATCTCGGTGACGGCGTCGCTGCGCGGTGTCGGCGGGGAACCGACGCTGGAGGCCAACCCACCCGGGCTCGATCTCCACTCCAGTGTGGTCAACGGCATCGGCGACCGTCGCACGCTCGACGTGAAGAACGTGTCGTTCCTCCCGACGTCGATCGCGTCGATCCGGCTCGGCGGCAACAACCCCGATGACTTCGCGGTTGTCGGGCAGAGCTGCACGAACCGAGCGCTGAACCCTGACGCGAGTTGCAGCGTCGAGGTCGAGTTCCGACCGTTGGCGTCCGGACGCAGGAGCGCACTGGTGTTACTCCAAACACCCACCGGCGAGTACACGTCGGCGATCGTGTCGGGCGAGGCGTCCTACGCTCCGCAGATCGGGGTCGCCGCACCGTCGGTCGAGGTCGGTGGCGTGCTGGGCATCGGCGGCTCGGGCTTCCCGGCGAACAGCGGCATCGTCCTGCGCTTCGCTGACGGGGTCCGCCCGTTCGCGATCGCCACGACCAACGAGAGCGGGGTGTTCCTCATCGAGATCGAGATCCCGATCACCGAGGGCGCTGGTGAGCGCGTGTTGATCGCGTCGAGCCCCGACGAGGTGGCCGCCTCGACCGAGGTTCTCGTGCTCCGCCCACCGAGCAAGATGCCCGGCGTCCCCGGCTTCGGGCTCGGCTGAGCGGGTTCAGCTCGTCGGGCGCATCTCACCGGTCAGCAGGACGGCGACCGAACAGCCTGTTCCGACGGTGCTGCCGGCACCTTCGCAGGTCACCTGCAGCACGATCGTGTCGCTCGGCGGGAACACCAACTCGGTGACCCGCGGCTGGAACTCGTTGTTGCTCTGCAGCTGGGCCAGGTTCCACGCGTACAACGTGTCGCTGTTCTTCAACAGCGTCGCGGTGCCGACGTCGCGATTGGGGTTCTGGATCACGAGGTCCGTGAGCGCGAACGCCGAGTCGGGTGGGACGCTGAAGCCCTGCGAACCGGTTTGCCCGATCGCCACGTCGACCACGATCCGTGTCGTGAACGGCACACCTTCGACCACAGGAACGGGGGGCAGCGTCGTTTCGACCACCGAGTCACCCGGGGCGGGGTTGACGGCGATCGTCGTGGCGGTCGGCGACGTGTTGAGCTCTGCCAGTCGGTCGTCGACCGCCCGGTCCGCGGCATCGCGGATCTCCGGCCGGACGACACGGACCCACGCCAGCGCCACGGCAGCGACCACCGCCGCGGCGACGAGCACGCGCCAGGCGGAACGCGCCGAGATCGAAGGGGGCTGGATCAGCGCGGCATGCGCGATCGCCGGATCGTGATCCTGCTCGGTCGCCTCGATCTCGAAGTCGAGTTGTCGTTCGCTCCGCCGGAAGAGCCCGCTGCTGGCCTTCAGCCGCAGACGGACGAGGCTCTGCGAGCCGGGTGCGACACCAACGGCGGGCGGGTCGAACGACCCGTCGACCCGCTCGGTGCGGTCGACGAGGTGCAGCCGGCAACTCGCCAGGTTGTTGCCATGGTTCTCGACCATGAACTCGTACGTGGCGCGGCGACGTCCGCGCCGCAACGGCTGCAACATCGTGATCCGCCGGTCGTCGAACGACTGCACGTCGAGCAACGTCTCGGCGACGATCGCCTCGTCGGGCTGCTGTTGGGGGATCACCCTGACCGCCGCAGGCGTCGGCCCGGCGGTCGTGGTGTGGATCGCCGGCGGGCGGATCACGATCTCGACGACGTCGTGCGAACCTCCGAACAACGTCACGTTCGGACGGGTCACCGTGGTCCACGCCGCGGTCATCCCCGCCGGGATGATCGTGTACGCCTCGGTGTGCTCACCCAGGTTCTCGATCGACAGCGAGAGCGAGGTCGTCGAGCCTGGCCGGATCGTGGTCTCGTCCTGCGCAAACCAGGCCTGTACGGACACGACCACCGAGAGTAACGGCCAAGCTCGACATTGACTCACCATCCCGACGTTGGGGTCGAGCCGCCCGACAATCGAAGTGGGCCGATCGAAGTGGGCCGATCAGGGTGCGCCGCGTACGATGCAGACATGGCCGGCCACCAGCACCCGGACTTCGCCGCCTTCCCGGTGGCGCGCCCCCGCCGCCTGCGCCGCTCACCGGCGCTGCGGGATCTCGTCGCCGAGAGCCACGTCGCGGTGAGCGACCTGATCGCCCCGCTGTTCGTGCGCGAAGGCATCGACGAGCCGCGCCAGATCGTGTCGCTGCCGGGCGTCGTGCAACACACCCGCGAGAGCCTTCGCAAGGAGGTCGCCGAACTGGCCGGGCTCGGAGTGCGGGCCGTGCTCCTCTTCGGCATCCCGGCCGTCAAGGACGACGTCGGCTCGGGCGCGTTCGACCCGAACGGCATCGTCCAGTTGGCGCTCGCCGATCTCACCGCCGACGTCGGCGACCAGATGGTCGTGATGGCCGACCTGTGCGTCGACGAGTACACGAGCCACGGCCATTGCGGCGTGGTCGACGGCGACGGCCGCGTCGACAACGACGCCACGCTCGAGATCTACGCCAAGGCAGCAGTCGCCCAGGCACGAGCCGGCGCCCATGTCGTGGCGCCGAGCGGGATGATGGACGGCCAGGTCGGCGCGATCCGCACCGCCCTCGACGGCGACGGGCACACCGACGTGGCGATCCTCGCCTACTCGGCCAAGTACGCGAGCGGCCTGTACGGACCCTTCCGCGAGGCCGTCGACGTCACGATCGTCGATGGCGGCGATCGCAAGGGATATCAGCAGGACTGGCGCAACGCCCGCGAGGCGCTGGTCGAGGTCGAAGCCGACATCGCCCAGGGTGCCGACATCGTGATGGTCAAGCCGGCGCTGGCCTACCTCGACATCATCCGCGCCGTTCGTGAACGCGTCGACGTCCCCGTCGCCGCGTACCACGTGAGCGGCGAGTACTCGATGATCAAGGCAGCCGCGGCGAACGGCTGGATCGACCACGACACCGTCGCCCTCGAGCACCTCACGGCCATCAAGCGCGCCGGCGCCGACATCGTCCTGACCTACCTCACACGCTGGTTCGCCGAACGGTCCGCGTCCGGTGGTCCGGTGTGAGCAGACGTGTCTGAGCACCCCGGCGTGACGCGTTCGTGATCCCGTTCTGCGATCCCGACCGCTGCGTCGCCGCCGGGTGCACGCCGACGGTGTGCACCGGGGCCGGCCTGCCCTCCAACGACGTCATGTTCGAGCGCGCGTCCGCGGTCATCCCGGGCGGAGTCAACTCGTCGATCCGCGCCTTCAGGTCGGTTGGTGGCCGGCCGTACACGGTGGCCCGCGCCGAAGGCGCGTACTTGTGGGACGTCGAGGGCACCCGCTACATCGACCTGGTCCAGAGCTACGGCGCGGTGATCCTCGGCCATGCCCACCCGGCGATCACCGCCGCGGTCACCGCCGCCGTCAAGGACGGCACGTCGTACGGCGCCCCGACACCTCGCGAGATGAAGCTCGCCGAGGTCATCTCCGACCGCGTGCCGAGTTGCGAGCAGGTCCGGTTCATGAACTCGGGGACGGAGGCCACGAGCACCGCCGTCCGTCTCGCGCGTGGCTACACCGGACGCGACCGGGTCGTGATCTTCCACGGCAACTTCCACGGCGCGACCGACGCGCTGCTCGCGGCCGGGGGAAGTGGGGTGGCCACGCTCGGGCTGCCGGGCACCGCCGGCGTGCCGGCCAGTGCGGTCGCCGAGACGCTCGTCGTCCCCTACAACGCGGTGCCCGAGCTCGACGCTGACGTGGCCGCCGTGCTCGTCGAACCGGTGGCCGCCAACATGGGCGTGATCGGCCCGGAGCCGGGGTTCCTCGAGGGCCTGCGCGCCGAGTGCGACCGGGTGGGCGCGGTGCTCGTGTTCGACGAGGTGATCACCGGGTTCCGTCTCGGGTCCGGCGGCGCGCAGGCCAAGTACGACGTCCTGCCCGATCTGACGACGTTCGGCAAGGTCATCGGTGGCGGGCTACCCGTCGGAGCAGTCGGCGGCCGGCGCGAGCTGATGGAGACCCTGTCGCCGATCGGCCCGGTGTTCCATGCCGGCACGCTGTCGGGCAACCCGATCGCCACCGCCGCCGGCCTCGCCGCCCTCGATCAGTTGACGGGCGACACCTACATCGAGTTGATGGCCAGGGCCCGACATCTGGCAGCCGTCTTGCACGACGCCTGCAGCGGCGCCGGGTTCGCCGCCCAGTTCTCCGTCGTCGGCACGCTCGTCGGGATGGTGTGCGGCGACGTCCCCCGGCCCGTCGATTTCGCCGGCGCCAAGCGCACGGACACCGCCGCCTACGGCCGCTTCTTCCACGCCATGCTCCGCAACGGTGTCGCGATGGCGCCCGGCGCGTACGAGGCGATCTTCGTCGGCGTCGCCCACACCGACGACGTCATCGACGCGATCGCCGCCGCCGCCCACCGCGCTCCAGCCGCCGAAACCTCCGAAACCTCCGAACTGTCTGCGTGAGAACGCGCCGCCGGCAATCTGAAGCAGACAGAACGGGGGGT
This sequence comes from Ilumatobacteraceae bacterium, assembly GCA_963722415.1. GTDB lineage: Bacteria > Actinomycetota > Acidimicrobiia > Acidimicrobiales > Ilumatobacteraceae > JALOLG01. The sequence goes on from CAVRNI010000012.1 coordinate 24,376, forward strand.
TGGGGTCCGGGTAGCGTCGTGGGGACATGCGGCAGATCTTCACGGTGCGGTTCTTCGCCGCCGTCGGGGCGTTGCTGGGCCTCCTGGTGTTGCTCACGGCGCTGTTCCGGAGCGACGACTCGGTGGCCGAGCTCGTCGAACAGGAGCCGATGGAGCGCCGGATGGAGCTCGTCGCCCTCGTGTTCTCGACCACGTCGGTCGACTTCGCGATCGGCTCCGACGGGCTGACGACGGGTTCGCTCGACCTCGTCCTCGACCAGGAGCGGACGATGAAGATCGTTCCGGGCACACCCGGCGAGATCAACTGCCCCGCGCTCGACGACGTCGCCACGTGCGCGGTCGTGGCCGACCTGCTGGGCGACGGCGTGGTGTGGTTCGCGATCGTGCCGCTCGCCACGAGCCAGACGGTGGCGCTGCCGGCCATCGTGTCGCTCGACGACGGCTACGCCACGCTGACGAACGGCTGGCAGCTGCCGTACGCGCAGGAGCTCGAACGGCAATGCGCCCGCGACTTCGAGTCGTTCACCGAGTTCCGCGAGGAGCTCGGTACCAACTTCACGTCGATCTACGACCTCACCGCGGGTGAGATCACTGACGTCGTCTGTACGCAGTAGCGACCGGCAGGAGCAACAACGGCACGGCGGCGAAGGCGACCATCGCCCAGCGCAGGCCGGCGCGATCGGCGAGCACGCCGATCGCCAGCACGATCCCGAAGCTGGCCGTCTCGAGCACCTCCACGATCACCTTCGTGGCGCCCTCACGCCCCGGATTGGCCCGCAGCACCGTCGTCTGGAGCGCCAGCCACGTCGCCATCAGCAAGCCTGAGTGCACGAGCCCGGCCGGGACGAGGACCCACCCCGGCCCGACCGCGGCGACGAGCATCACCGCCGAGAGCCCGAACGCCGACACGGTCAGCAGGGTGGCCATCGGAGTTCTCGCGATGACGTTCGGCAAGGCGGTGAGCGACACCAGCCCGCCCGCCACGAACGTCGCTCCGAGCAACGCCGCGCCGCTCGAACTGAAGCCCTGGAAGACCTCCGCGAACGCGAGCACCGTGGCGAGGTAGGCCTCGTCGAGCGGCATCGTCGCCGCTGCCGCCAGCGCGATCAACCAGACCGTCGCCTGACGATGGACCGGGACGAGCTCACCGACCTCGGCGGTGGCCGCGACCGGTTCGGGAAACGTCAAACGGCTGAGCACGACGCCGTACACCGCGACGAGCGCGGCGACCGCAAGGAACAACGGCCGCCAGCCAAGACCGGCGGCGCGGGTCGCGGCGACGATGAGCGGTCCGACGGCGTCGCCCGCGACGGCGTACACGTTCGAGCGCGCGATGACACGTTCGAGTTGATGCCGAGACCGGCGGCGGCGAGCGCGTTGGCGATCGAGATCTCGCCGCCGTGCACGAGCATCGTGGCACCGGTCGCGTCGAGAAACGCCCCGGCCAGCAGCCACGGCGCGGACTGCGCGGCACCGATGACGGCGAGCGACACGGCGAGCACCATCGCGCCCGTCCAGGTGACGGTCTTGCGGCTCTTGCCGTCGGTCCGGGCGACGGCCATCACCCCGAACAGGCCACCGAGCCCGTAGGCGACGAACATCGCCCCTGCGATTCCATAGCCGATGCCGAGATCGGTGCGGAACTGTTCGACCGATGCCGGTGCGAGGAATCCGGTCGTCTCGTCGACGAGACGGACGATCAAGAGGAAGGCGACCGTCGTGCGGATCGCGCGGTTCAACGCATTGAGTCAATGCCAGGACATTCGGGCCACGATAGTGGTGACGGGTTGAGCCGGATGTCACCAGTTCACGAGTGCCGTCGCCGCGGCCAACCCCGAGTTGTAGGCGCCCTCGATCCTGGGTCCGGCGAACGCATCGCCGGCAACGACCAGCGATCCCTCCGGAGCGACCCAGCACGGGTCGGGCCACGGTGCGCGCGGAGTCGCGAATCGCCAACGCTTCACCTGGCTGTCGACGAGCCGCGCCGATCCGAACCACGGCCGTGCCGCCTCGACCAGCGCGTCGTGCACCGCGTCGCGGTCATCGTCCCAGTGCTGCTCGCTCCAGACCGGCTCGGCGTGCAACGTCACGGCCGGAACGGCGCTGATGCCCTTGGTCGCGTTGTCGGCCACGAACGAGAACGTCCCCTCCGTGAGCTGGACGCCGCCTGGCGGAGGCACCGCGCTCGCGCCATCGAGCACCGCGAGGAGGGCGATCGTGCGGTCGTAGTCGTCGGCGACCAGTTCGCGCGGGAAGTCGACACCGGCCTCGAACAGCAGCGAGAACGTCTGGGCGAGCGGGCACGTCGAAACCACCGCGTCAGCATGATGAACCGTGCCGTCGTCGACCACGACGTCCCACCCGTGTCGACCCGCACCAGCACGACGGATCGCGAACGTCAGCGCCCCACACTGCACGCCGAGCCCGATGGCCATGTGCTTGGCGATCGAGCTCATCCCACGCGTGCCGATGTAACGCGGGTATCCGTCGCCCTCGGGCGTGAAGCCGTGACACCACACCCGCGCCACCCCTTCGGCCTCCCACTCTGCGACCTGCGCGCCGAACGCGTCGCCGCGCACGGTGAAGAACTGGGCGCCGTGATCGAAGGTCGCGCCGCCGATGCGCCTGGTCGCCATCCGGCCTCCCGGCGACCGTCCCTTGTCGAGCACGAGGACGTCGTGACCGCCCGCAACCAGGGATCGTGCCGCGGTCAACCCGGCGAGACCGGCCCCGACGACAACGATGCGCACCCGGTCAGCTTGCCGCGGCCGCCGTCCGGGTGGCCTCATCGACACGCTCGCGAAACGAGGCCTCGGCGCGGGCGAGGAAATCGATCAGCACGCGGTTGTACGTCGAGGCGTGTTCGATCATGACGCCGTGCGCGGCCCCGCTGATCACGACCAGCTCGGCCGTCGGGATCAGCTCGGCCAACTCCTCGCTGTCACCGCGCGGCGTCAGGATGTCCTGGTTGCCGACGACGACGAGCGTCGGGATCGTGATCTGCGCCAGGTCGTCGGCCATCGCATCGTCGGCGGCGAGGATCGCGTCGCACTGCGCGGCGAACGCATGCGCCGGACGCGTGAACGCCAACGGTCCCATCCAGCCGATCGCCGGCCACAATCGCCGGAACGACCGCGGACCGATCACCCAGCGCGCCGCCTCAGTGGTCATCGACGCCATGCCGCTCGTGCGGGCGGTCTCGGCCCAGCCGCTGATCAGGTCACGGCGCCACGGGTGGTTGCGACACGACGTGCACGTCAGCGTCAGGGAGCGCGTGCGCTCGGGATACTTGAGCGCGAGGATCTGGGCGATCGCGCCACCCATCGACGCGCCGACGACATGGGCGGATTCGATGCCGGCGTCGTCGAGCACGGCGATCGCGTCGTCGGCCATCTGCTCGAGCGAGTAGGGGCCGTGCGGCTTGTCGCTGCGCCCGGCGCCACGGTTGTCGAGCGCGACGGTGCGGTACCGCGTCGCGAGCGCGAGACGCTGGAGCGTCCAGCCGTGCTTGTCGGCACCGAGGCCCTGGATGAGCAAGACCGGCGGTCCGCCGCGGCGACCGGTCGTCTCGTAGTGGAGGCGGACACCGTCCTCGGCGCGTGCGTAGGTCATGTCAGCTGCTCCCGAGGACGCTCAGCGGAAGCCAGTCGAGCGGGGTGCCGGTGACGGGTCCGCCCAGCTCGTCGAGCAGTTGCTGGATCGCCGATTCGAGGGAGTCGGCCAGCTCGAGCTCGGTGAGCGGCCCCCGTCGCCGCCGATCGGGACGGACGTCGGGCCCGATCTCGACGCGGGCGCTGCGAAGGAAGGGGACGCTGGAGGTGGCCGCGGGGAACACCTTCGTGCCGGCCGCCACGGTCGCCCCGACGAGACGGTGGTCGACGTGACCGACCTGGCGCGGGTGCCGCGTCGCGTCGGCACCCATCACGACCAGCTGACCAGCCGCGCAATGCTCCGGCGATCTCGTCGGCCCGCGTGAGCAATCCGCCGAGACGCTGCATGAGGGGGCCGAGGGGCGCGATGTCGGGCCGCCCGACGAAACGCACCGGGCGACCGATCGCGCCGCCGATCGACAGCGCGGCGAACACCGGCGCCAGCGCGAACCGGCGGGTGCTGACGACGATCAACGCGCCGCCCCGCTTCGGGAGTCGATCGTGACCGTTCACCGCGACGTCCCAACGAAGACGGGACAACGACCAGATCTTGGCCACGAAGTCGGGATCGCGGCCCCAGTCGTCGACCATGTGACGCGACGAGACGACCACGTTGTCGTACGTGCTGCGGGCTCCACCGGCGAGCGTGCTCGCCGCTCGTCGAGCCGGCAGGCTGATGACGTCGGCGAGACGGTCCATCAGGCAGCCGCCACGCGCGCCGGCGTGTGGACCACGCTCGGCCAGCTGTAGAGCTTGTCGATCACCTCGCGCGTCGTGTTGGTGGGCGCGACTCCGAGCACTTCCAACGCACGACCACCGTCGGCGAGCCGCCCGCGGTGCATCAACTCGAGCACATGGTCGGGGATCGGTGCCCCACCGAGGTAGGAGAGACCGCGGGCGATCACCCAGTCGGGACCGATCATCGGCACCGGCACGCGGCGGCCGCGGCGGATGGCGTGGAACGCGGTGATCGCGCCGGGAGCGACGACGTTGACCGGTTCGGCGAGCCGGATCCGCGCCGCGGCGACGAACGCGGCCGCCACGTCGATCTCCTGGACGACCGCGAACGGCGGGTCGGCGAGCGCGCTGAACGGCACCGCGGCCATGCGCAGGTACCGCCCGAGCGGGCTCGGGACGTGCGGGCCCGATCACGGGGGCGAACCGCAGCGCTCCGACGGCCACCCCGATGCGCTCGCCGATCGTGGCGGCGGTGAGCTCGATCCCGGCCAGCATCTTCCCGAAGCCGCTCGTCGGGTTGATCCGCGCCGATTCGTCGGGCCGCGTGACCGAGCCGCGCGCCCGTCCGTAGATCTCGATGCCGCTGCGCACGACGATCGACTCCAGCGACCGGCATTCGGCCGCCGCGCCGAGGATCGAAGTGGCGGCGTCGTCGGTGAGGAGCCGGGCCCGATCGGGGTTGGCCCGGGAGTGTGGCTCCCAGACCGCGAGGTGCACGAGGACGTGCGGATCGAACTTGGTCACCACGTCGACGATGCGGTCGTGGTCGCCGGGCACGATGCGGTGGAAGACGGTCCGGCGGAGTCGCCGGCGGGGTGGATCGCCGTCGATTCCCTCGAGCGATTCCACCCACGGCTCGTTTTCGAGCAGACTGGCGACGCGGGAGCCGATCTCACCGCCCATCCCGCTGATGAGCACCCGCTGCCCAACATCCGCCATGAATCACGACGTTACCCCGCCCCGCCGCTCGTCGGCGCCACTTTGCGTGGCATTGTCCGGACTTTTCCTGTGCGGAGTGGTTGCGATGGCCGGTGCCTCGTCACCGCTCGAGCCCGCGCGACCCGCCCTCGCCGCCCCGCCGGCCGCGGCGGTGTCGGTCCTCACCGACGGCGCCCGGGTCGGATCGTCCGCCGAACGGATCGTCGCGACCGGCAGTGGGCTCCGTTTCCCGATGGATCCGCTGCCGCGGTGCATCATCGGCAACAACTTCGGCGCCATGAGCAAGTTGTACGGAGCCGGCGCGCACGAAGGTGTCGACATCTCCGGGACGCTCGGCCAGCACGTGTTCGCAGTCGAGGACGGCGTGCTGTCGAGGCAGTTCGCCGACACCGGCGCCGCCGGATTCGGTTGGGAGCTGCGCCCGGCGGTCGGCGACACCCGGTACCGCTACTTCCATCTGTCCGCCTTCGCCGACGGACTCGCCGTCGGCGACACGGTCGTCGCCGGCCAGTTGATCGGCTACGTCGGCGATACGGGGAACCCGGGAGCCGGCAACTACCACTTGCACTTCGAGGTGCGGCCGGCGAACGTGCCGGTCGACCCGGTGCCGCTGCTCGCGATTCCGAGCACCTGTCAGTTGCTCCCGAAACCCTGACCTGTCTGCGTCAGATGCAGCGACACGCGATCTGAAGCAGACAGAACGGATGGGTGGGGGTGGTGGTGGGGGGCGGGTCAGCGGAGGCTGGTGGCCATCATCACGATGTTGCGGGCGAACGGGTCGAGTTGGCGACCCGTCAGGCGCTCGGTGACCGCGATCGCCTTGGTGTCGTCGGCGACGAGGTCGGCCCAGCGGATGTAGCCCCCCATGATGCCCACCAGCCGGTCGCCGAGCTCCTCGCCGTGGACGATCAGCTTGGCGCCGGCCTTCATCAGGTCGTCGATCTCGCGATAGAAGCTGCGCAACCACGGCTCGAGATCGTCGGCCTTGAACGGCCGGTGACGGTACGGCATCGTCAACTCGTCGTAGTTGTGCAGGTTGTGCGGCGCCTGGATGATCGAGATCACGTAGTTGAAGCCGTTCTCACGGATCCAGATGATCTCCTCCTGGCGGCGCACCCGCCGATGGCTGTCGCCATACCCGCCGGGACGCTCGCAGATCGCGAGCTTGTCCTTCAGGATCCACGTGAAGTGGCGCGGTGTGATGCCGAGCGCCCATTTCCCCCTCAGTTTTGGCGGCATTGCGGCATGCGTCCTGTCGACAGATCGAGGGTCATTCCAGGACGCCAGGCTACCTGGCCGGAGCCACCACTCGTAACCGCTGACCGGATCGTTCGACACGGCGTCCGCCGGCGAGCTCGCACGCGAGATGGGTCCCGGCGGCCACCGCGAGCACCCGTGCGACCGCGGCCGTGTCGGGTGCGTAGCCGTCGGCGGCGAGCCACCGGCGGACGGCCCGACTGGCGAGCGCGGGGTGGGCGGCGGTCAGCTGACGGGCGTCGGCCGGATCGATCTCGGCCGCCAGTCCGTCGAGCAGATCGAGGTCGTGGCGCAGGACATCGGCGGTGCGGGCGAGCACGTTGACGGGGTCACGCTGGGCGATGTCGGCGAGCAGCGGGAGCGCTTCGTGGCGGATCCGGTTGCGGCGGAACGACGGATCGGCGTTCGTCGGATCGGTCGCCACCGCCAGGCCGAGCGCCTCGCACAACGTCACCGTCTCGTGCCGGCGGACGGCGAGCAGCGGCTTCGTCGGGCCGGGCGACATGGCCGTGAGACCGTCGAGCCCCGCACCGCGTAGGAGGTTGAGCAGCACCGTCTCGGCCTGGTCGTCGGCCGTGTGGCCGGTGAGGACGCCGCTGGGAAGGGTGTCGTAGCGGGCGCCGCGCAGGCGGGCCTCCAGGTTCGGTCCCGGCGCGACCTCGACGCGATGCAGCACGAAGTCGACGCCGAGGGCGGCAGCTGTCGCCCGCGCGATCTCGGCGTCGGCGCCCGAGTCGGCGCGCATGCCGTGATCGACGTGGTGGGCGCTGACGCTGCAACCGGCCGCGATGGCGAGCACGACCAGCGCCGTCGAGTCGGCACCGCCGGATGTCGCACACGCCACGGGCGTGCCGGACGGCGGGAACGTGCAGCGGGCGAGGAGTTCGGACGTCGGGTTCAGAGATCAGGCTCGCTGTGACGCTTGCTCGGGTAGCGCTGCGACGAGACGCTCTTGAGGTACCCCGCCACGAGGCCGAGCACCGCGAGCACACCGGCGAGCGTGAGCACGACCCCGATCCACCAGAACCAGATCTCGGCTGCGAGCATTGGTGACAGCGTAGCGAGGGATAGATTCGCGAGCCGCATAGGGAGGTGCCGATGGGGTCGTTCGGACAGGTGCTCGACACGCTCGAGCGCGAGCTGCAGGGCGTGAGTGACACGTTCGGGGACCTCTCCGACGACGAGTGGCGAATGGACACGTTGCTCGAACCGTTCGAACTGGGTCGTCCGCGCTGGACGGTCTTCGAGCTCGCCGGGCACATGGACATCTCGATCGGGCTCACCCGGATGCTGATCGCCAGCCAGGAGGACGGCCAGCCGGGACGTGACCAGATCAGCTTCTTCATCTTCCCCCGCTCGGAGGTCGCGCCGGGGGTCTACGAGTACGCCTACACGATGGTCGAGGGCAAGACGCCGGCCGACATGCCGTCCGTGCTCGGCGAGACGTTCGCCAAGTCGATCTCGGAGTCCCGAGCGCTGCCGCCCGAGACGGTCGGTTCCGGCTACTACGCGCTGATGCGCCTCGACGAGTTCGTGACCAGCCGCGTCGTCGAGGCCGTCGTTCACGGGATCGACCTGACCGACGCGACAGGACGCGAGTGCATCGCCACACCCGAAGGCATCGCGGTCACCGCGTCGATCCTCGACGAGCTGCTGGCGCGGCGCACCGTTGCGGGACGGCCGGCCGACCTCGGCGACGACCTGGCGTGGATCCGTGCCGCCTCCGGCCGCGCCGCCCACGACGACCCGCGCCTCCCGCTGCTCGGCTGACCAGACCCAATGGCCGCTCACTACAAGGCTCCCGGCTGGTTCACCCGGAACGTCTTCAACCGGTTCGTCGCCTTCCTGACCCGCCGGGGCATCAGCGTGGTCGGCTCCCGCGTGCTCGCCGTCAAGGGGCGCACCAGCGGTGAGTGGCGCACTGTCCCGGTCAACCTGCTCGAGCTCGACGGCCGGCGCTACCTGGTCTCGCCGCGCGGTGAGGGGCAATGGGTCCGCAACCTCAGAGCCGCCGGCAGCGGCGAGTTGCGGGTGGGGAAGAAGGTCGAGGAGTTCCGCGGACGCGAGCTCGGCGACGACGAGAAGACCCCCGTGCTCCGCGCCTACCTGAAGCGCTGGAAGTTCGAGGTCGGCCAGTTCTTCGACGGGGTCGGCCCCGACTCCACCGACGAGCAACTGCTGGCCATCGCGTCTCGCCACCCGGTCTTCGAAGTCGTGCGGCAGCCAGTTCGTAGACTCACGCCGCATGGCCGGGCAACGCGAGCCCCGTTATCGCGTGCTCGGGCCGCTCACCGTGACGAGCGGCGACGGCACCGCGGTGGCGCTGCGCGGCGATCTCCAACGACGGCTCGTCGCCGCCCTCCTCCTGCACGCCAACCGCCCGCTGGCGACCGACGCCGTCGCCGACCTGCTGTGGGGGGACGGCCTTCCCGACGACACCGCCGGCGCGGTGCAGACGCACGTCTCGCGTCTCCGGCGGGTCCTTCCACCCGGCACCCTCGTCTACGGCGACGGTGGTTACTACCTCGACCTGTCGAACGACGAGCTCGACAGCGACCAGTTCGACCGGATGGTGACCGAAGGGATCCAGGCGCGTCGCGCCACGCCCGAGGAGGCGATCGAGTGGTTCGATGCGGCGCTCGCGCTGTGGCGCGGCGCGCCGTACACGGAGTTCGTCGATTGGGACTCGGCTCGCACCGAGGCATCGCGGCTCGAGGAGCTGTGGTTGCTCGCCAACGAGGAGCGGTTCGACGCGTTGCTCGCGGTCGGGCGCCACGAGGAGGCGCTCGCCGACCTCGTCAGGCTCGCCACGGAACACCCGTTGCGCGACCGGACGCGGGCGTTGCTGATGACCGCGCTGTATCGCGCCGGCCGCCAGCCCGAGGCCCTGCAGGCCTACCAGGACCACCGCCGCCACCTGGCCGACGAGCTCGGGCTCGATCCGTCACCAGCGCTGCGCGATCTCGAACGATCGATGCTCGACCACACGCTCGATGTACCGCGGCCGCGACACGACGTCGTCGGTCCGACCGCGTCGGTCCTGCCCCAGCCGGCGACGCGGCTGATCGGCCGCGACCGCCTGTTGAGTGAGGTCGCGCGACATCGTCCGCACCGCGAGGACCGTCACCATCACCGGCCCCGGTGGCGTCGGCAAGACGCGGCTGGCCGTTGAGGTGGCGCACAGCATCGACGGTGAATCAGGTGACCGCGACGATTCCGACGGGTTCGACTTCGTCGCGTTCTGTGAGCTGGCGGCGGTGGGACGCGGCGACGAGGTCGTCGCCGCCGTGGCCACCACGCTCGGCGCCGACTCGAGGTCAGAGATCCCACTGGAGTCGCGACTCGTCGAGGTGTTGCGCGGGCGACGCGTGCTGCTCGTGCTCGACAACTGCGAGCACGTGATCGACGCCGCGGCGGCGCTCGTCGAGCGCATCGTGACGGCGACGACGACCGTGTCGGTGCTGGCGACGAGCCGCGAACGCCTCGCCGTCAGCGGCGAGCACGTGTGCGCCGTCGAGCCGCTCGACGACGTCCTCGCCGGCGAACTGTTCGTCGAACGGTCCCGCGCCGTTCGACCCGGCTTCACGCCGAGCGAGGCCGAGGAAGCCGACGTCTTGTACATCTGCCAGCGACTCGACGGTCTGCCGCTGGCGATCGAACTGGCGGCGGCGCGGTCGCAGGCGCTCTCGGTCCGTGAGATCGCCGACGCGCTGAGCCAACGCTTCCGCCTGCTGACCGGGGGGCGCCGCACGGCCGAACGCCACCGGTCGCTCGTCGAGACCGTGCGCTGGTCGTTCGACCTCCTCGACGATCACGAACGTGAGGTGTGCGAGCAATTGGCGGTGTTCTCCGGAGGGGCCACCGTCGAATCCGTGGCCGGCGTGACCGGACTCGACCGCGTCGCCGCGGCCGATGTCATCGCCCGCCTCGTCGCGCGCTCACTCCTGAGCGCGGCGCCCGATGCCCACGGGGCGACGCGCTTCCAGATGCTCGAGACGGTGCGCCAGTACGGCATCGACCGCCTGACCGAGCGGGGCGTGCTCGACGCGGTCGCGACTGGCCCATGCCCACCATTTCGTGCGAATGGCGAGCGAGCACTACGCCGCGTTGCGCCGACCGAACGATGCCGACCGGGTCTTCGCCGCCATCGATGCCGATATCGCCAACCTCCGCGCCGCGCACGCCTGGCTGGTCGACTGCGCCGACGTCGACGCGCTGGTCGAGCTCGCCGTCTCGCTGTTCGACTTCGCGTTCCAAGCCATGCGGCCCGAGATCTTCGCGTGGGTCGAGGCGTCCCTCGACGTCGTCGCGGCTGACGACCCACGCCGCGCCGAGCTCCTCGACTCGGCGTGCTACGGCCGCTGGCAGTTCGGCGATGTCGACGGCGCGTGGGCTGCGCTCCGCGAGGGCTTGGCGTTGGCGGAGCCGGGCACACGTGCGCACCGGGGCCTCGTCGCCGCCAACATGAACCTGGAAGGGCGGGCGGGCAACCTCGACGTGGCGATCCCGCTCGCCATCGAAGCCGCCGCCCTTGCCGCCGCCGCCGGCGACACGGTCTGGTTCGCCGTCGAGCGGTTCCAGGAGCTGCTGTTCCGAGGGCTGGCGGGCGACGCCTCGGCCGCCGAGGATGCCGAGCGCTGGACGGTCGAGGCACAATCGGAGGGCAACTCGATCGTGTCGTGCTGGGCCCGCTACGCCGCCGGCGAGGTGCTCGCCGCCGACGATCCAGAGCGCGCCCGCCGTCACATCGACGCCGCCCTCGAGCACGCCGAGGCGTGCAGCTGCCGGTTCGTCAAGGGCGTTGCCGGCCTCACCGCGGCGTCGCTCGAGGCCCGCAACGGCGACCCACGGGCCGCCGCCGCCGCCTACCGCGAGTTGCTCGAGTTCTGGCAGATCGGCTCACTCGGCCCGATCGGCGTGACGATCATGCGCGGCGTGGTGGAGGTGCTCGCGTCGCTCGGCGACGCCGAGACGGCGGCCATCCTCCACGGCGGGGTCGCGGTGAGCGACGCCGCGCCGGCGTTCGGTCCCGATGCGTACCGCCAGTCGGCACTGAATCGCCGGCTGCGTCGCGACCTCGGGGAGGCCGCGTTCGAAGCGGCGGTCGAGCGCGGCGGCCAACTCGACGATGACGAGCTCCGTGAGTTGGCCGCCGACGCGCTCGACAATGCGGGCTCAGCTGAACAGCACCGATCACCAGCGCGGCTGATCGCCGGCGACTCCGAGGGCCGTCTTGCCGACCACCTCGTGGGTGAACGCCACGGTGCCGGGATGGAAGCCGCCCGCCCGAACGTCGCGGTAGAGCGCTCGAGCTCGCTGGTCTTGAACATCGCCTGCCCACCGGCGACGTCGACGGCGATGTCGACCACGCGCTTGGCACCCTCGGTGGCGCGCCACTTGGCGGACAGGATCTGCATCGCCCAACGCTCGCCGTGGTCGACGCCAGCCGCGAAGTCGGCCGGCAGGCGATCGACGACCGCCCGCATCGCGTCGAGCTCGAGGTACATCTCGCTGACGCGGTGCTGGATCATCGGGTGATAGGCGAGCGAGCCGCGCGATCCCGATCGACGTCTTGCGCGTGGCGGCTTCGACCGCCAGCTCGAACGCCCGCTCGGCGAT
>CAVRNI010000013.1:0-56033 GCA_963722415.1 Ilumatobacteraceae bacterium
CGACCGGTAGGGTGGCCCGCCATGGCCACCCCGTTCCCGCCTTTCGATGGTTCCGCGCCCAAGCGTCAGAAGTTCTCCGAGCCGCCCGAGATGGGCATCGACCCCGAGAAGCGCTACACGGCGACGATGAGCACGTCGATGGGCGACCTCGTGATCGCGCTCGACGCGGTGAAGGCTCCGCTGACGGTCAACAACTTCGTGTTCCTCGCCCTCAACCACTACTACGACGGCGTCATCTTCCACCGCATCATCAACGGCTTCATGTGTCAGGGCGGCGATCCGGACGGCACCGGCCGGGGCGGCCCCGGGTACCGGTTCGCCGACGAGTTGCCGAAGGCCGGCCAGTACGAGATCGGTTCGTTGGCGATGGCCAACGCCGGGCCCGACACGAACGGCAGCCAGTTCTTCCTGATCTCGGGCAAGTCGGGCGCCCAGCTCCCGCCGCAGTACTCGTTGTTCGGCAAGGTCGTGAAGGGACTCGAGATCGTCGACGAGATGCAACGCGTGCCGACGGGCGGCGGCGACCGGCCGAAGACCGACGTCGTCATCAACTCGGTCACGATCACCGTCGCCGATTGACCATCGGCATGGCACCGCTGCAACTCTCGCTCGCCAGGGCGCGTCGTCTCGCGCTCGGCGCCCAGGGCTTCGCCGATGCCCGGCCGACAGGGCGGATCGACCGCCGCCACCTGCGTCGCGTGTTCGACCGGGTCGGAGTGATCCAGATCGACTCGGTGAACGTCCTCGTCCGCAGCCAGGAGTTGCCACTGTTCGCCCGCCTCGGGCCCCACCCGCGGACCCTGATGGCCGACGCCAGCGACGCCGGGGAGGTGTTCGAGTACGGGGTGCACGAGGCCTCGTTCGTACCGTCCGACGACTATCACCTCTACCGATGGTCGATGCGAATGCCGCACCGGTGGCCGAGGCTCGTTCACCTCGCGGAAACCCGCCCCGACTACGTCGAGGAGGTGTACCGGCTCGTGGCCGACAACGGCCCAGTCGTGTCGGGCGAGCTCAACCAGCGGATCGGCCCCAAGGGTACGTGGTGGGATTGGGACGACGGCAAGATCGCGCTCGAGGCGCTGTTCCACTCCGGGAGGCTCACTGCTCGCCGGCGGCGCAACGACTTCGCCCGTGTCTACGATCTCGCCGAGCGGACGCTGCCGGCCGACGTACTGGCCCGCGCCGGCGTTGCCCGAGCGCGACGCACGCAAGGAGCTCCTCGTACGCGCCGCCAAGCACCACGGCGTGGGCACGTTCGAGGATCTCACCGACTACCACCGCCAGCGCAAACCGCCGTGCCGGCCACTGCTCGCCGAGCTCGTGGAGGAGGGCCGCCTGGTCGAGGCCACGGTCGAGGGATGGAAGCAGCCGGCCTACGTGCTCCCCGACACGATCGTGCCGCGGCGGATCACGGCGCGGGCCCTGCTGAGCCCGTTCGACTCGGTGGTCTGGAACCGCGACCGGACCGAGCGGCTGTTCGGGTTCCGGTACCGGATCGAGATCTACGTGCCGCCGCCGAAGCGGCAGTACGGCTACTACGTGCTGCCGTTCCTGCTCGGCGACGAGCTCGTCGCGCGGGTCGATCTCAAGGCCGACCGTCAACGGAGCACGCTGCTGGTCCAGAGCGCGTGGGGTGAGCCGGGCATCCACGAGCCCGAGGTCGCCGCCGAGCTGCTCGCCGAACTGCGTTCGATGGCGGGTTGGCTCGGACTCGAGAACGTCGAGATCGTCGGACGCGGCGATCTCAGTCCGGCTCTGCGGCGCTCGGCCGGCGAGCCAGTGCCCACCGCAGCGTCCGGGTGACCGCCTCGCCTGCCGGTCGCAGCGCGACCCGCTCGGCGATCGGCATGTACGGCAGCCGCAGAGGAGCGCGCGCCCACCGCGGCAGGAGCGCGACCGCGGCGGCGCCGAGCATGAGGTACGCGGGCCGGGCGGCGAGCGGCATCGGTGGCTGCACGAGCAGGTACTGCGCCACCTCGCGGGCCTCGCGCGTCCCCTTCAGCTCCGACCGGTAGGAACGGAGTTGGTCGCGCAGCGCGCGTTCCGACTCTGGCGGGGCCGGCACGCCCAGCTGACGCGCGACGAATGCGGTCTGCGCCACGTACTCGTCGCGGTCCGAACCCTCGAGCGGATGATTGCCGTAGTGCGTGTGGGCGGTGAGAAAGCTGTCGATCTCGGCGATGTGCACCCAACGCAGCAGATGCGGGTCGAGCGCCGAGTACTCCCGGCCGTCGGGCGCGACACCGTTGACGTGCTCATGGACGCGGCGGACGATCCCGACCGCGCGCTCGGCCTCGGCGGCCGGACCGAACGTGGTCGCGGCGATGAAGTCGGCCGTGCGTTGCAGTCGACCCCAGGGGTCGTGCCGGTAGTCGCTGTGTTGGGCGATGCCGGCCATCGCCAGTGGGTGCAGTGACTGCAACAGCAGCGCGCGCAGACCTCCGACGAACATCGACGCGTCGGAGTGGACGCGACAGATCGGCGTTCCGGACACGAACCACCGCTCACCGGGTGCATCGAAGAGCTCAGCCGCCCGTTCGGGAGCACTGGAACCCACGACGCGCGAGCGGACCTGGTCGGCCAACCAGTCGCGGATCGAGTCGCTCGGCATCTGCCCATCGTGGCATGGTCGGTGGGTACGCTCCCGGGCGGTGATGGAGGAACCTCCGAGCGACGAGCCCGTAGCACTCGTCGCGGCCGATGGCAGCACGCTCAGCGAGGAGGAACCGTCGATCCTCGAGGACCTCGGCATCCACCGCCTTCCCGGATGGGTGCTGCCGAGCGTCATCTTGTTCTGGGCCGTCTATCTGCTCACACTCATCGTCCAGAACCTCTGGCAGAAGCTCAGCGGGCTCACCCTGATACTGGTCATCTCCCTGTTCCTCGCGCTGGCGATCGAGCCGGGCGTCAACCGCCTGGCGCGTCGTGGCTGGCGTCGAGGTCGAGCGACGGCGGCGATCCTGCTCGGCGTGCTCATGGTGTTGCTCGTCTTCGTCGGTGCGATCGGCACGCTCGTCGGCACCCAGGTCGCCGACCTGCTGTCGAACTCCGAGACGTACATCACCGACACGGTCGACTTCATCAACGACACGTTCGACACGGAGATCGACGCCCAGGACGTCATCGATCAGTTCAACGATCCCAACGGCGCGGTCCAGCGGTTCATCGACGGCCAGCAGGACAACGTCGTGCGTCTCTCCGTTGCCGCGCTCGGCATCCTGCTGCAGGTCTTCTCGGTGCTGCTCTTCACGTTCTACCTCGTCGCCGATGGCCCCCGGTTGCGGCGCTGCGATCTGCAGTCGCCTGCGCCCGGCGCGCCAGGTGCAGGTGCTGTCGGCGTGGGAGCTGGCGATCACCAAGACCGGCGGCTACCTGTACTCGCGGGCGTTGCTGGCGATGCTGTCGGCGTTGTTCCACTGGATCGTGTTCCAGGCGGCGGGCATCCCGGCGCCGATACCGCTCGCGCTGTGGGTCGGCCTGGTCAGCCAGTTCCTCCCCGTCGTCGGCACCTACATCGCCGGCGTCCTGCCGGTATTGATCACGTTCCTCGACTCTCCGCTGAAGGCGCTGATCGTGCTCGGGTTCATCGTCATCTACCAGCAGGTCGAGAACTACTTCTTCGCGCCGAAGATCACCGCCCGCACCATGGAGTTGCACCCGGCGGTCGCGTTCGGGGCGGCGCTCGGCGGCGCCGCGCTGCTCGGACCCGCCGGCGCAATCCTCGCTTTACCCGGCGCGGCGATGGTGCAGGCGTTGGCGACCGAATGGGGAAACCGTCATGACGTCGTCGACAGCGACCTCACCCGGATCGAACCGCCGCGGCCACCGCGCCGGCGACGCCGCCAGCAGACATGAGCTCGTCGTCCGGCGTGCGTCACGCGCCGATCGCGATCGCGCGGCGCAGCGGCTATGACGAGTGCATTCACTTCGGCTCGGTCGTCGCCCTTGGCGCCGATGGCTCCGTCGCCTTCTCGGTCGGCGACCCCGCGCTGTCCTGCTATCCCCGGTCGTCACTGAAACCGTTGCAGGCCGAGGCGATGCTGGCCGCCGGGCTCGACCTGCCCCTCGACCTGCTCGCCCTCGTGTGTGCCAGTCACGACGGCACGCCGTCACACGTCGCGGGTGTCCGGCGGATCCTCGCCGGCGCCGGCCTCGACGAGACGGCGCTCGGCAACACGCCCGACCTCCCGATCGAGCCGATGGCTGCAGCCGATGTGTTGCGGGCGGGCGGCGAACGCAAGGCGGTCCAGATGAACTGCTCCGGCAAGCACGCCGGGATGCTCGCCACGTGCGTGGTCAACGGGTGGTCGACGTCGGACTACCTCGATCAGACCCATCCGTTGCAGCGCGCGATCACGGCGACGGTCGAGGAGCTCGCCGGCGACGTCGCCCACGTCGGGGTCGACGGTTGCGGCGCACCGGCGCATGTCCTCTCCCTACGCGGGCTGGCGTCGGCGTTCGCGACCATCGCCGCTCGCGGTGACTCCGTGTGGCAAGCGATGACCACGCATCCGGCGATGGTCGGTGGCGTCAACCGCGACGTCACCAAGCTGATGGTGCACGTCCCCGGTCTGATGGCCAAGGATGGCGCCGAAGGTGTGTTCGCGGCCGCCCTTCCCGACGGCCGTGCCGCGGCCGTCAAGGTGGCCGACGGCGGGTACCGCGCCGCGCCGCCGGTGCTCGTCGATGCACTCGCGCGTCTCGGCATCGACATGTCCGACGCCGCCCAACATGTGGTGCAGGTGGTCCGAGGACACGGAGAGCCGGTCGGCGAGGTCCGTTCGATCGCGTTCGGATCGTGAGCGCGCCGACGTTCGAGACGCTCGACGACGTCGAGTACGGCCGCGTCGACCAGGTCGCCGACGGGATCCGTCGCGTGATCGCCGAGAACCCGTCGAAGTTCACCTACCGCGGGACCGGTACCTATCTCGTCGGGCACGGCGATGTCGTCGTCGTCGATCCGGGTCCCGTGCTCGACTCCCATCGCGACGCGCTCGCCGCGGCATTGGCCGGTGAGCGGGTGCGGGGCATCCTCATCACCCACTGCCACTCCGACCACTCGCCGCTCGCCGCGTGGCTGCGCGCCGAGACGGGAGCTCCGACGTTCGCCTTCGGTCCGCATGGTGCCGTCGAGGACGATGACGAGGACGAGATCGACGACGGGGTGAAGGTCGAAGAGACGATCGACGTCGCCTTCGTGCCCGACGTGGCCGTGGCCGACGGTGAGGAGATCATCCTCGGACCGGGCCTGACGATGACCGCCGTCCACACGCCGGGCCACACGTCGAACCACACCTGCTACGCACTCGCCGAGCCCTCCGTGCTGTTCACCGGCGATCACGTGATGGGGTGGAGCACCACCGTGGTGTCGCCACCCGACGGCCACATGGCCGACTACATCGAGTCGTTGCGCAAGGTCGCCGGCCGGCACGACGCGATGCTCATCCCCACGCACGGACCACCACGGCGCGACGGTCCCGAGTTCGTGACGGCGCTGGTCGAGCACCGGCTCGAGCGCGAGCGCCAAGTGGTCGACGCCGTGCGCCGCGGCCTCGACACGATCCCGGCGATCGTGGCCGAGCTGTACGCCGACGTCCGGCCCGAGCTCCACAAGCCCGCCGGTCGCAGCGTGCTGGCACACCTCGTCAAGCTCGTCGACGAGGGCGCCGTCGCCGTCGATGGTGGGTCGCCGCCACGACTCGCGAGCACGTACGCGGCGAGCTGAGCCGCGCGGGGATCAGTCGCTGCGACCCGACAGGGCGAGCCTGGCGCCGAGGCCGATGATGACCGTGCCGCCCACCGCCGTGAGCCGCTCGATGCGTGACGGCGAGCTCGCGAACCACGTCCGTGCCGTTCCGGCGAGGAGACCCCAGGTGGTGTCGCAGACGAGCGCGATCGCGACGAAGACCGCCCCGAGCACCGCCATCTGCATCTCGGCGGGCGCTCCGCCGCGCTCGACGAAGTGCGGCAGGATCGCGGCGAAGAACACGATGACCTTCGGGTTGGCGATTCCGACGACGAATCCGTCGCGCAGCAGTTCGGTGGGACGCAACGTCCGCGTCGGGCGGCCGAGCACGACACCGGTGGTGGCCCTTCGCTCGCGGATCATCCGGATGCCGAGGTACACGAGGTAGGCGGCGCCGACGAGTTTCACCGCGTGGTACACCGCCGCCGACCGCTCGACGATCGCCCCGAGGCCGATCGCCACCAGCAACGCCTGTGCATAGGCGCCACCTGCGTTTCCGAACACGGTGAGCACGGCGGCCCGCCGGCCGTGGGCGACGGCGCGGCTCGACGACGAACAGCACACTCGGCCCGGGAATGATGATGATCGCGAACGCGCTGGCGGCGAATGCCAGGAGGGCAGAGGTCGGTGGCACCGTCTCAGACTACGGAGCGACCAGTCGGGCGATCGCACGCGTTCCGTCGTGCACATCGGTGAAGCGGGTCGTGAGCGGCGAGCACCCGAGCCGGATCACGATCGGGCTCACGGAAGTCGGTGATGACGCCGTGGTCGGCGGCGAGAGCGCGGGTGATCGACGCGGCCCGCGGATGCCGCACCGAGAAATGTCCGCCGCGTCGCGTCGCATCGCCCGGGCTGGGGCAGTCGAGCCCGAGCGCCTCGCAGCGGCCGATCCCGTAGGCGGTGAGTGCCCGCGCCTTGGCCTCGATCGCCGCGATCCCTGCCTCGACGGTCAGCTCGATGCCCGATCTCGCGGCCGTCAGCCCGATGATGCCCGGTGTGCCGATCAGCAGCCGCCCGACGTCCGGTCGGGGGACGTAGTCGGGGCCCATCGCGAACTGATCGACCTGGCTGAACCAACCCCAGATCGGCTGATCGATGCGTTCGATCAGATCGCTCGCGACGTACGAGAAGCCTGGCGAGCCGGGGCCACCGTTGAGGTACTTGTAGGTGCAGCCGACGGCCAGCTGGGCGCCGGCTCCGTGCAGGTCGACATCGAGCAGCCCGGCGGCGTGCGACAGGTCCCAGATCAGCAGCGCGCCGGCAGCGTCGGCACGGGCGGTCTCGCCTGCGAGGTCGGCGATCTCGGCGCTGCGGTAGTCGACGAGCGAACGCACGGCGACCGCGACGTCGTCGAGTCGCTCGAAACCGTCGCGGACCTCGCACCCAGCGGACCGGGCGATGCTGTCGACGACGTAGCGGTCGGTCGGGAACTCACCGGCGGCGACGGCGATGACGCGCCGGTCCGGACGCAGCGCGAGCGCGGCGTGCACGAGCTGGAACAGGTTGATCGTGACGGAGTCGTGGACGACGACCTCTCCGGGTCCCGCTCCGATGATCCCGGCAAGGGTGTCGCCGACGCGCTGAGGCAGGTCGATCCAGTGATCCCACGATCCGATCAGCCCACCGGCCCACTCGTCGCGCATCAGCGCCTCGACTCGTTCGATGGTCCGTCGCGGCGTCATCCCGAGCGAGTTGCCGTCGAGGTACACGACCCGCGGATCAGCGATCAGGAACTCGTCGCGCCAACCCGCCAGCGGATCGGCCGCATCGAGCGCCACCGCCTCCTCACGCGCACTCAGCCCACGCCCCCCATCATCCCCCACCCCCGTTCTGTCTGCGTCAGATGACGCCAGACGCGGTTTGAAGCAGACAGAACGGTGGGGTTTCAGGGCTCGGCCAGCTCGATGAAGCTGGAGTGGCGGACGAAGCCCTCGTTGGTGAACTCGGCGATCTCGACGGTGGCCCGCAGGACGGGTTCGACCCAGGTCGCGCCGCGCAGGTACTCGCGTGGAGGTGGTGGCTCGAACGGGCAATCCTTCGTGCGCAGCGCCTTCAGACGCGCGCCGAGGTCTTCGAGCGTCCGTTGCGAGAACCCGGTGCCGACGCCGCCGGCGAACACGAGGGTGTCTCCGTCGAAGCGCCCGACGAGCAGCGCGCCGAACGTCGATGACCGGTTCCCGGTGCCCGTCGTGTAGCCGCCGATCACGACCTCGACCTTCAGTCGGTTCTTGACCTTGCGCCAGTTCGGGGTGCGCTTGCCGGGCTGGTACAGGGTGCCGAGGCGCTTGGCCATCACGCCTTCCAAGCCCTGGGTGACGGTGGCGTCCAACAGTTCGGCGCCGTCACCGACGCGATGGGCGGGCACCATCCAGTTGTCGCCGGGCTCGACGAGATCGGTCAACAGCCGCCGTCGGTCCTCGTACGGCAGCTCGATCGTGTCCTGTCCCTCGATCGAGAGCACATCGAAGATGTAGTACGCGGCCTGCCGTTCGTGGCGCTGGATGAGCTCGAACCGTGGCCGGCCGTCGTCGTCGAGCACGACCAACTCACCGTCGAGGATCGCCCGCCCGGCAGAGACACTGTCGGCGAGATCCCCGATCTCGGGCCACTTCGCCGTCACGTCGAGCAGGTTGCTCGACTGCAGTCGGACGCGACCATCGGCGACGAACGCAATGGTGCGGTAACCATCCCACTTGATCTCGAAGGCCCAGTTGCCGTCGTCGGGCGGCAGCGTGCTGAGGGTGGCCTTCATCGGGGCGACTGGGAAGCGAAGCACCGTGCGGTCAGGACTTCGGGAGCCGGCTCGACAGGATGCCGGTCGATTCGAGCCGGTCGAGCTCGGCGTCGTCGAGGCCGAGCAGCTCGGCGAGCACGGTGCGGTTGTCCTCGCCCCGGTAACGCGGCTCGCCCCGCAGCGCGACGTCCGGCGCGTCACTGAACCTCCACGGTGCGTTCGGCACGCTGATCGTGCCGCCGCCGCGGTCGCTCACCTCGACCACCACCCCGCGCTCGCGCGCCCATTCCGTGTCACACACCTCGCGGACCGAGCGCAGCACCCCGACCGCCAGGCGGTGCTCGGCGAACTGGCGCTCGAACTCCTGGGCATCGGCGATCGTGGCCGCCGTCGCCAGGATCTCGTCGCGGAGCAAGGCGAAGTTGGCCAGCCGGCTGCGGACGTCGACGAATCGCGGGTCGTCGATCAGGTCCGGTTCGACCGAGGGCCCTCGCGAACAGTTCGAACGTGCCGCGCTCGGCGGGATGGCCGCTGACGATGACGGTCTCACCCGACGCGAGCGGTGGCCACGACGTATTCGCCGGGACGGAAACCACGAACTGCGTTCTCGTCGATCGGGCCGTCCCACAGCTCGTCGTGCGTGTGCTCGTTGACGTACAGCATCGTCTGCGCCATCGAGACGTCGATCCACTGGCCGCGACCCGAACGCTGGCGTTGGACCAGCGCGGCGAGGATCGCGCCGCACGTCTCGAGCGCGGTGTAGACGTCGGCATGGCTGTGGGGATCGTTGGCGTACGAGCCGCCACGGGCGTCGCCCTGCGACTTCGTCATCCCCGTCTCGGCCCCGACCACCGGGGCGTACGCGCGGCGGCCGACCCACGGCCCGGTGTTCCCGTAGCCGGTGATCGACGCGTAGACGATCCGCGGGTTGCGCGCCGCCACCACGTCGTACCCGAGGCCGTTGCGCGCCATGACGCCCGGCCGGAAGTTCTCGATCAGCACGTCGCAGTGCTCGGCGAGGTCGAGCAGGATCGCGGTCGCGCCCGGCTTGGACAGGTCGAGGCTGATGTTGCGCTTGCCCGCGTTCTGCTGCACGAAGTAGGAGGCGAGCCCGTTGATGCGCGGCGATGCGAATCGCGTCAGATCACCGGCGGGCGGCTCGACCTTGATCACGTCGGCACCGAGATCGGCGAGCATCCGGGTGCAATGCGGACCCGCCAGCACGCGCGTGAGGTCGAGGACTCGGATCCCGTCGAGAGGTGTCGTGATCCCGTGATCTGCCAGGGACGTCATCCTGCCAGGCCGTCGGTCGCGTCAGGGTGTCGAGTTGCGGGCCGCGTAGAGGAACTCGATGAGGGCCCGCTTACCGTCGCGCTGCGCGTCGCCGGTGAAGAGTTGGTCCATGCCGCCGCCCAACGCAGCGAGCTTGAACTTCTGGTCGGCGGTCTCGATCCGGATCTCACCGGGATCCGCCTTGATGAACTCCGACAACCCGCCACCCATCCCGTCGACCGACGACTTGCGGATGTCAGTGGGCGCGATCGAGATCGGCGCACCCTTGGCTTCGAGGGTGCGTCCGACGGGCTGCAGGATGAGCCGCTCCGGCGTGACGCCGATGGCATAGACGGTGGCCGAGAACGACTTGCTGTGCGTCGCCATCAGCCGGCCGACCATCGTCTCGCCGCCGGTCAGCAGTGGATCGAGCACCTCGTGCAGTTTCTCGTCGGCGCGCTCGGCACCCTTGTCGAAGACTCCCATCGGGCGAACGGTACGTGTCGCTCGGACGCGTGACCAGGAATTTCTCCGGGTGCGGTCGGTCGCACCTCGCCGTGCTGAGCTACGGCGATGACGAGCGCGCTCCCTGACTACGACGACCTCCCGAAGCGAGCCGGCCTGCGGGCCGCGTGGGGCGTGTGGGGCGAGGGCAACGATGTCTTCGGTTGTCTGAACCTGTTGACACCCGAGCGCGTCGCCGCGGCGTCCGCGCTGGTTCGTCGCGGCGCGGTGTTCGCGCTCAACTGGTCGATGGGGCTGCCCGACCCGCCGCTGTTCGGACGCGGCAAGTTCGAACACGAGGTCACCGGCACGGGGACCGGCCACGACGACGTGCTCCACGGATGGAACACGCAGTCGTCGAGCCAGTGGGACGGCTTCCGCCACATCCGCAACCACGCGGTGCAGGCATCCGAGCCCGGCACCGGCCACTTCGGTGGCGTGCCCGACGAGGAGCACGGCATCCACCACTGGGCGCAGCGTGGCATCGCCGGTCGCGCGGTGCTCGCCGACATCGCCCGCTGGCGGGAGGCGGACGGGCGGCCGCTGCGGTACGGCGAGTCCGACGCCATCGATCCGGGTGAGATCAGCGAGTGTCTCGCGGCCCAGGGCGTGGAGCTCGCCGAGGGCGACATCCTGCTCGTGCGCACCGGATGGATCGAGTGGTACCAGCGCCAACCGAGCGACGTCCGCACACGCCTGGGGGATGTCAGCGAGCTCAAGGCACCCGGTTTCGCATCGGGCGAAGAGCTCGCCCGGACGCTGTGGAACCTGCACATCGCGGCGATCGGCTGCGACAACCCGGGCGTCGAGGTCTGGCCACCGTCGCGGCTGGCGCGGGCGGAGTACGAAGCGGCCCGCGCCGAGCAGCTGCACCTCCACGAGGTGTTCACGCACTGCGTGCTGCTGCCCCTGCTCGGCCTGCCGCTCGGCGAGATGTGGGACCTCGAGGCGCTCGCCGCCGACTGCGCCGAGGATGGCCGCTACGAGTGCTTCTTCACGTCGGCACCGCTCAACCTGCCGGCCGGCGTCGCCAGCCCACCCAACGCCCTCGCCATCAAGTAATCCCCCGAAACACCCCGACCTGTCTGCTTCAGATGACGCCACGGGCAATCTGAAGCAGACAGAACGGGGGTTTCTCGCTCTAGATGCCTTCGGCGGCGTCGATGTCGGCCTCGTCGGGGCCGTCGGCGGTGGCCGATCGGGAGAAGACCGACGGCGGCTCGCGCCACGGATCGGGGAGGGTGCCGGACCTGGCCTCGCGCATCGCGCTCCACACCCGCTCGGGCGTGCACGGCATGTCGATGTGCCGCACGCCGAGGTGGGCGAGCGCGTCGATGACGGCGTTCTGCACCGCCGGCGTCGAACCGATCGTCGACGCCTCACCGATCCCCTTCGCGCCGAGTGGATTGAGCGGCGACGGCGTTTCCGTGGACATGGCGTCGAACGACGGCAGCTCGGCCGCCGACGGCACGGCGTAGTCGGCGAAGTTCGACGTGATCGGGTTCCCGTCGGTGTCGAAGCGGACCTCCTCGTACAGCGCCTGGCCGACGCCGGACGCGATACCGCCGTGCTGTTGCCCCTCGACGAGCAGTGGGTTGAGCACGGTGCCGCAGTCGTCGACGGCGACGTGGCGGATGAGGCGGACTTCGCCCGTCTCGGCGTCGACCTCGACCACCGCGATGTGGGCGCCGAACGGGAACGTCGGTGCGCCCTGGTCGAAGTAGACGTCGGCACCGAGCGCCCCGAACGGCGACTCGTCATCGGCGGGAGCCTTGGCGGCGAGCTCGTCCCAGCGCATGGCCGAGGCCGGCACGCCGGCGACGCCGATCGTGCCCGCCGTGACATCGACGACGATGTCGGCGACGTCGGCCTCGAGCACCGACGCGGCGAGCGCCTTCGCCTTGTCGACCACAGCTTCGGTGGCCTTGTGCACGGCCGATCCGCCGAGCTGGAGCGATCGCGATCCGCCGGTGCCGCCGCCCTGTGGCACGCGGTCGGTGTCGCCGTCGACGAGCGTGATCCGGTCGACCGGGATCCCGGTCTGCGCCGAGACGAGCATCGCGAACGCGGTCTGGTGACCTTGCCCGTGGGCCGACGTCCCGGCGTAGACGGTGGCCGATCCGTCGTCGTTGACCTGCACCGCGCCCCATTCACCACCGCCGCCACCGGCGGTGATCTCGACGTACGACGCGACGCCGATGCCGAGCAGTTTCGAGCCACCGTTCGAACGGCGGGCCGCCTGTTCGGCGCGCAAGTCGTCGTAGCCGATCGCCTCCGCCGCCGTGCGCAACGGCAGCCGGTACGCACCCGAGTCGTACGTGTTGCCGGTCAACGTCTCGAACGGGAACACGTCGTCGGCGAGGAGGTTGCGCTCGCGCAGCTCGATCGGGTCGATCCCGAGCTCGAGCGCGGCGTGGTCGACGAGACGTTCGAGCAACGCCGTCGCCTCCGGCCGGCCGGCACCGCGGTACGCGCCCATCGGGGTCGTGTTCGTGAGTGCCACGGCGACGTCGAACTGGATCGCAGGGAACGCATACGTGCCGTGCGACATGCGGCGGGTGCCGCCCGGGAGGAACGCACCAACCGTGGGATAGGCGCCGGCGTCGCCGACGAGCCGCACCCGCAACCCGGTGAACGTGCCGTCGCGGCGGCACCCGACCTCGGCGTACTGCACCTGGCCGCGGCTGTGGGGGAGCGTCTGCATGTCCTCACTGCGCGTCGGCACCCACACGACCGGCCGTCCGAGCGCCCGCGCCGCGGCGGCGACGACCGTGTACTCGGGATGCAGCCCGGCCTTGCCGCCGAAGCCGCCGCCGACCTGTGGCGTGGTGACGTGCACATCGGCGGGGTCGAGGCCGAGTGTCTCGGCGAGCTGGGTGTGCAGCCCGTGCGGCATCTGCGTCGACGGCCACACGCGGAGTCGGCCGTCCGGCGTGGGAGCGGCGGCGCAGCAGTCCGGCTCCATGGGGGCGACGGCCATCCGCTGGTTGACGTACCGGCCGCGCACGACGACGTCGGAGATCGCGTCGAGGTCGACGATCGATCGGTCGGTGATGATCATCGCCTCGTTCGATCCGTGGTCGGGGAAGATCAGCGGGGCGTCGTCGTCGAAGGCGGTCTCGGGATCGATGATCGGTGGGAGCGTGTCGATCTCGGCCCACACCGCGCCCGCCGCGTCCTCGCCCTGCTCGTAGGTCTCGGCGAAGACGACGGCGATCGCCTCGCCGACGAAACGGACCCGATCGACGGCGAGCGGTGGCCGGGCGAAGTCGTCGTGGACCTTCATGAACCCGTGGTGCGGCGCGACACCGAGCTCGGCCGCGGTCCACACCGCGACGACGCCCGGCATCCCCGTCGCGTCCTCGGTGTGGATCGCCCTGATCGTGCCGTGGGCGACGCCCGACCGGACGAAGACGGCCTGCACGGTGCCTTCGAGTTGGAGGTCGGCGACGTACCGCCGCTGGCCCGTGAGCAGTCCCGGATCCTCGGTGCGCAGCACCCGCGTGCCGAGCACCGAGCCGTGAATCGAACCTTCCGCTGCCCCGCGGTTCGACCCTGTTGCCGGGCCGTCAGCGTTCTCGTCGATGGAAACAGCCATTGGGCGAACGTACCGTGCGCCATGCCATAGTGCCGCACGGTGCACCCCGTACCCCACCCCCCGACGACGATCGCCGTCGACCCCGCACCGCTGTACCTCACCGCTTTCCTGGTGGTCGGACTCTCGGTCAGCTTCCTCGGGCCGGCCTTGAGCGAGTTGCGTGAGCGGACCGGTTCGGACCTCGGCGCGATCGGCGTGCTGTTCGTCACCCAGTCGGTCGGCTACATCGTCGGGTCGCTGGGCGGCGGGAGGGCGCTCGACCGCTTGCACGGGCACCGCCTGTTCGCGGGGTCGCTGATCCTGATGGGACTGGCGCTCGGCACGGTGCCGCACGTGAACGCACTCGTCGCCTTGGCGATCGTGTTCGGGGTCCTCGGCGTCGGGGCCGCTGCCGTCGACCTCGGTGCGAACACGATGCTGATCTGGCACCGTGGGAGCGAGGTCGGCCGGGCGATGAACCTGTTGCACCTGTGCTTCGGGATCGGTGCCCTGGCGTCCCCACTGTTGGTGCAGCTCGGTCTCGGTATCGCCGCGACCGGCGGCGCGATCGCCGCCTTTCTCATCGCCGGCTGGGCGTTGCTGGTGCCTCCGCCCCCTGCACCAGTGGTGAAACGCGACGAGCACACCGACGCCACGGTCGGACTGCTCGCGCTCGCGGCGATGTTCTTCGTGCTCTACGTCGGCCTCGAACTCGGATTCGGCGGATGGATCCACACGTACGGAGAGGAGATCGACTTCTCCGCCAGCCAGGCGACGTGGTTGACCGCGTTGTTCTGGGCATCGTTCACGCTCGGTCGCCTGTTGGCGGCGTGGCTGGCACACATGGTGGCGCCCAAGACGCTCCTGATCGGCGCGTGCACGCTCGCCCTCGTCTCGGCGTTGGCGTTGACGATCGCCGACGGCGCGCCTGCGGTCGTCTGGCCGGCGACGGCGTTGTTCGGTTTGGCGGTCGCCCCGCAGTTCCCGGTGATGTTCACGTACCTCGAACGCCGGATCAACGTCACGGGCTCGGCGACGTCGTGGTTCGTCTGCGGTGCCGGGGTCGGTGGCCTGATCTTCCCCTGGGTGATCGGTCAGTGGTTCGACCGCTCGGGAGCGGAGGCGATGCCACTCGCCACGACGCTGCTGGCCGTCGCCACGTTGGCGTGGTTCGTCATGGTCAACCGCGTGTTCGTCGCGCGATCCAGATCCCGGTGACCTCCGGAGCGACGCTCTCGTCGAAATCCAAGCATTGTCCCGTCAGAAGCTCGAACGGATCGCCCACAGGTCGGGGAAGACGGGTCGCCCGAGCGTCGTGCGCAGGTAGGCGGCACCGGGCGAGCCGCCGGTGCCCGGCTTGGTGCCGATCGTGCGCTCGACCATCTTGACGTGCCGGTAGCGCCACTCCTGCAGCCCTTCGTCGAGGTCGACGAGGCGCTCGCAGAGGTTGGCGGTGCTCGGGTCGGTGCGATACACGTCGAGCAGGACCGTTTGGAGCTCCTCATCGGCTGTGGTCCGGCTCCCGGTCTCGCGGGTCAGGCACCGGGCCGGGACGTCGAAACCACGGCGGGCGATGTGGTTGCAGAACGCCACCCACAGCGTCGGCTCGCGCAGCCGGGTCGTCAGCCGCTCGCGCGCCGGTGACCCTTCGGGGAAGTGCTCCACCACATCGGCGTCGGCGGCGCCGAGCACGGCTTCGAGCTCGCGGAACTGCACCGATTGGAAGCCACTCGCCGAGTCGAGGCGGGCACGGAAGCTGCCGAACTCGAGCGGGGTCATCGTCTCGAGCACGTCCATCTGGGCGACCATCACCTTGAGGATCGACCGCACGCGGTTCAGGGTGTGGCCGCACATCGGTTGGCCGTCGGCGTCGAGCAACTCGATGGCGTGGTCGAGCTCCCACAGCACCTGCTTGAACCACAGCTCGTACACCTGATGGATCACGATGAACAACATCTCGTCGTGCTCTGGGCCGTCGGAACGCGGCTGCTGTAGCGACAGGAGCTCGTCGATCTCGAGATACGAGGCGTACGTCAACGCGGGGTGGGTCACGTCTCCAGTGTCGTCGGAGCGGCGGCGCATCGCCCACATCCCGATACGATTCCCCGATGCTGATCGCGGCTGAGGAGGTGCGGTCGGACTTCGCTGAGCTCGATGTCCCCTGGTGGGCATGGGTGGCGCTCGTCGGCGTGATCATCGCGATGCTCGCCATCGACCTGGTCCGGCACCGCGGTGACAAAGAACCGACGATGCGAGGTGCGCTCGCCGAGTCGACGGTCTGGGTGGTCTGCGGGCTCTCGTTCGGCGTCGTGGTGCTGATCGCGTTCGGGAGTCAGGCGTTCGGCGAGTACATGAGCGGCTACCTCATCGAGAAGTCGCTCAGCGTCGACAACGTGTTCGTGTGGTCGATGATCTTCACGACGATGGCGATCCCGCTGAAGTACCAGCACCGTGTGCTGTTCTGGGGGATCTTCGGGGCGCTCGCCCTGCGCGCCGTGTTCATCTTCGCCGGCAGCGCGTTGATCGCCAAGTTCTGGTGGCTGCTGCTGGTGTTCGGTGTGTTCCTCGTCTACACCGGGATCAAGGTCATCCGTCACCGCGACGACGAGGACGAGCAGAGCGCTCAACGCGGTATCGGCCTGCTTCGCCGTTTCATGCCGGTGACCGACACGATCGAAGGTCACGCGTTCTTCACGCGGATCGACGCCAAGCGCGCCGCCACGCCGTTGTTCGCAGCGCTGGTCGTGGTCGAGGTCACCGACGTGATCTTCGCCGTCGACTCCGTGCCGGCGATCCTCGCCGTGTCGCGGGAACCGTTTCTCGTCTTCGCGTCGAACGCGTTCGCGATCCTCGGCCTGCGAGCGATGTACTTCCTCCTGGCCGGCGCCAAGGAGAAGTTCCACTACCTGTCGCACGCGCTGGGCGGGATCCTGGTGTTCGTCGGTTTCAAGATGGCCCTGTCGCACTGGATCCACCTCAACACCTATGTGTCGCTCGTGATCATCCTCGGGATGCTCGCCGCGGCGATCGTGTTCAGCGTGCGTCGCAACCGGTTCGCGCTCGCTGCCGCGATCACCCACATGCCGGACGTGCGCGACGTGCCCGACGTGCCCGGACGCGCCTGACGTGTCGGATCAGGGAAATCTGAACGGGTGAACTAGGCGCTCGCGCGCGCTGGCACGCGTCGCGATCGCTTCGTCGGCTCGAAGCCGATGCGACGTTCGTCGAGGCGGCCGAAGGCCTCGGCGGCCAGGCTGATGAAGCGATCGGCGGCCGGCGACAGCGTCCGGCCACGTCGCCACACGAGAGAGATCACGCGCTCGGGGATCGGCGGATCGAGCCCCCGGAGCGCCACGGTCGTGTCGTTGAGGTCGAGCGCGAGGAGCGGCATCACGGCCATGCCCATGCCGGCCCGCACCATCGCCACGACGGCTGAGTTGTCGTTCGTGCGGAACACGTATTCCGGGTTGCAGCCGACCGCCCGCAACGCGGCTTCCATCGTGCGGTGACACGCGTTGTCGTACTGCCCGATCAATGGCTCGCTCACGAGCCGGCGCACACACATCGGACCGTCGTCCACCGCGTCGAGCGGGGCGACGACCACGAATGGGTCGCGATACAGGACACGCCCTTCGAGCTGGTCGGGGAGCGGCCCGACCATGAATGTCAACTCCAACTCACCGTCGAGGAGCTTGTCGACCAGCTCCTCCTCGTAGTCGGACTCGAACGGCCGCACCACGAGCCCGGGATGATCGCGGCGGAGCTCGTGGACGACGGTCGGTAGGACCGTGACGGAAATGCTCTGGAAGGTGCCGATGTCGAGGCGTCCCGAGTCGCCACTGCGGAAGCGGTCGACGTCGTCGGCGATGGCGTCGATCCGACGCAGGATGTCGCGCGCGTGCTCGAGCATGATCCCGCCGAGCGGTGTGAGCTCGACCGGCCGCGGGCCGCCGGGGCGGTCGAACAGCGATCCTCCGACGAGTCGCTCGAACGCGGCGATCTGCTGGCTCACCGCCGACTGCGTGTAGCCCAGGCGTTCGGCGGCACGGCCGAACGTGCCCTCCGTGGCGACCGCGTCGAGGGCGATCAGGTGTCTCGTTTCGAGCTCGCGGAACGACTGCATGTCCATCAGCATAGCTGATGATTAGCAGTAGTGATCATCGCTAGCGTTTGTGGACCCCCGTCCGTATGTTGGACTCCATGGCCCCCATCGCCGCTTCCGACACAGTGTTCGATCTCAACCGCGACCTCGGTGCGCTCGCCACGCTCATCGCCGAGCACGGCATCGAGGCGGTCGCCCGGAGTGGACGTCTCGATTCCGTCATTCGGGCCGCCCGCCGCTCCGGCGCGTTCGCGACGCTCGTGGCGGTCGTCGCCGACGACAACGCACCCGCGGTGGCCCGTGAGCGGGCGTTCGGTCGCCTCGCGACGCAGCTCACCGCGCTTCGCACGTCGACTCAGCCGGCCGTCGCCGCCTGAACGTTCCGCGGGCACCCTGCGGTTCGAAGTTGCAGTGCCCCGTAGCCTGGGAACGATGAGTTCTCCGGTGATCCAGACGATCCCGCTGGGGTTCCAGTGGCAGACCGTCGATCCGTATCTGTTCTGCGTTCACCACCTCGACCACTATCCCGCCGGCAACGACCGCCTCGGACCGGCCGCATCGCTGGCGGGTCGCCAGTTGGGTCAGGACTTCGACGGCATCGACGGTTGGCGGATGTACCACGGCACCGAGGTGCCCGGCTTCCCGCAACATCCGCACCGCGGGTTCGAGACGATCACGTTCGTGCGCCGAGGTCTGATCGACCACTCCGACTCACTCGGGGCGACCGCCCGCTACGGGCGCGGCGACGTGCAATGGATGACGGCGGGAAGCGGCATCGTGCACGCCGAGATGTTCCCGCTCCTCGCGCCCGACGAACCGAACACGCTCGAGCTGTTCCAGATCTGGATGAACCTGCCGGCCGACGACAAGATGGTCGAGCCGCACTTCACGATGTTGTGGGACCACGACATCCCGCGCCACGTCGTGACGGGTACCGATGGCCGGACGGTGGAGATCACCGTGATCGCCGGCGAGCTCGCCGGACAGGTGCCGCCACCGCCGCCACCGCACTCGTGGGCGGCGCGTGCCGACGCCGAGGTCGCGATCTGGCACGTCCAGTTCGACCCGGGCGGGCGGTGGACCATGCCACCGGCACGCAACTCCGACACCGTCCGCACCCTGTACGTGTTCGATGGGTCAGGGCTCTCGGTCGATGGTCACGCACTCGAAGGATCGACGGGCGCGGTCGTGACGGCTGATGCGCCGGTCGAGCTCGCCGCCGACGCTGGGTCTGTCGAGCTGCTCGTGCTCCAAGGCCGTCCGATCGGTGAGCCAGTCGCCCAGTACGGGCCGTTCGTCATGAACACGCGTGACGAGATCGCGGCGGCCTTCGACGACTACCAGCGCACCCAGTTCGGTGGATGGCCGTGGCCGACCGACGATCCGACCCACGGTGCCAGCCCGACGCGGTTCGCGCGCCACGCCGACGGCCGGGTCGAAGAGATCGTCGCGGTCTGAGATCGTCGTCAGCTCGTCAGGCGGCGGTCGCGAATTCGACGTCGCTCGCCCACGCCGTGCGGATGCGCCGCACCGGCCGTGATGTCGCCATGTGAACGAGTCGTGAGCCGTTCGCCACCGCGGGTCCGATCAGGATCGCGACGATCAACGTGCCCACTCCGACGGGCCCGCCGAGGAGGAGGCCGAACGAGAGCCACGTCATCTCGAGCACGGCCCGGACGTGCGGCTCCCGGCGACCGGTGCGCCGCGCGGTGGCTCCGGCGAGGAGCTCTCCGGTGCCCGATCCGAGGCCGGCGACAATGAGCGATCCGGCGCCGATCCCGATCGTCGCCACGCCGGCCAGGTGCCAGGCGATCGCCGCCGTCTGCGAGGGCGGCGGCACGGTTGCCAGGACCGACCGGATGATGCCGAGCACCGGTCCGACGATCAGTGGTGAGAGGAACGTGCCGAGGCCGGGTCGCCGCCCGACCAACGTGGCGACCGTCATCAACGTCCCGGCGATCAGCCAGACGACGAACGGCACGGCGAGACCGGTGCGGGTGTTGATCGCGGAGATGAGCACGTCCATCGGACCCGCGCCGAGCCCGGTCCACAACGTGACCGCGGCGCCGGTGGCGATGAGCGTTGCCCCGACGACGAGGAGGCCGATCCGAGTGGTCAACGCCGCCGTGCGACGGACGCGGCGGACCGAGAACACGGCCGGGATGGCGCGCCGGGCGCGCGTCGTGGCGCCGTTTCGATTTTGCTGACATGGGGGGTGCACGGTGCGACTCCGATTCGGTGGACGAGTGAGTATCGCCACCGGGCCATCGGAGGATGAGCGCGTTCCTCTGTGACGTCGGCCACCACGTCATCGCTGATGGGCGTCCCCATTGACGTTTGGTCACGAATGTCCGCACGGTGCGCGGAGCACGGTGACCGAAGTGATCAGGGCGACGCGCGACCGTCGTCCATCGGGTGCCAGCTGATCACCGTCTCCTCCAACGCCGCGCCGATGAGCGTCGTGGAGGCGAAGCCGTCCGGCCCGTCGACCTGGGCGAGTGCCCACTCCGGGCTCGCCATCGCCGCGTCGTACGCCGCCTTGTTCTCGAACCAGTGCTCGGCGTGACCGTCGAAGTACGGCGCGCCGCTCGGTTGGTGCGTCGCCGGATCGAGGGCGCTCACCCAATGGCTCTGGACGTAACGCAGCATCCCCGGCGTCGCCTTGGCGACGTCGCCGTGGTGCCCACGCCACCATTCGAGGACCTGCTCCCGCGGCAGATCGGGCCGGAACTTGGTGAGCCAGATGACCTTGTACATGCGTGCTCCTGTGTGGTGCTGCGGTGACCGTTCGATCGGTCAGTGGACGGGCGCCGCGACCGTCGACGGGCGGAACGGATCGAACGCCTCCGTCGACAGCGCGCGGATCTCGGCATGCGCCTCGGTGAAGCACGCCACCACGGCCGCCTCGGCGCGATCGGGATCGCCGCTCGCGACGGCATCGGCGATCGGTCGGTTGAAGCTCGCCCATTCGACGTTCGGGAGCGAGCGCTGCGTGACGGCGATCACGAAGCGGATCTCCTCGGACATCCCCAACCAGAGATCGAGGAGGCGGCGATTCCCGGACGTCTCCATGAGATGACGGTGGAACACGAGGTCGGCGTCGACGGCGTCGAGCAGCTCGTCACGGTGCTGCGCCGTCTCGAGGTCGTCGAGCAGGTCGTGCAGCCGTCGCACCTGTTCGGGTGTCGCGATCTCGGCCGCGGTTCGGGCCGCCATCCGCTCGAGCCCGAGGGTGACGTCGAACAGCTCGTCGATGTCGGTTCGCTCGAACGTGACGACCTGCATCCCGCGACGGGGGACGGCGGTGACCAGGCCGACACGTTCGAGTTCCATCAGCGCGGTCCGGACGGGACCGCGGCTGACGGCGAACCGGGCGGCCAACGCCGCCTCGGCGAGCGGTTCGCCGGGAGCGAACTCGCCGCCGATGATGAGGTCACGGATCTCGGCACACACCACTTCCCACAGTTCGCGGTGGGCGTGGCCGAGGCCCGTCGAGTGTTGAACCCGTCTGACCATGGGCGCAACCTAGTTCGGCTACAGATGACCGTCAACGGTCAACGGTTAACCGGACCGTTCAACCGAGGATCGGTGGGGATGGCAACGTTGGTGCATGACGACATCTCAGGACGAGCTGCTGGCCGAGCTCCGCACGATCGACACGCCCACGATCACCAACGCCGTGGCGACGTATCCGGGGCACCCGTTGTGCCTCGGCCTGTACGAGCCGTGGACCGACGGCTGGTACACGGACAGCTCGATCCGCTGCGTCTTCCCGGAGCTCGGCCCGCGGGTCGGGTACGCGGTCACCTGCGTCTACGGGCTGCCCGATCCTGACCAGCCGGACCGGTTCACGTTCCTCGACGTGATCGACGTGCTCGACGCGTCGCCGAAGCCGACGGTGCTCGTGATCGAGCAGCGCTGGCCGCCCGAGCTGCGGACCAAGGCCGGGCTCGCCGGCGAGATCATGACCACCCAGATGCAACAGGTCGGGTGCGTCGGTCTCATCACCAACGGACCGTCGCGCGACGTCGACGCGATCCGCCGCCTCGGCTTCCAGTTCCTGCTGAACGGTGTGTCGGCCGGCCACGGCCCGATGGCGGTGCACGAAGTCAACGGCCCGGTCTCGGTGGGCGGGATGGACGTCGTCCCCGGCGAGTTGCTGCACATGGACGAGAACGGCGCCGTGAAGTTCCCCGCCGATCGGATCGAGGACGTGTTGACGAACGCCAAGCGGATGCTCGAGCACGAGGCCGTGCTGCTGTCTCGACTCCGGGCGGCGACGACCGCGGCCGAGGTTCGCGAGGCCGCCGGCGGAGGGACCTACTCGCCACCCAAGTGAGCGCGCGCGGGTCGCCGGATCATGCCGCCGATTGAAGGTCAATGCCGCCGTTGCGGCGCCGCATGAACCGATGGACGCGGTGGACCCAGCCGGGCGAGTCGAGGAACATCAGCGGGCAGGCGCCCTCGACGACGCTGAGACCGTGCTCGTGCGCGATCTGCACGGCTTCGTCGGACACCGCGCCCGGGCCGCCGAGTCCCTTGAACAACCACACGTGTTGGATTCCCCTCGCGACGCAGTCACGAACGATCGACGGCGAGACGTCACGATTCACCATCACGATCGCGCCGTCGATGTCACCCGGCACCGACGCGAGGTCGGGGAAGCAGCGGTCGCCGTCGACGCTCGCCACCGACGGGTTGACGGGGACGATGTCGTAGCCGTGCGTGCGGAGCTCCCGGTAGACGGTCTTCGCGAAGCTCCCCTTCGCGTCTGACACCCCGACGACCGCGAGGCGGCGCTGGGCGAGGAACTCGTTCACTGCTTGCATGCTCACCGTGTTCACCGTGCTCACCATGGCGGGCGCCTCCTCGGGCACCGGCGGACGGGTTCCGACCGGCCTGCCTGGTTCGATGGGACCACACCCGCCACCCGCCCAGCCAGGGCCGAACGTCACCGATGTGGCGGTGCGTGCGCTCCCGAACAGTGCGAATTTCGTGGCGTTCGGGTTGCGTCGTGGATCGAACATGTGTACGATAGAGGGTATGGCGTTGGGCACGCTGGAACGGCTGGAGGACCGCCTCGCCGACCTGTGCGGCCACCGCAACACCCTCGACGCACTACTGGTGCAGCTCGTCGCCGAAGCCCTCGAAACGGGTGCGTGGGAGATGGACGGCATCCACTCACCGGCGCATTGGTTGGCGTGGAAAGCCGGGCTCTCATCCGCGCACGCGCAGCAGTTGGTGACGGTCGCCAAACGGCGCGGTGAGTTGCCGGTGACGTTCGCCGCGTTCGACGCCGGCGAGCTCTCGTTGGATCAGGTGGTGCCGATCGCCACCCGGGCGCCGCGGTGGGCTGACGCGCGAGTTGTGTGAGTTCGCCAAGTTGGCGACGGTGACGCAGCTGCGGCGGGTGTTGCGCTCCTACGACTTCCCACCCGACCCCACCGACGACGACGACGATCAGCCGCGTCCGGCGGTTGTGGAGCCGGTGGAGTTGTTGTCGTTGTGGCATGGCGACGACGGACGCTGGGAGCTGCGCGGTGAGCTCGACGCCGACCACGGCGCGATCCTCCACACCGCGCTGCGCGAAGCCCAGGATGCGTTGTTCCAACGCGACGGCGTCGTCGTGTCACAGGTCGAGGCGTTGGTGGAGATCGCCAACCGCTCCCTCGACACGATCACCGACCCGGCGCGCCGTGACCGCTACCGGGTCCACGTCCATGTCGATGTCGACAACACGATGCTCGACGGGCTCGGCTACCGGCTCCCCGCCTGGCTGCGCGACCTGATCTGCTGCGACACCATCGTCTCCACCGTCAACAAGGTGGACGGCATCCCGGTCAGCGTCGGACGCACGCAGCGCACCGTCCCCGAACGCACCCGCCGCCTCGTCATCCTGCGTGACCGCGGCTGTCGCGTGCCCGGGCTGCGACGCGGATCGGTTCTTGCACGTCCATCACGTGATCCACTGGGATCCCGACGACGGCAACGGCCCGACCGACACATGGAATCTGGCGTGTTTGTGTCCGCGGCATCACCGCCTGCATCACCGCGGCCGGCTCGGGATCACCGGCAACGCCGACGACCCCCACGGACTGATCTTCACCGACAGTCTTGGCCGGGTGATGCACCCCGCCGCGGTGGCGCGACCACCAACCGGGCCACCACCCCAACCCACCGGCCGCTACCAACATCCATTGGGTGAACGACTCCAGATGCACTGGGTCACCTTCAACCCACCACGCCCACCCGCACCCGCCGATACCAACTGACCGAGACGCAGTGAGATCCGAAAGACTGGTCGGATGCTCTACATGGTCATCGAGCGGTACACCCACGGTCCCGAGCCGATCTACCGGCGCGCCGCGGAGAAGGGACGCATGCTGCCGGACGGGCTGCAGTACGTCGACAGTTGGATCGTCGACGACGGTGCGCTCGATCGGTGCTTTCAGCTGATGGAGACCGACGATCCGACGCTGTTCACGGAGTGGCTCGAGAACTGGCGAGACCTCGCCGACTTCGAAGTGCTCCCCGTCATCAGGTCGTCCGACGCCGCACAGCAGGTCGGCGTGACATGGACCGAAGGGCGTTGAGCGTCAGTCACCAGGGTCGGGCGGCGCGGCCACCGTCGTCGTCGGTTCGAGAATCGCCGTCGTCGCTGGAGCCGTCGTAGTCGTCTCCGGGTCAGTCACCAACGTAGTCGTGGTCGCCGCCGGGTCCGCCGGGTCGGTCGGGACCGAGGTCGTCGTGGTCGTCACGGCGGGCGGGATCACGGGCGTCGGCGGTGGGTGTGGGTTCGGGATCGGTCGGCCGGTGAGCAATGCGGCGACGACCTCGGCGATGAATGCAGCGCGGGCCCGGGTGGCGGCGAGGTTGATGTGCACTGCGTCGACGTACGAGGTCGAGTCGTTGGCGGCCGCGGTGTTCGCCCACTCGGCGACGACACACAGCCGTTGGCCGCTGCACCATTGCCGCAGCGCGCCCGAGTACGAGCTCTGGCGCTGGTACTGGTCACTTCCGGCGCGCGCCTGCGTGGTGAGGAACACGACGGGCCGTCCGCCGGCGAGGCGCAGGGCTTCGGCCCAGCTGTTCTCCCAGCGGGGCTTCTCGAACAGGCCGGAGTCGTTGGTGCCCAACGCGACCACGACAACGTCGCCGAGCGCAGCAGCATCGGCCCACGACTTCAGCAACGTCAGCCCCGACGGTGCGCAGGTCTCGTTGCCGGGGATGCGTGCGTCGTACAGCATCAGTGGCCGGCGGCCGTCGCGCTCGACGCGGCACTGCCAGCCGTACGCGAGCGACCGCCCGCCCTCGCCGTCGACCGCCGCGGCGCAGCCGACGCGGGAGAGCGCACTGACGGTCAGCGCCTCGGCGCCGGCCATCAACGAGTCGCCGACCACGGCGACCTGACAGCCATTGGTGCCGCCGGTACCGATGGTGGCGTGGCTGATGACTGCGGGGGTGGCGGCCGATTCGGCGAGCCTCCAGCGCGTCACCGGGTCAGCCGCGCCTGTCGCTGCGACGCCGATCATGGTCTGGAAGTTCTTCACGGCGGCCGTGGTTCCGGCGCCATAGAGGCCGTCGACTGCGAGCGTGCTTCCGGTGACGGCATTGAGTTGGCGCTGCAGTTCGGCGACTTCGGCGGCCGGTGATCCAGCGGTCAGCGTCGCGGCCGGCGGAGTGGTCGTCGCCACGACCGCCGGGGTGACGACCACGGGTGCGACCGGCGCCGCGGTGGTTGTCGGCGCGACGTCGTGCGCCGCCGTCGTCGTCGTGTCCCGTCATCGCCGTCGTCGTCTCCGTCGTGGGTTCGGCGACGGTCGAACTCGGCGGGGTCGGCGCGGCGACGGCGGTCGTGTCGACTACCTCGGGCGCCACCGTCGTCGCGGGCGTCGCGGCAGTGACGGAGGCGTTCTCACCGGTGGTGAGAACGAGGCCGAGCCCTGCGGCGACGGACACCGTGACCGCGATCGAAGTGGTCCACAACAAGCGGGTTCGGTTCTCGGGACCGGTCGCGAACCTCACCCCGTGGACCGTACGTGGACGAGCGGATTTGTCCAGCCGCCTGCACCTCGCGACGGCCTCCCACTCTCCGCGGTTCGAGTAGCACTGTTGGCGGTAGGAAAATGGTCACGCTGCGCGGCGGGTGGCTCTCACCGGCCGCGCCGCGGCCGAGCTCCGGCTGCGACCGTGACCTGCCGCGACGCGTCACGCAGAGTGCCATTTCGAGCGCGGATTCGACAGACCAGGGGACGATTACCACACATTGTGGTCGATCGAGCACAACAATGTTCCCTCTGGTTCGTCGAGCCTGGCGGCGCGGGAGTACCCGCGGTCCGCACTGTCCCGTGAGTGAAACGCGTTCTGGCTCTCCTCGTGTTCGCGCTCACCGTGGCGAGCGTGGCGTTCGGGCCGCCCGCGTTCGCCGACGAATCGTCGATTGTCGTGACCTCGACGACCGCGTCGAAGGCGGGGACGAAGGCCTGCCGGGGGCGCTCGGCGGGGCCGAGGCGCTCGACGCACTGGTGATCGACGACGAGCTCGCCGAGGTTGCCGCCCGTGTCGACTGGACCGCGGCGGAGCTGACCTCGACGCTGCTCAGCGACGACACCGTCTACGTCACCGACAACGGCCGGGTCGGGTACGCGGATCCCGCTCCGCCGCCGCTACCGGCACCCCGGTCGGGCCACCGCCGGCGGCGCACGTCGACCGCTCCTCGGTCTTCACGCTGCACTCGCGGCCGGCAGCTGCGTTGTCGATCTACTTGGATTTCGACGGCCATGTCACGACCACCACGCTCTTCAACACGCGGGGCGACTCCGATCCGGCGAACGACATCGCGGTGATCATTTCCACGCCGTTCGACCGCGATGGCAATCCCAGTTCGCTCTCGGCGGCGGAAGTCGCCGAGATCGAAGCGGTGTGGCAGATCGTCGCCGAGGACTACGCACCGTTCAACGTCGACGTCACGACCGAAGACCCGGGCGAACTCGCGCTCAGGTATTCGGGCACCGGTGATTCCGAGTACGGAGTCCGGATCGTGATCTCGCCGACGGACGAATGGGTCGGGAACAAGTTCGGCGGGGTGGCGTATGTCGGATCGTTCCGTTCGAACATCCCCGCGTTCGTGTTCTCCGGCAACCTCGGCAACTTCAAGTCCGTCGGCGACGCCTCGTCGCACGAGGCCGGTCACGCACTCGGTCTGGCGCATGACGGGACTGCCCAGAGCGTGTACTACTCGGGGCACGACGCGTGGGGACCGATCATGGGGAACAGCTATTCCCGTGAGCTCGCCCAATGGTCGAAAGGTGAGTACGCGGGGGCGACCAACACCGAGGACGACGTGGCGGTGCTCGCCGCGACCCTCGGATACCGCGAGGACGATCACGGCGACACCGCAGCGGGCGCGACGCTGCTCGCCGGAGCCGGCGAGACGTCAGGTTTCGTCGATGCGAACGATCCCGTGGACGTGTTCGCAGTCGACGTCAGCGGCGGCAGCGTCGACGCACGGGTAACTCCGGCGTCGGGCGTCACGAACTTGTTCGCGTCGATCACGATCCGCAACGACGCGGGCACCGTGGTGGCAGCGAACACCCCGGCGGCTCTCGCCTCGGTGGCCAACGGCTCGGGCACCAACCCGATCGACTGGGCCGCACGGGCGACAGCGGGGGTACCTGACGGCCGGTACACGATCGAGATCCGCGCGGCCGGGCTCGCCGGTTTCAGCGCGTACGACTCACTCGGCGCGTACCGCCTGGCCGTGGCGGTCGGATCAGCTCTGCCCCCGGTCATCGCCGGCCAGGTCCGGTTCACCCCGATCACGCCGCGACGTCTGGCCGACACGCGCTCCGGGTACGGCGGAAGTTTGCGCCTCCCCGTCGACGGTGTCCTGCGCGTGAACGTGGCAGGCACGGCGGGCGTCCCGGCGGATGTGAGTGCGGCGGCACTGAACGTCACCGCGGTCGGTCCCGACCGCGGCGGGTACCTGACGGTCTTCCCGTGCTCGGCGACGCCTCCGACGACGTCGACCGTGAACTTCGCGGCGCGCCGCGACATCGCCAACTCCACCATCGCGACACTCACCGTCGACGGTGACGTGTGCGTGTACTCGTCGACGTCGACGGACGTGATCGTCGACGTCACTGGCTGGTTCTCAGCTCACGCCGCGACCGGCATGTCTGCGACCGCGCCACGTCGGCTCGCCGACACCCGCTCAGGCCTCGGCGGTTCGGGACGGCTCGCACGCGACGGCGTGCTCACGGTCGCGACCGGTGACGCACAGGCAGCGGCCGTCGCGTTGAACGTGACAGCAGTCGGCGCCGACGAGGCCGGCTTCCTGACGGTGTACCCGTGCGGCACGCAGCCGCCGGTCGCCTCGACGGTGAACTTCGGGCCGGGCGAGGCGCGGCCGAACAACACGATCAGTGCCGTCGCTGCCGGCGGGCTGGTGTGCGTGTTCTCGTCGGCCGCCGTCGATGTGATCGTCGATGTCACCGCTGTCTTCTCGGCCGGCGGACCGCTCGAATATCTCCCCGCCGCTCCGCAGCGCCTCGTCGACACTCGGGCCAACGGTCTCGTCGCTGCGAATGGCGAGGTCACGTTCGGTGTGCCGTCACCCGGGGCGCCGGCACTCGCGGTGAGCGTCAACGTCACGGCAACCGGGCACGGCGCCGACGGGTTCTCGACGGCGTTCGGATGCGGCACGGCCGTGCCGGAAGCGTCGACCATCAACCAGCGTGTCGGCGAAGCAGACGCGAACGGGGCGATCGTGCCCGTCGGCGTGGGCTCCGCCGGGTGCGTGTTCACGTCGTCGGCGACGAACCTCATCGTCGACCTCAACGGCTGGTGGGTCACCGCCGGCTGACCTGCGGGACGGTGGTTTCGGCTCGGTCAGTCGAGGCGAACGTCGTCGAAGTCGACGCCACAGAGCGCGGCGAGTCCCTCGACGACGAGCTCGTGGTCGAGCGCGTTGCGGCAACCCCGACACGGTCACCGCGCCGACGCAGCCAACACCATCCACCACGATCGGGAAGCTGCCGCCGTGGCACGCCACATCGCGGTCGGGAAGTCCCATCAGCTCGAGCACCGATCGGCCGTCGCCGTCGGCCTCGAGGCCGACCGCGTACGACGGGCGGTGCAGCCACTCGACGACGTTGCGCTTGCGGCGTGCCCAGTCGGCGTTGGCCGGCGACGTGCCTGCCATCGCATGCAGGAACACCGTCTCGCCGCCGAGCCGGACCTCGATGGTGATCGCGGCACCGCGTTCGACCGCCCGCCGACGAAGGTCGCTGCCGAGGCTCCACGCGGTGTCTTCGTCGAAGGCGGACAGGTGGAGTCGGCGCTGTTGTTCCTGGATGCGGTCGAGATCGCCGGTCATCGCCTCACCGTACTAACGCCCGTATCCTCGCTCTTGCGCGAAACCGCACGCGCCATGTCGCGCGCACCGCCCCTCTAGCTCAATGGAAGAGCAGTGGACTTTTAATCCATTGGTTCAGGGTTCGAGCCCCTGGGGGGGCACCGCGTCTATGTGCTACTTCGGCTGATGCCTGTCATTGGGGCGTCGGTTGATGGGATCGGCGGTGGCGGCGGTGGGAGCGGGGGGTGCCGATGGAGTTGTGGCAGATGGATGTAGTGGGTGGGTTCGTGTTGGCGGATGGCACGAAAGCCAAGGCGTTGACCGGGGTCGATGATCATTCCCGGTTCTGCGTGAGCGCGTGGGTGATGCCACGCGAGTCGTCCAAGCGGGTATGCGACGGTTTGGCGGTGGCGCTGCGAACGTGGGGGGTGCCCGCCGAGATCTTGACCGATAACGGCAAGGTGTTCACCGGGCGCTTCAATCGGCCGCCGGCGGAGGTGCTGTTCGACCGGATCTGTCGCGAGAACGGGATCACGCATCGGCTGACCCAGCCGCGGTCGCCGACCACGACCGGCAAGATCGAACGGTTCCACCGTAGCGTTGCGGACCGAGTTCCGCACCGACCGGGTGTTCGCCAGCCTCGCTGCCGCCCAGGCCGAGCTCGACGAATGGGTCGATCGACTACAACACACCAGCGACCTCATCAGGCGCTCGGGATGGCGACCCCTGTCGGCAGTCACGCATCAACCGAAGTTCCTCAGGGCACCACGTTCTAGGGTGGACGTCGGCGACGACGACCGGTGTGCGCTCGCGAAACGCGAGCGTGGCGGCGAAGAGCACCTTCTCGGTCTGGAGGGCGTCGGCGAAATCCGGGAGCGGCGCCAGCGGATCCTGGCCGGCGAGGTCGGCGAGGACATCGGCGGCCTCGTGGATGAACGTGTGCTCGTAGCCGAGGCCGTGCCCCTCGGGCCACCAGTGATCGGCGTACGGGTGGCCGTGCTGGCCGCGCGTGACGTGGATCGCCGCCCACCCCTGGACGTGGCCGGGTTGCGTGGCGTCGAAGTACTCGAGGCGGTTCATGTGCTCGAAGTCGAAGCGGATGGCACCGAGCGTGCCGTGGATCTCGATGCGGTTGGACGTCATGTAGCCCGTGGCCACCCGCGAGGCCTCGAACGTCGCGACCGCGCCTGAGCGCATGTGGGCGATCATGATCGACACGTCGTCGACGGTGCTCCGCACGGAAGTCGCACCGGCCTCGCCGACGAGGTCGCGGTGGGTCACGAACGTGTCGAGCACGGCTCCGTCGACCGTCTCGATCTCGTCGCCGGTGATGAACCGGGCGAGATCGATGATGTGGGCGTTGATGTCGCCGTGGGCGCCGGAGCCGGCCTGCTCGCTGTCGAATCGCCAGGCGTGCTCGCTCGACAAGCCCCACGACTGGAGGTAGGCGGCCCGCACCTGGAGCAGCCGACCGAGGCGGCCCTCCTGCACGAGTTGGCGAGCGAGCGTGACGGCAGGGACGCGGCGGTAGTTGTACCAGACGTAGGTGCGGCGACCGGAGCGCTCCGCCGCGTCGACCATCGCCACCGAATCGGCGAGCTGATGGGAGAGCGGCTTCTCGCAGATGACGTGCGCCCCCGCCTCGAAGGCGGCCTCGGAATGGGCGCGGTGCAGGTTGTTGGGCGAGGTCACGTCGACGAGGTCGATGCCGTCCCACGCCAACGCGCGGGCCAGGTCGGTTTCCCAGCGTGGCCACGTCCATCGCTCGGCAAACGCTTGTGTGCGTTGGCGATCGCTCGCCACCACACCCACCAGACGCGGTGGCGGCGTGTCGAAGAAGTGGCTCACGGTGTGCCAGGCGTGCGAGTGCATCTTGCCCATGAAGCCCGTTCCGATGAGAAGCACACCGGTAGGTTCGGCGCCAACGATTTCGGCCACGATCGACGACCTTACAGAGGCGACCCAGATGCGTCCGTCGGGTTGCCGCGCGGCGCAGAGGAGGATGCGGTGAAACGGCATTTCACGAGGTGGCCGGCGGTCGAGGGGTATCCCGATCGGCAGAGCTACCGGGCGGGCGACACGGTCGAGATGCGTTGCAGCAGCCGGGTGCCGACCGTCAACGTCTCGGTCGCCAGGGTGGGACTCGAGCGGGTCGAGGTGTGGCGACGCGACGGGATCCGCGTCGGCGAACACCCTGTCCCCGACGATGCATCCGCGACCGGTTGCGGTTGGCCGGTCGCCTTCTCGATCGATGTCGATCCGGCGTGGCCGTCCGGCTACTACGAGGTCGGCTTGCGGGCCGATGGCGTCGTCGGCGAGGAGGGGACCGCCGAGGCGTTCTTCGTGGTGCGACCGACATCCACGTCCGTCGGCGCGCCGGCGATCCTCGTGCTCGCCACGAACACCTACAACGCGTACAACCAATGGGGCGGGGCGTGCCTGTACAGCGACGCGGTGAAGGTCTCGTTCGACCGTCCGTTGGAACGTGGCTACCTGCGCCGGCCGGCGGCGCCGGACGAGGTGGCGTACGACGGCCGCATGGCGAGCGTGCCCGATGAGCCGGACGAGCAGCACCTCCAACTCCAGGGCTATCTCGCCGACTCCGACTACCCGCTGTGGTGCGCGTCGTCCGGTTGGCACAACTGGGAACGGCGGTTTGTCAGGTGGGCCGAGGCGGAGGGCATCGCGCTCGACTACGCCGTCAACTCGGACCTCGAGTTCCACCCCGAGGTGCTCGACGGTCACCGCCTGATGCTGAGCGTCGGACACGACGAGTACTGGTCGTGGGCGATGCGCGACCGTGCCGACGCCTTCGTCGAGGCCGGAGGCTCGTGGGCGATCTTCTCCGGTAACACGTGCTTCTGGCAGGTGCGCTTCGAGGACGACGGACGCACGATGGTCGGCTACAAGGGTCGGGCCACGAAGGACGACCCGGTTGCGGGGACCGACGCGCGCCATCTCCTCACCTCGATGTGGCCACTGCCCGCCATCGGGCGACCCGAGGCCGAGTCGATCGGTCTCAGTTTCACGCGAGGTGGCTACGCGCGCGTCGGGCAGGCGACACCACGCAGCTCCGGTGGGTACACCGTCCACCGCCCCGAGCACCCGATCTTCGCGGGCACCGATCTGCGGTACGGCGATGTGCTCGGCGGCCGCGTCGCGGATCGTCGGCTACGAGGTCGACGGCTGCGAGCTCACCATCGTCAACGGTGATCCGGTGCCGACGTACCAGGACAGCACACCCGCCGGGCTCGAGGTGCTGGCGACGGCACCCGCCCGTCTCCTGTCGATCACGCCGACGTCCAGCGAGGTGCCGGAGGCGTTGTGGGCCAGCACCGATCCGCCCGGCGA
Source organism: Ilumatobacteraceae bacterium (assembly GCA_963722415.1). GTDB lineage: Bacteria > Actinomycetota > Acidimicrobiia > Acidimicrobiales > Ilumatobacteraceae > JALOLG01. Next base: position 32,646 of record CAVRNI010000013.1, read on the forward strand.
CCTCGAAGGCGTCGCCGCCGCGCTGTTCGGTTCGGCGTCGCCCGACAACGTCGCGCGCATCGCCCACAACCACGCCGTGATCGGGACGTTCCAGAAGGGCCAGGGCCGGGTGTTCAACGCCGGGACGACCGACTGGGCGTACGGCCTCGATCGCGACCCGCTCGTCCAGCGCGTCACCCGCAACATCGTGCGCTGGCTCGGCGGGATCGACTGAGGTCAGCCTCGCTGGAGGCTCCGGGCGACGGCCTCCTGCGCGTAGTGGACCAACGCGTCCCCCGACATGGCCGCGCCCTGGGCCTCGAGGTCAGTCAGCCGGTCGACGCCGAGCGCGTCGGGGAGACGTTCGAGGATCGCGGCCAGCCGGCGCAGGTCGGACGCCTCGATCGGCATCGCGAGGTCGGCGGCGGCGACGCGCAGGGCGCCCCGGAGCACGGCGGCTTCCTCGTGCTCGCCGCGTTGCGCGAACACACCGGCGACGTGGCGAAGGGTGAGCAACTGGTTGGCCCAGTCGCCGGCCCGATGCCAGGTGTCGATGACGAGGCCGGCCAGTTCGAGGGCGTTGTCGAGATCGCCGCGCCGGGCGGCGAGCGAGGTGAGCTCGGTCCTGGAGAAGGCGACGATCCAGCGGTTGCCGACAGCCACGCCCTGCTCCACCGCCTGTTCGAGCATCGACGCCGCCCGGCCCGGATCGAGCGGCTCGACCGTGATCGCGCGGGCGTACAGCGCTGACGCCGAGCGCGGTGGGGTTGCGGACGCGCTGGGCGAGGCTCAGCGCCTCTTCGGCCAACGACCTGCTCTCCTCGGATCGGGCGGCGCTCGCGAGCCCGACCGCGGCCATGTAGAGGGCGTGGACGAGACGGGCATCGTCTCTGCTCGCGCGAGCGGCTCGGACCATGCGCTGGCACACGGCGGCGGCCTCGGCGCTGCGGCCCCGGTAGTAGTAGACGTTGCCCATCGTTCGCCAGTGCAGGCCGCACGGGGCGAGCCCGAGGTGCTGCTCGAGGGCGAGCGACTGTTCGGCCATCGCCATCGCCGACTCGAGGTCACCACGGACGAACCGTCCGTAGGCCGCGATGGCCAGCACCAACGGGACCAGCGGATGTTCCTCGTCGCCGAGCTCGGCGAGGGTGGTCTCGGCCCACGTGAACAGCTCGTAGCGCATCCGGCGGAATGCGAACTCGTGCGCACCGGCGACGAGCCGCAGCGCGGCGTCGGTGTCGCCCTGCACGGTCGCCCAACGATGGGCCACGCGGAGGTCGTCGAAGGCGTCGTCGAGGAGATCGATCCATCGCCCCTCGTCGGGACCGCCGAGCTCGGCGCCGGCCGCGGTGGCCAGCTCGACGAAGTGCGCGGCATGACGTCGCTCCAGGTTGTCGCTCACGTGCTCGCGGGCGAGGTGTTGACGGCCGAACGCCCGCAGCGTCTCGAGGAGCGAGTACCGCGTGGGCGACGTGGCCGTGTCGGCAACGACCATCGACTTGTCGACGAGCGCCGGCAGGACGGTTCTCGCATCGGCCGCACTGATGGAGACGTCAGTGCAGATTCGCTCGACATCGTCGAGGGTGAACGTTCCCGCGAACACCGCCAGCCGGCGGAACACCGCTTGCTCGGTCGGGTCGAGCAGGTCGTGCGACCACTCGACGGCGGCGAGCAGTGTCTGGTGGCGCGGTTCGGTGCGCCGCCCCGCGGTGAGCAGCGTGAAGCGCTCGTCGAGACCGGCCGCGACATCGGCCAGTGCCATGGTTCGGACCCTGGCCGCCGCCAGCTCGATGGCGAGCGGTACGCCGTCGAGGCGCCGGCAGATCTCGACGACCGACGGCACCGCCGCCGGCGTGAGGCGGAATCCGGGCTGGGCGGAGATCGCCCGGTCGACGAACAGCCCGACGCTCGCCGACCGCATCGAGCGGATCGGGTCGGTCTCGGTCGCGTCCGGCACGGGGAGCGGACGCACGAGGTGCACCTGTTCACCGTCCACCGCCAGCGGCTCGCGGCTGGTGGCGAGGATTCGCACGCCGGGGCACATCCGCAGGACGGTCTCGGTCACCTCGCCGATCGGAGCGAGCAGGTGCTCGCAGTTGTCGAACACGACCAGCAGGTGACGACCTTGGAGCACCTCGACAAGGCTTTCGAGTGCCGAACGCCCCTGGTGACGCTGCACGTCGAGCGCCGTCGTGATCGCATCCGCAGCCAGTGCCGGCTCGCGGATGGTCGCCAGATCGCACAGCCACACGCCATCGGGGTAACGGCCGACACTGACCTCGGCGAGGCGCAGTGCCAGCCGCGTCTTCCCCACTCCACCGGGTCCGATCAGCGTCAGGAGGCGCGCGCTCTCCAGCACCGCGGCGAGCTCGGACATGTCGTCCTCGCGTCCGACGAACGTCGTCAGCGCCAGCGGAAGTGCCAACTTCGGGTGCGCGACCGGCAGGCCCGTATCCGTCGCCGCGCCGTCGGGCCGGACGTGTGTCGCGGCGGCATCCGGCGAGTCGAGTGACGCGTCGCGGCGGAGGATCTTCGCCTCCAGGAGGGACAACGCCGGGGACGGGTCCAGTCCCAGCTCGTTGCCGAGCTCGTCACGGAACCGGCTGTACGCGCGCAACGCCTCCGGATGCCTGCCGGCTCGGTACAGCGCGAGCATGTGCTGCGCCCGGAACCGCTCCCGAAGCGGCCAGTCGGCGATGCACCGGTCCAGCACGCCGATCGCGCCGGCGTGATCGCCGAGCGTCAACCGGGCATCCACGAGGACCTCGAACGCACGCTGGAGCACCTCGTCGAGACGGGTTCGCTCGGCCGTCAGCGACAGGTCGTCGGAGAATTCGGCGAAGGCGGGACCGCGCCACCATTCCAACGCCTCGTCGACGAGTTCAGCGGCTCGTGCCGCATCGGACGCGAGCACCGCGGCGGCCTCGTTCACCCGCTGCTCGAACCGGACGGCGTCGACGTCGTCGGGGTCGACGACCAACACGTAGCCACCGGGTCGGGTGTCCAACGGAGCCGCGCTGCCGCCCAGATCGCGCCGGAGCCGGGACACGTAGCTCTGCAGCGTGCTGACGGCGCGGTCGGGTGGGTCGTCGGCGAACAGGACATCGACGAGCCGGTCGACGGAGACCACCAGGTTGCGATGCACGAGCAGCGTTGCGAGGAGCAAACGGCGGCGTGACCCGCGCACCGGCAGGGCGCGGCCGTCCTGGATCACCTCCAACGGCCCCAACACCCGGAATTCCATCCACGCCCCTCAGGCTCTTGTCGCACGGACAGTAGATCGCAGCCGTCGTGCAGGCCGCGTGCATCCAGTCTGCATTGGGGGCGGGAGAACCTGGGCACATCGGCGGGCAACGACGCCCGCCACGAACCAAGGAGATCCCAATGCCACTTGTGAACGTCAAGCTCATCGAAGGTGTCTTCGACAGCGCGCAGAAGGAAGAGATGATCACCAAGCTCACCGACACCATGGTCTCCATCGAAGGCGAGAACATGCGCGGCGTGACGTGGGTCGTCATCGAAGAGGTCAAGAGCGGCGAGTGGGGCGTCGGAGGCCGGCCGCTGGCCACCGCCGACGTGAAGGCGCTCGCCGCTGGCGCAACCCTCGGCTGAACCCCCGGTCGTCCCGACGGCGCCTACAGCAGGTCCGCGATGCGGGCCGCTGTGCGGGCGGCGCCGTCGGGATCGACCGCTCGGTAGTTGACGTCACGGCCGATCTCCGAAGCGATCGCGGCGGCGAGCGCATCCGGGTCGGATGCCTCTTCGTACGCCATGCAGCGTCCCGCGCCATACCGCTCGAGACGGTGACGCACGTGGAAGTTCTGCTCGAAGTGGTTGCGCAGCGGGACGTAGATGAACGGGCGCTGGTTGGCGGTGAGCTCCATGCACGTCGTCAGCCCGCCTTGCACGACCGCCAGGTCGCACGCCGCGAGGTGGCGGTAGAGGTCGGGGACGTACCGCCGGTAGCTCACGCCGGCGCGGCGGGGGAGCGTCGAGATGTCGATGCGCGGCCCGGCGACGATGACGAAGCGCAGACCATCGACAAGTCGACGCGCCGCCCGCGCCGCATCCGCCACCCGATGCAAGAGTGAGGCGCCCACGCCGGAGCCACCGACGGCGACGATGCACACACGCTCGTCATCCCGATAACCGAGCTCGTCGCGCAGCGCGGCGCGGTCGGCGGGCTGGATCGGATCGAAGCCCGTGACGTAGCCGCCGAACTCGAAGTTCTCCTCGGTCCACTCGCGGATCCCCGGCAGCCCGGGTCCGAAGTCGGCGGGCACGATGTCGTCGGGATCGCCGACGAAGATCGACCGATCGCGGATGCGCCGGAACCGGGCGCGCTGCTCGATCATCTCGGCGTTGTAGTCGGCCGTCAGATCGGCCTCGTGCGGACCACCGCTCGGCATCGGGATCCACCCGACGAAATCGGTCATCCACACGTACGCGAACCGCTTCAGCTCCGGGTTCTCGTGGAGGAAGTAGTCGACGTCCCACGCCTCGTCGCCGATCACCAGGTCGTAGGCCCGCTCCTCGACGACGTCGTGGAAGACCATGAAGTTGTTGACGAGGATCTCGTCCATCCGGCGGATCGCCTGGAACGCGTGCAGGTCGTGCTCGGCGCACTCGTCTTCGATGTGGGCCGACTCGTTGGCCAGCCAGGCGGAAGCCGGATGGACACGTTCGCCGGCGTGCTCGAGGACCGATGTGACCGGATGTTGGGCGAGCCAGTCGATCTCGAGGTCGGGATGGTGGTTGCGGAGCTCGGCGGCGATCGCCACGTCGCGCCGTGCGTGACCGAGCCCGATCGGTGAGCACAGGTACAGGGCGCGCTTCGGACGCCGTGCGGCGCGTACCCACGTGGATTGGTGTCGGACCGGGTGCAGTTGCTGGACGAAGTCGCTGATGAGCCGATTCACAGCCACCGGATCGCGGGCATGCGGGCCGTGACCACCGCCTTCGATCGTGACGAGCCGGCCTCCGGTGAGGTCGGCCAGTGCCGCGCTCTGGGCGAGCGGACGAATCGCGTCGTCGTCGCCGTGGATGACGAGGACGGGGCAGCGGACCCGTTCACAGGCGTCTCGAAATGCCTTCGTACCGCAACGTCTGGAAGCCCCGCGAGGTGTCGGCCAACATGCCGGGCTCGGTCTCGAGGCCCCATCCGACGCAGTCCTCGATCTGCTTCGTCGAGTGCGGTTCGGTGAACATCTGCCCGAAGAAGAACTCCAGGAAGCCTTCGAAGTCGCGCTCCCAGTAGTGCCGGTTGTACTTGGCCCAGCCCTCGGTCGTCTCAATCGGATCCTCGAACGGGAATCCGGTGCGCTCGGCAGCTCTGCGGTGCGAACGGAACTGCCGCCCCGATCGTCACCACGCCGAGCACACGCTCGGGAGCGTCGGCCGCGACCAGCATGGTCCAGAGCGCACCGGCCGACAGGCCGACCAGCACGGCGCGTTTCGTGCCGGTGGCATCGAGCACCGCGATCGTGTCGGCGGCGAACTGGTCGTCCGTGTAGCTGCTCGGCACCGACAGGGCGATCGGAGCCTCCGCAGCCCCGGCCATCGAACGTGACGACGCGGTGGTGGCGGGCGAGGTACGGAACCTGCGCCTTCCAATGCCGGGAGTGGATGATCGACCACGTCGGGAGCAACACCACGGTCGGCTCGCCGTCGCCGAACGTCTCCCATCGGAGCTTGACGCCGTCACGCTCGGCGTAGCCGGAGTCGTCGGGTTGGCGCGCTCTCATCGGTCTGCTCCCTCGCGTCGTGCGGCGGTGGCCGCTTCCTCGGCGGCTTTGATGATCTCCCCGAGCCGGCGCAGGCTGGCCCGGATCGGCAGACGATGGCGGTCGATCCCGAGCAGCAGCAACGCCTCTGAACCGAGGAAGGCGTTGCCGATGAGCGTCGCCACCTCGGCGGGGGAGAACGGTCCCAGGCCACCGAAGCGGTCGGCTGCCTCCGTGGCGACGTCGGTGAGGAGGTCGTACCAGCCGCCCACGATCGACCGGGCGGCGGCAGCGATCTCGGGGTTCGTCCAACCGGCGGCGATCATCTCCAACAGGACACGGACGTACCCGGACTCGATGTCGTCCTCCAACACGTCGCACGCCTGCTCGTATCGCCGCCACAGCGGAATCTCCTGGGAGTAGAGCGTGGTCTGGCGGCTGAGGCGGCGCTCGTTCTCGGCTTCGAGGAGGGCGAGCACCATCCCACCCTTGGAACCGAAGTGGTAGTGCACCTGCGACAAGGGCACGCCGGCCTCCAACGCGATGCGCCGCGTCGAAAGGCCCGCGTAGCCGTCCTCGAGCAGCCGGGACCGGGCGGCGTTGAGGATCGTCTGGGCGGTTGCTGCTTCAGCGGGTTGCGCTGACATCGGGTTCCTCTCTGCCTTGATGAGCTGCCATAGCACACCTCATGTCGGTCGGTCGACCGATATTACATCTTGTCACTACAGCCTGCAAAGTCAAGGCGTTGACAGGATTTCGGACGCTCGTTATGTTCTAAATCGGTCGACCGACCGAATCGCCACGGGAGGGAGCCACGAGATGACCACCACGACCGAGACCCGGGCCGGGACGCTCGACGCGCCGCTGACCGACGAGATGCTGACCCGCTTCGACGAGCGGGCACCGACGTACGACCGCGAGAACGCGTTCTTCACCGAGGACTTCGAGGATCTGCGCGCGGCCGGGTACTTCACCGCCTCGCTGCCCACCGAGTACGGGGGCGCCGGTCTCAACCTCGCCGAGATCAACCGCCTGCAGCGGCGCATCGCCTACGTCGCCCCGGCGACGGCGATCGCCGTCAACATGCACCACTACTTCGTCGGTCTGTGCGCCGACCTGCACCGTGCCGGTGACCCGTCGGGCGACTGGGTGCTCCGCAAGGCCGCCGAGGGCCACATCTTCGCGGCCGGGCACGGCGAGACCGGCAACGACATCGCGGTGCTGTTGTCGTCGTCGAGCGCCACCCGCGTCGACGGTGGCTGGGAGATCACGGGTCACAAGATCTTCGGCAGCCTGTCACCCGTGTGGAGCTACCTCGGAGTGCACGCGATGGACGCCAGCGATCCGGCGAACCCCAAGATCGTCCACGCCTTCGTCGCCCGCGATGCACCGGGCCTGCGGATCGAGGAGACGTGGGACGCGCTCGGCATGCGGGCGACGGCATCGCACGACACGATCCTCGATCGAGTCTTCGTGCCCGACGAGGCGACGATCCTCGTCTGCCCGGCCGGCTTCGCCGGTGCCGGGATGTTCCAGGTCGCGTTGTTCGCCTGGGCGTTGCTCGGCTTCGCGGGTGTCTACTCGTCGATCGCCCGGCGGGCCTACGACGACACCGTCGCTCGCATGCACGAGCGCAAATCGATCGCGCTCACACGATCGATGGCGTACCACCCCGAAGTGCAACACCACATCGCCGAGATGCGCATCCACCTCGAAGCGATGACCGCCCACCTCGACCGGGTGTGCGACGACTGGGTCACGGGTGTCGATCACGGCATGGACTGGCCGGTCAAGATCATGGCCTGCAAGCACGACGTCGTGAACCGGGCATGGTCGGTGGTCGACACTGCGCTCGATCTGACCGGAGGCGCGGGGATCTTCAAGCGCAGCCGGTTCGAGCAGCTGTTCCGCGACTGCCGGCTCGGCCGGATCCATCCCGGCAACACCATGCTCACGCACGAGGTCGTCGCCAAGCTCAGCCTCGGCATCAACCCCGACGAGCAACCACGCTGGGGCTGACGCCGAACAGGTCAGATGCCGAACGAGGCGGCCCGCACCGACGCCACGGCGTCGGGCGGGCCGTCGAGCTCGACCAGCGCGTGGTCCTGGCGGCCGTAGACGAACAACGTCAACTCGCCGACCGGCCCCCGCACCGTCACGCTCGGCGATCCGCGGTTGGCGGTGATCGGAGGGTGGCCGTCGGACGGCTCGAGCTGGATGCCGACGGCCGACTTGCGGGTCATCAGCCTCGCGCCGCGCTTCAGTGAGGCATGGAGATCGTCGACGAGCTCAGCGTCGAGCTCACGGGCCGACCACTGCGGCTGGGCGCGCCGGACGTCCTCGTGGTGGACGAAGAACTCGACCGTGTTCACGAGCCGGTCGACGGCATCGATCCGCCACGGTGAGAGGCGCGGCGGTCCGGACCGGATGCGTTCGACGAGCTCCGCCCATGGGGACTGGGCGATCTGCTTCTGGACCTTCTCGGTGTAGCTGGCGAGCGGCTTGACCAGCACCCCTGGCGCCGCGTCGGGACGCCGCTCGCGCACCACGAGGTGGGCGGCAAGGTCGACGGACCGCCAGCCCCCGCACAGCGTCGGCACATCGGGTCCGAGCTCGTCGAAGAGGTCGCACAGCTCGTGCCGCTCGACGGACGCAGGGGTCGTCACACGAACCACGGTACAGAGTTCACGTCGGTGCCACCCGGCGTGTCCATCGGGTTCATGCGTGTGCCCTACGTTGTGGGGCGAGACGTTGTGGGCGAGCCAAGGGGGGATGCCATGAGAACAGTTGTCAGCACCGTCGTCGCGTCATTGATCGCAACCGGTGCCGTCGCGTTGTCGTCGGTCACCGACGTCGGTGCCGTCGTCGACCCCAATGCCACGGTGTTCATCAGCGAGATCCACTACGACAACGTCGGCACCGACACCGGTGAGGCGGTCGAGGTGTTCGGTCCGGCGCGGAACCGACCTCTCGGGCTGGTCGATCGTGCTCTACAACGGTTCCACCCCCGCCGCTGGTGTCACGTACGGCAGTCCGCCCACCGATCCCCACGCCGATCCCCGACGAGGGCGGCGGCTACGGCGCGGTCGTCATCAACCTGCCGACCGACGGCCTGCAGAACGGCACGGCCGACGGAATCGCGCTCCTCAACGGTACGACGGTCACCCAGTTCTTGAGCTACGAAGGGGTGGTCACGGCATCCAACGGCGCGGCCGCCGGCCTCACGTCGACCGACATCGGCGTCGCCGAGGGCTCGAGCAACCCGCTCGGCGCCTCGCTCGCGCTCGCCGGCGCAGGGAACACCTACGGCGCACTCACGTGGACGCCACAAGCCGCCAACACGTTCGGATTGATCGCTCCGATCACGCCCACGGCGCCGCCGATCCCGCCCGTGCGGATCAGCGAGATCCACTACGACAACGCCGGCGCCGACGCGGGTGAGGCCATCGAGGTCATCGGCCCGGCTGGTGTCGACCTCGCCGGATGGAGCCTTGTGCTCTACAACGTCAGCGGTGGCACGGTGTACGACACGATCGCGTTGAGCGGTGTCGCTTCCCGACGAGGGCGGTACCGGGTTCGGTGCGGCGGCGTTCCCGTTCGCCGGGATCCAGAACGGCGACCCCGACGGTGTCGCGCTCGTCGAGCCCCTCGGGTCGGTCGTCGAGTTCCTGAGCTACGAGGGCTCGTTCACCGCCACCAACGGGCGGGCCACCGGCATGCTGTCGACCGACATCGGCGTGGCCGAAGGAGACACCACACCCGCCGGCTTCTCGCTGCAACTGCTCAACGGCGCGTGGACGGGCCCGGTCGCCTCGTCGTTCGGGCTCGTCAACTTCGTGCCGCGGATCTGCCCGCTGGCCACCGACGTCACGCTGATCCACGAGGCCCAGGGCGCTGGCGCGGCGACGCCGTGCCCGGGCGAGGACATCACGATCGAGGGCGTCGTGGTCGCCGACTTCGAGGGCGCGGCGCCGACGCTCCGCGGCTTCTACGTGCAGGAAGAGGACTCCGACGTCGACGGCGATCCGGCGACCTCCGAGGCGCTGTTCGTGTTCAACGCCAGCAACAACAACGTCGCCGTCGGCGACGCGGTGCGGATCACCGGTGTGGTGGCGGAGTTCCAGGGTCAGACCCAGATCAACTTCCCCGACGTGCTGACGATCCTGTCCTCCGCGAACACGCTGCCGACGGCTGCGACCGTGACGCTGCCATTCGCGGCCCTCGACTCGCTCGAGGCGGTCGAGGGCATGCTCGTGACCATCCCGGAGACGCTGTACGTCACGGAGTTCTTCCAGCTCGGACGCTTCGGCGAGGTGCTCGTATCGAGCGACGACCGGCTGCCGCAGCCGACCGCCAACGTGGCACCCGGCGCGCCGGCGCAGGCGATGCAGGCGGCGAACGACCTGAACCAGCTGATCATCGACGACGCGCTCAACAACCAGAACGCCGACCCGATCGTGTACGGCGGCAATGGCGCGCCGTTGACGGCGGCCAACCCCCTGCGCGGTGGCGACACCATCACGGGCGCGACCGGCGTGATGACGTACACCTGGGCAGGTAACTCGGCGTCGGGCAACGCCTACCGGTTGCGCCCGGCGACGGTGCCGATCGCGTTCCAGACCGCGAACCCGCGTCCGACGTCGGCGCCGGCGGTCGGCGGCTCGCTGAAGGTCGCCAGCTTCAACGTCCTCAACTACTTCCTCACGCTCGACGACGGTGGCGAGGACTGCGGCCCGGCTGGGAACAAGCAGGAGTGCCGAGGTGCCAACACAGCTCCTGGAGTACCAGCGCCAGCACACCAAGCTGATGGCGGCACTCGATCGCCCTCGACGCCGACATCCTCGGCCTGATCGAGCTCGAGAACAGTGAGGGTGTCGAGCCGCTCGCCGCCGATCGTCGACGGCCTGAACGCGATCAAGGGACCCGGCACGTACGCGTACATCGACACCGGCAACATCGGTACCGACACGATCAAGGTCGGCATCATCTACAAGCCGGCGAAGGCGAGCCCGCTGCGTGCCCACGCGATCATCGACAGCAGCGTCGATCCGCGCTTCATCGACACCCGCAACCGCCCGTCGCTCGCCCAGTCGTTCGTCGAGAAGTCGACGGGCGAGGTGATGACGCTCGTCGTCAACCACCTCAAGTCGAAGGGCTGCGGCGGGGAGACCGGCGGCGACGTCGACAGCGGTGACGGTCAGGGGTGCTTCAACGCGACCCGCAAAGCCGCGGCCGAGGCGCTCGTCGACTGGATGGCGACCCATCCGACCGGCGTCGATGACGACGACTTCTTGGTGATGGGCGACATGAACTCGTACGCCAAGGAAGATCCGATCACGGCACTCGTCAACGCTGGCTTCGTCGACCTCGCCGCGCTGCAGCCCGATCCGTACTCGTTCGTGTTCGACGGTCAGTGGGGGTATCTCGACTACGCGCTCGCGTCGCCGTCACTCGCCGCCCAGGTCACGGGAACGGCCGAGTACCACATCAACGCCGACGAGGTCCCGATCCTCGACTACAACACCGACTTCAAGAGCGCCGCCCAGATCGTGAGCCTGTTCGCTCCCGACCAGTTCCGCACGTCGGACCACGACCCGGTCGTCGTCGGCCTCGACCTCGACGGCAACGTCGATGTCGCGGTCGTGGCCGTGCCGATCCTCTTGTGGCCGCCAAACCACACGCTGCGGAACGTGACGGTCGTGGCGGTCGACCGTCGACTGCGCCTGCAGCGTGTCGACATCCTCCGCACGACGTCGTCGGAGGCCGACTCCGGTCTTGGCGCGGGCGACCTCCCCGGCGACATCGTGCCGGTCGACCACGACACCGTGAAGCTGCGCGCCGAACGGTTCGGACGTTCGGGCGGACCTACACGATCGACGTCATCGTCACGAAGAACCACCAAGCCGCTCTTCGAATCGGCCTTCGCGTTCGTGCCTCACAGCCTCGGCGGGAGCTTCGGAGCCGACGGCCGGTACTGAACCCGATGCAGGACCTGGTCAGCCGAAGCGGCTGACCAGGTCCTGGCCGATCGCAGTCAGCTTGTCCGGCGCGTACGCCGGGCATCACCGTCTGCGTGACGCCGAGCTCGACGAGGCGCTCGACGACGCCGTACAGGTCGTCGCCGGGCCGCTGCATCGCGCCGGTGTAGACCTCGATCGCGTCGGGGTCGCGTCCCGCCTCGGACGCCGCGGCGCGCATGGTGCTGATGATGTCGCCCAACTTGTCGAGTGAGGCGCTCATCGGGAAGAACGCGTCGCCGAGACGACCGGCGCGGCGCGCCGCCGCAGCCGTGTGGCCGCCGATCACGATCGGCACCGTTCCGTTGACCGGGCGCGGCCGGGAGATGCAGTCGGCGAAGTGGAAGTAGTCGCCGTCGAACGACGCCTTGTCGCCCGTCCAGAGCGCCCGCATGACGGCGATGTACTCGTCGAGTCGCTTGCCGCGATCGTCGAACGGCACGTTCAGCGCGGCGAACTCCTCCGCCAGCCACCCGGCGCCGACGCCGAGCACGGCCCGGCCACCGGAGAGATGGTCGAGCGTCGCCACTGCCTTGGCGGTGATCACCGGGTTGCGCTGCGGCAGGATGAGGATCCCGGTGCCGAGCTTGATCGAGGTCGTCCGGGCGGCGACGTAGGCGAGCCAGACCAGCGGATCAGGGAGATCGAACTCCTCGGCGCCGCCGGCCATCTTGCCGCTCGGGTCGTAGGGGTACTTCGACTCGTACCCCGAGGGGACGACGACGTGCTCGACCGTCCAGAGCGCGGTGAGCCCACCCGCCTCCGCGGCCTCGGCGATGGCGACCGCGCCCTGCGGCGGGGCGCCGTGGCCAGTGTTGACGAAGATGATGCCGAACTGCATCCGCCGATCATGCCTCAATCGTGAGGCGATGAGGACGGTCGCAGCCGGGGTTGACGGATCGTTGCGAGACGCCTACGTTTCGCTACGGAACGGTACCGTCTCGCAAGGATGCGGCGCGAACGTCCCACGGCACCCCGACGATCGGACCCCCAATGACCACCTCCTCGCCCGCCGCTCCGAACGCTCGCCCCCTCCACGAGGACCCGGCGATCTACGCCAGGCGGTGGTTCCTGCTCGGGGTGATGTGCCTGTCGCTGGTCATGGTCGTGATGGGTGTGTCCGGGCTCAACACCGCGATCCCCTCGATCCAGCGCGACCTCGAGGCGACCGCAACCGACTTGCAGTGGATCTTCGACTCGTACGCGATCGTGTTCGCCGGGTTCCTGCTCACCGCCGGCGCGCTCGGCGACCGGTTCGGTCGCAAGCGGGCGCTGATGTTCGGGCTCGCCGTGTTCGGGCTGGGCGGGGCCATCGGCACGTTCGCCGACACCTCCACCGCCGTCATCGTCAGCCGGAGCGTGATGGGGTTGGGCGCGGCATTCGTGATGCCATCGACGCTGTCGTTGTTGACGTCGATCTTCCCGCCCGCAGGAGCGGCGCAAGGCGATCGCGCTGTGGGCGGGCTTCGCTGGTGCTGGTGGCGCGCTCGGCCCGCTGATCGTCGGGTTCCTTCTGACGGACTGGTGGATCTTCCCGTCGCACTGGTGGGGATCGACGTTCCTCGTCAACACGATCGCGGCTGCCCTGGTGCTCGTCGTGGTCGCCGTGCTGGCGCCCGAGAGCAAGGACGAGCAGGTCACCCCGCTCGACCCGGTCGGGGCGGTCCTTTCGCTCATCGGCCTGGCGTCGTTGCTGTACGCGATCATCGAGGGCCCGACGAAGGGTTGGTCGAGCGTCGAGGTCGTCGGCGGGTTCGTCGTCGCCGCGATCGCGCTCGGATCGTTCATCTGGTGGGAGTTCCACACCGCGCACCCGATGCTGCCGATGTCGTTCTTCCGCGAGCGCGGCTTCTCGATCGGCAGCGGCGTCATCACGTTCGCCTTCTTCGTGATGTTCGGGTTCTTCTTCCTCATCGGTCAGTACGTGCAGTTCGTGCGCGGCTACTCGCCGCTCCAGGCCGGATTGGCGCTGATGCCCTTCGCGTTCATGCTGATCCTCGTCGCCCCGCGCAGCGCCAAGCTCGGCGAGCGTTTCGGTCTCAACGCGATCGTCGTCACCGGGTTCTGCGGGATGACCGTCGGGTTCATCCTGTTCTCGCTCCTCGAGCCGGACTCGTCGTACTGGGAGCTCCTGGCCGGATTGATCGTGCTCGGCGGGTCGATGGGCATCACCGCCGCACCGGCGACGGGAGCGATCATGTCGTCGGTTCCGCTCAACCGGGCCGGCGTCGGTTCCGCCGTCAACGACACGTCGCGTGAGCTCGGCGGTGCGCTCGGCATCGCGGTGCTCGGCTCGATCGCGACGTCGACGTATCGCAGTGGCATCGACGTGTCGGGGCTTCCGCCCGCGGCGGCCGCGGCCGCTGGTGAGTCGGTCGGCGCCGCGGTGCGGGTTGCGAGTCAACTCCCAGGCCAGCAGGCGGCAGCGCTCGTCGACGACGCCGGCGCGGCGTTCACCGACGCGCTCAACACGACGATGGCGGCCGGCGCCGTCGTGGCGGTTCTCAGCGGAATCGTCGTGTACGTGATCGGTCGACGCGACCGCCGCAACGCCGCCGCGGCCACCGCGGACGAGGCGGCGGCCGATGTCACGGGTGGGATCACCACGTGAACGACGCGCCGGCGGAGCTCGATCCGCGGGTCGAGCGCTCGCGGCGGGTGATCCTCGAGGCGACGCTCGACGAGCTCGGCGAGGTCGGGTACGGCGCGATGACGATCGAGTCGGTCGCCCGCCGGGCGGGAGTGGGCAAGGCGACGATCTACCGGCACTGGCAGGGCAAGCTCGACCTGCTCGGTGACGCGCTCGAGACGCTGAAGCGGCCGATCGCTCCCCCGACCGAGGGTTCGACGCGTGAACGCATCGTCGCGCTGCTCGAGGCATTGATCGACACGCTGGGCGAGTCGCGGTGGTCGATGTGCATGCCGGCCCTCGTCGATGCCGCGGCGCGCGATGCGACGTTCCAACGGTTCCACCATCAGTTCGTCGCCGCCCGCCGGCAGATCATGGTCGACCTGGTCGTGGAGGGAGTTGCCGCGGGAGAGCTCGCCGCCGGCCTCGATCCCGTGTTGACGTCGGAGTTGCTCGCCGGGCCGATCTTCTACCGGCGCCTGATGACGGGCGAACCGTGCTCTCCCGCGCTCGCCCGTCAGATCGTCGACGTCGTGCTGCCCAACCCGATCTCATGAAGTTTCGGCGCCGTAGGAACGCCGAAACTTCATGAGTTGATGCTGGTGCCGCCGGCGTTCGGCAACTTGGCGAAGTCGAAGGTGCGCCAGTGCTCCGGCGTGATGCGGGCGAGCACGGTGTCGCTGGAGCCGGGGTTGTTGTCGATCCACCATGCACCGAGCTCCGGCCCGAGGTAGCGGATCGCCACCTCCTGCTCGCCGCGGTCGGGGGTGGGCTCGACGGTCACCGGGCCTTCGACCGTGACGTACTGATACGGCGCGGCCTCGTTCTGCACCGTCAACGTCGCTCGGCCGGCGTCGCGCATGAGCTTGGCCTTCACCGACCGGCCCTCGGTCCAGACCAACACCTGCCCGTCCTCGTACAGGTACCACACCGGCATCGCCAGCGGTCCGCGTCCGGGTTCGTCGACGGCGAGCACCGCCACATGGACGTCGGCGAGGAACGCTTCGCGTTCCTCCTTCGTCATCGATCCTGTTGCCACCGGTTCCTCCTAGGGCGTTGTGTCGGCCCGATCGCGACAAGCAAGGTCGCGCTTGCCGGCGCGGCTGGCGTGGGCGGCGTGGCCCAGGATGTTGCGGGCCATCGACGACACGTGCTCGACGCTGCGCGCCGCGTAGACCTCGGCGCGTACCTCGTGCGCCTCGGCCGAGCCCGGCTCGTACAGAACGGCGAACTCGACGAGGTGGCAGGCGAGGCGGTGGTCGCCGGCCGCGGCGAGGTCGCGTGCCCGGGCGAGCACGCGCTCGAGTCCACCCGCGAGCTCGACCCATGCCCTGGCCTGCTCGGCACGCGGCGCGGGGAGCAGGTTGTCGGGCTCACCGTCGTACCAGCCGCCGTAGCGGCGCCAGACGTTGCGCACGATGAACTGCGGATGGTCGTACACCGGCTGCAGGTACGGCAGATCGCGCAGATGCTCGGGCACCTCGACCTCGTGGAGCACGCGGTCGAGGGTGACGCCCTGGTTCATCAGTGTCAGCGTCTGGGTCTCGAGCGAGTCGAGCAGCTCGGCGGTGTCGGTCAGCGCCCTCTGCACCCGATCGGCGCCGAAGATCGGCAGGCCGTGGCCCGACAGCATCACCTCGGCACCGCAGGCCGCCATCTGGCGTAACGCCACCGCCCAGTCGCTGGCGAAGCGCTGGACCTTCTGCGGATTGCCGGCATTCGGGACCGCCCAGATGAACAGGTCGCCGGGGTGGAGCACGGCGAGCTCCGGCACCCACGTCCACGTCGCGTCGTCGGTCTCGCCACGGGCGTGATGCAGCTCGAACGTCAGGTCGCCGCGCGTGAACGTCAGGTGGTCCGAGTAGGTGACGTCGGGGTAGCGGTAGGTCGTCGGGCCATGTGAAGTTGTCGACCGGCAGCGCGAACTGGCGCTGGTTGATCGCTGCGTTCCAGCCGAGCGTGCGCTCGTAGCGGCGGAAGTGGTCGGGGAGGTCTTCGTGGGCGTAGACCGTCGGGGGCGCCCACCCCTTCTCGGCCGCCTCGGCCTCGAAGCGCCGGGTCCCGAAGACGTGGTCGATGTGGTGATGGCTGTAGACGGCGGCGGTCAGCGGATCGTCGGGGCGCCACGCGCGCACGACGTCGTAGAGGTGGTCGCTGTCGAACTGGCCGCCCGTGTCGAGCATCACGAGGCCGTCCGCGGAGTCGATCGCGTTCACGGACGCGACCGAGATGAACGTCAGGATGCCGGGTGCGATCTCCTCGGCTGCCCGCCCGAGCGCCGGCCGCACCGGGTGTTCGTCGCCGACGAGGTCGCCCTCGCCGTTCCAGTGCCGCTCGGCCATGTCCCGAATTCCGCCGGGTTGGATCGAGTCACCCATGCGTGGGGATCGTACGCTTGGGTCATGAGTGCTCGGTACGTGGACGTCACCCGTGACGGCGACATCGTCACGGTCACCCTCGATTGGCCGGAGAAGCGCAACGCGCTCGCCGGCGACCTGATGCGCGAACTGACCGAGGTGCTCCGCGAGGTCGGCAAGAGCGACGCGACCGGTGTGATCCTCGCCGCCAACGGGCCGGTCTTCTCGGCCGGCCACGACTTCGGCGACATGAAGGACGCCACGCTCGACGACGCCCGTGAGCTCCTCGACGTGTGCACGACGATGATGAACACGATCCAGGAGATCCCCCAACCGGTGGTCGCCAAAGTCCATGCGCTCGCCACCGCCGCCGGGTGCCAACTGGTCGCGTCCTGCGACCTCGCGATCGCCGCCGAGAGCGCCGCGTTCGCGATCCCGGGTGGCAAGGGCGGAGTGTTCTGCCACACGCCACTCGTCGCCGTCGCCCGCAACCTCGGCCGCAAGCGGGCGCTGGAGATGGCGTTGACCGGTGATGTGATCTCGGCCGAGAAGGCGGCGGAGTGGGGCCTGATCAACCGCGCCGTGCCCGACGACGAGCTCGACGCCGCGGTCGCCGACCTCATCCGGCGCGCGACGCGAGGGAGCGTGCTGTCGAAGGCGCTCGGCAAGCGCGGCTTCTATGCGCAGGTCGACCTGCCGCAGGCCGAGGCGTACGCGTACGCGATCGAGCTGATGGCATCGACGGTCGTGATGCCCGACGGGCAAGAGGGGATCAACTCGTTCCTCGAGAAGCGCAAGCCGAGGTTCACGCAGCGAGCGCCTGACGCAGACGGATTGTGACCCGGTCGCGGCGGTTGCGGATCGTGCGCGCGGTGACCTGGAGGTCGGTGGCGACCTGAGCGGATGACCCCGTCCGCAACAGACGGCGGACGAGCTCGAGGTCATCGGTCGGTACGCCGGCGGCGCGGGCGTCGGCGAGCACGTCGGCCAGTTCCTCGCAGGCGGAGATTCGCCGTTCGTCGGGCATTCCGGTCACCCGCGCCGGGTCGAACGTGACCTCGGTCGTCGACCTGCGTCGACCGGGACGGCAGAAGCAGGCGTGGTCGGCCTGGCTGATCAAGGCCGCCGCCAGGCATGCCGGTCGCCGGGTCGGCGCGAACGTACGGATCGCGATCCAGGCCGCGGCGACGAGGTGCTCGAGCATGTCGTCGCCACGGCGCGATTCGCGGCGTCGAACGAGCGCGAGGAGGCCGGGCAGCACCCGCTGCAGCACGATCCGGGCGGCCAGTTCGTCGTCGGCGGCGCGAACGACGAGCCGTCGAAGCACGGCTTCGGTCTCATCGGTGGCGTCGGTGCGGAAGCCGGCGAGCGCCAACAGGGCGTCGAGATCGTCGAAGGCGTGATCGGTGACGCCCCATCGGCGAGCGCGTTCGACGTGGTGCGGCCGGTGGCGAAGGCGGTCCCATTCGCATTGGAGTCGGGCGGCGACGCCCGGCCCGGTCGGCGCACGGGTCGGCGGTGGCAGTCGGGTCATGGGCACGATGGTGCGGCCCGGTGTTCACCGGGGGTCTCACAGCGCCTCGCACGGAGGGTGAACTCCTCTCACAGCACCAGCTCACCGGATCCGCGTGGCCCGATGCGACGCGTCGACGACGCTTTCCGAAGTGGCGGCCGACCGACCCACAGGTCGTCGTGCATCTCGGTCGTCCAGCGCGCCTCGTGGTCGCCGGACCCGACGGTCTGGCCACCGAGCTGTGGCCCGACCCCGACACCACAACCGTCGGCGAACTCGCGCGCACGCTCGGCATCGACCCGGCGGCCCGCGTGACGATCGACGGCATCGAGGTCGACCCGGCAACGCCGCTCGCCCGGACCCATCTGCGAACCGGGAGCCGCATCGACCGGATCGGCGGGGTGCGTCGCATCGACGCGACGCCACAACAGGCGCTCGTGACCGTCGTCCAGGTCGCCGGACCCGCCATCGGGCGCCCGGTCGGCCTCGGTCCAGGACGGCACCTCGTCGGCCGGGCCCCAGGCGCCGCCGTTCGTCTCACCGACCCACACGTCGAGCCGCACCACGCCGTGCTCGACGTCGGTGCGGACGGTGCGGTGACGATCCTCCAGCTCGCCGGGAGAGTGCCGATCATGGTCGGTGAGGGCCCGGTCGACGGGCCCACCGCGGTGCCGCACCACGTGACGGTCGAGCTCGGCGCGAGCCGTCTGCTGGTGGCCGATCTGCCGGCGGCCGATGCTGTCGCGACCGGCGGTTCGGCGGGTGATCCCTGGCGTCGCCCGGTCCTGCGCGGGCGACGCGACAGCGCTGGTGAGCCCGTCGCACCGATCATGCCTCCGTCACCGCCCACCGAGTCGGTGGTCGGCGGGTGGGGCGTGACCGGCGCCGTCGTCAGCCTCTTCGGGTCGATCGCGATCGCGATGGTCCTCCGCCAACCGATGTTCGCGTTGCTCGGCGCGGTCGGTTCGATCGCGGCGTTGGCCGCGGCGGGCACCGGACGGGCGCGCGAGGTGCGCGGCCGCCGTCGGTCACGGCGTCGCGACGTCGAGGCATGCACGCGGTTCGCCATCGAGATGGCCGCGACCGGTGCCGCCCTGCGACACCGCGCCGTCGCCGCCGCGATCGACCGATGCCTTCTGCTCGACGCTCCGGAGACGGCCGGGCTCTGGGCACGGCGAAGCGCCCACGGCGACGCGTTTCGGGTGCTGACCGGCTGGGGCTCGGCCAGGTGCGAGATCCCGCTCGGAGTCGACCTCGGAACGCTCCGACCGGAACTGCGCCCAGTCGTCGAAGCCGCAACCCTGCTGCGCGACGTGCCGGTCGAGATCGACCTCGGGTCCGACGCCGGTGACGCCATCGCGATCGTCGGTGAGGACGCCGCGGCCGTCGCCCGATCGCTCCTCGTGCAGCTTGCCGTGCAATGCGGCCCGGCCGACTGGCGGCTCGTCGTGGTCACCGACGACGTCACGCGCCACGCCTGGGCCGAGTGGCTCCCGCACGCGGCAACCGGGCACGAGACCAAGGCGGTGGTCGATCACGACGACTCGCGGGCGCTGACCGAGATGTTGGATCGGCTCGTCGAGGACACACCACGCGTGGTCGTCCTCACCGACGTCCCGGCGGTGCTGGCGACGCGCACCAGCCCGCTCCGGCGGTTCCTCGCCTCGGATCGGCCGGTCACGACGATCGTGACGAAGCCCGGAGATGCCGAATCCGGCGTCGAGGGCGGTCTGGCTGCTCGCGATGTCGAGCGTCGTGTCGTCGGCAAGGATCGTGATGTCGTTGCTCGCGCCCGTGCTGTTGCTCGCCAGCGTGATCTTCCACGCGGGCAGGGCGGAGGTGCCGGTGTTCACCACGCTGGCCCGTACACCGCTGTTCTTGTCGTTGATGGCCCGGGTGAGGCCATCGAGCGTGGTGGTCGCGTCGACGGCGACGGACACGACGGTCCCCGCCGTGCCGAGCCGGAACTGTACGGTGCCCGGCGCCGAGGCGACGGTATCCGTCACGGCGGCCCGGGTCGCGTCGGAGATGGCGATCGAGCCCCGCGCGAGCCCGGTCACCGTGAGCGTGTACGAGCCCTGGCTGCCGCCCGGCCCGGCCGAGGCGGTGGCGACGGTCGTGGTCGACGACGTGACCGAGCGCGAGAAGAAGCTCGCGGATCCGCGACGGCGTCGGCGCGGCTCTTGAGGTTCAGCATCCGGGAGTTCAGGTCGAGGAGCGCCGTCGACTGCGCCTGGGTCTTGAGCCGCTTCGTCTGGAGCAGGGTGATGGATTGCCTGTCCACCGCCATGAGCTTTTCCACCAGGCCGTTGGTGTCGAGGCCCGTCGCGAGCCCACCTACCGGGATCGTTGCCATGATGCCTCCGTTGTTCTGTCGAGGTTCCCGTGCCCCGCGCGGGGCGGCCTGACGCCGCCCCGCGCGGGCCGGGTCCTTACGGGCCCCCGGGAAGAGTGTTCGTGCTTACCGGGGGAGCAGCGAGAGGACCTGCTGGGGGGCCGAGTTGGCCTGGGCCAGGATCGCGATGCCCGCCTGCTGCAGGATCTGCCCCTTTGTCAGGGCCGCCGTCTCCTGGGCGAAGTCGGCATCGAGGATTCGGCTGCGTGCTTCCGACACCTTGTCCGACACCACGCCGAGGTTGGCGACGGTCGAGGTCAGGCGGTTCTGCAGGGCGCCGAGATCGCCGCGGCCGGCAGAGATCTTGTCGAGAATGGCATCGGCGACGAGCATCGCCGTGCTTGCGCCCGAGGTGCTCGAGATGTCGAGGCTGAGAAGCGTCTTCGTCTGGGCCGTTGACGAGCCTTCGCCCGACACCGAAGCCGCAGTGATTCCGCCGGACACGGTCGTCAGGATGTTGCCGGACGCCTCCAGACGAACGCCGCCGCGCGCCACTACGCTCTCCGAGGTCACCGCGGTGGTGAAGCCGAAGACCTCGCCGCCGACGCTGCCCGCGGCAGTGCCGGTGGCCGACACCGAGATGTTGCGGCCGTCGGCGGCCGTCAGCGTTACGGTTGCGCCCGAGACGGTCGCCGTCACGCCGCTCACCTGGGTGTTGACGGCGTCGACGAACTGCTGCGCCCGCTCCGCGCCGGCGGTGCCGTTCAGGTTGACCGTCAGGTTCTGGCCATTGATCTGAGCGTATTGCCCACGGAGCCGACGTCGACAGCCGCGCCGCCGAAGGCGCCGGCGGACGTGAAGGTCGCGGCCGTTGCCGTCGCCGTCACGCCGGTCGTCGAGCTGATCTCGTTGATGACCGAGGCGGTGGCGATGGCGCTGTCCGCGTTATCCATGAACGAGGCGGTGTCGTCGCCGGCGAGCGCCGCGCGCGTGAAGGACGAACCCTTGGGCCCGCCCACCTGTAGCTCGGTGGCGCCGCTGACGCCCGGAAGGGCGTGGCCTCGGCCGCGCCCACGTTAGTGTAGTCGCCGGTGAGCCCGAGATTCTGGGTTGCCACGCTGCCGGACAGGGCGGAGGCCTTGTAGTTGGCCACCGTCGCGCTGACCGTCTGGCCCGCCTCGGTGCCCACCTGGAAGGCGGCGCTGAACGAGCCGTCGAGGATCGACGTCGAGCCGAACTTGGTCTGGGTCGCGATCCGGGTCACTTCGCTGACGAGGGTCTTCAGCTCGGAGTTCAAGCTGGTGCGGTCGGACGCGGAGTTGGCCGTTGCGGACTGCACGGACAATTCCTTGACGCGGGTCAGGATGTTCGTGATCTCGGAGAGCGCGCCTTCCGCCGTCTGCAGGATCGCGACGCCGTCGTTGGCATTCCGGATGGCTTGGTTCAGGCCGCGGATCTGGGCGCCGAGGCGCGTGGAGATGGCCAGGCCGGCCGCGTCGTCGGACGCGCTGTTGACGCGCAGGCCGGACGACAGCCGCTGCAGCGCCTTGTTGAGGTTGATGCCGCTGCTCTCTAGGTTTCTCTGCGCGGAGAGGGCCGATACGTTTGTATTGATTACGAGTGCCATTAGGTTCTGCTCCTTCTGGGTGAGTGTGTGGAACCCCTGCCGGGTCTCCCTGTCGATCGCGTCAGGGGTTCCCTTTCGCGGCCCGGCCCGGCGGGACATCCCGTTGATGTCCCGTCTACGAGTGTTTGATCGGCGGGGTCCTGCAAACACTTGAGAACGTTGTCGACGTGTCAGATTGCGGCAGCGAGGTGACAGAGACCGGCAGACGTTGCCCGGCCGGGCCGGCTTCCAGGAGGACAAGACCGGCCCACGGACGCCGCTTTCCACGATTTCGCCCGACGAGAGCTCCTGGCCCGACGCTTGCGTTGGACGGACCTGAGCGAGTGCGCCCGGAAGCCGGGAGACTCGACGGATCGAGGGGAGATCGCCGTGGCGAGGGCAGCAGCAAGCGCGATGGAGGAGGGGCGCAACGGGGAGTCATGGTGGCGCGCGCCCCTCATTAGAAGAGGCCGGCGCCGTGCTCGACGCGGCGCCGGCGCGGATCGCGCGCGGAGGATGTTGCCACGCGCCACCATCGTCACCGCCCTTGTCCTCGCAGGATTGGCGCCGGCGGTCCCCGCCTCGAGTCAGGCGGCCTCCGAGGGCACGGACGCTGCGCGGTCTCGATACGCGCGAGATCCGCGAGTCTCCGAGCGGCACGGCGGAGCCGGGAGCTGGTCGAGGCCGTCATCCAGGTCGAATCGGACTACAACCCCCTCGCGGTCTCCGCCAAGGGGGCGCAGGGGCTGATGCAGCTCATGCCGCGTACGGCGAACGCCCTCAGCGTGAAAAACGTATTCGATCCCCGGGAGAACATCGAGGGCGGCGTGCGCCATCTCCGCCATCTGATCGGCCGGTTCCCCGGCGATCTCCCGCGCGCCATCGCGGCGTACAACGCGGGCGAGGGGGCCGTGGACTCCTTCCAGGGTATTCCCCGTATCCCGAGACCCGCGAGTACGTGAAAAAGGTGCTGCTGCTCGCTGCCGCGCCGACGCCCGTGCCCGCCCCCCGAGGACGACGCCGATGCCGGCTGCGCGGCGGTGCTCGGACGGCTCCCGTTCCTTCCGCCGGTGCCGCTCATCGACGAGGCGCGGGGCGCGGTCCGGTCCACGGGGCGGGGCGAGGGCGCCGAGCGGGAGTCCATCTCCGCGATGCTCGCCCGGATGAAGCGCGAGGGACTCCTCGGAGAGACCCGCGCGGGATCGGGCGAATCCCCCTCAAGGGCCCCC
>CAVRNI010000014.1:0-20760 GCA_963722415.1 Ilumatobacteraceae bacterium
GGCCTCGCGGTCGTGAGCGTCCGATCGTCGATCCGCACGGCCGTGCCCGCCTGATTCCCGGCTTGACGCATGCCGATATCGGAATATGATTGCGCCATGGCACGAGCAGCGACGACGTCGGACGTCTTCAACGCGATCGCCGAGCCGCAGCGCCGGGAGATCCTGGTGCTGCTGCGGGCGGGTGAGCGGCCGGTGACCGAGTTGGCCCAGGAGCTGGGGATGACCCAGCCGGGGGCGTCCAAACACCTGCGGGTGCTCCGGGAGGTCGGACTGGTGCGGGACCGCAAGGCAGGCAAGCAACGCCTGTACGGCCTTGACGCCCGCGGGCTGCGACCGGTCCACGAGTGGACCGGCGGGTTCGAGCGGTTCTGGAACGAGAGCTTCGACCGGCTGGACGCGTACGTGCAGGACCTCAAGCAGGCAAGGCAGGAGGAGTAGCTGATGAGCGCGACGGGACGAGGAGCGCCGGCGCAGTCCGCGACGGCCGACCGCGAGATCGTGATCTCCCGGGTCATCAATGCCCCACGGGAGCTGGTGTTCGAGGCGTTCACCGAGGTGCGGCACCTGTCGCGGTGGTGGGGACCGGAGGGGTTCACCACCACCACGCGGGCGTTCGAGTTCCGCGTCGGCGGGGAGTGGGACTTCGTGATGCACGGACCGGACGGGACGGACTACCAGGAGTGGATCTCCTGGACCGAGATCGCCCCGCCGGAGCGGATCGCGCTGCTGCACGGTGAGTCCCGCGGCGACCCGAACGCCTTCGAGTCGGTCCTGACGTTCGCGCCCGACGGCGCGGCGACCCGGATCGAGATGCGCACGGTGTTCCCCACCAAGGAGCTGCGCGACGAGGCGGTCGAGAAGTACCACGCGATCGAGGGCGGCCAGCAGACCCTGAGCAACCTGGCTGCCTACGTCACCGAGATCGTTCGGAAGGGAGCTGAGGGCTGATGGCCGGGAAGGTGTTCTTCAGCGTGTCGATGTCGCTGGACGGGTTCATCGCGCCCGAGTCCCTCGAGGACTTGATGGGGCAGCAGTGGATGGAACTGCAGCAGTGGATCTTCCCGCAGCGGTTCTTCCGGGAGAACCTGAAGCTCGGCGAGGGCGGCGAGGAAGGGCGCGACAACGACATCGTGCGGGAGACGTTCGAGCGCACCGGCGCGAGCGTGATGGGCAAGCGCATGTTCGACGCCGGCGAGCAGGCGTGGCCGGAGGAGGCGCCGTTCCACACGCCGGTCTTCGTCGTGACGCACGAGAAGCGTGACCCCTGGGAGCGGCCGGGCGGGACCACCTTCCACTTCGTCAACGACGGCATCGAGACCGCGCTCGACCAGGCCCGCGAGGCCGCCGGCGACCGAGACGTCCGCATCGCGGGCGGCGGCGCAACGATCCTGGAGTACGTGAACGCCGGCCTGATCGACGAGTTCTCGATCGCGCTCTCACCCGTGCTGTTCGGCTCCGGAATCCGCCTGTTCGAGGGCGTGGACGCGGGCCGCGTGGCCCTGGAGCCGGTCCGCGCGGAGCCGACGCAGCGGGTGACCCACCTGACCTACGCAGTCCGGGAGCGGTAACTGTCTCGACCTCAGCGCTCCCCCGCCGAGGTCAGCAGCGCGGTGAGATCCTCGACGCTCTGAGCGTCAGGAAGGGCGAGCGTTCGGGCCGCGATCTCGGCCGCGCGCTCCTCCGGGAGGGACCTCACGGCGTTGTCGTGGAACTTCCTCGCCAGCTCAGGCTTCGCCAGCGAGTCACCAAGGGCCCCGGGGCTCCCGGGCCGGCCGGTGTCGCGATGGCAGGTCAGTTCGAGGCGCACGCATCGAATCAGCACGGACCCGGTGGCGGGGCCGTCGACGCACCCCACCTCGTCGCGTTGGTCCGTGCCGGCGCGGTATTCAAGAACGGCAAGCTCATCGAACGACCCGACGAATCAGAGGGTGGTGATCAGCACGTCGCGTGACACGCCGATCCACAGGTCTTGATCTTTTCTCGCTATGCGCCGATTGCCCGTGTGACTGATGTGATTCATCACGTCGTGCCGGGCCAGGTTCAGCTCCCGCCGAGGAAGTCGAGTAGAAGGGCGTTGAGGTGGTCGGGAGCTTCGAGGGGGAACCAGTGCGAGGCTCCCTTGATGTGCTCGTATCGCCATGGTCCGCTGACATGGTCGGCCGAGCGTTGCATTTGTCCCTCGCCGCAGTAAAGGCGTCGCCGTCGCTCCAGATTCCGAGAACCGGTACGGCGACATCGGGAAGGTCGAGTGAGTTACCGCCGGCGAAGGATGCGGGGTCGATGTTGGCCCGGTACCAGTTCAGCGCGGGCGGTCAGGTTGGCCGGGGTGGTCGGCAGAGAGAGCTGGGGCGATCCACCGCTCGAGGTCAGGTGCACCCCGTGTCCAGCTGCGACAGGAACGCCCAGTCGTCGGCCGCCAGACCCGTCTCGGCGACCTCAGGCATGGAGGAACCAGAGCATGTACCACGACTTCTCGAGCTGCTCGATCTGGCCGCCGAAGTAGCCGGACGGATGAAATGGACGACACATTGAAGATGGTGCCCCCCGGCGATGGAGAGACGGCGGGCTGTTCGTCGTCGTCTGGTCGGGTGCTTCCTCGTCGCTCAACTCGTCCTTTCCTCCGCCACCGGATGCGGTCCCGCGCACCGGTGAAGTCCGTCCGACGGCATACTGCCGCCAGTGCGTGCCGCCGGGTAGGCCGATCTGCCCCATCCGGCGGCGGCGCTTCGACCCCGTCCCGGACCCACGGATGCGCCGGCACCGCGGGCGGCGGCGGCGTCGCATCATGCATTACGCTCACGGCTGCTATCCAGAAGGAGGCGTAGGATGAGGACGTGGACAAAGATGGCGGCGGAGCGGCCTGTATCGCAGTCGTCGGAACCACCCTGGCCATCAACTTCGCTATTGCCGAACACACCGCCTTCATCGCTGGTGGCGATTACGCCGTGTCGGCTGGTCGACACTCGGCCGAACTTCACAGGTTGGCGATCGCTCGTCGCCTCTGAAGTCGGGTGAGACAGTGATTCTTGGTGTGACTGGTGATCATGGCAACTGCAATATTCCGACCTCAGCGAACTCCATCGTGTCGACCGTCACGATCACGAATCCCACAGCCACGTCGAACCTCACCATCTGGCCTGCCGACGCCACGCAGCCGGTCTCGTCGAGCATTACCTGGTCCGCGGGCCAGTCAGCGATCGCAAACCAGGTCACTGTCGCCCTCTCGGCCGCAGGCGAGATCAGCGTCCGAAACGCGTCCGGCACCGTGAATGTGGTCATCGATGTCGCGGGGTTCTTCGGGCCGGGTGCCGGTGCGCCGACTGGCCGGGAACTGGGGCGTGATCAACCGCAACACAATCGGCTCGCCCGTGGCCGAGCTCCGTTCCGGCCCGGCGACCCGGGCACCGGTTGCGCTTCCGGCCACCATTCGGCACCGGCAGCCTCAACCTCAGGGTCGGCACTGGAGACGAGAAGGTCGCCTATGGCAACGAGGTCGACTTCGTGGGTGACGACTTCTCCGCGTTGACCGAGGTCGGCTTCCATGTCTTCACCGTCATGGAGAACGCGGGAGTCGCGCCAATGCCGGTCATCGCCATCGAGATCGACCCGAACATCAGCGGCGTCATGGACAACTTCGCCACCCTCAACTACTTCCCGACGCCGAGTCTGCCGGGATGGAGTGCCTACATCGACGGCACGACGTCGGGTTCGGGGGCGGCACTGGCCGGCGTTCGCAGGGACACCGTGCGACGTGGACGGAGCCCGTTGCTCCTGGGACGCCCTGCAGGCACAACTCAACGACGGTGATGCCAATCCGCCCACCATCATCTCGGTCTCGATCACGAAGGGACGCGACCAGGCGTGGCACGGCGCCGTTGACGGTTTGCGATTGGGTGGCACCGTGTACGACTTCGAGGAGTCCGGCGTCTTCGGCGGCCGGCGTAGGAGGTCCTCAGGCCAGCCGTTCCCGGCGTACGGCGTCAGCTCATGGCGGCGAGACGGCGCAGTTGCTCCAGCTGGTCGGGACCGTCGGCCCGGCGCCGGGCCGGGCGGCAGGGATCCGGGCCAGCGCCTCGTCCAGGCCGAGGCCGGTGGCCATCAGCACGAGCGCGGCGATCGTGCCGGTGCGCCCCATGCCGGCACCACAGTGCAGCATCACCCCGTGCCCGTCCCGTAGGATATCCAGAACGTCGGACGCCACCGTGACGACGGCAGCGTCGGACGTGACGCCCTGGTCGGGGGTCGGATGGTGCACAGCGGCGTCGTGGACCGGTGCGGACAGCCACCCGGCGAACTCGGGGTAGCGGCGGTCGATCTAGTCGTCCTCGATGAGGCAGACGAGCGTCGCCGCGCCCACGTGTCGAGCGCCGCCGCGCTGCCCTGCTTCGGGCGCCCGGCGCGGCTGGTGTGGGTCAAGCGGCGGTGGCGGTGCCGCGAGCCGGTGTGCGACCGCAAGACCTGGACCGAGACCTCCGACGCATCTCGACGCCCAGGTGGTGCTCACCCGCCGGGCCGGGGCCGAGGCGTGCCGGCAGGTCGGCGAGCTGGCCCGGCCGGTGTCGAAGGTGGCCGAGGAGCTCGGCGTGTGCTGGTGGACGGTCGATGAACGCGGTCGATCGAGCACGGCACGCCGCTGGTGGACGACCCCGACCGGATCGGTCGGGTCCGCCAGCTCGGGGTCGACGAGACGTCGTTCCTCAAGGCCAACCGCCGCCCACGCCACCGTGTACGCCACCGGGCTGGTCGACCTGGAGCGCCACGTCATGATCGACATGGTGCGAAGGCAACACGCGCCGCTGACCTGCGGCGATGGACCGCCAGGCGCCGATCCCGCGCTGGCTGGCCGGCATCAAGGTGGTGGCCACCGACCTGGCCGAGACCTTCCGGGCCGGGCTGTCCCCGCACCTGGACCACGCCCGCCGGGTCGCCGACCCGTTCCACGTCGTGCGGGTCGCCAACCGCTGCCTGGACACAGGTGCGGCGCCGGGTGCAGAACGAGACGCTCGGCCATCGGGGCCGCAAGCGCGACCCGCTCTACCGGATCCGCAAGCTCCTGCTCACCGGCGCCGAACGCCTCGACGAACGCGGCCGCGACCGGATGCTGCTGGGCCTGCGCGTCGGCGACCCTCACGACGAGGTGCTCGGCGCCTGGCTGGCCAAGGAGTCCGTCCGCGACGTCTACCTCGCCGACACCTGGCGCCGACGCCGCGCACCCTGCTGGACAAGACCATCACCGGCTGCCTCGCCGACGACGTCCCCGAGATCGTCAGCCTCGGCAAGACGCTGCGCGTCGTGGCGCAGCGAGATCCTCGCCCACCACGCCACCGGCGCCAGCAACGGGCCCACCGAGGGCCTCAACCTGTGCGTGAAGAAGGTGAAGCGCTGCGGCCACGGCTTCCGCACCTTCGAGCACTACCGCCTCCGCGTCCTGCTCCACGCCGGCGGCGTCACCTGGCCAGCACGACCACGGCCACCACGGATCAGAACCCGCGCTCCCCACTCAAACGCGTAGAGCCGCTAATCCATAGGCGCCACCTTTCTGCCAGTGGCGGGGATTAGAAGGTGCAACGAGTCGGGCGAAGTCGGTCACCTCTGGCGCGGGTTGTTCGGGATTATGCGCTGCCGCGGCGGCGCGTTCGACGATCAAACTCTTGCGCACGACCGCCAGCGTGCGACGCCCCCGCTTGGTCGAGAAGGCGTCGATGTTCGCGTTCAACGCTTCGGAGCTCCGCAGACCGTTCAACGCGATCAACGTGAGGTCATACGGATCGCCGCGGTCGGCCTGCATGAGGCAACTCCGCTGCCGCGGTGGTCGACCGGAAGCGCTCTCGAGACGCGTCGTAGGTCAGTGGGTCCCGATGCGGGCGCGTCATCGTTCCGACGGTAGGGTCCGCGTCCAGATGAGTCGCGCGATCACGAGGCATCGCGCCTGGTCACAGGATTGCGAAGGCTCAATCTGTCTCGCGGCGGGCCCGTCGCGATCGCCAGTGAGGTCACGCCGGCGAGGTCACGCTGGGGCGCGGCGCAGCTATCGTGACGGCGTC
The DNA here is from genome assembly GCA_963722415.1 of Ilumatobacteraceae bacterium. Classification (GTDB taxonomy): domain Bacteria; phylum Actinomycetota; class Acidimicrobiia; order Acidimicrobiales; family Ilumatobacteraceae; genus JALOLG01. Next base: position 6,045 of record CAVRNI010000014.1, read on the forward strand.
GTGGTGTTCTCGAACGGAATCGAGGCGAGATGAAGAGCTGGTGGCGAGCAGTCATCAGCTATCCGCCCACCTGGGTCGCCGTCGTCGTGCTCGGCGCGACCGTCTGGCTGGTACTCGAGGTTATCGATCCGCCCGGCGTCGTTGGTCGTAGTCCTCATCGGGCTCGCGGTGGTGGCCGCAGTGGCCTGGCCGTTCACGATGTCGGCGACAGGAACGCTCTCCAAGCTGCAGTTCGAGATTCCGCAGGTCGAGGAGATCGATCCGCAGCAGATCGCCACCCTGCGGAACGAACTGGATGCGCTCGCCGACACCCAGCCCGTCGAGCAGCTCGACGCACTCCTGCAGAAGCGCCAGAGTCTGATCAACGTGCTGCAGCGCCGCCTCGACGCCGGTGAGCTCACCTATGCGCGGTATCTCGCGACATCGCAGCAGGTGTACAGCTCGGCGCTCGACAACCTGCAGGAGATCGCACTGGCGTCGGAGAGCATCAGCTCGATCGACGAGACCTATATCGACCGCCGGCTCGCCGAGCTCGCCGACGACGACAGTGATCGCGGAATCCGCTGAACGTGAGCGGGCGACTCTCGAACGGCGCCGCGAGATGCGTACGACCCAGCGGCGCAAGATCGCCCAACTGCTCGCCCAGAACGAGTCGGCGCTGACGGCGCTCGACCGAACCACCACCGCCCTCGCCGCCGCACCGATCGGCAAGAAGCCCGAGGACGCCGAGGCGGCGATGGCCGCCCTCGAAGAACTCGCAGACCGCGCCGTCAAGTACGTGTGAGCCCCCGACCGTAGGGAAGGCACTGATCCATGAACAACGCACTCACCCAGCCGACCGCTGCTTTGAACCTCAGCCTCGACGTCGCCTTCGGCGCAGGCCGCGCTCGCGCTCCCCGAGCCCGACCCGACCGACCAGCTGCGCGCGCCAAGCCGAACGCTCAGGTCGAGCAGCTGCTATCGATCGACCCGACGAACCAGGACGCCCGCGACGCCGCCCGCGACGCGGTGGACTCGATGGGTCGAGACCTGCAGCAGCGATCGGCGACCAGGAGCCGGATGCTGCAGGCACCGCTGAAGGAGATCTCCCACGGCACCGAAGACGGCGGCGAGGTTGCCAAGTCGCTCTCCGACCTGCGGATCGAGGTGGAGAAGCTCGACCCGTCCGGGCTCGACACCGAGGCCGGCTGGTTCACGCGGCTGGTCGGCAGGATCCCGGTGTCGGCACACCGCTGAAGCGCTACTTCTTGCGTTACGAGAGCTCGCAGACCCAGATCGACGCCATCGTCAACTCGCTGGAGAAGGGCCGCGATCAGCTCAAGCGCGACAACGTCACGCTCGGCGACGACCAGAAGCAGATGCGCGAACTGACACTCGCGTTGACCGACCAGATCGGACTCGCCCAGGCGCTTGACGGCGCGGTCGTCGACAAGCTCGCCACCGAGATCGCCGGCGACGATCCACGGCGCCAGTTCGTCGAGGAGGACATTCTGTTCGCGTTGCGCCAGCGCACGCTGGACCTGCAGCAGCAGCTCGCGGTCAACCAGCAGGGCGTGCTGGCCATCGAGATCATCATCCGCAACAACCGTGAGCTGATCCGCGGCGTGGATCGCGCGCTCGACGTCACGATCAGCGCGCTGCAGGTCGCCGTGACCGTCGCGCTGGCGCTCGCCCACCAGAAGATCGTCCTCGACAAGATCGAGGCGATCAACACGACGACGTCGGAGATGATCGCCGGCACGGCAGAGCGGCTGAAGACACAGGGCACCCAGATCCATCAGCAGGCGTCGAGCACGATGCTCGACATGGAATCGCTGAAGTTCAGGCGTTCGCCGACATCGACACCGCACTCCTCGAGATCTCGAGGTACCGGCGTGAAGCACTGCCGACGATGGCCGGGACGATCCTGGAACTCGATGCACTCACGGCGGAGAGCGAAGCGGCGATCGAAAGGATGGAGCAGGGCCGCACCGCCGACGGCCAGGTCGAGCGGATCCGAAACGATCGACGTCGGCGAGATCACCGTCGAAGCCGAGCGAATGCCAATGGCCATCGATCGCGTCGCCATCATCGATTGCACTCGCCTGTCGTCGCTGCTGGCTCGTGTTCGCCGCCGCGTGCGGTGCGAGCGAGAGCAGCGAGCCACTCGATCAGGCCGAAGCATCCCGCAGCTCGACGAGCTGGCCGAACGAGATCGACTGGGTCGACGACCCGGTGACCCGCAGCGCGTCGATTCCCCCGCCGACAGGGGCCAACCTCGCCGACACGCTGCCCCCGATGGACAAGTTCCGATTGACCGTCGAGGCGCCGGCCGAGCGCCGACGAGGTCATCGAGATCTGGTCGTCGACGGAGAAGTCGGGCGAGGGCACCGACGGCTGGATGACCGAGGTCGCCGAGGACTTCAACGACGCCGACGTCACACTCGCCGACGGCATACCGTGGTCGGCGTCGACCTGCGCGACATCGCGTCGGGCACCGGCTACCAGTTCATCGCCCGCGGCGACGAACTGCCGAAGGCCTTCACGCCGTCGAACCAGCTGTGGACCGAGATGGCCGGCGAGTTCGCAGCCGATGACCGAGGTCCGCTGCAGACCGTGCCGAACGTCGCCGGGATCGTGATGAAGACGACACCGCCGACGAACTCCGCGCCACGTACGGCGAGCTGACGGCGCGAAGTCCTCGTCGATGCGGTGATCGCCGGTGACCTGGTGATGGGTTACACCGATCCGTTCGCGTCGAGCACCGGCCTCAACTTCCTGCTCACGGTGCTCGACTCGATCGCCGAGGGCGACCCCGACCGGCTGACGTCACCCGACGTGGCGAGCGTCTTCGAACAGTTCCAGCGCCAGGTGCCGTTCGTCGCGCTGACGACGCTGCAGATGCGCGACTCGGTCGAGAACGACACAGGCACGCTCGACACGTTCGTGATGGAGTGGCAGACCTACACGAACACCGAGTCGCTCCAGTCGGGCTACGAGTTCATCCCGTTCGGGTCGCGTCACGACAACCCGCTCTACGGCGTCGGCGAACTCACGCCGGCGCAGCTCGAGGCGCTGGAGTCGTTCGCCACGTTCGCCGAGCAACCCGAGTACCAGGAGTCGCCGCCGAGTTCGGGTTCGACCCGCCGCCGTTCGAGCCGACGGTCGAGGTGCCGTCCGGGCGCCACGCTGATCGAGGTCCAGAACGTCTGGAAGGACAAGAAGGACGGTGGTCGCCCGGTTGCCACGGTCTTCGTCGTCGACGTCAGCGGTTCGATGGAGGGCACCCGGATCCAGGCCGTGCAGCACGGCGATGCTGTCGGCGCGCGAGTTCATCAAGCCCGAGACCCAGGTGGGTGTCGTGGAGTTCAACGACACGGCGATGCAAGCGGCTGGACATCGCCGAGTTCGATCTCAACCAGCAGGGTCAGTTCGCGGCGATCGGCGAGGACCTCGCGCCGGGTGGTGGCACGGCCATGTACGACGGCATCGTGCTCGGGCTGCAGATGCTGGAGGACCAGCGGGCGCTTGAACCCCGACGCTGAAGCCGATCCTCGTCGTGCTCAGCGACGGGGAGACGACCGACGGGCTGCAGTTCGACGCCGTCGACGACGTGATCGAGGGCCTGCGCATCCCGATCTACACCGTGGGGTTCGAGGCGAACATCGACGAGCTCGGCTCGGGTCTCTTCGCTGGTCGAGGCTGCGAACATCAATGCGAGCGAGGAAGACGTCGAGTTCAAGATCGCCGCACTCTTCAACGCCGGCGGCTGAGCGTGAAGGCGCTTGCGATCTGGCTCGGGGTGGTCGCCGTCAGTGTTCGGCGGGTACGCCCTCCTGACCAGGAATGCACGCGAGACCGAGCCAGGTCTTCGTCGTCGTCGACTCGTCGTTCCAGATGCGAGCCGGTGTGGTCCGATGTCCGGCGCGAACTCGACCGGATCGACGACGCGGACTACAGCCGAGTTCGCGCTCGCAACCGAGAAGGGACCCATCCACACGTGGAAGCCCGAACTCGAACTCGTCGGGTTGGAGCCGTTCGCGCCGTGCACGTTCGACGGGATCGACCAGTATCCCGAAGCCGCCGAGGCGGACGAACGAATTCTGATCACGACATCTGCGAACAACTGCCCCACGACTGAGTTGGTCGACTGGGAGATCATCGAGCTCGATACCTGATCTCCTGACCTCGCGGCGTGATCCTGCCGGTATCGATCGTCCAGGTCGACGCCGACCTCACGTTGCCGGAGTACGCCCACGAGGGAGACGCCGGCCTCGACCTGTACGTCTGGGATCCGCCACGCTCGCTGCCGGCGGCACGTCGCGCTCGTGCCGACAGGCATCTCCATCACGATCCCGATGGGCCACGGCGGGTTTGTTTTGCCCAGCAGTGGCATGGCGGTAGAACGGCTCTTCGCGTTTCGGCCTAGGGGGACGGTCGGGTTGGGGCACCACTTCTACGACACGATCGACAGCGCCCTCGCCGCAATCGACCCGACGTGGGACAACGGCAGATCCGAACCGGGACCTCCACCCTGACCGCACGACGGACAGTCGATGCCGACCTGGAGCGGCTGCTGCCCCCGACCACGCTGGCCAGTTCCGCCCGGCGTGCGATGCTGCGACCTGTCACCTCGGCCTCTCCGACGTGACGCTCAGGGATACCGACTCCGGCAGCTAGTGCGCCGGACGTCGACAACCGCCGGGCGGGTGTCCGCTGGGAGGCGCCGCTGTTCTTCGCCAACTCGGGCATCTTCAGCCAGCACGTGCGTGACCTGGTCCGCGAGCGCCGTCCGAGATGGGTGGTCATGCAGTGCGAGGCCATCACGGACATCGACGTCACGGCGGCAGGGATGCGGGAGCGGCTCGACAACGGGCTCAACACCGAGCGTGCTCCTTGCGATCGGACGACGCCGCCTGGGACCTGCTGGCCAACGGCCTGCATCGGACCCTCGACCGCGACCACTTCTACGACACGATCGACAGCGCCCTCGCCGCAATCGACCCGAGCTGTGGAACCGACGCCGCGATCGGACGAACGCAACGCCTGACCTGCTGGCCAACGGCGTCGAGCTAGGTCCGCTCGCGTCGTCGGCGGGCAGGGCACGCGGCTCCGAAGGCGGTCGCCTCGCCGATGGTCGCCCCGACGACTGACCCGACGATGACGTCGCCCGGGTAGTGCACGCCCGTGTGCACGCGCGAGTAGGCGACTGCCGTGGCCAGACCGCGCAACGGTACGCCGAGCATCGGAACCGATCCTGCCACCGCCCCTGCGAACGCGAACGCCGACGCCGAGTGGCCCGACGGGAACGACGTGGAGGTCGGCATCGGTACGTGGCGATCATCTGGGACTCCCGCCGCCTCGCGGTCAGGGCGCTCCCGCCTGCTGGCCAACTTCATCGGCAGGTTGACCACGGCCGAGTTGATGCCCACCGCGACGAGCCCGGTCGCCGCTGCCCGTCGCTCTCTGGGTCCCCCGAGGGCGAACAGTGCCGCGGCGGCTCCGACCCAGAGCTTCGAGTGGTTCGCCAGGCCGGAGAGGCGACGCAGCGGCCCGTCGAGTGTGGGCGTCGGTGAGTCGGCGATCGCTCGGTAGACGGCAAGGTCGACCTGGGCGAGCTCGTGCAACACCTTGGCGACGACCCTTCGCCGGGGCGTCGCGTGGGCCTCCACTGCCCTGGCGAGCCGTTCTTCCGGCGGGACCCGCGAGCCGTGATCGGGCGTGTCGCTCACTCGGGGATCGTACCGAGGGCGGTCGCCCACAGCCGGCGCAGGGACTTCCTCCAGCCGAGCGAGCGAGCGGCCGGCGAGTGGCCGATGGCCTGCTTGGGGAGCCGGACGCGGACCGGGGACGGGCGGATCGAGAACCGCAGCGGCGAGTCCATGACCTTGGTCTCCCCGTCGAGCCCCATCTCGATCGGGGCATCGGACGTGACCTCGAACGTCGGTGTCGCCCACGACGTGAGCCCTCCGAAGCGCTCCGGATGGCCGGAAGCGAGGGCGGCGAGGAACGCCGCGGCGTCGCCCCGCTTGGTCAGCACCAACGCCACGACGCCGAGCTGGTGGGTGTCCATCCGGGGGCGGCTCCCCCGGCCTCTGAACGTCGTGCCGTAAGGGTTGTTCGAGATCTGGATGATGTGGGCGCCTCGGTGCTCCACGCCGTCGGCGCCGGTGAAGCGCAGGTCGAATGGTTCGCTCTCCGGACCCAACACCTGAGGCAGGGTGGCAAGAGTCGTGTCCACCTTCGCGTCGCGGTACGCCGCGGAACGCACGATGGCGGCGTAGAGGCCGAGCGAGACGTTGTTCACGAACACGTGGCCGTTGACGTCAGCCAGGTCCATCGTCCGCTCCACGGCCTCTCCGTATCCGTCGAGCGCGCCGACGACGTCGTCACGGTCGAGCCCGAGGTCGAGTGCGAGGTGGTTCCTCGTGCCGGCCGGCACCACGACCATCGGCAACCCCATCTCGACCGCCACCGTACCGACCATCGCCTGGGAACCGTCGCCGCCGGCCATGCCGAGGACGTCGACGCCGCTGGCGGCCACGTCCCGCACCACCTGGAGCCAGTCCTGGCCCGGCTCCAGCACCACGGGCTGGATGCCGCGCCTCGTGCACTCGTCCACGAGATGGAACCGCTCCGCCTTGCCACCCCCGGACTTGAGGTTGATGAACAGGACGCCTCGGGTGGCGGCCGGCACCGGCGTGCCCTCGGTCTCGCTCTGCTTGAGCGCGCCCACCGTGGTGCCCAGTGCGTATTTCGCGAGGGCGACGGCGACGACGAGCGACGACGATGCGTACAACGACCGAGACGACGCGGTGGCCCTCTGCGTTGATCACGCTGACGAGCAACGCCGCGACAGCGGCCAGGGGCACGACCACCGCGATCGCCCGACGCGCCTTCGTGGTGGTGAGCGCCACCCAGGCGCCTTCGACTGCCACGACGAGAAGGAAGAGCTCGCCCGCGACGCGCAGCGGCTCGTTGGCGACCCGCACCACCGTCGCCACGACCACGCCAGCAAGCAGGAAGATGGCCACGATCGCCGCCAGCCGCCTTCGAACGGCGACCTTGGGAGCGGCGGCCATCACGGCGTGGACGCTACGAGATCGAGACCTGCGACAACGGAGTGCGACGAACACCCGATCGCTGTCGGTCGCCGCCGATCACCGTTCGATCCAGTCCACCGCCTCTACTTGCACCTGACCCACGACTGGTTCGCGGAGCACTATCTACGAGCGGCTGATCGAGGCGACCGTTCGACGACCGCGCGGCCGATCAAGAGGAGGACAGATGGCCAAGCACAAGAAGCCCAAGAAAAGGAGCAAACGACCGAGGCGCCGGCGGAGGCGTCCGGAGACGGTCCGGACCAGTCGGCTGGTCCGCCGGCGAAGATGAAGACGAAGCCGTACGAGCGGGAGATGCGACGGCTGCATGGTGAGCTGGTGGCGCTGCAGGAGTGGGTCAAGGCGACAGGCGCCAAGGTGTGCATCGTGTTCGAGGGGCGCGACACCGCCGGCAAGGGCGGCACCATCAAACGGATCACGGAGCGGGTGAGCCCTCGGGTGTTCCGGGTCGTCGCCCTGCCGGCGCCCACCGAGCGCGAGAAGACCCAGATGTACGTCCAGCGCTACATCCAGCACTTCCCGGCGGCCGGCGAGATCGTGATCTTCGACCGCAGCTGGTACAACCGGGCCGGCGTCGAGCGAGTGATGGGCTTCTGCACCGAGGAGCAGACCCGTCGCTTCCTCGAGCAGGTCCCGAGCGTGGAGCGGGCAATGGTGGACTCTGGCATCGTCCTCCTGAAGTACTGGCTGGAGGTCAGCGCCAACGAGCAGACCCGCCGCCTCGAGAGCCGCATCGACGACCCGCGGAAGGTCTGGAAGCTCTCGGACATGGACCTCAAGTCCTACAGCTGCTGGTACGACTACTCAAGGGCTCGAGACGACATGTTCCGGAGCACCGACACCTCGTGGGCCCCTTGGTACGTGGCCCACACGGACGACAAGAAGCGTGGGCGGCTCAACATCATCACCCATCTGCTCGGCCAGATCCCGTACGAGCCGCTCGACCCTCGCGACATCACGCTTCCCAAGCGTCAGAAGGCAGCTGGCTACCAGGCGCCGAACCTGCCCCTGCGCTACATCCCGACGCCATTCTGACCACCGCCTGGTCGGGATCCGCTGCTGCGCATGATCGCGCCGGGGCTCAGGGACACTCCCATGACCGTCACTTACGTGCCCGTCGTGGGCAGCACGTGGGCGCAGCTGTCCTGTCCCTCCGGTGCCAGCACGCTGCATCACGAGATGGCCATAGTGGGCAGCGTCTGTTGGCGGCAGCAGGCAGATTCCGAGGGCCGCCCGCAGTCAGGCCAGGGTTCCGACAGGGCAGTCCATACCGAGTCCATTGGCACCTACCTTGGCAACGGAGGACCGGTCCGCTCGGTCGGTGATGGCAGGAAACCCTGGTGCAGTAAGGGTTCTGTGGTACGCCCCCCGGGATTCGAACCCGGAACCGGCGGATCAAGAGTCCCACCCGATTCGTCCTTCCAGTGCGCTGCAGGTCGCTGACGTGCGGTTCTGTCCGACCGGGCGTCCGTGCAGTGCGGTCCAGCCCGTCTACTGCGCTGGAGTTCGGCACCAAGTTCGGCACCAGCCTCCGGGCCAGCCTGCGGTCGGGCGGGGGACACGTCTCGGCCGCGATCCCTCGCTGCGGTCCTCGCCCCGCGAGGGGATGGCGACGATGTGAGTCGTCACGCCGCGCCGGGCCGGGGTTCAGCTCCCGCCGAGGAAGTCGAGTAGGAGGGCGTTGAGGTGGTCGGGTGCTTCGAGGGGGGACCAGTGCGAGGCTTCTTCGATGTGCTCGTATCGCCATGGTCCGCTGACGTGGTCGGCCGAGCGTTGCATTTGTCCCTCGCCGCAGTAGGCGTCGCCGTCGCTCCAGATGCCGAGAACCGGTACGGCGACATCGGGAAGGTCGAGCGCGGTGCCGCCGGCGAAGGATGCGGGGTCGATGTTGGCCCGGTACCAGTTCAGGGCGGCGGTCAGGTTGGCCGGGTGGTCGGCCGAGAAGTGGGCGATCCACCGCTCGAGGTCAGGCGCACCCCGTGTCCAGCTGCGCAGGAACGCCCAGTCGTTGGCCGCCAGACCAGTTTCGGCGACCTCCGGCATGAGGAACCAGAGCATGTACCACGACTTTTCGAGCTGCTCGAGCTGGTCGCCGAAGTAGCCCGACGGATGGCCGACCGACAACACCGCCAACCGTTCGACGCGATCGGGCACCATGGACGCGATCGCCCAACCGACCCCGGCGCCCCAATCATGGGCGACGATGGAGGCCTGCGCCACACCGATCGTGTCGAGCAGCCCGACCATGTCACCGACGAGGAGCTCGACGCGGTAGTGCTCCACCCCGGCGGGCTTGGACGACCGACCGAAGCCGCGCTGATCGGGCGCGATCACCCGGTATCCGGCGGCAGCCAACGCCGGGATCTGGAGCCGCCACCGCTCCGACGAGTCGGGGAACCCATGCAGCAGCAGGACCGGTGGGCCGTCCGGGGGGCCGGCCTCCACGACGAACAGCTCGACCTCACCAACCGGCATCACGCGTCCCATCTGCGGACTCTACGCATGCGACGGGCGGCCCGGCCCGTGCGCAGCGACCTTCGATGGCCGGCCGCCAGCTCGGCTGCGTTGTCATCGAGGGAGTGTGTTGGTCGCACTGTCGCACGTCGACTCATCCGCTGTGGCGCGTGTGGGCGGCGCGGCGGTCACTGGCGATCCTGGTTCGTGTCGGCCTTCCGACAACATCATGGTTCAGAAGTCGGTGCAGGGCTCCGTGGTAAGGGCGAGCCGCGGGTCGGCCCTTGAGGTACGAGACCGGCGGGCGCTCTCGGTCTGGAAGCGGTACCGAGCAGTGGAGCGATAAGCCGACTCGCCCGCTCGGCACGGCGACGCGAGATCGATGCCAGACAGCGAGCGGCGCCCACCGCTCTCCGGATATCGGGCGGTCTGGTGGGTCAGTCGGACGGGTTGATGTTGTGGTTCAGGCGGAAGAAGTTGTTGGGTCGTACTTCTGCTTGAGGCCGACGAGTCGAGCCCAGTTGACGCCGTAGGCGTCGCGGATCATTCCCGAGTCATCGGCGGATAGGTTGTTCACGTAGACCTTGTCGACGCTGTGTGGGCGGAGGGCTTCGAACGTCTCCTGCGTCCAGGCGATGTTGGCGTGGGTGTCGGCCGGGTCGGTCCACTGGGACAGGATGACGAAGCTGTATCCGGGGCCGCGATGCGGGAAGGCCGTCTCGGTGGGGTCGACCCTGCTCATCGCGCCGTGGTAGTGGATGGTGACGATGCTCGTCATCGTGGACGGGCAACGCTTGAAGGCCTCGATCATCACGTCGAGGGCTTCGGGGGTGAGCTCTCGTAGGAGCGCCGACTTCCAGTAGTTGAGCGTCCCGCGCGGGAAGCCGTCGTCGAGCATGGTGTTGATGGCGGGGTACGGCATCCGGGTCGTCGATGTCCGCTCCGCCGTCGCTGACGATGCGCAGCGGGCGCACGTCTTGCTCGGCGCTGGCATGGTCGTCCCCACAGTGGCAGAACGGCGTGGCGATGAGCTTGGAGCCCGAGCCCGCCGGGTCGTGGACGAGGCCGAGCGCTGTGGTGAGTTCGTCGGGTGCGGTGGCCGAGATCTCGCGGTACCGCGCGATGACGTTGCCGGCCTGGTCGAGCGGGTGGGCGACGATGCCGCCAAGCACGGTCGGCCACCGGGTGCGCGCGGTACTCGAAGCTCGTGACGACGCCGAAGTTTCCCCCGCCGCCACGGAGGCCCCAGAACAGGTCGGGGTTGGTGTCGGCGCTGGCTCGAGCAGTTGACCGTCGGCCGTCACCACCTCCGCGGCGAGGAGGTTGTCGACGGACATGCCGTACTTGCCCATCAGCCAGCCTTCGCCTCCGCCCAGGGTGAGGCCGCGCGATGCCCGTGGTGGACACGATCCCGCCCGTGGTGGCCAGGCCGTGCACGCCCGTCGCACGGTTGTAGTCGCGCCACGTGACGCCGCCCTGGGCCCGGACGCGCGCGCGGCCGGGTCGACGTGGACGCCTCTCATCGGGGCGAGGTCGATCATGAGGCCGCCATCGGTGACGGCCTTGCCGGCGACGTTGTGGCCGCCGCCCCGGACGGACACCTCGAGCCCGCGCTCGCGGGCGAGGTGGACGGCGTCGATGACGTCGGCCACGGTGTGGCACCGGGCGATGATCGTGGGGCGCTTGTCGATGAGGCCGTTGTGGACGCGACGGGTGGCTTCATAGGCGTCGTCCGTCGCGCTCAGGAAGGCACCCCCGAACGATGCTCGCACGTCCACCGGCACCAATTCGTCGATCAGATCTGTCATCAACCTGCCCTCCTGAAGTGACCGCTTGGGTAGGCAGTCTCTTCCAACGGCATGTCAGCGACATGCCGCTCGCTTGTCAGGCCGGCGTTCGTCGCCCGTGATCCTCTGCTGAGGGAGAATGCCTCCATGGGGGCGCGTTCGGCCAACACGTACGGTGTCCTCGGTCCGGTTGAGGTCGCCGGCGACGGAGTCGTCGTCGGATTGACTCGCGCGCAGCGCGTGATCGTGATTGCGCTCGTCATCGGCCAGCCGCGAACCGTCTCGATCGACGCCCTCGCCGACGCTGTCTGGGATGACGACCAGCCGCCCGACCCTGCATCGGCCATCAGATCCCACGTCACCGCGCCTGCGTCGCGCCCTCGGTGAATGCGCTGCGGACCTCATCACGACGGACGGCGGTTATCGGCTGGACGTAGACCGCTCCAGTGTCGATGCATGCCGCTTCGAGGACTTGGTGCACCACGCCGGTGGCGGGTCAGACGCAGCGAAATTGGACGTTCTCGACGAAGCTCTTGCGCTGTGGCGAGGGCCTGCCTTCGAGGAGGTCGCCGATCGGAGCTTCGCCCAGGCCGAGGCCGCTCGGTTGGAGGGCCTTCGCCTGGACGTGATCGAGCGACGCGCCGAGCTCCTGCTTCGCTTGGGCCGCTCGGCTGACGCCGTCGCGTCGCTCGCTGGGCTGCTGGAGGCTCATCCTGAACGTGAGTACGGCCGGGAGCTCCTCATGACCGCTCTCTACGCAGCGGGCCGCCACACCGAGGCGCTCGCCGTCTACTCCCGTTGGCGGCACCACCTCGCCGAGGAGCTCGGCCTCGAACCGTCACCACGTCTGCGGGAGCTCGAGATGCGGATCCTGCGCCACGCCGTGGGGGAGGAGGTCCAACCGGCGTCGAGCGCTGTACCGCTGGTCGGTGGAGGGCAGGCCGGGCTCACGACCGGTGGCGCGTACGCGGCCGCCGCTGCCGAGGCTGGTGAGCTCGTTTCTGGGCCGGGACCGTGAACTCGCAGCCACAGTCAATGCGCTAGCGGGTACGCGGCTGCTGACCTTGACCGGTCCGGGTGGAGTCGGCAAGACACGCCTCGCGCTCGAGATCGCAGCTCGGACCGCCGATCGCTACGTCGATGGCGTGGTGTTCTGCGACCTCGCCTCCATCCGGCGGTCCAACGACGTCCCACGGGCACTCGCCACCGCCTTGCGGTTCCGGGACCGCGGCCGTACCCCCGTCGTGGAGCAACTCGTGGCGGAGCTCACCGCCGACCACGTCCTGATCATCCTCGACAACTGCGAACATGTGCTCGACGGTGCCGCGCCGCTGGTCGAGACGTTGACGCAACGCACCGCATCGGTCCAGGTGCTGGCGACGAGCCGCGAACGCCTTGCCGCCGACGGGGAACGGACCATCGTCGTGGAGCCACTCGCCCTCGATCGCGACGGCCCCGCTGTCGATCTCTTCGTGGCCCGGGCCGAGGCAGCAGGCTGGTCGGGACGTGACGATCCCGCGCAGCTCCGCGAAGTGGAAGCACTGTGCCGACGGCTGGACGGGCTCCCGCTCGCGATCGAGCTCGCTGCTGCCGCGCTCCGGGATCGTCGCCGTCGCGGATCTTGCCGCCGGCCTGGCCCACCGATTCGACCTCCTGGTGTCACGCCATCGCACCAACGAACGGCACCGCTCGCTCCGGGCCGTCATCGACTGGACCTATGCGCAGCTCAGCCCCAACGAGCGGTCGGCCTTCGAGCTGCTGTGCACGACCAACAGCCCTTTCGACCTCGGGCAGGCGACGAGCCTCCTCCAACTTGGCGGCCTCGAGGACACGCAGGTCCCCTCGCTCATCGCCCGGCTCGTCGAACGTTCCCTGCTCGCCTGCCACGCCGGGCCCCGGGCGAACCGGTACACGCTCCTCGAGACGCTGCGCGCCTACGGGATCGAACGACTGCGGGAACATGCCACCCTTGACCACGCCCGCTCACAGCATGCCGACTGGGTGATGCGCATCGTCGAGCACGCCACCCGAGACCTCTGCAGCGAAGAGGAGAGGGCCGCCGCTGAAGAGCTCGACCGACTGATCGACGAGATGCGAGCCGCTCACACGTGGCTGGTCGGACACGACCCCGACGCCGCGCTGCGAATGGCGGATGCCCTTCACGGCTATGCGTTCTGGAGGGGGCGAGCGGAGCTCTTCAGATGGGCACAGGTCGCGGCCGCCGCCCACCCGACATCACCCCGAGCGGCCGCCGTCATTGCGTCGGCATGCGCGGGTGCGTGGCTTCGCGGCGACCTGCCCACGGCCCGCGCCCTGCTCGAAAGCGCCCTCGTAGCGGCCCGGGACGTCGACCCGCCGCAGGCCGGCCGCGTGCTCCAGCAGGTCGGCGAACTGGCACTCCTCGAGGGTCGCCTCGACGGCGCCGCTTCGGCGTTCGGAGAAGCCGCAACGCTGTCCTTGCGTGCCGATGACCCGATCGATGCGAGTTGGAGCATCGGCAGCAAAGCGCTCGCTCTCGCGTACGCCGGGCTGTTCGAGGGTGCGGCGAAGGAAGCCGACGTCGGGGCCACACTCGCCGGACGGTCGCGCAGTCCATCGGCCCGAGCCTTCATGGAGTTCGTCCACGGCGAGATCGACGCCCTCCAGGACCGCAGCTCCGCAGAGGCCCACCTCCGCGTCGCCATCGCCCTCGCAGAGTCCGTCGCCAACGACGGCATCGCCGGGCTCGCCCGCGTGACCCTCGCCACGATCAAGGGTCGCGAAGCGGACACCTCGACCGCGTTGGCGGAGTACCTGGACGTCATCGGCACCTGGCAGCGGACCGAGGCGTGGACTTCACAATGGGTGACCCTGCGCAACCTCGTCGTGCTCCTCGTGCGGTGCGGCTCCGACCGCGACGCCGCAGTGCTGTACGCCGCGACGGTGCAGACCCGCACCGGCGCGGCCACCTACGGCAGGGATCAAGCGCTCCTCGACGACGTCGAACGGCACCTCGATCAAGTACTCAGCGCCGCTGAACGCGACGAGCTCTACGCACACGGCCGGGCTCTCAGCGACGAAGAAATCGTCGACGTCGCGATCGCAGCCATCCAACAGGCACGCCCAGGACCGTCTTCATCGGAGGCCGGTGATCGATCGGATGATTCAGCAGCTCGGACCAGACGCGACTCGCGCTCGTCAATATGAGCGGACTCTGCGCCCTGTGCCACGTGCGACTTCGGCCGGCTCGACATGGCGTTCAACAACGCCAGCCTCCAAGCCACCACCGACGTGGCAGACGAGCCGGCCGAACTTTTCGACCGCGTCAACGCCGTCAGCCCGGGCCTCTCGCCGGGGGACCCACGACCTCACGCCCCGAGCACTTGCGCACTGGGC
>CAVRNI010000015.1:0-19630 GCA_963722415.1 Ilumatobacteraceae bacterium
GCGAGCCGCAGCGGGCGCTCGACGAGCCCGGCGACCTGCAGCCGCCACGTCGACACATCGAGCGACGGGATGGCGAAATGATTGCGCACGTAGAAATGGGCGTTCGGCATCACCACGCCGCCGAGGAGAGCGGCGATGGAGGTCTCGCCGTTGAGCAGATGGGCGCGATGCACGAGCAGGCCGGCGTCGATCGCCACCTCGCGTACCTCCTCGGGATCGACGGCGACGCCAGCCCCGACGTCGGGGGGACCGGCCACGCACCCGCCATTGGCAACCGCCCGAACGCACGTCGACGCCGGGTAGAGGTCCACCGTGCCGGCCTCCACGAACGGTTGGACGAAGCGGCGAACCTCCTCGTCGCTGGCGGCCTCGAGGATCATGTACATGACGTGGTCGCCCTCGACCACCGCCTCACCCCTGATCTCCACCCCATAGCTGCGAGCGCTCGGCCGACTCAAGTGATTCAGCAAGAACGCACCCAACGCCGGATCGCCGGCCGGGCAGCGCTCCTCCCGATGCTCGTGCCGAACAATGAACAACCCCATCCGCCCCCCTTCCCGACACCACCTTTAGCATTCGAACGGCCCGATGCAAGAACGGCCGCCGACACTGCAACGATCCCCGACACAGACCCCCAGGGAGACGACCCCAGTCGACCACCCATTACCGCGGCCGCCGAGCCCGTCCCGCCCCGACTGCCAGACCGCACGTACTGCCAACAGGCGCCCTCGCGACACAGCCCGACCCGACCAACACGGAGATGGATGGGGCACGGTGCGGCGCCGGTGGCCTTCGTTCCGTAGCGTTCGGGCGCGCTGTTCGATGCGGCGACCGCCAGCAGGAGCCCGCTCCTGCACGACGGGGCAACGGCAGCGACAGGATCGACCGGTGTGCACCGAACGCCGACTGTGTGCGCTCGCGGAAGCAAGCACCTCACGTGAAGCGGCCGCTTTCGGCACATCGCCGTCCCGGCGTTGGAGGGCGCCTGAGCCGGGCAACGGGCTGAGGCGTTATGGGGCTGTGATCGGTGCGGCCGACACCCCAGTTGCATCGCACGATGTCTTCAGTCGGTCGCATGGGCGGGAGTCGTTTCGCCGGTGCGAGGATGGCGGGGTGCTGTCGGATGGTGAGCTCGTGCGTGGCTGGCACGCGGGTGACGCTCGATGCGCGGCGCTCGTGCTCGATCGGCATCGAGCGTCAGTCAGGGCGGTGGCGGTGTCGATGTTGGGTCACGGTCCCGAAGTCGACGACGTGGTGCAGGATGCGCTGCTGGTCGCGCTGACACGAGTCGAGACCCTTCGCGATCCGGATGTAGCGGGAGCCTGGCTGCGAGGCATCACCCGCAACCTGTGCCGACAACGCCTTCGCCGGACCCCAACACCGGCCCACGTCGCGCTTGAGGACGTTGCCGACGCGACCAGAGATCCGGAAGCCACCCTCGAAGCGTTGGCGATCCGGGACTGGGTGTGGGCCGCGCTCGACCAGTTGTCGCCACCGCTTCGCCACGCGGTCGTGCTGCGCTACTTCACCCGGGTGCGGAGCTATGACGCGATCGCGCGGGTGCTCGGGATCCCGATCGGCACCGTGCGCAGCCGTCTGAACGAGGCGGGCCGGATCATGACGGCATCACTCAAAGCCCTCGCCGTGGTGGCTCATCTCGATCACGCGCGCCACGAGCGTCAGCGAGCCTCGCTGTTCATGGACATCTTCGGCGAGTACAACGCCGGCCGGGAGTGCTCGCTGCTGCGAGACGCCCTGCTCCCGGACGCCCAGCTTCGGGTGGCCGACTCGACGGTGGTCGAACGGGGCCGTGACGGCATCGTCCGCGACATCGAATCCGATGTCGAGGCTGGTGTGCGTCTCCGGATCCTCGATGTCATCGCCGGGCCGGACATCACCGTCGTCGAGGGTGCGTTCGTCAACCCGTCGCATGCTGCCGGAGCACTGCCCGTCGATGACGACACAGGTCTTCGTGCACTGCGGGCCGTCGATCGCCTCGATAAGCCTTCACTACGGCGCCGAGACTGCCGAAAGCGTGGTCGAACCCGCCCGAGGGTGATCGTTTCGAACTTTTCGTGCCACCCGGCGACTTGTGGGCATGCCCCAGACACCTGCAGCCTCCGCCGACGACCTCATCCGCCTCGACGGCACTTCGATCCCGACCTTCGTCACCGCCGGCCACGAAGCCGAGGGGCGAGCCGTCGCGGAGCGGACCGACCGCGTGCTCCACTGGCTCGACGCCATCTTCGGGACGCGCCCGTCGACGACCCTGTACGTCGCCGGACCGGCGGACTGGGATCGAGTCGCCGCCATCCCGCTCTACGGGATGCCCCACGCCGTCACCGACCGGGTCGTCACCAGCCCGACCCCCGCGCCGTTCTGGCGGGACTACATCGACACGATCGAACCCTCGTTGACCGACGCCGACCGGACACGACTTCGGGCCGTGTACGGCGATCCGCCCGATCTCGGCGGGCGCTTCGCCGACCTCGTGATCGCCCATGAGCTCACCCACCTGTTCCACGAGTTCGACGAGGCGACCGGCGACACCGACTTCCCACGGCTGTGGCTCGCCGAGCTGTTCGCCAACATCGGCCTCTACGGCTACGTCGCTGAGATCGAACCCGACCAGCTTCCCGTCCTCGAAACCATCTGCGAGCTGTCCGCGGCCGCCGGATCCCAACTGTGGCCAGTGCGAGCGCTGAACCGCATGGGAGACGGCCTCGCCGACGGTCCGCTGAACTACATCTGGTTCGAGTTCCTGCTCATCCTCATCGCCAAGCGCATCTGGCACGCAGGCGGCGCCGACGCTGTCACCGCCTTCCGCGACACCCTCCGCGATCCGGCCGTCAGCGACGACCAGATCCTCGAGCGCCTCGCCGACATCGACCCCGACATCGCGGTCGCAGCACAACAGTGGCCTTCATAGCGAAACCGGCGAAGCCCGTCCCAGACCGCGGACCAGAACGACCCGGACCACAAGCCGGCGGTCGCGGCCACCGAGACCAGACGCCCGCAGGTGGCCACGACCGAGCGTCGCGGCCACCGCCAGGCAACGGGCCGCATGGTGGTCGACGCCGACAAGAACGGGTTGATCGACCTTCCCGGCGTCGGGAGCGTGGTGGTCGGGAGCCGACCCGGAGGTGCGCCGGTCGGTCTCGGTCAGCCGACGATGACGGAGGCGAGCGCCAGGTAGATGGCGATGGAGAGAAGGTCCTGCGCGACGGTCGACAGGGGACCTGCCCCGAAGGCGGGATCCTTGTGGAAGCGGGTCAGAAGCAAGGGCAAGAGCAGCGCGACCACGCTCGCCACGCCGCAGCTGGCGAAGAGTGCGAGCGACACGGTGACCGCCAACGCCACGTCGTCGAACGCGACGAGGCAGAACGGGAAGAACACAGCAGCGACAACAAGGCCGATGAGTGCACCGGTGATCAGCTCCTTGGCTGCGAAGCGGCGGATCGGCACCCCCACGGAGAGACCCCGGACGGCCAGCGTCTCGGT
Source organism: Ilumatobacteraceae bacterium (assembly GCA_963722415.1). Taxonomy (GTDB): domain Bacteria; phylum Actinomycetota; class Acidimicrobiia; order Acidimicrobiales; family Ilumatobacteraceae; genus JALOLG01. Next base: position 3,502 of record CAVRNI010000015.1, read on the forward strand.
CTGGGTGCCCACGGCATCAGCCATGTAGACGATCGCAGGCAGGAAGAACGCGAGCTGCACCGTGCGAGCGAGCTGTTCCTCCGAGGAGCCGACGAGCCAGGCCGACACCATCGCCCCGATCAGTCCGACGGCGAGCCAGGGCAACCGGTGGACCAGGCGTCGGGCGACGCGCTCCTCACTCGCGATCCGGGAGACGCTCCCGGTGGCGAGCAGGCCTGAGAACCGCAGCAGGTCCTCGTCGTGTTCCTGCATCAGGACCGCCAGCATCTTGTTCGGTGCGATGAGCCCGAGGAACACTCCATCGTCGTCTACGACTGCGAGGCTCCCCTCGCCACGGCCGATCATCACCCCCGCGGCGAGTTCCTGGTCGGTGTCGGGTCCGACCGCCGGCGGGTCGTGGTCCATCAAGCGGTCGACCACTGTGTCGGGGGCAGCGGCGAGCACGCGCTCGATCTCGACGATGCCGACGAGGTGCCCGTCGACGCAGACTGCGAGGTCAGACACCGTGGCGAACATCTGGCCGATCAGCCGTTCACGTACCGCTCCGGCCGTGTCGCTCGGGTGCACGATCGGGACGTTCGTCGTGGCGTGACTGCTCGCGACCTCGAGTCGGGATGGCAGGGTGTCCAGGACTGTGGAATCAGCCGACTCGCTCATGAGCGGAGTCTCGCCCGATCGGGGTGCCGGACGACGAACCACCGCAGGCCTTCGACGGCATGTCGAGGTGTCCTCCAAGTGCCGATCGGCGTCGTGTCGGTCAGCCGCTGGCGACGAAGGCGACGACGACGTAGGCGGCGTGGCGGTCGAAGTTCTGACGTCGGCGGTCGTAGATGGTTGTGGTGCGGGGGTCGGCGTGGCGGGCGGCGAGTTGGACGTCGCGGAGCGGTACGCCGGCGTCGAGTGCGGCCATGATGAAGGCGGCGCGCAGCATGTGTGGGTGGACGATGCCGAGACCTGCTCGTTTGCCGATCGATCGGACCCAGCGGTGAGCGGTGCGTCGATCGAGGCGTTGGTTGTCCTGGCGGCGAAGGATCGGGCCTTGGCATCGTTCACCGACGGCGAGATCGATGGTTCGTGCCGTGCGGGGCACGAGCGGAATCATCGCTGGCTTGTTGCCCTTACCGAGGATGCGGAGCGTGCGGTGACCGCGTTCGAAGCCGAGGTCTTCGACGTTGGTTGCGCACGCCTCGGAGACGCGCAGTCCGTTGAGGCCAAGCAGCACGGCGAGCGCGGCATGGTCGCGGTCGAAGTGCTCGGCGGTGAACAGGAACCGGCCGAGCTCGCCGCGGTCCATTCCGTGTCGTTCGGTGGGTTGGACCTTGGGGCGGCGCACGTACTGGGCAGGGTTCGACGGGATGCGACCGTCGATGTGGGCGAAGCGGAAGTAGCCGCACACTGTCGACAGGCGCCGATCGATCGTCGATGGCGCAAGGCCGCGTTGTTCCATCGTGGAGCGGTACATCTCGATGTGAGCCCTGGTTGCGGCGAGGACCTCGAGGTCGTGGTCGGCTGCCCATTGAAAGAAGTACTTGAGGTCGTGCCGGTACGCCTCGAGTGTTCGACCGCTGTACCTCGCCAGGAACACGATCGCCGCCAGCTGATCCTCGCTCGGCGTGCCGCCTGGGTCGTACGAGCGGGCTCACGGCTGCGGACCGAACTGAGATTGTCATGTCATCCTCCTCGAACGTCGGGAGGAACCAGTCAGCGCGCGTCGTCGGCAGCTGTGCGCACCTGAACGGTTGGTACGCCCCTGCCGATAGGGGATGCCGCGCTGCTCGTCGGCGAGCATCGCGGCGATCGATCTTGGCCGCGCGCCTGCCGGGCGTTGCAGTGGTGGACCGTCGGCCGTGGTCGGTTACGGCGCGGGGCGGATCACGATGATCGAGTCGTCGGCGGACTGGGCCGCCCACACCTCGCTGCGGCGTCCGTGGATCTGGCGAACCTCTCCGGGCTGGGCCGGGAGCGGGAAGGTCTCGAACGACTCGGTGAGGGGGTCGAAGCGATGGATCGCGTTGCCGCCGAAGTCACTCACCCACACCTGATCGGCTGCATCGACGTAGACGGCATACGCAGACGGATCGGTGCCGGGCAGCCGCCACAGGTCCCAGGTGCCCATAGTCGGCGTGTACCGGCTGAGCTGGCCGGAGTTCCACTCGCTGACCCAGATCGCGCCCGTGGAGTCCTGCCACACTCGACGCGCGCCCTGGTCGGGCGTCGGCGGATCGAGCACCGTCACGCTGCCATCGGGTCCAACCGCGCCGACGTAGCTCCCGGCCAGGGAGGCGTAGAAGATCCCGCCATCCGGCGTCGCCGCGATGCCATAGGGGCCTCGTCCGCGCGGTGACTCGAACGCTTGGACCTCGCCGGTGTTCGGGTCGAGCACACCGTGAAAGCCCGTCTGGCCCGTGAACCACAGGCGCCCGTCGGCGGCGAATGCTGCCGTGTTGAGGTTCGCGTCGGGCGCAGTTTCAGGGAGCGGGAACACGGTCACGACATCACCGTCGGGATCGACGCTCACGATCGCGTTGAGTCCGCCGTCCGTCACCCAGGCGATGCCCTCGTCGTCCACGATCACGCCGTGCGGCGCGGAACCTGCACCCAAAGCGATGTGGCGGGTCCGACCGGACACCGGGTCGAGATGACCGAGCGCTCCTGCTCGTTGGGCGGTGTACCACACGCCTCCGTCTGCTGCCGGCGCAACGTCGTGGGGACGCGATCCCGTAGGGACCGGGAAGACGGCGATCTCCAGATCGTCGAACGGGACAGGTCGCGGGGACGTCGTGGTCGTCGACACAGACGGTTCGGACGTCGTCGCGCCGGTCGTCGTGCTCGTGCCGACAGGACACGTCGACGCGGTCAACGATGAGACTGCCTCGGGTGTCGACGGCGACGACCTCTCCACAGCTGGGTCAGAAGACGAGTCGTCTGAGCTGCATCCAGTCGCGCCAGCAATCGCCAACGCGCTGGCCGCCGCAACCACCAACGTCCGGGCTCGCGCCATGCTCCACCCTGCCACTACAGCGCCGTCTCGAGCGATCACCCGGTCCCGGCGTTCGGGGCAGCTACAGATCTGTCGCGCGACCGCGGCTTGCCGAGCCGCGCCCCTGCCGGGCACTCTGGCGCGATCAGCCGGTGCTGCTCGTTCGGTCGGCTATGCCGGAGGACCGGCGGGTACGACGCCGACTTGCTGCATCAGTGAGAGCAGGTCGGCGACGCCCCAGTGTTCGCGCGCGAGGCCAGTGTCATCGAAGCTCATGATGTCGATGAGTTGGATCCTCACGGCGTTGCCGGTGGGCGGTACCCCCATGAACTCACCTTGGTGCGTTGCCGTGGCCATCACGCGGGCAACGGCCTTGTTCCCGCTGGTGATCAGATCCTCGACGTTCATCCGCATGTCGGGAAACGAGGTCAGCAACGACGTGAAGTACACGATCACCCCTTCCTTTGTGGGAGGCAGACCCGGGAGCTCGTCGTGCTCGACGAAGTCCTCCGCGAGCAGCGCACCGAGCCCGTCGAGATCGCCCGCATTGACGCGGTCGTAGGCGCTGCGCATTGTCGTAGCGTGATCCACAGTTGTCCCCTCTCAGTCGTGGCGTCCGCCGATACCTCAAGGGTGCCAGACCGGAGGTGACCGTGTCGTAGCGTGAAGGTTGGTCCGCCGCCGGCTCGGCTGACGTTCCGATGCCAGGCTCGGGCACACATGGAGTACTCAGCGTGCGCACGTCGCGCTCGCGGTCAGGCTGATCGGGGACGAGACCGAGACGATGCTCGTCCTCGTCGAGGCTCCTTAGGAGGCGCAGACCGCGTTCGGAACTGCCGTGATGCGCTATGCGGAGGTACCCGCACATAGGTGCGCTCGGAGCCGGCGTTTGGTGGTACGCCGATCAGCTCGACAGTGCGCTCGTTGTGGGACACCCTTCGACACCCCGACGTGACGAGCAGATCGCCGAATCAGGGCGCGTCGCAAGGAATGCCACCGCGAGGCCTACCGCGCTCCTGATACGTAGTTCGGCACTCGTCCCAAGTCCGGCAAGTCGACGACGGCAGCCAACCCAGAAGCATCGACGAACTGCCGGGCTGGGTGCGCCGACCCAACCACCGCACAGTGCGCGCCCGGCGGAGATTGCGTCACAGCCCGCGGCCGACGGAGCGGGCCACGCGACGACGACTGGCCTTGACACACGACAGCGAGAAGGCGCATCCTCTGATTAATCGGTTGATCTAATCGATTAATCAGGGGGCATGTTTTGAGTCGGAAGCCGCGTATCACCGATGTTGCGGAGCGGGCGGGTGTCTCGACGGCGACGGTGTCCTATGTGCTCAACGATGTCGCTGGAGCGCGCGTCGCGGCGGCGACGCGGGAACGGGTGCGTGCCGCGGCCGGCGAGGTTGGGTATCGGCCGAACACGCTGGCTCGCGCGCTGCGGACGCGACGAACGCACACGATCGGGTTCGTCAGCGCCGACGTGGCGACGTCGCCGTTCGCGACCGAAATGATTCGAGGTGCCCAAGAGGCGGCGCGGCGTGCGGGCAGCTTGCTGCTGCTGGTGAACGTGAGCGACGCGGACCAGATGTGCGCCGACTCGATTCACGCGTTGGTGCAGCGACAGGTCGACGGCGTGGTCGTGGCGACGATGTACCACCGGATCATCGATGTGCCTGATGAGCTGACGTTGGTTCCTCACGTCCTTCTCGATTGCCGGCCAAAGGATGACAGTGGCGTCTTTGTCGTCCCCGACGAGGTGGGCGGGACCGAGGCGGTGTTGACTGAGCTTCTCGAGGCGGGCCATCGTCGCATCGGCCATGTGACGGACCGGCGGCGCCCGGTCGCGGCGGAGATGCGACTGGCGACGTATCGCGAGGTCCTGGCGCGATGGGGGGTTCGCTTCGACTCCAAGCTGGTCGTCGCCGACGACTCTGATCACGTGGGCGGTTGGCGGGCCACGTGCCGGCTGCTCGAAGCGAGCCGTCGGCCGACGGCGGTGTTCTATTTCAACGACCGTATGGCTGCCGGTGGGTACCGGGCCGCTGGCGAGCACGGCCTGGTCATCCCGAAGGACCTGTCGGTGGTCGGGTTCGACGACCAGCAAGCGGTGGCCGAGTCGCTCTGGCCGGGGCTGACGACCGCCGCGCTGCCCCACTTCGCAATGGGTGAGTGGGCGGTGTCCACGCTCCTCAAAGCGGTGGAGGAGACCGACCACGATGAGGCCGGGGGCGTGACCCTGCCGTGTGAGCTCGTCCGGCGGGCCTCGGTTGGTCCGCCGTCGGACGTTCCGCCACGAGTGGCACCGAAGACGTCGCGTCGCCGGTCGCCCAACGCTCCCAGGAGGTCGCGGTCACGGACGGCGGCCGGGAAGGAAGCACAATGAAACGAACACGCCTGTCCGTGGTCGCCTGTCTGGCGCTCTTGTCGGCGTCGGTCGCTGCCTGCGGTGGCGACGACGGGTCCGACGGCCGGGAGACGTTGACGATGTGGACCCATTCGGCCGGGAACGCGGCCGAGATCGAGGTGACCGAGAAGATCATCAGCGACTTCGAGGCGGCGCAGGACACCTATTCGGTCGACGTGGAGTATTTCCCGCAGGGCGCCTACAACGACGCCGTGGTCGCCGCGGCGACCGCCGACGATCTCCCGTGCATCTTGGACATGGACGGCCCGGTGATGCCGAACTGGGCGTGGGCCGAAGCGATCGTCCCGTTGGAGCTGCCCGAGGAGGTGACCGACCAGTTCATTCCTTCGACGGTGGGCCGATGGCAGGACGAGATCTACTCGATCGGGTTCTTCGACGTCGCCCTGTCGATGTTGGCACGGCGGTCGGTGCTCGAGGAGAACGGCATCCGCATCCCGACGATCGATGATCCGTGGACGCGAGACGAGTTCGACGACGCCCTCATGACCTTCAAGGACGCGGGGTTCGACTACGCCATCGACGTCGGCGCCGACGGCACCGGCGAATGGTGGTCGTACGCGTATTCGCCGATGCTGCAGAGCTTCGGCGGCGATCTCATCGATCGCAGCACCTACCTCACCGCTGAGGGCGCGTTGAACGGTCCGGAGGCGATCGAGTTCGCCGAGTGGTGGCAGAACCTGTTCGAGAGCGGTCTGGCCAGCAAGACTCCGACGCCTGGTCGAGCTGACTTCACGCTCGGCAACGTGGCGCTTTCCTGGAACGGCAACTGGGCCGCCGGGGGCGCGGTCGAGGCGTTCGGTGACGACGTGTTGTTCCTGCCGCCTCCCGACTTCGGTGCCGGCCCGAAGATCGGCGGGGGCTCGTGGCAGTGGGGCGTCTCGGCAAGCTGTGATGACATCGAAGGGGCGCGCGAGTACATCGAGTTCTCCCTGGCCCCCGAGTACATCGCCCAGTTGAGTGAGCTGACCGGTCTCATCCCGGCGACCGACGCGGCGGCCGCGCTCACCGAGCTCTACGCCGAGGGTGGCCCTGCGGAGCATTTCCGCGAGTACTCACGCCGGTTCGCCGAGCTGCGACCGCCGACCCCGGCCTACTCGGTCATGTCCAGCGTCTTCGAGAAGACGTTCCAGGACATCATGAACGGCGCAGACGTCGAGGGCTCCCTCGACGAGGCCGTGGACCAGATCGACTTCAACATCGAGAGCAACGACGGCTACGGCTTCGAGTCCGACCGGTAGGGGTGCGTTCGCGCCCGAGACCGCATGACCGTCAGGAGGAGGATGACATGACCACCACGGCTCAGGAAGTCATGGCGACCAAGGGTGTTGTTCGAGAGGCGATGCCGCCGGCACACGCCTCGGGGAGAGGGGAACGACGGGCCGCGTGGGGCATGATCGCCCCCGCCCTCGTCCTCATGACGCTGTTCCTGATCATCCCGGCGTTGCTCGCGCTGGTGCTCAGCTTCACCAACGCCCGCCTGATCTCGCCGAACTCTCCGCAGTTCACCGGTGTGGACAACTACACCCGGGCGTTCACCCATGACCCGACGTTCATCCGGTCGCTGCTCAACACGTTCGGGTTCGCCCTCGTCGTGGTCCCCGTGCAGGCCGCGCTCGGGCTGCTGTTGGCGCTGCTCGTGAACCAGCGGATCCGAGGGGTCAACGTGTTCCGCACCATCTACTTCCTTCCGGTCGTGACATCGATGGTGGTGGTGTCGATCGTGTGGACGTTCATGTACCAGGAGAACGGCCTCATCAACTCGATGTTGGACCGGCTCACGTTCGGCGCCTTCGATGCCGTCGCCTGGCTGCAGGATCCCAGCACGGCGATGCCGGCGATCATCATCTTGTCGGTCTGGCAGGGCGTCGGTTTCCACATGGTCATCTGGCTGGCCGGCCTCCAGACGATCCCCGGCGAGCTGTACGAAGCCGCATCCCTCGACGGCGCCGGCACGTGGAACAAGTTCGCCCACGTGACCTGGCCCGGTCTTCGGTCGACGCTCGTGTTCGTGATCGTCACCATCACGATCGCTGCGTTCGGCCTGTTCGTCCAGGTCGACGTGATGACCAGGGGCGGACCGCTCGAGTCGACCACGACGATCATCTTCCACACGTTCCGCAAGGGCTTCCGCGAGCAGGAGGTCGGCTACGGCGCGGCCCTGTCCCTCATCTTCTTCGTGCTCGTGCTGACCGTGTCGCTCGTGCAGCGGCGCCTGACCAGAGAGAAGGCCTGACATGGTTGACATCGCGGTTGAGCGACCGCTCGGGGCCACGGCTCGGTCGCACGTTGCCGACGAAGCGCCCAAGCGGCGTCGTTGGCCGATCTACATCCCGATGGTCCTGCTGGCGTTCGTGTTCGTCTTCCCGATCGCGTTCATGATCTCGTCGAGCTTCAAGCCGGACGAGCAGATCTTCGAGGACCTCACCACCTGGCGGGCGTTCCTCCCGGTGGGTGACATCTCGATGGACAACTACACGGGCGTGTTCGACCGGGTCCCGGCAATCCGGTTCCTGCTCAACTCGCTGTTCGTCACCACCTGCATCGTGGTAGTCGGGATCTTCATCAACAGCATGGCCGGGTTCGCCCTGTCCCGCTTGGAGTGGGGTGGCCGCAAGATCGTGTTCGGCTTGATCATCGCCACGCTGATCATCCCGTTCGAGACGATCGCCATCCCGATGGTCTTCTGGGTCGCCCACCTGCCGTGGCTCGGCTTCGACGGACTGCGTCCGGTCTACGAGGAGGGCTGGCTCAACTCGTACCGGGTGCAGATCGTGCCGTTCATCGCGTCGGCGTTCTCGATCTTCCTCTTCGCCCAGTACTTCACCACCATCCCCAAAGAGCTCGACGAGGCGGCCAGGGTCGACGGCTGCGGCTGGTTCAAGATCTACCGCGGCATCGTGATGCCGCTGTCCGGTCCGGTGATCGCCACGGTGGCCATCTTGACGTTCCTGCCGGCGTGGAACTCCTACCTGTGGCCGTTGATGACCGTGCAGGAAGAGGACAAGCGACCGGTGATGATCGGCATCCAATACTTCCAGCAGCTGGCCCCGGCGTGGGGCGAGACGATGGCCTACTCGACGATGATCACCATCCCGGTGCTCATCGTGTTCCTCGCCTTCCAGCGCAACTTCGTCAAGAGCATCGCGTCCACCGGCGTCAAGGGCTGACACGTCGGATGCTTCGCCTCCCCGACCACTGGGTGTGGGACAGCTGGTACATCCACGACGGCTCCCGCTACCACGCCTTCTTCCTGCGGGCCTCGCGGGCGCTGCGCGACCCGCACCGACGTCATCGGCGAGCCAGCATCGGACACGCCGTCTCGCCCGACCTCCGCAACTGGACGCTGTGGCCCGACGCCCTCGTCCACTCCGACGGGCCGGCCTGGGACGATCTCGCCACATGGACCGGATCCGTCGTACGAGGCCCCGACGACCGCTGGCACCTCTTCTACACCGGGCTGGCCCGCGCCGACGACGGCCGCATCCAGCGCATCGGGCAGGCGACCTCCTCCGATCTCGTCATGTGGGAGCCGGCCAGCCACCAGGTGCTCGAGGCCGACCCCCGCTGGTACGAGACACTCCACGACGCCGGCGCCGACGACGAGGTGTGGCGTGACCCATGGGTGCTGCCCGACCCCGAAGGCGACGGCTGGCACATGCTCATCACCGCCCGCGTGCCCACCGGTGACCCGAACGACCGGGGCGTCATCGGCCACGCCCGAAGCCCCGATCTGTTCACGTGGACCATCGAGCCACCGCTCAGCGGGCCCGCCGGCTTCCGGTGGCTCGAAGTGCCGCAGGTCGCGCTCGTCGACGGCCACCCACTGCTGCTGTTCAGCTGCATGCCGGACGACGTCGCCGAACAGCGCCGAGCCCACGCCGACGTCGGCGCAGTCTGGGCCGCACCAGCATCGACGGTGCTCGGCCCCTTCGACCTGGAAGCGGCCCGACCCTTTCCCGCTCCCACGCTGTACGCCGGCCGTGTCATCGGAGATCTCGCCGGTGGCTGGTCACTGATGGGCTTCCGCGACATCGACGGCGGCCACTTCCACGGCGAACTCACCGACCCGGTGTCGGTCCGTTACGACCCAACCCTCGGGCTCCACGCCGCGCCACGCACCCCATCCGTCCAGGCAGGCGCACCAGACCCGATCAACCAACCAGGAGGTGCCCAACATGGCTGAGGTAGTGCTCGAAGACATCACCAAGGTGTACCCGAACGGGTATCAGGCCGTGACCGATGTGTCGCTGGACATCGCCGATGGCGAGTTCATCGTGATGGTGGGGCCGTCGGGTTGTGGGAAGTCGACGGTGTTGCGAATGATCGCCGGACTCGAAAACATCTCCGGCGGCACGTTGAAGATCGACGACAAAGTCGTCAACCATCTCGAGCCCAAGGACCGCAACGTCGCGATGGTGTTCCAGAACTATGCGCTGTATCCGCACAAGACGGTGGAGCAGAACATCGGGTTCGCCTTGAAGATGGCCAAGGTTCCGAGAGCAGAGATCGACAAGCGGGTGGCAGAGGCCGCCCGGATCCTCGAACTGACCGAGTACCTGGACAAGCGGCCAGCGCACCTGTCTGGCGGGCAGCGCCAGCGGGTGGCAATGGGGCGGGCGATCGTGCGCAACCCCAAGGCCTTCCTGATGGACGAGCCACTGTCGAACCTGGATGCCAAGTTGCGCGTGCAGATGCGCGCCGAGATCGCCAGCCTGCAGCGCGACCTCGGCGTAACCACGTTCTACGTCACCCATGACCAGGTGGAGGCCATGACCATGGGGGACCGCGTGGCGGTCATCAAGCGGGGGGTACTCCAGCAGGTCGACACCCCCCAGCGCCTCTACGACCACGCAGACAACCTGTTCGTCGCCGGGTTCATCGGGTCACCGTCGATGAACCTCATCGAAGCGACGATCGGTTCGACCAGTGGGGGCCAGACGGTCACGATCGGATCCCACTCCCTGGCCGTCGCCGACGACGTGTTGGCCGCCCACCCCGGGTTGCGTGACTACGACGGCCGCAAGGTCGCGGTCGGGATCCGGCCCGAACAACTGGAGGACGCAGCCATCGACACCGACGCCCCCGAGACCCATCGCCTGCGGGCCCGCGTCGAGCTCGTCGAAGCGTTGGGCTCGGATCTGCTCGTCCACGCCGCCCTCGACGCCCGGCCCGTGCGGACCGCCCAGACCGCCGAAGCCGCCGAAGCCAGCATCGAGGAGCTCGGCCACCACGACTCGGCGACCATCGTGGCTCGCTTCGACCCGCGCAGCCGCGTCAAGGTCGCCGACGACGTGACCATCGCCGTCGACACCACCCGCATCCAGTTCTTCGACCTCGACACCGGCCTCGCCATCTGGGACTAGTAGCCATCGACGACCGGACGGCGGGGCATCCTCGCCACCCCCTGCGCGGATGCCCCGCCGCCGCTCACCGCGTGAGCAGGAGTCCAGCCGAGATCGGTACTCATTGCTCATCCGCGGCAGCTCACCGATGCGCACGCTGGCGGAATGCGCACCGTGTTAAGGGCCGCGCTGGACCCGTCATCGTTGCGCGCCGTGTTGTCGACCGCCGAGCAGGCCAGGCTGCCGTTGACGAGCGGGTCTTCACACCGGCGGCCAGCACCAGGCCGCTGTTGGACGCCATGGCGCCGCAGGCAGCTCTGTGAACGTCGCCGATGCGGCCGAGCAAGATCGATGCGTGGGCTGCATCTTCTGCTCGATCATCGACGGCAGCACACCGTCATGGGGCGTCTACGAGGACGACTTCGCCGTGGCCTTTCTCGACATCGGGCAGGCGACGCCGGGCCACACCCTCGTCGTGCCAAGGAAGCACTCAGCCGACATCTGGTCGCTGTCCGAAGATGACGCCGCATCCGTGATGCGATCTGTTCACCGCGTGGCGACCCAGCTCAGAGCCACCCTCAAGCCCCTCGGAATGAACGTCACCCAGTCGAACGGAACCGCCGCGTGGCAAGAAGTCTTCCACTACCACGTCCACCTCGTGCCCCGTTACAGCGACGACGATCTGGTGCCCCCATGGCAGCCGACAAGACCGTCGCCGGACGTGTTGACCGCCATCCAACGCCGGATCCGAGACCCGTGATCCCCATCGGAGGTCGCAGCCACAGCGGCGACTTGCCAGCAGATGACCGGAGCCGGCACCACCGGTGGCGCCCACGAACTGACCACGCGACCGAATGCCTGCTCGGGCGCGCTGACGCCGACCCAGGACGACCGCCCAGACCCGCTCCGAACGACGGGTCGGGGCGTGAGCCTCGAAGCGGGAACGGGACGACCCGACTGTTCGCCCGAGAGGTCCTCGAGGCACGGCGGAGCGGATCGAGCGCGCATCGAACGCCCAGTCAGTGGGTCCCCAGTAGCGTCCGGAGTGATCGCGGCTGCCAGCGTCAGCCGGACACGGCGTATCCAGCGCGTTGCACGGCGTGACCACCCGATGGGACGCCCGAGCAACGCTCCGGCTCCGGACGGGTGTCGGCGTCGGCGTCGGGGACGTGCCGTTGGTCTCAACCGCTGTCGTCTCCGCGGTCGACCGGATGGCAGACGTCCTGATGGCCGCGGGCCGATCGATGGCGCTGTCGTTCGGCACGATCGGATGCCCTCGCGGACCGAAAGGTTCCTTGGCCTCGAGGGACTGTTGATCATGTGGCCACGAACCACCGCTCCAGTGACGGTGATGTTGTCTCGACGCGACGGAGGGCGCGTGTAGTCGGGCGTCGTGTCGGTCCTCCGACACCGATTTGAACCCCCACGAGCGGCGTGAAACAGCAGGTCAGGACGGGGGATGGGCCGTGGGGGTTTAACTCGCAGTCAGCTGAATGGGAGGGCGCGGGCAGCGGGCCTTGGCGACGACACCTTGGCGACGTTCGAAGGCTTGATTGGGACGGCGACGGGCGTCTCGCGTCGCAGCTGATGGGAATCCCCGCGAGCGGCAACGCGGTGGAAATGCGCTCGATCGACATCTGGCGCGTACACGACGGCATGTTCGTCGAACACTGGGACGAGCTCAACCTGCTCGAAGTGTTCCAGCAGGGGACAGCTGTGGCGATTCGCAGCTCCGTCGCCTCCGTGCGCTTGGCCGCGTGTGCGCCGATCAGCTTGCGCGCCGAGTGCGGGCGCGCGCCCCGTGAGCGAGGTAGTCGTAGGGGCCACCCGATTTCCGTTCGCTGCTCGTGAGCTGTCGACGCGCAGCGGCAGCCAGTTACGCACGCCACGGGGCCGCATCAGCTCGCGTCGGCCGCCATCGACTCGGCGAGGGCGAGCGCGGCGGCGGGCTCGAGCCCGGCGTTGGCAGCGATCCAGCAGGTGATCGGTGCGGCGGTGCGCTCGGACGCGTGCGCGGCAACGCCCGCGAGCTGCAAGAGGACGTCGATGTCGTCGGGGCTCGGCGGAGCGATGCCGGCCGCCTCGGCGTACGCGGCGACCCATTCGGCGGTGGTCATGACGCAGTGACGGGGGCGCCGGGTCCGGGCGTGGCTCGGACCTCGCGGACGTCGATGGGCGTGTCGCATTCGCTGCATACGACGACGGCGTGCATGTCGTGGTCGCAGGCCGTGTGGTGGAGCACGAGCGGTGTGCCTTCGGGCCCGGTGAGCCAGCGGTCGCCCCACGCCGCCATGGCGGCGAGGATGGGGTAGGCGTCGCGGCCCTTGTCGGTGAGGCGGTACTCGTGGCGGGACGGGTGTTGCTGGTACTCGACGCGCCGCATCAGTCCGTCGTCGACGAGGGCGTTGAGGCGGCGGGTGAGGATGTTGCGGCCGATGCCGAGCGCTGCTTGGAAGTCGTCGAACCGGCGGGTGCCGAGGCAGGCCTCGCGGATGAGGAGCAGGTTCCAGTGGTCGCCGAGCACCGCCGCACTGCGGGCGATGGTGCACGGCCAGTCGGAGGTGTCGGTGCGCTTCACGTCGACCAGCGTAGGCGAACAGTTGCATCATGGCACGTTCATCCTCTAGGGTTCGTTCCATCATGGAATCCAACGCGAGCCGCTCCGTGGGTCGTCCGGTCGAGGGTTCCGGGAGAGGACGACCGTGACCGTGACCGACATGACCGACGTGCCGGTGGCGGCCGAGTGGCAGCAGACGGCGTGCATCCTGTGTGAGTGCAACTGCGGCGTCGAGATCCGGCTGGGCGGCGACGGACGGACCTTCGAACGCGTCCGTGGGGACAAGGCCCATCCGGCGTCGAAGGGGTACACGTGCGAGAAGGCGTTGCGGTTGGACTACTACCAGAACGGGCGTGGTGAGCGGCTGCTGAGCCCGTTGCGCCGACGGCCGGACGGCACGTACGAGGAGATCGATTGGGACACCGCGATCCGCGAGGTCGCCGAGCGGTTGGCCGCGGTGCGCGACACGTACGGCGGTGAGGCCATCGTCTCCTACGGCGGCGGCGGGCAGGGGAACCACCTCGGCGGTGTGTACGGCTCGGCGACGCTCGCTGCGCTCGGTGCACGGTTCAAGGCGAGCGCGATCTCGCAGGAGAAGACCGGCGAGATGCTGGTGATGGGCAAGATGTTCGGGACGCCGCTGCGTGGCAACTTCGAGCACTGCGAGGTCGCCTTCTTCGTGGGCAAGAACCCGTGGATCTCCCACGGCATCCCGCATGCCCGCACCACCCTGAAGGCCATCGCCGCCGATCCGGAGCGGGCGCTCATCGTGATCGATCCCCGGGTCAGCGAGACGGCCGCCCTGGCCGACTTCCACCTGCGGGTGCGCCCGGGCCGCGACGCGTGGCTCGTCGCCGCGATGGCGGCGGTGCTCGTCGACGAGGGGCTCGTCGATCATGACTGGTTGGCGCACCACGCGACCGGCGTCACCGAGGTGCTCGCCGCGCTGCGCCAGGTGCCGATCTCGACGTACTGCGAGATCAGCGGCGTCGACGAGGCGTTGGTGCGCGCCGCGACCCGGCGGATCGCGGCGGCGACGAGCGTCGCCGCGTTCGAGGACCTCGGCGTGCAGATGAACCGCCACTCGACGCTCGTGTCCTACCTCGAGAAGCTCGTGTGGCTGTTGACCGGGAACCTCGCCAACGAGGGTGGTCAGTACGCGATGACCGGGCTCGGGAGCATCCTGCGGATGAGCCGCAACGAGCTGCACCCGACGACCGCGCCGGTGTCTCCGGTCGTCGGGTCGAAGGTGATCGGCGGGCTGATCCCATGCAACGTGATCGCCGATGAGATCCTCGCCGATCACCCGAACCGTTACCGGGCGATGTTCGTGGAGTCCGGCAACCCGGTGCACTCGGTCGTCGACAGTCATCGGATGCGCGAGGCGATGCGGGCTCTCGATGTCAGTGTGTGCATCGACGTGTTCATGACCGAGACGGCGCGTGAGTGTGACTACGTGCTGCCGGCGACCACGCAGTTCGAGAAGTTCGAGGCGACGTTCTTCAACTTCGAGTTCCCGAAGAACGTCTTCCACCTCCGCCGGCCGATCCTCGAGCCGCCTGCGGGTCCGCTGCCTGAGCCGGAGATCCACGCCCGCCTGATCGCTGCGCTCGGCATGCTCGACGAGGGGGTCATCGGCGCGTTGCGGGCCGCGGCCGAGCGCGGTCGCGACGAGTTCGCCGACGCCTTCGCGGCGGCGACGGCCGGCGACCCGAAGCTGGCGGCCGTCGCGCCGGTCGTGCTCTATCGCACGCTCGGTCCGACGCTCCCGTACGGCGCCGCCGCAGCGGCGGCGCTGTGGCCGTTGGCGATCCGGTGTTCCCAGAACAACCCCGACGGCGTCGCCCGTGCCGGGTTCGGCACCGGCCCCGAGGCCGGTAACCGCTTGTTCGACGCGATCGTCGAGAGCCCGTCCGGGGTCGTGTTCACCGATGACACCTGGGAGACCACCTGGCAGCGCCTCAAGACGGGCGACGGCCTCGCCCACGCCGAGATCCCCGAGCTGCTCGGCGAGCTCGCCGAACTGGCGACCGAGACGCCACCCGGCGACGACCCTGAGTGGCCGCTGCTGTTGTCGGCCGGCGAGCGACGGGCGTTCACCGCCAACACGAACTTTCGCGACCCGGCCTGGCGCAAGAAGGATCCGGACGGCGCCCTGCGCGTCGCGCCGACCGACGCCGAACGGATCGGCCTCACCACCGGCTCCACCGCCACGCTGACCACGAAACGGGGGAGCGCGGTCGTCACCGTCGCCGTCGATGACGCCATGGCACCCGGCCACGTCGCACTGCCTAACGGCCTCGGTCTCGATCACATCGAAGCGGGAACCCGGCTCCGGACGGGCGTCGCGCCCAACGAGCTCACGGCCAGCGGGGACCGCGACCCGTGGGCCGGAACGCCCTGGCACAAGAGCGTGCCGGCGCGTCTCGAGCCGGTCTGACGACACGCCTCATCGCGATGACCAAGACATTGGGTGACACGGCGCCGGTGCGTCGATGAAGGCGTTCCTCATCGACGGCTACAAGCCCCGTGACGGTGGACGGATCGCCGACATCCCCGACCCGGTACCGACGCAGGGTCAGGTGTTGGTCCGCGTGCACGCCGCCGGCGTGAACGTGCTCGACGCCAAGATCCGCAGCGGCGAGTTCAAGCGCATCCTGCCCTACCGGATGCCCCTCGTCCTCGGCCACGACGTGGCCGGTGACGTCGTGGCGGTGGGGCCGGATGTCCGGCGATTCAAGGTTGGCGACGAGGTGTACGCCCGCCCGGACACGAGCGGCATCGGGACGTTCGCCGAGCTGATCGCGATCAACGAGTCC
>CAVRNI010000016.1:0-35784 GCA_963722415.1 Ilumatobacteraceae bacterium
ACACTCAGGACAGCCCTCCGAGCAACACGGCGTTGCGACAGCGCGCGGTTGAGACGCCCAACCGTTGAGGAACAATTCGCCCACGGGTCGAGGAGCGAGTTGCCCAGTCCTCGAGTCGGTACACAATCCTCGAGGAGCTAGTGCCGCATCACTGAGGCAACGTTGGCCTCGTCGGTGGCGTGAGTTCGAGCCGGCGAACTCGGACGCGACCGCCCCGGGAGTATCACGCGCCGGTATCCGACTGAGCTCTCAGGCGCCGGCTGCGGGCTCGGCGTCGGCGGTGTCGACGTTGTAGACGGGCCAGCCGGATGCGCCGAGCTCGCGGGAGATGTT
This sequence comes from Ilumatobacteraceae bacterium, assembly GCA_963722415.1. Taxonomy (GTDB): domain Bacteria; phylum Actinomycetota; class Acidimicrobiia; order Acidimicrobiales; family Ilumatobacteraceae; genus JALOLG01. The sequence continues at coordinate 334 of CAVRNI010000016.1, forward strand.
TCGGGCCGCTTCGCGGACGTCGTCGTGTAGCGACGGGGGCGGCGGCCATTCCGAGGACTGCAACACGACCGCGATCGCGCCGACGGCGGCGCCGGTGGCGTCGAAGATGGGGGCGGCGAGACTGGATTCACCGAGGACGGCTTCGTCGTGTTCGGTCGCGACCCCGGTGCGAGCGATCTCGGCGAGGTGGTCGGCCAGTCGTGCGCGGTCGACGATGGTTTCGCCGGTCATGCTGCGCAGCGGCGCGGTCGGCCGGCCGTGCGCGAAGGGCTGGAAGGCGAGCAGTGCTTTGCCGAGCGCGCTGGCGTGGGCGGGGACGACGAAGCCGACTTCGGGCATCTGTCGGCTTCCGTCGGGACGGGGTTCGTGGTGCACGACGATGACGTCGTCGAGCAACAGGACGCCGGCTCGGACGGAAGCGCCGGTCCGGCGGGCGAGCTCTTCGGCCCATTTCAGGGCGCGGCTGCGGAACTCGAGGCTGTCGAGGTAGACGCTGCTGAGCCGCAGCACTGCGGGGCCCAGCATGTAGCGCAGCGACCCCGGCTCTTGTTCGACCATGCCGTGTGCGGCGAGGGTGCGCAGGATGCCGTGCACGGTGGAGTTGGGCAGGTCGAGCCGGGCCGACAGGTCGCTGAGACTGAGGCGACGGGCGGCTTGGAGGGCGAGCAGGATGCGGACGGATCGATCAACGCTCTGGATCACGGGGCGGTCTTTCTCGAAGAGGCTCTTGACGACACGCTATCACGTGAATAATGTCGACACTCATTCGACAATGTCGAATACTCTTCGGCTTTCAGTCGAAGATCCAGCAGATCGGGGGATTCAAATGATTGGGGGATCCAATGGATGAGAACACCAGGTCGCAGAAGCTGGCGGCTGAGGTGCTGGGAACCGCGTTGCTCGTCTTCATCGGGGTGGGCGCCGTGCCGGCCACACTGATCGTGAACGGGGACGCACCGTTCACGATGGCCGATCTGGGCGTCATCTCCTTCGCGTTCGGCACCGTCGTCATCGCGACCGTCTACGCGCTGGGCCACGTGTCCGGCAACCACATCAACCCGGCGGTCACCCTCGGGTTGGCCGTCACCGGCAAGTTCCCCTGGAGGGAAGTGCCCGGTTACATCGCCGCCCAGGTCGTCGGAGCCACCATCGGCGCGCTGGCGATCGTTGGGGTGCTCGGGTCCAAGGCGCATGAGGTCGGGCTCGGAGTGGCGTCGTTCAACAGCTCCTTGGGCGTCGGGAACCTGCAAGGCTTCTGCGCCGAGTTCGTCGGCACGTTCGTCTTGGTGTTCGTGATCTTCGGCGTCATCCACCGCAAAGCCGCGCCCGGCTTCGCCGGTGTGGCGATCGGCCTCGTCGTGTTCGCTGCCATCATCCCGGTCGCGCCGGCGACGTCGGCCGCGATCAACCCGGCTCGTGTCACGGGCCCGATGCTCGTGCTCCAGGCCTTCGGAGGGAACGTCCACTGGGCGCAGATGCCGGTGTATGTCGCCGCCGAGCTGTCCGCCGGCGTGATGGCAGCCGTCGCATACACGGTGATCGCCCGCACGAGGCTCGACCGGACGGAACACCTCGCGACCGAGGACTACGTCCCTGATTCGCTCCTGGCCGAGTCGGTCGCCTGAGCGCCAAGATCGACATAGGAGGATTGCAGTCATGAAGAAGCTGATCAACGACCCCACGACCGTCGTGACCGACGCACTGGCCGGAATCGCGGCCGCGCACCCGGAGCTGCGGATCGACCACGAGCGCAAGGTGATCTACCGAGCCGACTCACCCGTCGCCGGCAAGGTCGGTCTCATCTCCGGCGGCGGCTCCGGACACGAGCCGCTCCACGGCGGCTTCGTCGGCGTCGGCATGCTCGACGCCGCCTGCGCCGGTGAGGTGTTCACGTCCCCGACACCGGATCAGATGCACGAAGCCACCAAGCTCGTCGACGCGGGTGCCGGCGTGTTGCACATCGTCAAGAACTACACCGGCGATGTCCTGAACTTCGAGATGGCCGCCGAGATGGCCGCCGAGGAAGCCGGCATCAAAGTGGAAGCCATCGTCACCAACGATGACGTGGCCGTCCAGGACAGCCTGTACACCGCGGGCCGCCGCGGTGTCGGAGTCACCGTCCTGCTCGAGAAGATCTGCGGGGCCGCCGCCGAGGACGGAGCCGATCTGGCGTCGGTGGCAGCCATCGCCCGCAAGGTCAACGGATGGGGTCGCAGCATGGGCATGGCCCTCACGTCCTGCACCGTGCCCGCCGCCGGCAAACCCACCTTCGAGCTCGCCGAGACCGAGATGGAGATCGGCATCGGGATCCACGGCGAACCCGGCCGTTACCGCGAACCGCTCGGCACCGCGGCCGAGATCGCCGAGCGGCTGCTCGACCCGATCGTGAGCGACCTGCCGTACAACGGGGCGACGCAGTGCTGGCCTTCGTCAACGGCATGGGCGGCACACCACTGCTCGAGCTCTACGTCGTGTTCGCCGAGGTGGCCCGGATCCTCGGCGGCCACGGCATCAGCATCGAACGCTCCCTGGTCGGCCCGTACATCACGTCGCTGGAGATGGCCGGCTGTTCGATCACCCTGCTCAAGCTCGATGACGAGTTGGTTCGCCTGTGGGACGCCCCGGTGCGCACGCCGGCGTTGCGGTGGGGAGTGTGAGCCGTGGCCGACGACGTCGTGACGGTCGCCCGGCTCGAGGCCTGGGTCCGTCTGTTCGCTGACCTCATCGCCGAGCATCGCGCCTATCTCACCGAGCTCGACTCGGCGATCGGCGACGCCGACCACGGCATCAACATGGACCGAGGAATGCAAGCGGTCCGCGCCAAGCTCGACGACACCCCGCTCGGCGTCGCCGATGAGCTGTTCAAGCTGGTCGGGATGACGCTGGTGAGCAGCATCGGCGGTGCCAGCGGCCCCCTGTACGGAACCTTCTTCCTGCGCTTCGGCACCGCCTGCGGCCCCAGCGTCGCGCTCTCGGCCGACGACGTGGTCAAGGCGTTCCGTGCCGGGATCGAAGGGCTCGTCGCCCGCGGCAAACCCGAACTCGGCGACAAGACGATGTACGACAGCCTGCACCCCGCCCTCGAAGCGCTCGACGCAGCAGTTGGCATCGGGATGTCACCCGGCGAGGCGTTCACCGCAGCGTGGCAGGCCGCGATCCGCGGCCGCGACGACACCATCCCGATGGTGGCCCGCAAGGGTCGGGCCAGCTATCTCGGCGAGCGAAGCGCCGGCCACCAGGATCCCGGCGCCACTTCCTCTGCGTTGCTGTTCGAAGCCGCCGCCCGCACATTCGAGACATGAGCTCGCCATGATCGGGATCGTCGTCGTTTCCCACAGTCGCCGCTTGGCCGACGCCGCCGTCGAACTCGCCCTGCAAATGGTCCGTGGAACACCGCCGCCGATCGAGGTCGCCGCCGGTCTCGACGGCCACGTGCTCGGCACCGACGCCGCCCGAGTGAAAGAAGCCATCGACCGTGTCGCTTCGCCCGAGGGGGTACTCGTCATCATGGACCTCGGCAGCGCCGTGCTCAGCGCAGAACTGGCCCTCGAGCTGCGCGGCGACACCGGCGACTGCCCCATCGTGCTCTCCGATGGCCCGATCGTCGAAGGCCTCGTCGCCGCGGTCACCCTCGCCGCCGCGGGTGCGCCGTTGGCCGAGGTCGCCGCCGACGCATCCCAGGCCGGACAGATCAAGACCAAGCTGCTCGGCATCGCGACCCCCGCGTCGGGGGACGATCGCGACGCAGCCGCTCCCATCGCCAGCATCGATCTCACCCTGCACAACGAACATGGCCTGCACGCCCGTCCAGCGGCCCGTTTCGTCGAAACCGTCCGGCGCTTCGACGCCGACGTCAGCGTCCGCAACCTCACCACCGACGGTCCCACGGTGAGCGGCCGCAGCGTCAGCGCACTGTCCACCCTCGGCGTACCGACCGGCGACCAGATCGAGGTGAGCTCGTCGGGTCGTCAAGCACGCGAAGCGCTCGCGGCGATCGCCGCGCTGGTGCGGCGGAACTTCGACGAACCGGTGACCGCCGTCGGCGCCGTGCGCGATACGAAGGTCGGGGGTCCGACCGCGGCGTCGCCCGGCATCGGCATCGGACCCAAGACCTCACTCCCCGATATCGACTACGAACCACACGACACGGATCCCGGCACACCGGCCGCCGAGACCGAGCGGCTCCACGCCGCCGTCGAAGCCACCCGGGCCGAGCTCACCTCGACCCGAGATCACGTCGCTGGCACCGCCGGAGAACGCGAAGCCGAGATCTTCGACGCCCACGTGCTCCTCCTCGACGACGACGAACTCGTCGGCACCGCGCTCGAGGTGGTCGCCGGCGAGGCCGTCACGGCCGAGCACGCCTGGCAGGTCGCCGTCGACGCGCTCGCCGCCCGCTTCACTCAACTCACCGACTCCTACCTCCAGTCACGGGCCGACGACATTCGCGCGGTCGGCGACCAGGTCCACGCCCACCTCGGCGGCCACGCCTCCTCACCCACCCACACGATCGCTGGAATCCTCGTGACCGCCGACCTGACACCGACCCAAGCCGCCCGACTCGACCCCAGCACGGTGCTCGGCATCGTCACCGCAGCCGGCAGCCCGCTCTCCCACGGCGCCATCCTCGCCCGCGCCCTCGGGATACCAGCCGTCGTCGGCGCCGGTCCTGACGTCCTCGTCGTTCCCGACGGCACGACGATCCTCGTCGACGGAACTGACGGTGTCGTTGTCATCGACCCGAACGCCACCGTCAATCAGCACTACCGCGACAAGGCCGACGGGCAACGCCGACACGCCAACAACCTTCTCGCCGCGGCCAGCCGACCGGCAATCACCTCCGACGGCGTCGCCATCGAGATCCTCGCCAACATCGCCTCCCGCGACGACGCCCTCCAGGCAGTCCGTCACGGCGCCGACGGCGTCGGATTGCTCCGCACCGAATTCCTCTTCCTCGACCGTCCCCAGCCGCCCAGCGAAGACGAACAGCTCGAGGCCTACCTCTCCGATTGCCGATGCCCTCGGCGGTCGGCGGCTGACCGTTCGTACCCTCGACGTCGGCGGCGACAAACCAGTGCCCTACCTACCTACCGCCATCGAAGCCAACCCGTTCCTCGGTCGTCGCGGTCTACGGCTCAGCCTTCAACAGCCCGACATCTTCAAACAACAGCTCCGCGCACTGGTCCGAGCCGGGATGCAGCACCCAATTTCCGTGCTGTTCCCGATGGTCACCACCATCGACGAACTCCGAGCGGCCCGCGGCCTGCTCGCAGACGCCGCCGCCGAGGTCGGATGCCCCGCCGGAGAGCTGCCGCCCGGATTCGAAGTCGGGGCGATGGCCGAAGTGCCCGCCTTCGCGCTCCACGCCCGAGCCGCCGTTCCGCTCGTTGACCTCATTAGCATTGGTACCAACGACTTGACGCAGTACACGCTCGCCGCTGAACGCGGCAACGCCGACGTCGCCGCACTCGCCGATCCTCTCGACCCAGCGGTCCTGCACCTCATCTCCCAAGTCGCCAACGCGGCGACCGCACGGGCCCGAGTGGCAGTATGCGGCGAGATCGCCGCGGACCCCGCTGCTGCCGCCCTTCTCATCGGCCTCGGTGTCCTCGAGCTCAGCATGACCCCACGCGCCATCCCCGCCGTCAAAGACGCCATCCGCTCGATGTCGGCCAACAGAGCGAAACAACTCGCCGCCCTCGCGCTCCACCGCGATTCGGCCGCCAGCGTCCGAGCCCTCCTCAGCGACCAAGCCGGTTGGCGCGTCCGGTAGGTGTTGTTGGGGGACAGGGCAAACGTTGCCTCTCAGTGTCGCGGGACTAGTCGTCGAGGAGCTCGACGGCTTGTTCCGGGCAGCCGGCGACGGCGTCCCTGGCGGCGGTCACCTGGATGTCGGGCACATCGATGCTCCGACCGCGCAGCGTCACGAAGCCCTCGTCGTCGCAGTCGAGCAGTTCAGGGGCGAGCGTGTAGCAGCGCCCGTGCCCGGTGCAGCGGTCGGCTTGGACGGTGAGCCTCACGAGGATGCCTCCCATTGCAGCGGAAGCCTCAGCAGCGTCATCATCGCACCGCCGCCGCGCTCCATGAGCGGGTCGTCGTCGGCAACGCTGAAGTCGGGGATCACGCGCAGCCATTCTTCGACGGCGATCTGCATCTCGCGGCGGGCGAGGTGCGCACCGAGGCAGCGGTGCGGCCCACCCGCGAACCCGAAGTGGACGTTCGGCTTGCGATCGATCACGAACTCGTCGGGTCGGTCGTACACCTTCGGATCGCGGTTCGCCGCCGAGACGAGGCCGTACACCATGTCGCCACGCTTCAACGGACATCCGTGGAAGTCGCTGTCGCGAGCGACCTTGCGTCCGTCGCCGAAGATGATCGTGAACAGTCGAAGTGACTCCTCGACCGCCGACGGAACGAGGTCGGGTTCGTCGATCAGTCGACGTCGGGTCTCCGGGTGCTCGGCGAGATACTTGAACAGGTAGCCCAGTTGGGCGCGGGTGGTGTCGAGGCCGGCGAGCACCAACACGGTCAACATGTCGAGCATCTCGTCGTCGGTCAACGGTCGTGAGCCGAACGTCGCATGCATGAGGTTCGACGCGAGGTCGCCGGGGCGGGGTTCGGGCTCGCCTCGGCGCTCGGCGAGCGCGCTGATCCAGTACTCGCGGATCCCGTTGAGCGCGGCGATCATCGGCTCGACGCCGTCGGCGTCGCCGCCGAAGCCGTGGAAGAAGTCCTCCACCCACGGCACGAACAGATCGGCGTCGGCCGCCGGACAGCCGATCATGGTGAGGAACACCTCCGTCGGGTATCGCAGCGCGAACCCGGTGACGAAGTCGCACCCACCGGTCGGCACGACCTCCTCGACCAGGCGACGGCAGATGTCACGAGCCATCGGCTCGGCTCGGTCGACGGCCCCTGGCGAGAACCACGGATTGAGGATCTGGCGGTACGTGATGTGATCGGGCGCGTCGATCTGGGTGGGCACGAACCGGTAGACGGGATCCGGGTCCCAGGGCGTGATCGACTCGCTGGAGAACACGTCCGGATTGCGGTACATGTCCCTGACCCGCTCGTGGTCGGTGAACATCCAGTACCCCTGCGCCATCGTGTTGAACAGCGCCGGGCTCATCGCCCGGTACTCGTTGGCGAGGCGCCAGTGACTCCCGCCTCGAGCGGCGCCGAGAAGTCGGCGTGCACCACCGGGCACTTCGCCGCATCCCTCGCCCTCGCATCGATCGGTTCGGTTTCGGTGTCCACGACGGTCCCTTCTCGACGGTGGATCTGCCTGTTCAGGCCTCTCGTACGAGGAATCCTAGATGATGTTCCTCCGGATGAATAGGGCCGAGCGGCAAATTCTCATGATGATTCACGGTGAGCACCGAATTGATCATGATGAACTCTTGTGTGGAGGCTCGAACTGTCGTATCGTTGGGGATGTCGTGGTGCCGCCTCGCGGGCTCCACACACGGTCAGACAGGGTCAGAAAGGTCACACCTGATGAGCACCATGATCAACGAGATCCCGATCATCGACACCGACACACACGTCGTCGAGCCGCCCGACCTCTGGACGTCACGCGTCTCGTCCAAGTGGGGCGATCTCGTGCCACACGTCGAGTGGGACGACGACAAGCAGGAGGAGGCCTGGTTCACCGGCCGCACTCGGCTCGGTGCGGTCGGCGCGCCGGCGATGGCCGGCTGGCACGAACACCCGCCGTTCCACCCACGTCGATTCGACGAGACCGACCCGATCTCGTGGGATGCCACACGGCGCGGCCGCGCTGATGGACACGTATGGCGTGAAGGCCCAGATCCTGTATCCCAACGTGGCCGTGTTCGACGCCAAGAGCATCGTCGGGATGGGCGACACCGCCCTGCAGTTGGCGTGCATCGAGGCCTACAACGACTTCCTCGTCGACTTCGGGAACGAAGCGCCCGGCCGATTCATCGCCGTGTCCGGCCTGCCGTTCTGGGACCTCACGGCCACGCTGGCCGAGATCGAGCGCTGCGCGGCGAACGGTCACAAGGGGATCGTGTTCACGCAGGACCCGTCGTACTTCGGCCTCCCCCAGCTGACCGATCGCTACTGGGACCCGATGTGGGCCTCCGCCCAGGAGAAGGGGCTTCCGGTCAACTTCCACATCGCCTCCGGAGACCTCGACCTGTTCAACGTCGGTCATCCCGACAACGGCATCCACGCCAACTACGCGGCGATGGGGGTGTCGTTCTTCATGGCCAACGCACGCACCGTCGCCCAACTCATCACGGGCGGCATCTGCCACCGCTTCCCCGAACTGAACTTCGTCTCCGTCGAGAGCGGCATCGGGTGGATCCCCTTCGCCCTCGAGGCGCTCGACTGGCAGTGGCGCAACTGCGGCGTGCACAAGGAACACCCGGAGTACGACCTGCTCCCGAGCGAGTACTTCCGGCGCCAGATCTACGGCTGCTTCTGGTTCGAGCGCGATTCGGCGCTGGCGGCGCTGGACCAGATCGGTGCCGACAACATCCTCTACGAGACCGACTTCCCGCACCCCACGAGCATGTCCCCTGGCCCGGCGAGCGATGCCCAGCGGCCCGACGAGTACCTCCGCGACGTCTTCAGCGGTGTCGACGTCGATTCGTTGCACAAGATCCTGCACGACAACGCGGCGCGCATCTACCACCTCGACTGACAGGCTCGACCGACAGGCTCGACTGACCGCGAGCTCAGATCGGGCGCCAGTTCGGCACCACCGCCGGGCGGCCGTCGACCGCGCCCAGCTCTTCGAACCACAGTTCCATCGGCATCCCTGCGTGGAGCTCGGGAGTGCCTGGCACCTGGCCGACGAGGTGGGTGCCCGGCGCCTCGTCGAGGTCGACCAGCACCACCGTGTACGGCGTGGGATAGGCGGGATGCACCTGATGGGCCACGACGGTCCACGAGTAGAGCGTGGCACTGCCGCCGACGGGCTGCCAGCGACCGTTCCAGCTCCGGCAATGCCGGCAGTACATCCGTGGCACGTGCAGGACGGCATCGCAGTCGTCGCATCGGCGGAGAACGAGCTCACCTCTGGCGGCAGCCTCGAAGAAGCCGCCTGTGTCGAGGTCGTCTACGACCGGGAGCAGGCGGGGTAGCGAATCGTCGCTCATCGCGGTACTCATGGCGTCAGCCCTTGCGCAGGATCAGGCCACTGCCGGGGGGCAGCGGCGTGGACGTGACGAGGCACACCTCGGCGTCGGCGACCTGCGATGTCGACGTGCCGCGCATTTGGCGCACCCCCTCCAGAACGTGGTTGAGGCCGTGGATGTAGCCCTCCGAGAGATGCCCGCCACCGGTGTTGATCGGGATCGTGCCGCCGATGTCGATCGCCCCGCTGGCGACGAACGGGCCACCTTCACCCTTGGCGCAGAACCCCCAGTCCTCGATCTGGAGCAGCACCGTGATGCTGAAACAGTCGTAGAACTGGGCGACATCGACGTCGGCGGGCCCGAGCCCGGCACGGCGGTAGAGCACCTCGGCTACGGCGGTCGCGGGGAGCGACGTGATCGTCGGGCGGGCCAGCGTCGGGAACATCATGCCCGGCTGCGGGCTCGGGAGGGTCGCCTGCGCGACGGCGCGGATGAGCACCGGCGGTTGGGCGAGGTCGGCGGCCCGCTCGGCCGTCGTGACGACGACCGCACACGCGCCGTCGGTCTCGAGGCAGAAGTCGAACATCCGCAGCGGCGTGGAGATCATCCGTGACGACAGGTAGTCGTCGATGGTCATCGGGCGGTCGTGCATCTGCGCCCGGGGGTTGGCAATTGGCCCGCTTGCGGCAGGTGATCGGGATCTGGCCGAGCTGCTCGGACGTGGTGCCGAACTCGATCATGTGGCGTTGGGCGAACATCGCGAACGCCTGGCCGGGCGTCAGGAGCCCGTACGGCATGTACAGCTCGTCGTACGTTCCTCCGCCGCCCACGACCTGGCTGCTCGCGGAGGACAAGCCGTACCGGACACCGGAGCGGCCGTTCAGTTCGCGGAACACCAGCACTGTGGTCGCTTGCCCGGACAGGATCGCACCGACGGCCTGGCCGACCATCGCCGCAGCGGCAACACCACCGGGGCCGACTTCGGCCCAATAAGTCACGTTGGGCAGGCCGACGGACTCGACGAGATCATGGTGGTAGACGGTGTCCATGTCGCAGCGAACGATGCCGTCGATGTCGTCCGGTTGCAGGCCGGCGTCAGCGATGGCTGCCAACGCCGCCTGTGTGGCCAGCGTCAGGTCGCTGCGGCCGGAGTCACGGGAGTAATCGGTCTCGCCGATCCCGACGATCGCACAGCGGTCCCGGTGATCCAGCTGTGCAGCAGGGCTCATCACCGCAGTCTAGACAAACATCATGATGAATGTCCAGATGCGCGGTGAACCCAGCCGCCGCGCTGATGACGCCGCGGCCGGCGCCGTCAGTCGGAGCTGGGAAGAGGCTTGGCGTCCTTCTGGGTCATCGACCGGGCGCCGATCGACAGGTTGCCGGCCCCGGGCTTCGTGCACAGCACCTCGAGGCCGACGTCGGTGTCTTCATACCGTTTGCCGACCTGCGTGCCGCCGTCGAAGCCGGCGGCCGGTGGACCGCCGTTGGGGGCATCGCCGCCTTGCGGCGCCATCGCCGTGCCGCCGCACCAGAGGTCGATGTCGTCTGCGCCGGCGCGCACGACGACCACTTCGGTGGTGTCGGTGACGCTTCGAAGGCGGGTACCGGGGCTGAGTTTCACGGCGTTGCTCCCTTCTGCAGATCTGCGGTCGGACCCTGGACGCCCTCATGCCGGGCGACCAGTTCATCGCGCAGGATTCGCTTCAGCACCTTGCCGGTATCGCCCACTGGCAACGAGCTCCGGATGTCGATGACGGCGGGTCGCCGCGACGAACGCAAGTGAGCAACGACGAAGTCGCTGAGCTCCTGCTTGTCGGCCACGTGACCGTCGTGAGGGACGACGACCGCGGCGACGACCTCGCCCCACTCCTCGTCTCGAATCCCCACGACCGCACATTCTCGCACCACCGGATGCTCGAGGAGAACGTCTTCGATCTCGCCGGGGGAGAGGTTCTCACCACCGCGAACGATGACGTCGTCGAGGCGGCCCTCGACGTAGAGGTAGCCGCTGTCGTCGAAGTACCCCTCGTCATTGGTGGCGAACCAGCCTTCACCAGGCCCGCTGTCCTCCTTTCCGTGATACTCGCCCGACACCTGCTCGCCCCGCACCCAGATCTCGCCGCGGGTGTGCGGCGCGACCACCTCGCCGTCGCGGCCGCGCACCGTGATCTCCACGGATGGCAATGGCTGGCCGACCGAACCGAGACGATTGCGCACGTGCGGATCATCGCTGGCCAGCGCTTCACGATGGTCGTCGGGGGTCAACACCGCGATCGACGAGCTCGTTTCGGTCAGCCCGTAGGCGTTGACGAAGTCGACCCCGGGAAGCAGCGAGAGCGCTCGCGTGATGACCGGCACGGGCATCCGTCCGCCGCCGTACGAAAGGTGCCGCACCGACGGGAGACCTGCGCCGTCGCCGTTCGTGGCCGGGTCGAGCTCGTCGAGGATGCGGCTGAGCATCGTCGGCACGGTCATCGCGTGCGTGATTCCCTCGCGGCGGGCGATGGACACCCACTCGTCGGGCGAGAACGAGGGCAGCTGAACGAGTCGGCGTCCGCCGTACACCGACGTGAGGATCGCCGAGATCCCTGCGATGTGGTACGGCGGAACACTGACGAGTGATGCCTCGTCCTCGCTGGCAGCCGAGGAACTCGACCGCGCCGAGGACGTAGTTGGCTGAGATGGCGATGGCGCAGCACCGCCGCCTTCGGTTCGCCGCTGGTGCCGCTGGTGTGCAGGAGCACCGCGATGTCCTCTGGATCCTGTGACCACTCGGGCGCCAGCGGCTCGAGCCCCGTGATGCCTGTGAGGAAGCCGCCGACGGTGACCAACGTCAGGCCATCGATGCCGGCGAAGCGGTGCTCGGTCCCGGCGTCGCACAGCAGCACGGCCGGAACCTGTCGAGAGGCGATCAACCGGAGTCGGTCATCGGCAAGGCGATAGTTCACCGGCACGAACGGCATGCCGGCCCATGCCGCCCCGAACAGCGCCACGGGCAACGCCGGCGACGACTCGGCGGCGTAGACCACGCGCTCGACGCCGAGCCCTTGGAACTCCGCCGCGGCCCGACCCGCAAGATCGTACAAATGCTCGTACGACAGCCCGTCGGCTCGCTCGCCCAGCGCGAGTCGATCGGGGGCCGCCCCAGCGGCCATCTCCAACAAGAGCATGATGTTCATCGGACGCTGATCAACCTCAACACGAGCAAGATGTTCATGGGGACGTTGATCAGCCTCGGCCGATCTGTCCGGCATCGACCGGAATCGCGGTGCCGGTGATGAACCGGGCCGCGTCGGAGGCCAGCCAGGCGATGACCTCGCTGACGTCACGAGGTTCGAGCCAGTCGGTCGGCAGTACCTGCATCGAGCGGAACACCTCGGTCGCGTCTTGCTTGGTCGGGTTCTCGATCTCCGGTCGGAAGATGTCGTAGGTCGGTTGATTCATCATCATGTCGGTGTGGATCAGTCCGGGGCAGACGCTGTTGACGCGGATGTTGTGCGGTCCGAGCTCGTTGGCCAGGGTGCGCATCAGGCCGTTGACACCATGTTTGGCGGCGACGTAGCCGGCGATGTTGGAGTATCCCTTGAGCCCGGCGAGCGAACTGGTGAGCACGATGCACCCTCCGCGGTCGGCGTGGATCATTGGTGGGACGACGGCCTTGATCGTGCGCCAGACACCGGTGAGGTTGACGTCGATGACGTCCTGCCAGTCACGTTCTGACATCTCCCACGTCTTCACCATCGTCGTCGCGATGCCGGCGTTGGCGGAGACGATGTCGATGTGCCCGAACGTCGCGATGGTGTCGGCGACGGCGGCGTCGAGCGCTGTCGAGTCGCGCACGTCGACGGTACGCGCAAGCGCCCGCTGGCCGGTCTTCTCGACCAGCAGGACGGTCTCGTCCAGGTCGTGTTCTCGCGCGAGCGGATAGAACACGGACTCGATGTCGTGGTCGATGTCGACGACAACGACATCGGCGCCACTCTCGGCCAAGGTGACGGCATGCGACCGCCCCTGGCCGCGGGCTGCACCGGTGATGAAGGCGACCTTGCCGTCAAGCGTTCCCATTGACACTCCCTCTCGTAGCAACGATAATTCGTCATGATAAATGATCCGATCCGCGAATGAAAGCGGAAATCGCGTGTCGGGGTGGAGTCTGCGGCAACCGCCACGACGCCGCCCGGATATCATCCTGATGAATTTCCGAAATGAGGAGCCCGCATGAAGCAGCTCGGCGGCATGGACGCCGCCTTCTTGAGCATGGAGTCCGGCACGATGTACGGACACGTGTCGTCGATGACCGTGTTCGAGCCGCAGCCCGGCACCGGCGGTGCCGGGCTGGAGATCACCAAGCGGGCGATCCTGTCGCGCATCGACCAGCTCGAGCCGTATCGCCGCCGGCTCGTGACGGTGCCGTTCGGGCTCGACATTCCGTATTGGATCGAGGATCCTGACTTCGACATCGACTACCACGTGCGTCACCACGCCGTGCCACCGCCGGGCACACCGCAGCAGCTCGCGGAAGTCGTCAGCCGGATCATCTCACGCCCGCTCGACCGCCGCCGACCGCTGTGGGAGCTCTACGTCATCGAAGGCGTCGAGAACGGCAGGTACATCGCGCAGTTGAACAAGATCCACCACGCGACCATCGACGGCGCGGCAGGCGTGTTGTTGCTGGGCGCGCTGCTCGACGAGGACCCGAGCAGCGTCCCCGCCGAACCTCCGACGGTGTGGTGGCCGGTGGATCAGCTTCCCAGTGCGGTCGAGATGCTGAGCCGCACGGCACTGGAGTACGTCAGACGGCCGGAAAAGATGATCCGACTCGGAATCCACGCTGTGCGAAGCATGGCGGTGACGACGAACAACCCGGGCCTGGCGGCCCTCGGTGAGGCACTGGCGAGACCACTGCCTGGGCCGCTCGGGAGAGCGTTACGCACTCGACTGCGCGGTGACCGATCACGCGAGGACGAGCTCCCCAAGTTGCCGTTGTTGTCGGCGCCGCGCACCCCGTTCAACGCCAGCATCGGACCGCACCGGCGATTCGCCTACACGACGGTCTCGCTCGAGGATGCTCGGCAGATCCGCCGGGCGTTCGGTGTCACGTTCAACGACGTGGTGATGGCGTTGTGCGCCGCGACGCTGCGCAAGTACCTCCAACTGCACGACGCGCTCCCGACCGAGCCGCTGGTGGCGATGGTGCCCATCAGCGTTCGCAGGGCCGACGAGGAGGATCTGTTCCGCAACCGGGTCTCGGCGCTCACCTGCGAGCTGGCTACGGACGAGGCCGATCCAGTGAAGCGACTGATGCGCATCTCGCGCCGGATGTCCGAGGCCAAGGACCGCTTCGATCCCGTCAGCGCCGACGCACTGCAGGATTTCACCCAGTTCGCTCCGCCGGCTGTTGCCGGACAGGCGATGCGCCTGCTCAGCCGGCTGCGCATCGCCGACCGCTTCAACTCCCCCGTGAACGTGGTGATCTCGAACGTGCCGGGACCGAACCACCCGCTCTACTCGGCCGGCGCGGAGCTCAAGCACTTCTACCCGGTCAGCACGATCAGCGATGGCATCGGTCTCAACCTGACCGTGCAGAGCTACAACGGTCAGCTCGACTTCGGCTTCGTCGGCGACCGCGATCTCGTGCCCGACCTGTGGATCCTCGTCGATCTCCTCCACGATGCGATGAGTGAGCTGCACGGGCGCGCAAGGGCCGCACAGTCCGAGTCGCCGGTCGCTCCCGTTGCCAGGCAGGCCCCTGCGAAGAAGTCAGCGCCGAAGAAAGCAGCGCCGAGGAAGTCGGCGGCGCGGATCACCGCATCGGCGGTTGCGTCAGCGCAGTGATTCGCCGCCGTCGACGATCATGTTCAGGCCGGTGATGAATCGAGCGGCCGGTGAGCACAAGAAGTTGGCCGCCTCCGCCAGATCGGCGGGCTGACCGGCACGGCCCATTGGCACCGTCGCCGTCATCTCGGCGAACACTTCCGGGTTCTGCGCCGTCAACGGCGTCTCGGTGATGCCGGGCGACAGGATGTTGACGCGGATACCGAGCGGTGCGAGCTCGGCGGCGGCGACCCGGGCCGCCTGGTTGACGCCGGCCTTCGTCGCCGCGTAGATGAGCCGGCCTGGCACCGCTCCCAGGCCGCGGATCGACGACACGACGATGATGCAGGAATTTTCGATCGGGTGCTCGCGCATCATCTGCGCCGCCAGTTGCATGCACAAGATGGTCCCGGTGAAGTTGAGGGCGACGACCTCGTCGGTCTCCTCTGCGGTCAGCTCGAAGAACGGCGTCACCCGCCCCGTGCCCGCGTTGGCGACGAAGTGGTTCAGCCGCGGGATTCGCTGGTGGAGCTCGTCGAACAGCGCGGTGACCGACGCTCGATCGGCGACGTCGGCGGTGATGCCGACGACGGTCTGTCCCGGTGACGACTTCGCGGACAACTCGGCGACCGCGGCGTCGATGTCGGCGGCGTTGCGTGCCACCACGACGATGTTGGCGCCCGACTCGAGCAACCGTTCGGCGATCGCCCGGCCGATCCCCTTGCTGCCGCCGGTCACGACCGCCCACTCACGGAGGGCCTCGGGCGCGTCGCCCGGCGCCGCTTCGCTGTGGCTCACGGAATCGGGTGGGGTCCGGTGCCGCCCACCTCGGCGAGGTAGCCGGTGGTGTCCTGGCGCCGCTCCCCCCAGAGGATCTCGAACACGATGCGGGTGAGCTGCCAGCCGTCGTCACCGCGCCGAAGCTGCTGGTGATAGCGGCCGACCAGCACGAACACGGTGGTCGGATCGTCCTTGGTGAGTTGGTACGACGTGTGGTACGTCAGCGCCTTCGCCGTGTCGCCGTCGATGTCGGTGTGGTACACGCTGAGCAGATGGTGTTGCCACGCCATGCCCTCGATGGCACCGGCGATCCACTCGGCGACGGTGTCGCCGCCGGTGATCGGCTCGGCGTTTCCGTACTGCGCCCAGAGGTCGTCGGCGAGCACCGTCCGCAAACCCTTCGCGTCCTTCGTGTCGATCGTCGACGCGTAGCGGTAGATGGCGTCGGCGACGTCGAGGCGGTCCTGCAGCAACTGTTCAGCGGAGGCGGCCATCAGCGGACCGCCGTCCACACGCTCTTGACCGTGGTCATCTCCTCGACCGACGTGGCGCCGAGCGTGCGGCCGTGGCCAGACATCTTCACGCCGCCGTACGGCACGCTCGGGTAGACCATCTGGTAGGTGTTGATCCACACCGTGCCGGCCTTGAGCGCCCTCGAGGCGCGCTGGGCGCGGTTGAGGTCGTTCGTCCACACACCAGCGGCGAGCCCGTAGCTCACGTCGTTGGCGATGCGGTATGCATCCTCCTCGGTCGAGAACGGCAGGATGCCCATCACCGGCCCGAAGATCTCCTCCTGGGCGATGCGCATGTCGTTGCGCACACCGGTGAAGATCGTCGGCTCGTGGTAGTAGCCCTTGTCGCCGACCTGGTGGCCGCCGAGCACCATCTCGGCGCCTTCCTCCTGCCCGATGGCGACGTACTTCTTGACCCGCTCGAGTTGGCTGGCCGACACGACGGGACCCATCTCCGAGGTTGGATCCATGGCGGGACCGATCTTGATGTTCTTGCTGCCGTCGACGACTCGATTCACCCAGTCGTCGTAGATCGACTTGTGCACCAGCACGCGAGTGCCGCAGGTGCACACCTGTCCCGAAGCGCCCCACACCGCGAACATCGACGTCGCTGCGGCGGTGTCGAGATCGGCGTCGGGGAACACGATGAACGGGCTCTTGCCGCCCAGTTCGAGCGCCACACGCTTGACGCCCTTGGCTGCCGCGGCCTGGATCGCGCTGCCCGTGGCAACCGAGCCGGTGAACGAGATCGCATCGACCTCGGGGTGTTCCACGAGCGCCTGGCCGACATCGCTGCCGAGGCCCTGCACCACGTTGAAGACCCCCGGCGGAAGCCCGGCATCGAGGGCGACCTCGGCCATCAGCACGGCCGCCATCGGTGTCTGCTCGGCCGGCTTGAGGACGACCGAGTTGCCCGCGGCCAGCGCGGCGGCGACCATCGCGAACACCGCTGTCGGGCCGTTCCACGGCATGATCAGGCCGACGACGCCGATGGGCTCGCGCACCTGCGACACGTTGAACTCGCTCGGCACCGGCGGGATGGAGCCCTGCAGCTTCGACGGCCAGCCGCTGAAGTACTCGATCCCTTCGACTGCGAACTGCACGATGAACCCGGTGTAGGTGCGCAGCAGCCCGGCGTCGAGCACGTCGATCTCGCCGAACAGCTCACCGCGCTCGGCGACGATCGCGGCCATGTTGCGAAGGACACGTTCCTTCGCCATCGGCGGCAGGTTGCGCCAGCGACCGTCCTCGAAGGCGGCCCGTGCCGAACGCGCCGCCCGATCCACGTCGTCAGCGTTGCCGGCTGCCGCCTTGGCGATGACGTCGCCCGTCGATGGATCGATGACGTCGAGGGTCGCGCCGCTGCTCGCGGCGATGCGTTCACCGTCGATGACGTGGCCGAAGAGTTCGCGCTCGATGGCAGTTCGAGTCGCCGAGGAGACTCGTTCGTCGATGACGGTCATGATGTCGTGTCCAATCTTGCGCCTGTGCGGAGAGGTCGAGTTACGAAGCGGTAGAGCGAAAAGGCGAGCCCGGGGATCGAACTGGAGGTCGAGCCCCGTCGCCTCTCGGTGAACCACGATAACCTCATGATGAATTCCTGTCAATCGGTTGGCGGGTCAGGTTGCTTTCATCATGACAATTGTGCAGAGTGGTTCGCGGATGGATCTCGAAGCATTCGTCGAGCGAGCGGACGCCTGGCTCGCCGAGCACGCCGAACGACTGACCGCGTCGACTGGCACCGCTGAGTTGGCGGGAGCATGGGGCGTCGGCAGCGACAACGTTGAGGTGTTCCACGATCTCGGCGACGACGAGGAACGCGCACTGCTCGACCGCGCGATGGCGTGGCAACGGGAGAAGTTCGACGCCGGTTACGGCGCCCTGACGTGGCCGGCCGAATTCGGCGGCGCCGGATTGGGCGACGAGTTCGCGGCCGCATTCGACGAGCTCGAATCCGGCTATGTGCACCCGCCTCACCACGAGACGTTCAGCGTGACGCTCCATCTGGTCGCGCCGACGCTCGCCCAATTCGGCCAGGCGGACCTGCGCTCCCGGCTGCTACCGCACCTGTTGCGGACCGAAGCGCTGAGCTGCCAGTTGTTCTCCGAGCCGGGGGCCGGGTCCGACCTCGGCGCGCTGGCAACTCGCGCCGAGCGCGACGGTGACTCCTGGGTCGTCAATGGGCAGAAGACCTGGAGCTCGGGTGCACGATTCGCCGAGTGGGGCGAGCTCGTCGCCCGCAGCGATCACGACGTCCCGAAGCACCAGGGAATGACCGCGTTCATGCTCGAGATGGACAGTCCCGGCGTGACGATCCGACCGATCCGACAGATGTCGGGCGGCTCGTCGTTCAACGAGGTGTTCTTCTCCGACGTGCGCATCCCCGATGCTCATCGCCTCGGTGACATCGGCGAGGGCTGGAGGGTGGCGCTCACCACGCTCGGATTCGAACGTCGCTCCAGCGGCTCCGGTCGCGGCATGAGCACCGTCGGGGGATCCTTTCAACAGCTCCTCGCCTTGGCCCGATGGCTGGATCGGGACGGCGACCCGCTCGTGCGGCAGCGGCTCGCCGATGTGTATGCACACGAGCGGCTCCGCGAGTTCGTCGGCGCGTGGACACTGGCCGCGGCCGTCGCCGACGGAGGTGCCCCGGGACCGTACGCGTCGATCGGAAAATTGTTGTGGACGAGATCGATGACTCGGATCGGAGCGGTCGCGGCCGAACTACTCGGACCGCGGATGACCGCCGACACCGGCGAGTGGGGCACGTATGCGTGGACCAAGCACGTACTCGGTGCGCCCGGTTACCAGATCGCGGGCGGCAGCGACGAGATCCAGCACGACATCATCGGCAACCGCGTCCTCGGACTCCCCCCCGAGCCGCGTCCCGACAAGGGCGTGGCGTTCCGAGACGTGCCGCGATGACTCGCTTGATCCGTCGTGCCGTCGAGCGCGCAGGCGGACCCGGGGCGGGAACCATGACGCCTACTAGCCTGCCGCTGTGCCAAAGCAGCAGACCCGAATGAAGATCCAAGCTGGCACGACCGTGTTGCGCCCGTTGAAGACGTCCGAAACTGTCGCCCGCGACATCGTCCACTCCGTCGTCACCGGTGGTCTCGGACAGGGCGACAGCCTTCCGTCCGAAGCTCGCATGCTCGAGCAGTACGGAGTCAGCCGAGAGTCGCTCCGCGAAGGGCTCCGCCTGCTCGAAGCCCAGGGGCTGATCACGCTCCGCCGGGGACCGGGCGGGGGTCCCGTGGTCGGCACCGTCGATCCCGCCAACCTCGGTCGGGCCTCCACGTTGTACTACCACCTGGTGGGCGCCACCTACGGAGAGCTGTTCGAGGCCTGGGCGGTGGCCGAGGGGTATCTCGCCGAGCGCGCTGCCCGCAACGAGGATCGTGCGCTCGTGCGCGCCACCCTCGAGCCCTACCTCGCCGCCGAGGACGATGACGCCTTCGGCGGCGATCTCGAGGCGTTCGTCACCCACCACACGGCGTTCCACACCGACGTCGGCGAGCTGGCCGGCAACCGGGTGATGCAGTTGTCACTGATGGCGATCGGGCAGACCGTCACGCACCACATCGCCTACAGCGCCGATCCGCGTGATGTCGCCGACATCCTCCTCCACGATCACCGTGTCATCGCGGCGGCGATCATCGCCGGAAAGCCGATCAAGTCGCGCGACGAGATGCGCATCCACCTGGAAGGCGTGGCCGCCTTCTACAACCGCCTGTCGGGTGGCGCCGTCCTCGATCAGCTCATCGAGTGGCGTTGAGCGACCATCTTGGCGATAATTTATCATGATGAACTCTTGACAAGGGGTGGGCGTTCGGCGCACATGGAGGCCGTCGCACTTGTCAAGAGGGGAATGCCGTCGTGAGTTGGGATTTTGAGACCGACCCCGAGTTCCAGGCCGAGCTCGATTGGGTCGACGACTTCGTGCGCAACGAGGTCGAACCGGTCGATCAGGTCATCCACCACGCGTGGGACATGAAGGACCCGGTGCGTCAGGCGCTCATCCCACCGCTCCAGCAGCAGGTCCGCGATCGCGGCCTGTGGGCCTGCCACCTCGGCCCGAACCTCGGCGGGCCCGGGTACGGCCAGGTCAAACTGGCCTTGCTCAACGAGATCCTCGGACGGTCCCACAGCGCTCCGATCGTGTTCGGGTGTCAGGCGCCCGACTCGGGCAACGCCGAGATCCTCGCCCACTACGGAACCGACGAGCTCAAGAAGCGATACCTCCAACCCCTCCTGGACCAGGAAGTGGTGTCGGCGTACTCGATGACCGAGCCGCGTGGTGGGTCCGACCCGACCGGGTTCGTCACACGCGCCGAGCGCGACGGCGACGAGTGGGTGCTCAACGGCGAGAAGTGGTTCTCGTCCCACGCCAACTTCGCCGAGTTCCTCATCGTGTTGGCGGTGACAGATCCGAACGAGGAGCGGCACCGGCAGGATGTCGATGTTCGTCGTCGACAAGGACACGCCCGGTGTCGAGATCGTCCGCAACGTCGGCATCTACGGACACCTCGTCGAGGAGGCCACCCACAGCTACATGCGCTACACCGACGTGCGGATCCCCGCCGACCACTTGCTCGGCGGGATCGGCGAGGGCTTCCTCGTGGCCCAGACCCGCCTCGGTGGCGGCCGTATCCACCATGCCATGCGAACCATCGGACTCGTGAAGAGTGCGTTCGACCAGATGTGCGAGCGCGCCCTGTCGCGCTCCACGCAGGGCGAGACGTTGGCGCGCAAGCAACTCGTACAGGCGATGATCGCCGACTCCTGGATCCAGATCGAGCAGTTCCGTCTGCTCGTGCTGCGCACCGCCTGGAAGATCGACAAGTGGGACGACTACCAGCGGGTGCGAGCCGACATCTCGGCGGTCAAGGCGGCAATGCCGAAGGTCCTGCACGACGTCGCGAGCAGGGCCCTGCAGATCCACGGCTCGCTCGGCGTGAGCCACGAGATGCCGTTCGCGTCGATGGTGCTCGAGTCGTTCCACATGGGCCTCGCCGACGGCGCCACGGAAGTGCACCAGATCACGCTCGCCCGGGAGCTGCTGAAGGGTTACACGCCGACGCCCGACCTGTTCCCCACCCGTCACATCCCGAAGCTGAAGGCCGAGGCCGAGGCTCGCTTTGCCGACGTGCTGGCAAGCGCCGGTCGCATTTGAGCTCGAGCACGGTGATGGTCTCGACGGTCCTCGACATCATCCGGACGCACGCCACACTCGACAGTCCGGCGCTCGTCTTCGAGGGCCGAGAGATCAGTTACCGCACGCTGCACGCCCGCTCGAGTCAGGTCGCGCAGGCGATGCGCGCCGCTGGAGTGACCGCCGGGGAGCGCGTCGCGTTCCTCGACAAGAACCGCCCCGAGTACTTCGAACTGCTCTTCGGGGCAGCCAAGCTGAACGCCGTCTGCGTCTGTGTGAACTGGCGACTCGCGCCGCGGGAGATCGCACACGTGGTGACCGATGCCGCGGCGGCGGTCCTGTTCGTCGGCGCCGATCTGGCCGACCGCGTCGAGGAGATCGAGGAGGAGCTGCCGGGCACACGCATCGTCGCCCTCGACGGCCACGCTCGCTGGGAAACCTACGAATCGTGGATCGGTTCGCAGCCGGCCGACGATCCTGGGGTTGCAGTCACGAGCGACGACACCGCCCTGCAGCTCTACACGTCGGGCACCACCGGCACCCCGAAGGGTGCGATGTTGAGCAACCGCAACTTCTTCGCGATGGTCGGCGCGGCTGCCCCGGTGTGGGGGTTCCACACGGGGATGGTCAGCATCGGAGTGTCGCCGCTCTTCCACATCGCCGGCACGGGGTGGAACCTGATGGTGATGGGTTTCGGCGGCACCGTCGTGCTGCACCGGGAAGTCGACGGTGAGGCGATCCTTCGCGACATCGGGCGCTACCGGGTCACCCATGCGATCCTGGTGCCGGCGATCCTCCAGCTGATCCTGGCGCGTCGCAACGAGGGGACGGCGGATCCGTCGTCACTCGAGACCGTCGTCTACGGGGCATCCCCGATCAGCGACCGGGTGCTGCTCGAACTGTTCGACGCGTTCGACTGCAAGTTCATGCAGGGATACGGGCTCACCGAGACGAGCGGAGCGGTGACCACGCTGCGCGCCGAGGATCACGACCCGTCACGTCCCGAACTGCTGCGGTCGTGCGGCCAGCCGCTGGACGGGGTCGAACTGCGCATCGTCGATCCTGAGACGGGTGTCGATCGCGAAGTCGGCGGCGTCGGCGAGGTGTGGATCCGCAGCGATCAGGTGATGACCGGATACTGGCGCAACCCGGAGGCGACGGCCGAGGCGATCGATGCCGACCACTGGTTCCGGTCCGGCGACGCGGGCTACATGCGTGACGGTCGCCTCTACCTGCACGACCGCGTCAAGGACATGATCGTCTCGGGGGCCGAGAACATCTACCCGGCGGAGGTCGAGAACGTGCTGATGAGCCATCCCGGTGTTGCCGAGGTGGCGGTGATCGGTGTGCCCCACGAGCGGTGGGGTGAGACGGTGAAGGCGATCGTCGTCCGTGCTCCCGGCGCACAGGTCGCCGACGCCGAGCATCATCGCCCACGCCCGCGCCAACCTCGCTCACTACAAGTGCCCGACGTCGGTCGAGTTCGTCGTCGAACTGCCTCGCAACGCCACCGGCAAGATCCTGAAGCGCGAGCTGCGCGAGCCGTACTGGCAGGATCACGACCGTCGCATCAGCTGACGCGCCATCATTGCGTTCCCCGGCCACGCAGGCCGTTGCTGGCCGCTCCTCGGCTGGCGCCTCGTCGCTCGCATCGGCGACATGTCCATCATTGCGTTCCCCGGCCACGCAGGCCGTGGCGACTCAGACGTCGACGAGCCGCGCTTCGGCCAGGTTCCGCCTTCCACGAGACGGGGCGTGGATACCACAGCCGCAGCGCGCACGGCGCTCGGAACGGGCGCCACTGACCCTCGGGAAGCCGGAGCCGATCGAGCACCGCGAACGTGACCGCCGGGTGGACCCCGAGCGATGCGTGACTGCTGTAGACCTCGATGTTCTCGGCGAGCGGGCCGACCTCGTCGATGCAGGTCTGCCATGGCGCGACGCCGTCTCGTCGTGAGTAGACGGATGTGGCCGGCACCGCCAGCTTCGGTCGCGCCTGTTCGGCGATCCGGTTGAGGTCGACGTCGGCATCGTGGAGGTGCTCGAAGCGCTTCCACAGCGCCGTCGCCGAGGTCTTGTCGCCCTCGACCATCCGATACGGGCTGCCCAGCGAGATGACCTGACGGACGAGGTCGGGACGTTCCCGTGCGAGGGCGCGCGCGTACGTGCCGCCGAGACTCCAGCCCACGATGCTGACCGTACGTTGGTGTCGCTCGGCCAGCTCGCTCAGCCGCGATCTGATACCCGTCATGATGGCCTCGGTGGGACCGATGTTGACGCCCAGCCGCCACGGGTGGGTGGAGTACCCCTGGCCGCGGATGGACCAGCGCAGGGGAACGGTCGACGCATCGTCGGCGCTGAAGCCGGGGAGCACGAGCACCGGATGACCGTCGCCGCGCTGTGTTCGCCGGAGCAGCGGAGTTGCGGCGACGAACGTGGCCGCCTCGATGGGCCACAGCATCTCCATCGCTTGGCGCCGAAACGGCGGCGCACGTACCGGACGCCGCGGACTCGTGTCGTACGGCACTCATACGGGGTCGGCGACGTGCAGGATCTGCTTGCCGAGGTTGCCGCCGTCGAACAGCCGACGGAGGCCCAGCGGTGCGTTCTCGAGGCCCTCGAGGATGTCGTGCTCGACGTGCAGGCTGCCGTCGGTGTACCAGCCGAGCAGCGTGCGTCTCGCCTCGGCGAAGCGGTCCTCGAAGTCGTAGAGCAAGAAGCCCTCCATGCGCGCCCGGCGGGTCGTCAGCAGTTGGTAGTAGTGCAGCCCGACCTCCGGTTTCTCCGGGCGATAGCCGGTGGAGATCGACCCGCACAGGGCCAGCCGACCGTGCTGGGCGATGTTGAACAGCGCCGCGTCGAGCAACGCCCCACCGACGTTGTCGAACACGACGTTGTAGCCGTCCGGAGCCAGCTCGCGGAGCCGCCGGCGGACGTTGTCGTCGTAGTGGTCGACACACTCGTCGAAGCCGGCGATATCGCGGACCCAGTCGCGCTTGTCCGTCGAACCGGCCGTGCCGATCACGCGGGCAGCGCCGAGGTTGCGGGCGACCTGACCGGCGACGGAACCGGTGGCGCCGGCCGCGGCGGTGACCAGCACGGTGTCGCCGCCGACGGGCTGACCGACGTAGCGCATCCCGAAGTACGCCGTCATGCCGGTCACGCCAGCGACGCTGAGCATCAGCTTCGGGTCGTCGACTTCGGCAGGGATCGGAGCCAGTTCGCTGGGTGGGTTGGTGTCGGCGGAGAGGTCGAGCAGGGCGTGCGACTGCCAGTGCAACGTGCCGTGCACGAACTGGCCCGGCTCGAAGTCGGGGTGCCCCGAGGCGATGACCTGACCGACGCCCCACGAGCGCATCACCTCGCCGATCGCCACGGGCGGGACGTACGAGCGCACGTCGTTGAGCCAACCGCGTTGGGCGGGCTCGAACGACAGCCACAGCGTGCGCACGAGCACTTGCCCACTTGCGGGCGGGGCGACGGGTTGTTCGACGAGCTCGAAACTGTCGTCGGTCACGACGCCGGTCGGGCGGGCACGAAGCACGAGTTGCTGGTTCACGTCGTCGCTCATCTGGATCACCTCGAGATCACGTGTCGCGGCAGAGAGGCAGAGGCAACTGTCAGCCTACACGCATACATCATGATGATTGTGCCCTCTCACCGTCAACGTCATAAATCATCATGATGATCTATTGACTTCATCGGTGGGGGTGCCTACGATGCGGATTGCTGACAGCTCTCGCGCCGTGCGGATCTGACGACGTTGGTGCCCCATGACACTTGTTCCCACCGATCCTTCCCGACTGCCCAGGGCCCGCCGAGGCCCACTCGCCGGCGTTCGCGTCACCGACTTCTGTTGGATGGTCGTCGGTGCAGTGGCCACGCGACTGCTCGCCGACTTCGGCGCCGAGGTGATCCGCATCGAGGACCGCAACCGGCTCGACCTGCCGCGCCGTCTGCCCGCTGTACAAGGGCGGTCTCGTGCGCTCCTACGGCGACGAGGACGCCAACCCCGACCCGAACAAGGGCGGCATGTTCAACAACTGCAACCGCAACAAGTTGGGCGTGACGCTGAACATGCGCGATCCCAAAGGGCGCGAGCTCGCCGAGCGGCTGATCGCCGAGAGCAGCGTCGTGACGGAGAACTTCGCGCCGGGAGTGATGGAGCGTTGGGGACTCACCGAGGATCACGTTCGCCACCTCCGTCCCGACGTCATCTACGCACGGATGAGCGGGTACGGGCACAGTGGCCCGTACGCAGACTTCCGGAGCTACGGCCCGGTGGTCCAGGCTGCATGCGGCCTCTCGCACATCAGCGGCCTGCCGGGGCGCGAACCGTCCGGCTGGGGACTGTCGTACATGGACAACCAGGCCGCCTACTACAACTCGGCCGCGCTGATGATGGCGATCCTCGCCCGCAACGCCAGTGGTGTGGGCACCGACATCGACGTCTCGGCCGTCGAGGCGGGCGTCGAGTTGCTCGGTCCGGTCCTCCTCGACGTCGAGGTCAACGGGCGTGGAACCCGTCGTGACGACTATCCCACCGGCAACCGTCTCGACCATCCTCACGTCGCACCCCACGGCGTGTATCCCACCCAGGGAACGGATCGCTGGCTGGCGATCGCCGTGTTCGACGACGACGAGTGGACGGCGTTGACGACCGCGCTCGGTTCCCCGCCGTGGGCAGCTGACGAGCGTTTCGCCACGAACGACGGTCGAGTTGCCAACCAGGACGATCTCGACCGCGAGATCGCCGCGTACACCGTCGGGCGCGACTGTCACGAGCTCATGCACCTCCTGCAGGCAGCCGGCGTGCGCGCCGGCGCGGTGCAGAACGCGGAGGACGTCAACGAGCACGATCCGCAGATGGCTCACCGCGACGTGTTCTTCGAGCTCGATCACCCGGTGATCGGCGAGGCCCGGTTCGAGGGCGTGCCGTTCACCGCCACCCAGTTCGCACCCGACCACTGGCGCTCGGCACCGCTGCTCGGTGAGGACAACGACTACGTCTACGGCACGATCCTGGGTCTGAGCACGGACGAGATCGCCGACCTGACCGAACAAGGAGTGATCTGAGTGGCCGCCTCACCAACGCCCGCCACAACGCCTTACGCCGGCCTGAAGGTCGTCGAGTTGTCCGACGATCCCGGCGGTGAGATGACCGGGTTGCAGTTCGTCAACCTCGGCGCCGAGGTGATCAAGATCGAGCCGCCCGAAGGGGCGCCCTCGAGGCACGTCGGCCCGTATGTCGACGATCAGCCAGACCCCGATCGCAGCCTCGCCTTCTGGTACTACAACGGCGGCAAGCGCAGTGTCGTCGTCGACCTCGAGAGCGACGACGGCCACGCTGCGCTGGATCACCTGCTCGCCACCGCCGATGTGTTCGTCGTCGCCGTCCATCCCCGCCGGCTGCGCCACCTCGGGCTCGACCTCGCAGCCATCGCCGCTGCCCGCCCCGCGCTGATCGTCTTGTCGATCACCGACTTCGGCCTCACCGGGCCGTGGGCGGACTACCAGTCGAGCGACCTCGTTGCGCTCGCGACCAGTGGCCTGTTGATCACGTCCGGCTACGACGATCACACGATTCCGCCGATACGTCCGGGTGGCAATCAGGCGTACCACACCGCCGCCAGCTTCGCTCACCAGGCCGTGCTGCTCGCGCTGCTGCAGCGCCAGCAGAACGGCGCCGGCGGCCTCATCGACCTCTCCGTCCAGGAGGCCGCCGGGGTCACCGTCGAGTTGGCCAACCCGTATTGGTTCTACCCCCGGGCACTCGTGCAACGCCAGACCTGCCGTCATGCGCAACCGGTTCCCACGCAGTCGGCGATCTTCCAGTGTGCTGACGGGCGATGGGTCTACTTCGCACTGATCCTGGCCGATCCGAAACCGTGGAACGCGCTCGTGCAATGGATGGACAGTCTCGATCTCGCCGTCGATCTGAAGGACCCGGAGTTCGACGATCTCTCCCACCGCCAGCAGAACTTCGCCCACATCCAGGACCTCGTGGAGGTCTTCTTCCTGCTGCAGGACAGCTCGGACGCCTACCTCGAGGGCCAGCGACGCGGCTTGCCGATCGGCGTGCTGAACGCCCCCGAGGACCTGTTCGACGACGAACACCTCGTCGCCCGCGAGTTCTTCCAGCCGGTCGACGAACCGGGCTACGGCACGGTGCGCATGCCCGGTGCCCCGTACCGCTTCTCGACGCTGTCCACGGTGCCTCCCCAACCGGCCCCTCGGCTCGGGGAGCACTCTGCCGAGGTGCTCGACGACGTCAGGGCGACGTCGTGAGTGGTCCGCCGTTGGTGGACGCCACGCTCTTCGCCGCGAGCGACACGCTCGCACTCGCCGGTTCGCGATGCAGGACCTGCACGACCGTCACGTTTCCCCGCCAGGTGTCGTGCCCGCGCTGCGCCGGCGTCGATGTCGAGACGCACACGTTGCCGAGCGAGGGCACGCTCTGGGCGTTCACGGAGCAATTGTTCCCCCCGAAACCGCCGTACGCGGTGCAGGGCCCCGACTTCCGTCCATATCTTCGTCGGGTACGTGAACCTCGGCGATGAGGTGATCGTCGAATCGCGCATCGTCGCCACGCCTGGATCGCTGCGGATCGGCCAGCCGGTGCGGTTGATCACCGAGGCGTTCGCACCCAGGCGGCGACGTCGTCACGTTCGCCTTCACGCCTGACGAGGCGGCGACGCGATGAGCGCCAACGACGTCGCCATCGTCGGCATCGGCATGCACCCGTTCGGACGGACGGACGGTGTCAGCGGGCGACAACAGGGCGCCGTCGCGACCCGTGCGGCGCTGGCCGACGCCGGGATCCGCTGGAGCGACGTGCAGTTCGCGTTCGGCGGAAGTGACGCGGCGGGCAACGCCGACGCGCTGGTCGCCGACCTCGGGCTCACCGGTGTCGAGTTCGTCAACGTGTCCAACGGCTGCGCAACTGGCGGCAGCGCGTTGGCGATGGCCGACCGCGCCATCCGATCCGGCGCGTACGACCTCGGCGTCGCGATCGGCTTCGACAAGCATCCGCCGGGCGCCTTCAACGCGCTGCCGGCCCAGTACGGACTGGGCGACTGGTACGGCGAGACCGGCATGATGCTCACGACGCAGTTCTTCGCGATGAAGGTGCAGCGGTACCTCTTCGAGCACGATCTCGACCCGGCCGTACTCGCCGCGATCGCCGCCAAGGCGTATCGCAACGGTGCGCTGAACCCCAACGCATGGCGTCGTACGCCGATGTCGACGGAGGAGATCGCCGAGTCGCCGATGGTCAGCCCGCCATTGACGAAGTACATGTTCTGTTCGCCGGCTGAGGGTGCCGTCGCGCTCGTGCTGTGTCGGGCCGACGTGGCTCACCGCTACGCCGCACACCCCGTCCTGCTGCGCTCGTGCGTCATGCGCACCCGAAGGTACGGCACGTTCGAAGTGTTCAGTCCGTCACTGGCTCCCGAGCGCGCCGACGGACCCACCGTGCAAGCGGCCGCCGTGGCGTTCGAGCAGGCGGGCATCGGACCCGGCGATGTCGATGTCGCGCAGATCCAGGACACCGAATCGGGCGCCGAGTTGATGCACATGGCCGAGACGGGTCTGTGCGCCCACGGCGAGCAGGAGAAGCTGATCCTCACCGGCCAGACCGAGATCGGCGGCCAACTGCCGATCAACACCGATGGTGGCTGTCTGGCCAACGGCGAGCCGATCGGCGCGTCGGGACTCCGCCAGGTCCACGAGAACGTGCTGCAGTTGCGCGGCGCTGCTGGTGCGCGTCAGGTGCCCGGCGATCCGAAGGTCGCCTTCACGCACGTCTATGGCGCCCCGGGCGTCAGTGCGTGCACGGTGCTGTCGACGTGACCGAGCCGTGGGAACAGGAGGTGCCCGTCGAGCTGGCACCGGTTCGCGCCGGCGAGGAGCTGCCATGGGACCGGCTCGAGAAGTATCTGCGCCCACAGCTGGAGCTCTCCGACGAGATGCCCGCGATGAGCGTGCTGCAGTTCCCCAACGGCTCGGCCAACCTCACCTACCTCCTCACGTTCGGTGAACGTCGGTTCGTTCTGCGCCGGCCGCCGTTCGGGGTCATCGCGCCGGGGGCCCACGACATGTCGCGTGAGCACCGAGTGTTGTCGCGTCTCTGGCAGCAGTACGACCGCGCTCCGAGGGCATTCGTGCTGTGCCAGGACCACGACGTCGTCGGTGCCGACTTCGTCGTCAGTGAGTACCGCAGCGGCGAAGTGGTCTGGGCATCGTTGCCGCCGTCGATGGCCGACCTGCCCGACGCCGCCAACCGCATCGGGATGGCCACCGTCGACGCCCTCGCCGATCTGCACCTTGCCGATCCGGCCGCATGTGGTCTGGCCGATCTCGGCCGACCGGACGGGTTCCTCGATCGCCAACTCGCCGGCTGGCGCAAGCGTTGGGATCTCGTCTCCAGCCCCGAGCACGCGGCGACGATGGATGCGGCCGCCGACGATCTCGTCCGGCAGCAGCCGTCGTCGTCGATGGGCACCTTTCTGCACAACGACTTCAAGCTCGACAACTGCCAGTTCGTCCCCGGCCAACCTGATCGGGTGACGTCGGTCTTCGACTGGGACATGGCCACCCTGGGCGACCCGTTCGTCGACTTCGGCACGCTGTTGAACTACTGGCCCGATCCTTCCGACGCGCCCGACGACCGCGCCCTGCACGTGCCGGGCATGGAACGCATCGGCCTGCCGCCGCGTGTCGACGTGGTCGAGCGCTACGCAGCCCGCACCGGTTTCGACGTCGACGACGTGCACTGGTACGAGGCGTTCGCCTGCTGGCGCGTGGCGGTCATCTGCCAGCAACTGTTCCAGCGGTACGTGCGCGGCGAGAGCACGGATGAGCGCATGGCCAGTCGTGGCGACAACGTGGGGATGCTCGCCAACCGGGCGCGCCGGATCCTCGCCGATCAGGGAGGGCACTGATGGACATCGACCTGTCAGGAAAGGTCGCCCTCGTAACGGGTGGCAGTCGCGGCCTGGGCCGGGAGATGGTGCTCGCATTCGCGCGCCACGGTGCCGATGTCGTCGTCGCCAGCCGCCGCATCGAGACCTGCGAGGAAGTGGCCGAGGAGGTGCGCAAGGAGACGGGTCGTCATGCGCTACCCGTCGCCTGCCATGTCGGGCGCTGGGACGACCTGGAGCGGCTCACCGATGCCGCCTACGAGGAGTTCGGGCACGTCGACGTGCTCGTCAACAACGCTGGCATGGCACCCGTGTACCCGTCGCTCGTCGAGGCCAGCGAGGAGTTGTTCGACAAGGTCGTCGCCGTCAACCTCAAGGGTCCGTTCCGCATCAGCGCGCTCGTCGGTGCGCGCATGGTCGCCGGCGACGGAGGATCGATGATCAACATCTCCAGTATCGCCGCCCAGCGGCCGCAGGTGCACGACATCCCCTACGCCGCTGCCAAGGCCGGGTTGAACACGATGACGCTCGGGCTGGCGACGGCACTCGGACCGAAGGTCCGGGTGAACTGTGTGATGGTCGGGCCGTTCCTCACCGACATCTCCAAGGCGTGGGACCTCGAGAACTTCAAGGCGTTCGCCGAGCAGCACTACCCGCTGGGCCGGCTCGGCGAGCCGCACGAGATCGTCGGCACCGCGCTTGTACCTGGCGTCGGACCTGTCGAGCTTCACCACCGGCACGGTCCTCACCGTCGACGGTGGCGTGTCGGTGGCGTCACCCTTCCCCATCGGCGACTGAGGCCGGCCACCGCGCAAGGACGAACGAGGAAGGAATCGGAAGGGGGATCGCTGCTGCGTTCCTCGCCGAGGGCGCAACGGTTGTGATATCGGGGCGCAATGCCGACAAGGGGCGGTCGCCTTCGAGTACGGCACCAAGGGCATCACGAGCAACGCGATCTGCCCGGGCGCGATCGAGACCGCGCTCATGATGGAGGTCGGACCGAAGTCCGCGCCCTAGTGATGCTCGTCGGTGATGCTCGTCGACGCGCTTCGCGCCGACGAGCAGAGCCCACCAGATGCCGCCGAAGGAGACCGACTCGACTCAGTTCGGGGCGTCGGCGGTGGGAGTCGTCGCGTCGGCGGCGAGCGCGGCCTCGCGCTGCTGTCGTCGGCTACGCCGGGTCTCGCCGACCACCCGGCTCGCAAGGGCGACAGCGATCAACAGAGCCACGCCCTGGAACAGCGGCTGGATCCAGAACGTGCCAGGACCGAACGCGAGCTGCAGGCCCTTCACCCCGAACGCCAGCGTGAAGTAGGCCACCAGCGTGCCCCACACGTTCGGCCGGCCGGTGAACTGCGAGGCGCCGAAGAACACCGCGGCCAGCGCCGGGAACAGCAATCCCGGACCCGTGCTCGAGCTGTAGGTGCCGACCTTCATCGAGAAGATCACGCCGGCAAGGCCGGCGATCGTCGCTGACGCCATCAGCGAGCCGACCGTTAGGCGCTCGACGTTGAGGCCAGCCAGCCGCGCTGCGTCCGGGTTGCCGCCGACAGCGAAGAGATAGCGGCCGACCGGTGTGTGCTCGAGGATGAACCACAGGACGATTGCCAGAACGAGCAGGTAGACGACCACGATCGGCACGCCGAGCACGTCCCGCGTGCCCAGGCGCGACCAGCCGCTCGAGAACGCCCCCGTGATCTGGCGGTTGTCGGCGATCTTCAGTTGGAAAGCGATCAACACCTGGCTCATGCCGAGCGTGGCGATCAACGAGTTGACTCTGAACTTCACCACCCAGATCGCCGAGACCAGCCCGACCAACGCGCAGACCGCGATCGCCCCCACCGCCACGAGGGCGATGGGTACGTCCGGCTGCTCGGCGCCGAACCAGTTGAGGATGACGAGCGACAAGCCCATCATCGCCCCGACCGACAAGTCGTAGACGCCTGCCACCAATGGCACGAGGAACGCGAGCGCGAGCATGGCGGTCACGACGCCCTCGCTGAACGTCAACCGCCACGTCACCCTGGTGAAGAACGTGTCGCCGGTGATGAACCCGAAGAGGATCACGAAGCCGAGCCAGAGGAACAGCGCGCTGAATCGACCCAGGGTGACGCTCAGTGGTGCGCGTGGCGACGTGTCGGCCTTCGACGCGATGGCGGATTCGCTCATGGTGGTGGTCATCGGAGGTCCCCCGAATGGATCTTGTGCATCATGGGCTCAGGCGGTTGCCCCAGCGACTTGTGCGTGGTCGATGTTCTCAGCGGTGAGGTCGGTGCCACGGTGCAGTTCGGTGGCGATGACGCCGCGGACCATCACGAGCACTCGGTCGCACAGCCGGGCGAGCTCGTCGCTGTCGGTCGACACCAGCAACACCGACATCGACTCCGTGGTGTGTTGCTCGATGATGGCGTGCACCTGCTCGCGGGCACCGACATCGATGCCCGCCGTCGGATCGTCCAGCACGAGCACTTGCGGGGCGAGACGCAACGCGCGGGCGACGAGCACCTTCTGCTGGTTGCCACCCGACAGACTGGTGATCGGTACGTCCGGACCGCGTGTGACGATGCCCAGCCTGACGATCCAGTCGCGGACCTCGGCTCGCTCGGATTGGATACTGACCCGCCCGGCGCGGGTGTGCCGCCGCAGATCGCCCATGGTCAGGTTCGAGCGCAAGTTCATGTTGCTGAACGTGCCGTACCGCGCCCGTTCGCCCGAGATCCACGCCATGCCGGCCACCGAGCGCGGCTTTCGGTTGCGCCGCGGGAACGTTCGCCCCGGCGACGGTCACCACCCCGCGACGTGTCAGACGCCCGGTGATCAGCGCTGCGAGCAGCTCGCGCCCTGAGCCGGCAAGCCCGGCGACACCGACGATCTCGCCGGGGTGCAGTGCGGCGCTGACGTCGAGCACCGAGTCGGCCGACAGCTCACCGACCGTCAACGTTGGTGACCCGCTGTGTGTGATCGCTTCGGCTCGCCCGCTGCCCTTGACCAACTCCTTGCCGATGATCAAGTGCACGAGGGAGTCGTGATCGACCTCTTTGACACCGACGGTGGCGACGCGCACCCCGTCGCGAAGGACCGTGATCGAATCGGAGATGCCGAGAATCTCGTCGAGGTGATGCGACACGAGCACCACCGCGTTTCCCGCCTGGGTGAGGTGGCGGATCGTGCCGAACAGTTGCTGGACGTCGCGAGCGGGCAGCGCCGCTGTGGGCTCGTCGAGCACGATGATCGACGGATCGTCGTTCTCGGGGAGGGCGCGGGCGATGGCGACACGGGTGCGGTCGGCGATGCCCAGTTCACCGATCGAGCGTCGAACGTCGAGCGACGAGCCGGCCCGGGTGATGACGTCACGGGCGACCGCCCGCGCTGCCTTCCAGTCGATCGCGCCACCCCGCCGCCGCGGGTAGCGGCGCCCGAGCATGATGTTCTCGGTGATGCTGAGGTCGTTCACGAGCCCGAGGTCCTGGTGAACGAAACGCACGTTGAGACGGTGGGCGTCGCCCGATGATCCGAGCTCGAGTGGTTCGCCGAGCACCGTGGCCGATGCTCCGACATCGGGCTGGTGGTACCCGGCGAGCACTTTGATGAGCGTCGACTTGCCCGATCCGTTCTGGCCGACGAGAGAGTGGACCTCCCCTTGGGCGACGGTCATGCCGACGTCGTGCAGGACGACCTGACCGGCGAACGTCTTCGACAGGTGGTGGATCTCGAGCGCGCTCACGGATCCGTCATACGCCCCAGAGCGCCTTGAACGCGTCCTGGAAGCCTTCCGGTCCTGGCCAGCCGTTGTCCAGGACCACCAAGGTCTGGGCCGCCTCGGGGGTGTCGACGAGGAAGAACGGCGGGACGGCGTTGGTCCGCTCGTTGGCGCTGCTCCACTCGCCGTTGGCGACGCGTGCCATCTGGTCGGCGAGGGTCCACATCGCGTACTCCTGGGGCAGGGCGGTCCACACCGCGTCCTTGCCGTCGATGATGGCCTGCATCTGCGGCTGCAGTCCCTGCGTGCCGGCGATCTTCACCTTGTCAGTCATACCGGCGCTTGCCAACGCCTCGGCGAGCCCAGGCGAGAAACCGCTGTACGTGAGGTACATGTAGTTGACGTCGGGGTTCGACTGCAGGAAGGAGATGATGGCGTTCGCCGTTCCGCCACTGGTCAGATCGTCGAGCGTGAGGTCGAGCGACTTCACGGTGCAACCGGTGCATGCCTCCAGCGCCGCCTTGGCCCCGTCCGCCTGCGCCGACAGGATCGGGAATGCGGGGAGGTTCACGACCAGAGTGTTCGCCGCGCCGGCGCTGTCGTTGATGATCCAGTCGACGAGCACCTTGGAGTACACCTGCGCCGCGGACGAGTCGTAGCAGTTGGCGTAGAGGTTGTTCTCCTCGCCCGCCGGGACATCGGTGGCGTAGCACGTGAAGTACGGGATGCCCGCTTCCTTCATCGCTTCGTACTGGGGTTGAAACGCAGCCGCATCGGTACCGGTGCCGGCGATGAAATCAGGCTGGGTGTCGATCGCCTGCTGGACGGCGGAGCCGAAGTCGGTCGCCGGGGCGTTGAGCGACGTGAACTCCCATCCGAGAGCCGTGACCGCGTCCTTGAGGTAATCGCTCAGGACGACACACGACGGGTCGGCGCAGACGATGAACGTGACCTTCTTCGGATCCGGTGCCTTCGAGAGCGCCTCGGTCTGGACGATCTCCGTCGGCACCTTCGTGTACTGCGCAACGACGGCTGCGGCATCGCTGTCGCCGGTCGCTGGAGCGGACGTCCCATCGGTTGTCCCGGCGGTGGTCGCGGCGGTGGAGTTCTCCGGCGTCGACTGAGCACTGCTGTCGCTGTCGTCGTCGCCGCCACACGCGGCCACGAGCAATCCAACGGCGAGGATCGCTGCCGCAGCGAACCGCTTTCCACGGACGGGGTGTGTCTGGAGCATCGTTTCCTCGGGGATCTGGTGAGTCGGTCGGGTTGTCCGCGAGCGCGTCGATGGCGGTCAGCCGGTGCACTCCGCACAACTGAAGCGCCGACATCGGGACGCCCCTGTCGAACCCCCGTACTTCATCGCATCGGCGGGCGATTGTCAATAGTTCATCATGAGAAATGGCCAGACGCAGGTGCTTCTTGACGCGGTTCATCATGATGAATCGAGTTCCTTCCGGCA
>CAVRNI010000017.1:0-5951 GCA_963722415.1 Ilumatobacteraceae bacterium
ATCGCGCCAGTGGCGACCTGCAGGTCGGTCCACGCCTTCTGGCACGCGTAGGCGTCGTCAAGCGTCATGTCGGGGTGGTCGAGCGTGACGCGCTTGATCAACCGCCGGGTCGTCCGCGCACGCTCGTGACGCGCCGCGATGTCAACGATCTGCTCGGGGCCGAGGGTGATCGCCATCGCCGTCTGCCTCCCTGCATCTCATCGATCGAGGTGGAAGTCACCGGCGAGATACGCCTGGCGGACGAGCTCGGGGTTGTCACGGAGCTCGGCGGCCGGGCCCGACCACGTGATCTCGCCCCGTTCCATCAACGACGCGTCGGTCGCCAGCTCGAGCGCGATCGTGGTGAACTGCTCGATCAGCAACACGCCGGTTCCGGCGGCCGCGATCGCCCGCACCGCCTCGACCAGGCGCGCCACCACAACCGGCGCGAGGCCAAGGCTCAGTTCGTCGGCGAGCAGGTATCGCGGACGGCTCACGAGCGATTGGGCGAGGGCCAGCATCTGTTGCTGACCGCCCGACAGCGTGTCGGCGCGCTGGTTGATGCGCTCTCGGAGCTCGGGAAACACTCCCAGTGCCTCCTCGACCGATTGTGTCGCGTCGGCACGTCCCAACATGCTCCCAGCGGCTTCGAGGTTGTCGCGGACCGTCAGTTCGGTGAGCACCCGATGACCCTCCGGGACGGCTGCGATCCCGGCCACGCGAATCTTGTGCGGAGCCTTCCCTACCAGCTCGACCCCGTCGAGCCGGACGCTGCCGGCGAGCGGTGGCAGTACGCCGGCCACCCCCAGCACGAACGACGACTTGCCGGCTCCGTTGGCACCGAGCAGCGCCGTCACACGACCGGGATGGAGCTCGATGTCGACGTCGCGGACGACGACCCGTTCCCCTCGCGCGATGCGGATCCCTTCGACGACGAGGTGATCGCTCACATGTCCTCCAACGCGACGCCGAGGTACGCGGCGCGGACCTTCGGGTCGCTCAATGACGCGGCTGTCGGGCCGTAGGCGATCAGCTCGCCGAAGTCGAGCACCGCGGTGTTCTCACAGACGGCGGCGATCAATTCGACATCGTGGTCGATCAGCACGACCATGGCCGACGTCGCCGCTGGCAGACGCGCGATCGTCGCCCGCAACTCGACGGTCTCGAGGTTCGAGAGCCCCGCCGCTGGCTCGTCCATCATGATCACCTTCGGTGTCCCGACGACCGCCCTGGCGAGCTCCACGAGGCGACGTTCGAAAGCGTTGAGCACACGCGCCGATCGGCTCGGCATGGTGCCGCGAGACCCGTGATCTCGAGCGCACGCTCGACGCTGGACGCTTTCTCCGACGACGAGAGCCGTGCAGTGTCGAGCATGACCGACACGTTGTCGTGGACGGTCAGTTCGTTCACGACCTGCTCGGTCTGGAACGTGCGCCGGATGCCCCACCGGGCGCGGTTGTACGGTGTCATCGCCAAGATGTCTGTGCCGTCGACGGTGATCGAGCCCGTGGTCGCCCTGACGAAGCCCGACATCACGTTCAGCAGTGTCGTCTTGCCGGCACCGTTCGGACCGACGATGCCGACGATGTTCCCGTCAAGTTGCAGGGTGAGGTCATCGAGCGGGCGCACGCCACCGAATTGCACCGTGACGCGATCGATGTCGATCACGAGCGCACCTCGGCGGCACCGTCTGTCTCGGTGGTTTCGTCCGGCACCGCGCTCGGCTCCGCTGTCGGAACCGGTCGGTTACGAACCCGCACGAACCTCGCCCGGATCGAGCGCGCCAGCCCCGTGAGCTGGCCGGCCGCTCCCTCCGGCGCCGCCGTCAGCGAGAACATCAGGAGAAATCCGAAGATCATGTTGGCGATTTCGGCGTTGATGCCACGTTGGCTGAAGAGTGCCGGGAGCCCGCGAGCCAGCAGGCCGGCGATTACCGCACCGAGCAGCTGGAACGCGCCCGCCGACACCGTGATCCCGAACAGCAGCATCGAGGACGCAGCGCCGAAGTCACCGGGTCCTGGGCGACCGACGTTGGCGGCATACAAGCCCCCCGCCACGCCGGCGAGAAAGCCGGCCAGTGTGAACGCCCACGTCTTGTACAGGGTGACGTTCACCCCTGTGGAGTAGGCGGCGGCCTCACTACGCCGAATCATCGCCCACCCACGACCGGGGCTGGTGCGGAGGTGGACGAGGACGAGCGCGAAGCCGAGGGCCGCGACGAGGAGCGTGAACCGGAAGTAGGCGGCGTCGGACTCGGCGAAACTGGGCCGCGGCGCGTTGCGAATCGCCCCGCTTCCACCGCGGCCGTTGAATCCGGAGCCGCCTTCGGGGAAACCGATGGCGTTGATCACGACGGAGAACGCGCCGGCCGCCATCAACGTGACGAGCGCAAGATAGAGACCACGCAGACGCAGCGCCGGGAGTCCGATGATCGTGCCGAGCGCAGCCGCCACGACACCCCCGATGACCATGTTGGCCACCACTGGGAGGTGTGGATCGTTCAGACACAGCCGCAGCGACACCCACGCGCCGACGCCCAGCAGGGCGAAGTTGGCGAGTGTCACCAGGCCGAGCCGGCCGTACAGGAGCCCGACGCCGAGTGCCGCCAGCGAGTACACGACCGCTGCTGTCAGGGTGCGAAGCCAGTACGAACTGAAGAACGCCGGGATCCACCAGGCGAGAAAGAGCAGGACGACCCCGACAGGGATCAGGCGCGCGACCTCGCGCCGAAGGCGCGTCACTGGTCGGCTCCGACGAACGACACGACGCGACTCCGCTGCAGGAGCAGGATCGCGCCCGCGCCCACGGCGAGCTGCGTGAGCTCCTTGTACGGAGCGATCGAGGGAAAGTTCGTCAGCTCAGCCTCGATGACGCCGATCAGCATGGCCCCGCCGAACGTCCACCACAGCGACTTCAGCTGCCCGACGACGGCGGCCGCGACGGCGGGGATGACGAGAAAGGTCAGCGACGCCGCGTCGAGTTGCTTCGTCGCACCGAACAGGATTCCCGACAACCCGGCGATGACACCGCCGAGCAACCAGGCGACGGTCTCGGCCCGACGGACGTCGACGCCGATCATCGACGAGAGCTCCCGGTCGTTGGCGAGCGACCGCATCGATAACCCGACACGGGTCTTGTTCAGGAAGGCCGTGATCGCCACCGTGACGACGAGTGCCAGGACGATCACGAGGGCCCGCGTCAGCGTGACGGTGACCTCACCGATCTTGAAGCTCCACTCGTCGGTCGGGAGGTCGAGCTTCTGGATCCGCGCCGTCCAGCGCCAGCCGCAGAACCCGAGGATGAAGAGCCCGTACCCGAGGGCTCCCATGGCCCGCACGATCGGGTCGCGGCGCGACAGCCGCGGCGAGATCACGAGCCCGTAGAACAACGACAGCGCGATCGCCAGCGCGAGGGCGGCGATGTACCCCAGCGCCTCCGGACGCCCTTGGCCGATGAACTCGTTGGCGAGTGTGAGTGCGGCGATCGCGCCGACGGCGCCTTGGGCGAAGTTCAAGACGCCGGTGGCGCGGTAGACGACGACGAGACCGAGGGCGGACAGGGCATAGATCCCTCCCACCGTGAGACCGGTGATGAGGAACGTGAGCAGATTCGTGCCCGTGATGGCTGCAATCATCATGCCCTGGTCGCCCAGCGGTCCCGTCGTCGGCTCAGTGCGGGTTCAGCCGCCGAGCCCTTCGGATTCCTCGAGGGCGAGGATGTCCTCGAGCTCGGGATCGGCGTGCTCGTGGCAATCCTCCACGAGCTCGTACTCACCCTCGTCGTTGATGGTGACGATGCGGCCGGCATGGTTGGAGTTGTGCCGGTCGCCGGGGCCGAAGTACCAGTCGCCGCAGTTGAGGTCGCTCGGGTACGCCTTGACGTTCTGGATCGCCTCGGTGACGGCTTCTCGAGTGATCGCATCGGGATCCATGGCGAGCAGCGTGTCGGTGAAGATCTTGGCGGCCAGCCAGCCGGCCTGGCTGAACGTGTCGCGAGGGTCGTCCGCCTCACCGTACTCGTCCATCGTCGCCAGCCACGCCTGGTTGTCGGGCGAGGTGTTGTCGATGGTGGTCAACTCGGCCTGGACGTCATAGCGACCGTTCCAGTACGCGCCGATCGTCTCGGGGAAGCCGGCCAGGTACTGCGACGTGGGACCGCCCCAGTGCGTTGCATCACCGAGATCCTGCTCCTCTGCGACTGCGAGCAATGGCACCGTGAGCCCCGCCGGCTCCATCACGATCACGGCGTCGGGGCTGTCGGACACCGCATCCTGGATGATCGAGATGAAGTCGGGGTTGGCGGGGTCGTGGAGGACTGCGCGGACCGTCACACCGGCGGTCTCGCCCCAATCCACCAGACCTGTGCACACCCACTCGCCGACGTTCGGGATGTTCTGCGAGATGCACGTCATCGTCTCGGCGCTGTACTCGGACACCATGAACTGGGCGATTCCCAATGCCGAGTTCCGCGGTCCGGCGTTGGTGGGCGAGATGTTCTTCGAGTGGAAGCACTCGCGCGGTACGCCGGTGCCGTAGACGGCGACCACACCTTCGGCCTCGTACAGCGGCTCGTTGACGCCGCACTCGACGAACGAGGAGCTGCCGACCATGGCGACGACTGCCTCGTCGTTGACGAGCTTGGCGCCGAGCTGGCTGGCGACCTCGGGAGTCCATTGGTCGTCCTCGAGGAGGAACTCGACCGGGCGACCGTTGATGCCGCCGTTGGCGTTCACGCACTCGAAGAACGCCTTGGCACCCTGGCCCGAGGAGCTGAAGTCGTCGGGTCCGGTCTTGCTCTGGATCGAGCCGACCTTGATGGGCTCGCCCGTCGCCGCTTCGCCGCTCACCAGGCATGGCGTGTCACCTGCCGGAGCGGCCGTGCCGTCGGGCGCTTCGGTCGCTGTCGGTGCGTCGGTCGCTGTCGGTGCGTCGGTCGCTGTCGGTGCGTCGGTCGCGGTTGGCGCGTCGGTGCCGCTTGGCGCCGCGGTGCCGTCGGGCGCCTCGGTGTCCGACGCACCTTCGTCATCATCGTCACCGCACACGCCTGCCACGAGTGACAGGGCGAGGACGGCGCCGAAGACGGCTCGCTTGCGCATCGCTCGGTGTTTCATGTGGTCCCCCTTCTTGGGTGTTGCGAACAGTAGAGAAGTCTCAGGTGGTGTGGGCGAGCGGCGCGGCCGCGACGGTGGAGCCGGGATCATTCCCGGATGCGAGCAGCCCCTTGATCGAGTCGGCGCCGGCGACTAGGCGCGCGGCGGTCGCGTTCAGGTCGACCTCGACGCCCGCCAAGAAGACGCAGGCGATCGAGGCGACACCGTGATGGGCGTCGGTGACCCACGTCGCCACGGAGGCCAGCCCGGGTACGACCTCGCCTGACGTGTACGCCCAGCCGCGCCGCCGTGCCTCGGTGACCTCGGGTCGCTCGTCGGGCAGCGCTGCCTGTCCGGCCAGGATCGCGAGGCCCGGCGCTCCACGATCGATCGGATGACGAGACCCAGGCCGGTAGGCGACGTGAGCGGCGGTCCGCTGCGGTTCGACGCTGTCGAGCGTGACTGCTTCGTTGCCGAAGCGCACGACGACGAACGCCGTCATCGACAGGTCGTCGGCCAGCGCCGTGAGCTCGGGCCGGGCGACGATCTCGAGTGCGGTGCGGTTCGCACGCGCCCACTGGGCGAGCTTGTCGCCCGGATGGCAACGCCCGCCCGAATCGCGCCAGATCGAGCGCGTGGAGCTCGAGTGTGCGCACGATCCGATACGCGATCGAACGGTGGACCGCGATCCGGCTGGCGAGGTCCTCGATGCGCGGCGCTTCGTCGGCCGTGGCGATCGCCTCGAGCACGCGGAGACCGCGATCGAGGGTCTGGCTGGTGTTCGGCCGCGCCGCACCCATCAGCCCCCCGCCACAGCCCCGAGGACGGTGCCGACCAAAGTGCGGATAGTGAGCACAATAGTGCGATAGTCGACCAGGCCGCC
>CAVRNI010000018.1:0-23092 GCA_963722415.1 Ilumatobacteraceae bacterium
GTAACCACTGACGCAACAACAGGCCGGTTCCGGGTGCCCGCCGGCAACCGTGCTCGAGTCAAAGGGGCTGGATTCAAAGGTGCCGACGTCACGGGGGCGCTGCCGTCGAGCCTCGTCGTGGGCATCCTCCCGAGATCGTCGCCGAGATCGCCACGGGCGGCGACGACCGCAGCGCCCGGGGCATCGCGGCCGTGATCGGACGCATGATCTCGGCCGGCAGCCTCACCGACGGGACGCGCCTGCCGACGGTCCGTGACGTCGCCCGCCGGCTCGGCGTCTCGCCCACGACCGTGAGCGACGCCTGGCGCAGCCTCGCCGACGTGGGGGCGATCG
Source organism: Ilumatobacteraceae bacterium (assembly GCA_963722415.1). Taxonomy (GTDB): domain Bacteria; phylum Actinomycetota; class Acidimicrobiia; order Acidimicrobiales; family Ilumatobacteraceae; genus JALOLG01. Next base: position 334 of record CAVRNI010000018.1, read on the forward strand.
AGACCAGGGGACGCAACGGCACGCTCGTCCGGCGACCCAAGGGCCCGGCCAGCCGCGCCGCTATCGACGCGTCACGGAGGGTCCCGGTCACTTCGAGCTCGACCTGTCGTCGGGCACGCCCGACCCGGCCCTGCTGCCCGACCTCGGACCGATCATCGCCCGCATGAGTCGGCAGTCGCTGACGTCGAGCTACCTCGACCATCCGGTGCTGCCCGAGCTCGAAGCCGTGCTCACCGAGCTGTGGCCGTTCCAGCCGGAGGCGATGACCGTCGTCGACGGGGCGATGGACGCCCTCGATCGCGTCGCCCAGTACGTGCTCCGCCTCGGCGACCGAGTCGTCGTCGAGCACCCCACGTTCCCGCCGATGCTCGACCTGCTCGAGCAGCTCGGGTGCGAGGTGATCGCGATCGACGTCGACGCCGACGGCCTGACCGTCGAAGGTTTGCGCGATGCGTTGCGCCTGCGACCACGTGCGACTCTTCCTGCAACCGCGTGCCCACAACCCGACCGGTGTCGCGGTATCGGCGACGCGTGCGGCGGCGCTCGCCGAGGTGCTCGTGGGCACCGACGTGATCGTCGTCGAGGACGACCACTCGAACGAGATCTCGGGTGCGCCGCTCGTCAGCCTCGGCCGATGGCTCCCCGACCAGACCGTCCACATCCGCAGCTTCTCCAAGAGCCACGGACCCGACCTGCGGCTGGCGGCGGTCGGTGGGGCCGGCGACATCGTCTCGGCGATCGCCAACCGGCGCCTCCTCGGCCCCGGTTGGAGCAGCCGCATCCTGCAGTCGGTGCTGCTCGAGCTGCTCCGCGATCCGGCGACCGGCGACTCGCTCGCCCACGCCCGGGCGTCGTACGCGAGCCGTCGCACGTTGGTGTCGCGGGTGCTGGCCGACGGCGGCGTTGCACATCCCGACGGCGACGGGATCAACCTGTGGATGCGCGTCGCCGACGAGCGCCGGGCCCTGTTGCGCCTCGCCGCGTGTGGGATCGGTGTCGCCCCGGGTGGACCGTTCATGGTGCGACCCGATGGCGACCACGTCCGGGTGACGGTCGGGCTGGTCGCCGAGTCCGATGCCGCAACGCGTCGGCGAACTGCTGGTCGACGCATCGGGCCGGCTGACATCATCGAGCAGCGGACGCTGACTCGAGCGACGGAACGACATGACGAACGACGACGCAGCCGGAAGGCGAACCCAAGCGCAAGGGCATCATCCACTGGATCTTCGGCAAGCACCCTCCCCGCCCGCCCGATCCCGATCGATCGGCGGAGGCGGCGTGGTTGCCGCTGTGGCAGGCGCAACTCGTGTTGCACGAGTTGTGGGAGCGCGACGTGCCGGCGGTGATCGCCGAGGACTTCACGTCGCACCTGCGGTTCGGCGCCCGTGAGCCGATGGCCCGCATCTACGTGATGGAACCGCGGCTGGCGGACGCCGTCGCGGTGATCGAGGAGATCACCGGATATCCACCGGCTCACCAGGGCATGTAGTCGCTGCTCCCCGACACCGTAATGCGGTGCGGGGCGCGTGGTACACACCCCGGTGAGCCGATTGGCCCCCAGGCGTTGCCGTGGGCGTTGCTGTGAGCGGGCGCCGAGTCGGCGCTGTCTCGCACTCAGACCATGTAGTACTCGCGAAGCTCGGCCTCGACGTCATGGGTGATCACGTGATCGCCCGTGGCCTTGGGAGCTTCCTTGACCATCTGCTTGGTGTAGGCGACGACGAGGTTGCCCTCTTCGGTGGTGTACGCGCCTTCGACCGGCACGAAATGGTCGGCCCGGAGGGTGCCCGGGTTCACGACCAGCCACTCGGGCTGCTGTGTCTTCTCGTCGTACACGACGTCGCTGATCGCGCCAATGGTGGCGCCGTGCTCATCCTGCACGGCGAGGCCCATGTAGCTGATCGGCTCGCCGGGAGTGACGTTGGATTGAGCAGACATGTGGTCTCCTTGGGTGCTCTGGGGGTTCGTCGATTCGCGACGGATTCGTCATCCGTTCGTAACAATTGTAACCGTTTTGGCGAATCCGTAAACCCCCGACCCAGGCTCAGTAGACGCCGGCGAGCTTGGTGTGGTCCCAGCTCACCCAGCGGTCGACGTCGATCACGACGCCGAGACGCTTGGAGACCTGGGCCTCGATGAAGGGCAGGCTGTCGGCGTGGAGGGCGGCCGGCCCGGTGTACTTGAGGGCGACCGCCTTGCCGATCTCGAAGATCTGGTCGCGGTCCTCGATCAGACGTGCCTGCCGGTCATCTCGACGCCCTTGAGCTCGTTGTAGCTGTCGCCACTCTCGACGAGACCGGAGATCTTGGCGTCGCGCCGGATGTTCACGATCTTCTGGCTACGGGCGAACGTCCAGAACGCCGGCTTGCCGTCCAACAACGTGAACCACATCGCCACCAGGTGGGGGTGGCCCGACGGCCCGTTGGTCGCCACGTTGAGGATCCGTTGCTCGGTCAGGTAGGCCTCGATCTCGGCCTCGGTCATCACGATCTGATCGCGCCGGCTCGGCATGGCCAGCACGATAACCCGGTCCCGAACCTGGGCCGCCGACAGACGCTCAGATCGGGCTGACGCGCAACAGCTCGGGCACCATCGGGCACTCGGCGGCGAGCGCCTCGGGACTCGAGACGGCGAGACCGCCGACGCCGACCACGTGGGTGACGCAAGCCGTCGCGAAGACGTCGGTGTCGAGCTCCCATGGATCGTCGGCCTTGGCGACCCGCTCGTCGATGGCGACGACGAGATCGCGGGGCAACCGACGACCGACACCGGCGACGAGCCACACCGGGACACCGCACGTGGCTGCCACGGCGGCGACGGCCGCCGACCCGATCGGCGCCACGACGCGATCGGTCGACGCGGCGTGCGCCTCGACGAGCACCACGTCGGCCGCGGGCACGGCGCGACCGATCGCTTCCGCCTGCACGAGCTCGCACACCACGTCGTATCGCTCGAGTCGCTGCATCATCGACGAACCGTGGTGCCGGCTCTCGCTCACCAGGACCGTCACGTCACCCCGGCGGGTCAGGGCGCGGGCGCAGATGTCGCTCCAACCGATCGTCAGGACCACGGCGTCGTCGGGGATCGCGGCGGCGAGCGCGTCGGCCGTCGAGTCGTCGTCGATCTGGTCAGCCAGCTCCCACGCCAGCTGGAACGGCTCCTGCGACGTCAGCAGATGGGCGCACAACCACCACAGCGGCCCGCACTCGGGATGCCGCTCGACGACCCGCCGGCAGGCGACGACCAGCCCGGACGGGTCGAACCGCATCGAGCTCATGGCGTGTGCCGTCTCCCGCACGAGCGAGGCCGGATCGGCACCACGGGCACGTGCGACGTACCGGAGGTGCTCGATCGGATGCACGATCCCACGCTATTGTGCCGTGTTGGGGCGTACTGCCCGGCGATCGCTACCATCCCTGCGAGTGGCCACGAACCCACCGCCCGATCTCGAGCTCACGCCGCTCGGCGCCGAAAGCCGGCCACTCGAGGACTGGCTCACGATGTTTCATCTGGCGTCGGTCGTGCTCGATCCCTACACCAACGAGAGCTCGTGGATCCTGAAGACCGCGGTGCGCATCCTCGAAGGGCTGCGGGGGTCCGACGCGCGAGTCAACCTCGTCGTGACGTCCGATGCCGATGACGCGAGGGCGTTCCTCGGGCCGTATTGCCGACGAGTTCCTGGTGTTCTGCGACCCCGACCGCGCCACGGTTCGAGCGCTCGGCCTGAGCCAGCTCCCGGCGTTCGTGTTCGTCCGCGCCGACGGAATCGTCGCGGCCGCGGCCGAGGGTTGGGACCCGACGGAGTGGAAGCGCGTGGCCGAGACGATCGCCGAGGCGACGAGTTGGCTGGCGCCGACGATCCCCACCGCCTCCGACCCGGGACCCTTCCGAGGCTCGCCGGCCCACGACTGAGCGTGGCCGCGCTCGCCGACCTTCCGGTCTACGACAGCCTGCCGGCGATCCGCGACGCACTCGCCACCGCCGGTCGGGCGGTCCTCGTCGCGCCGCCAGGAGCTGGAAAGACCACCATCGTGCCGCTCGAGTTGCTCGACGAGGAGTGGTTGGCCGGTCGGACGATCGTGATGCTCGAACCGCGCCGGCTGGCCACCCGCGCGGCGGCGCGGCGGATGTCCCACCTGCTCGGCGAGGACGTCGGCGAGACCGTCGGCTACCAGACGCGCGACGAGCGGCGGATCGGGCGTGGACACGCGCCTCGAGGTCGTCACCGAGGGCGTCCTCACACGACGGCTCCAGAACGACGCATCGCTGCCGGGCGTCGGGCTGATCGTGTTCGACGAGGTGCACGAGCGCAACCTGCCGACCGACCTCGGTCTGGCGCTGACCCTCGACGTCGCCGCCAACCTCCGTCCCGACCTGCGCGTCCTCGCCATGTCGGCAACACCCGACACGCAGCGTCTGGCCGCGGTGCTCGGCGGGGCTCCGGTGATCGCCAGCACGGGGCGGCAGTTCGACGTCGACATCCGCTGGGTCCCGCGCGGCCGTGACGCGCGGCTCGAGCCGGCGATGGTCAGCGCGGTGCAGCGGGCGCTGGTCGAGGAGTCGGGCGACGTCCTCGCCTTCCTGCCGGGAGTCGGCGAGATCAACCGCACGCTGTCGTCGCTGCGCGACGTGGTCGGGCCGGACGTCGACCTCTACCCGCTCGCCGGCGCGCTCACGCTCGCCGAGCAGGACGCCGCGCTCGCCGCCGTCGCCGACCGGTCGCCGGCGCGTGGTTCTGACCACCGACATCGCCGAGACCTCGCTCACGGTCGACGGAGTGCGCGTCGTGGTCGACAGCGGCCTCGCCCGGGCGCCCCGCTTCGACGTCGCGGACCGGGATGACCCGGCTCACGACGGTTGCGACGAGTCGGGCGTCGGCCGACCAACGGGCCGGGCGGGCCGGACGCACCGGCCCGGGCGCCTGCTACCGGCTGTGGAGCAAGCTCGAACACGGCACCCGGCCGCCGCACCGGCCGGCCGAGATCACCGAGGTCGACCTCGCCGGGCTCGCCCTCGAGCTCGCCGCGTGGCACGCCGAACCCGAGCAGCTGGCGTTCATCGACCGCCCCCGCCGAAGGCCTTCGCCGCCGCCAGGGCCCTGCTCGGCGAGCTCGGCGCGCTCGACCACCGCGGCCTGCTCACCGACCTCGGCCGCCAGATGATCGGGTTGCCGGTGCACCCACGCCTGGCACGGATGATCGCCGTGTCGCCGACCCCGCTGGCGTGCGTGCTGGCGGCGATCGTCGACGAGCGCGACGTGCTGCGCGGGCGACCCGACGACGTGCCGGCCGACATCGCGATCCGAGTGCGGGTCGATCGCCGGCTCCGGATCGCACGATCAGGCCGACCGCTGGGCCGTCGAGCGGTTGCGCGACCGGGCCGCCGACATCGCCAAGCGGTCAGGGATCGCCTTCGACCGCGGCACGCTCGGTGCGGTCGACGTCGACGCGTCCGGAGCGACGTTGCTGCTGGCGTTCCCCGACCGGTTGGCGGGGCGCCGCCGCGCCGGCCAGTTCCAACTCCGCACCGGATCCGGGGCGTGGCTGCCCGACACCGACCCGCTGGCGGCGGAGGCATTCGTGGTGGCGGCCGACCTCGACGGCAAGCGCGACCGCGCCCGGATCCGGCTCGGCGCGGCGATCGACGCCGACGACGTCGTGTCGGTGTTCGCCGACGAGCTCGACGAGACGCGCACGCTGACGTGGGTGTCGAGCCGGGACGATCTCGTCGAGAACGTCGAGCGCCGGCTCGGCTCGATCCGCCTCGGCGTCCAGAGCCGTCCGCCGACACCGGGCGACGCGACCGTCGCCGCCCTCATGCAGCGGGTGCGGGCGACGCAGCTCGCCGTGCTCGGATGGACCGCGGCCGCGATCCGGCTGCGCGAGCGGGTCGAGTTCCTGCACCGCACCGTCGGTGAGCCGTGGCCCGATTGGAGCGTCGCCACACTCGTCCGCACGCTCGACACGTGGCTCGCGCCATACCTCGCCGGCGCGACCGGACGCCGCGACCTCGAAGCCCTCGACGTCGCGATGGTGCTGCGGGCCCAACTCCCGTATCCGGCGGGCGCCGAGCTCGACCGGATCGCGCCACCGCAGCTCGAACTGCCCGGCGGTCGCCGCGTGCCGATCGACTACTCGGCCGACGTGCCGCGCGCCAGCGTGCGCGTCCAGGACCTGTTCGGTGTCACGGTGCACCCCGTCGCCGGCACCACGCCCGATCGTGCTCACGCTCCTCTCGCCGGCCGACCGCCCGATCCAGGTGACGTCCGATCTCCCCGGCTTCTGGGCCGGCTCGTGGAGCGACGTCCGCAAGGAGATGGCCGGCAGGTACCCGAAGCACCAGCTGGCCCGCCGATCCCGCCACCGCCCGACCGAAGCGCCTCGGCGACTCATGGATGATCACTGGGCCTGGATGATCGTCGGGCCTGGATGATCGCTGGGCCGATGATCGCCGGGCTCCCGATCTGGTTGGCCGTCGCGTGCGTCGCGCTCGATGCTGGTCGGTGCCGCCGTGCAGGGTGCGCTCGGGATCGGCATGGGAATGATCGCGTCGCCGTTGCTGGCGATCGCCGACGACGGTTTCATCCCCGGTGCGATCGTGATCTCGGTGCTGCCGCTGAGCTTGGCGGTGATCCTCCAGGAGCACCACCACATCGATCGGCGCGGCGCCGGCCTGGCGCTGCTCGGGCGGGCACCGGGCGTGGTCCTCGGGGTGATCGCCACCGCCTGGGCGGGCCCGCGCGAACTGGCCCTGCTCGTGTCGGGCTCGGTGCTGCTCGCCGTCGCCGCGTCGTTGACCGGCGTGCACTTCCGCCCGACACCGCGGGCGTTGGTGATCGCCGGCGTCACGTCGGGCTTCACCGGCACCGCCACCGGGGTGGGTGGGCCGCCGATGGCGATCACGTACCAGAACACCGATCCGCTCGCCGCCCGAGCGACGCTCGCGCTGTTCTTCGGGGTCGGCGCCGTGATGTCGATGGTGGGACTGACGATCTCGGGCGAGATGGGCCAACGCCAATGGCAGCTCGCGCTGTTGCTCCTGCCGGGCGTGATCCTCGGCTTCGCCGGATCGAACTGGCTGACCGGTCACCTCCACGGCGACCGGGCGCGTCGGTTGATCCTGATGCTGTGCGCCGCCTCGGCGATCGCGCTCGATCCTCGAAGAGGTCATCTGACCGTGAAACGGATTCGGTGGATCGGACTCGGATCTGACCCGAGCACGTGTGAACGTCTGGGCTGTCCGATGTCCGGCGGGCGGAACACACCGCTACCCTCGCCGAGCACCTGGACGTTTCGCGATGACCCACCTCCGGTGCGCCGCTCGGATCACCGTCGCGGCGATGTTCGCCACGGTGGTCCCGATCTCACTCGAACCGCCCCGCGTCTCGGCGGCCACGACGACGTCACGCTTCGAGTCGGCCGCCAGCCCGTGTCGCGTCGCCGACACCCGCAACGGCACGGGCGTCCAGGCGATCGCCGCCGATCGCATCCGCGTGCCGTTGATCGGACGCTGCGGCGTGCCGTCCGATGCGACCGCGGTCGCCGTGACCGTCACCGCGACCCAGGGCGAGGCTGCCGGATTCCTGACGGTGTGGCCGGCCGGTCAACCGTTGCCGAACGCGTCGACCGTGAACTACGGCCGCCTCGAGGACCGCGCCAACGGAGCGATCGTCAGGCTCGGTGCTCGACGGGGCGATCGACGTCAGCGCGTCCGTCCCGACGCACATCATCGTCGACGTCACCGGGTGGTTCCGCCCCGCTGACGTGCGCGACGACGGGTAGGTACGTGCCGATCGACGCCCGGCGCGTGTTCGACAGCCGCTCGCCGAGCTTCGGGCGGCCGCTCGTCGCCGGTGAGTCGATCATCGTGAGCCTTCCGCCGGGCGTGCCGGCCGACGCCATCGCGGTGGCGATCAACGTCGACCACGACAGCTCCCAACGCACCGGGGTTCTTCACCGCCCATCCGGCCGGCTCGCCGTTGCCGCTGGCGTCGCTGCTCAACACCGAACGGTCCGGCCAGACCCGGGCGGCGTCGAGCATCGTGCCCGTCTCGAAGGACGGGCTGAGCGTGTACTCGCACCGCGGCGGGAACCTGATCATCGACGTGACCGGATGGTTCACGGGCCCCTCCGCGCCCGAGTCGACGGACGGCTTGTTCGTCCCCGCCGAGTCGCCGCAGCGTCTCGTCGACACGCGAGCGGGTGATCCGATCTGGCCGGACGGCGAGATCGAGTTCCCGGTTCCGGTGACGGGCGCGTCATCGGCCGTCGTCAACGTGACGCTCGTCGGCGCCCATGCGTGGGGCTTCCTCACCGCGCACGCGGCGCGGACGGCGGTGCCGGAGTCGAGCACCGTGAACGCCGGGGTCAAGGGCGAGACGGCCGCGAACCTGGCGATCGTGCCCGCTCTCGACCGTCGGGGATCGGCGGTCAGCTCGTTCGGCGGCAGCGACCTCGTTGTCGACCTCGCCGGCTGGTTCGTCGGGAGCCCGGTGGCGCCGACCACCGAGCGTGGCGCCGACGAACGTGCGGCCACCGGTGTGCATCGCCGACACGAGCGCCGGCGTCGCTGACCGCGTTCTTCGCGTCCGGCGACCCGATCATCGGCGCCGACTACCAGCGGGCCTATCCGCTCCCCGACGGCCGGACGCTGTGGATGTTCCAGGACGTCCTCGTGCGATCTCGCGCCGGTGTGACGTTCGTCCACAACGCCGGGCTGATCCAGACCGGGAACTGCTTCGCGCTCTTGCAGAGCGGCAACTACGCCGGCGCCGGGCAACTACGTGTTGCACGCCGCGACCAACACGATGCGCCACTGGTTCTGGGCGCTCGGCGGCGACATGGGCGTCGACGGGACGGTTCCACCTGCTCGTTCGCCGAGATGCTCGAGCGCGGTGCCGAAGTACCTGTCGTGGACCGAGCCGGTCGCGACGTGGAACGTGTCGATCAACCTGTCCGACATGTCGGTCGCCGCGTTCACGCCGGCGAGCAACAACTCGGCCGCCCTCTACGGGTTCTCGGTCACGTCGGACGCGACGTACACGTATCTCTACTCGCACTGCTACCGGCAGTTCGGGTGGGACCCGCTCCCCTCGTCGATCCGCCGCTGTACACGCACGACTTCGACTGCACTCCGAACGTCAACGTCGGCGCGCGTGCCGCGTGGTCGCTTCGAAGCCCCGCTCGAGTACTGGAACGGTTCGGCGTGGGTCGTCCGACGCCGGCCGCTGCGGTGCCGGTGATCCCCCGCGAGAACCGGCTCGTGAACCCGACCCAGGTGATGTTCGACGGCCAGCAGTTCATCGCCGTCACGAAGGAGGGCGACTGGTGGGGCAACACCATCTACCTCGACGTGGCACCGTCGGCGCAGGGACCGTGGCGCACGTACTGGACGATCCCCGTCCCCACCGCGTGCTCGATCTGCAACACCTACTTCGCATCGTTCGTGCCGTGGCGGGCGGCCGACGGCTCGCTCGTCGTCGGGCTGTCGCGCAACACGTACGAAGGCATCCTGACCGGGCTGTACTCGCCCCGCTTCTTCACCGCCCCGGCGCCGTGATGGAGCCGGCCGGCGGCGCGCCGTATGGTCGCGCCATGGCCGAATTCGCCTTCACCGAGCTGCTGCCGCTCGGACCGGACACGACCCCCTACCGGCTGGTGACGGCCGACGGCGTGTCGACGTTCGACACGAGCGAGGGCACGTTCCTCAAGGTCGAGCCGAGCGCGCTGACCCGGCTGACCGCCGAGGCGATGCACGACATCGCCCACTATCTCCGTCCGGCTCATCTCGGCCAGATGCGGGCGATCGTCGACGACCCCGAGGCGAGCGACAACGACCGGTTCGTCGCCATGGACCTGTTGAAGAACGCGGCGATCGCGGCCGGCGGTGTGCTGCCGATGTGCCAGGACACCGGGACCGCCATCGTCAAGGCGAAGAAGGGGCAACGGGTCTTCACCGGCGGCGGCGACGAGGCGGCCATCGCCCGCGGCGTGTTCGACACCTATCAGACGAGCAACTTGCGCTACAGCCAGATGGCGCCGATCACGATGTACGACGAGCGCAACACCGACAACAACCTCCCGGCCGAGATCAAGATCGCCGCCACCGACGGCGACGAGTACAAGTTCTTGTTCATCGCCAAAGGCGGCGGCAGCGCCAACAAGAGCTACCTGTACCAGGAGACCAAGGCGCTGCTCAACGAGGCCCGGCTGCTGCCGTGGCTGTTCGACAAGATGCAGACGCTCGGCACCTCGGCCTGCCCGCCGTACCACCTGGCGGTCGTCGTCGGCGGGACGTCGGCGGAGTTCGCGGTGGAGACGGCGAAGCTGGCGTCGACGAAGTATCTCGACTCCCTCCCGACCGCCGGATCGATGGCGGGGCACGCGTTCCGCGACGTCGAGCTCGAGCGCAAGGTGCTGCATCTCGCCCAGACCACCGGGATCGGTGCCCAGTTCGGCGGCAAGTACTTCTGCCACGACGTGCGCGTGATCCGGCTCCCCCGCCACGGCGCCAGCTGCCCGGTGGCGATGGCGGTGTCGTGCTCCGCCGACCGCCAGGCGCTCGGCAAGATCACCCGCGACGGCGTCTTCCTCGAAGAGCTCGAACGCGATCCGGCGCGCTTCCTGCCCGACGTCACCGACGCCGATCTCGACGGGCAGCGGACGACACGCTCGACCGTGCCGCAGTCGTCCGCATCGACCTCACCCGGCCGATGGACGAGATCCGCGCCGAGCTCTCCAAGCACCCGGTGCGCACACGCGTGATGTTGACCGGCCCGATGGTCGTGGCCCGCGACATCGCCCACGCCAAGATCAAGGAGCGGCTCGACGCGGGTGGCTCGATGCCGCAGTACCTGCAGCGACCACTGCGTGTACTACGCCGGCCCGGCCAAGACCCCGGAGGGCTACGCGTCCGGCTCGTTCGGGCCGACGACCGCCGGTCGGATGGACAGCTACGTCGACGAGTTCCAGGCCGCCGGCGGCAGCATGGTGATGCTGGCCAAGGGCAACCGGTCGCGGCAGGTGACCGAGTCGTGCCGCGAGCACGGCGGGTTCTACCTCGGATCGATCGGCGGCGCCGCCGCCCGCCTGGCCCTCGACAACATCAAACAGGTCGACGTGCTCGAGTACCCCGAGCTCGGCATGGAGGCGGTCTGGAAGATCGACGTCGTCGACTTCCCCGCCTTCATCGTCGTCGACGACAAGGGCAACGACTTCTTCGAGCAGGTCAAGACCGAAGCCGCCCGCGCCACCCCCGTCTCCCTGACCTGACCTGATCTCGTGAAGTTTCGGCGTCCCTACGACGCCGAAACTTCACGAGATCGGGGTGGTCAGGCGAGGCTGACGAGGTCGAGCCAGTCGTCGGAGAAGTAGTCGACGTCGCCGTCGGGCATCAGCAGGACCTTGGTCGGGGCGAGTTGCTCGACGAACTCGGTGTCGTGGCTGACGAAGATGATCGAGCCCTTCCACGATCCGAGCGAATCGGCGACGGCCTGGCGCGAGCCGGGGTCGAGGTTGTTGGTCGGCTCGTCGAGCAGCAGCAGGTTGTTGCGGCCGACCATCAGCATCGCCAGCGCGAGCTTGGTCTTCTCGCCGCCCGACAGCGTGCCGGACTCCTGGAACACCTTCTCGCCGGTGAGGCCCATCATCCCGAGCAGCCCGCGCAGCTGGGTCTCGGTGAGCACCACGCCCGGCGGCACCTCGGCGCGGATGTTCTCGAGCAGCGACTCGTCGGCGCGCAGGTTGTCGTGCTCCTGGGCGTAGTAGCCGACCGTGACGTTGTGCCCGTAGTCGAAGAAGCCGAGATCGGCGGTGGTCTCGCCGGCGAGGATGCGCAGCAGGCTGGTCTTGCCGGCGCCGTTGAGGCCGAGCACGAGCAGACGCTCGCCGCGGCCGAGGTCGAAGTCGACGTCCTCGAACACCGGCGGCCCGCCGTAGCCCTTGCACAGCCCGTGCGCCCTGACGACGGTCTGACCCGGCGTCGGCGGGTCGGGGAAGCGCACCGACATCTGCTTGTCGCCGCGGGGTTCGCGCACCCGCACGGTTTCGAGGCGGGCGATGCGCTTCTCCATGCTGTGGGCGAGCGTCGCCTTCGACGCCTTGGCCCCGAAGCGGTCGACGAACGTCTGCATGCGGGCGATCTCCTTGGCCTGCAGGGCGGCCTTCTTGGCGAGGCGGCGTTCGTCCTCGGCCCGCGCCGTGCGGTACTGGCTGTACGTGCCCTTGTACTCGGCGACGTGGCCGACGGCGTCCTCGGTCGGGCGGTCGAGGTGCAACACGCGGGTGATGGCCTCGTCGAGCAGTTCGAGGTCGTGGCTGATGACCAGCAGCGCCCCGCGGTACTGCCGCAGGAACCCCATCAGCCACTCCTTGGCGTCGATGTCGAGGTGGTTCGTCGGCTCGTCGAGGCACAGCACGTCGCTGCCGGCGAACAGGATCCGCGCCAGCTCGACCCGCCGCCGCTCGCCGCCCGACAGCACGCCGATCGGGAGGTCGATGCGGTCCTCGTCGATCCCCAGCCCGGCCGCCATCGATCGCGCTTCGCTCTCGGCCGCGTATCCGCCGCCCATGCGGAACATCTCCTCGGCGCGCGAGTAGCGGTCGACGTTGCGCTCGTCGGGTCGCTCCTCCATCTCGATGCGGAGCTTCTCGATCCGTTCCAGCTGCTCGTCGATGCTGCGGCCCGACAGCACGTGGGTCACGGCGGTGCGGCCGTCGAGAACACCTGCGATGCGGGGATCCTGCGGCAGGTAGCCGAACCCACCCTTGCGGATCACGCGCCCGGCGGCCGGTTCGACGGCGCCGCCGAGGACGCGGAACAGGCTCGTCTTGCCGGCGCCGTTGCGCCCGACGATGCCCACCTTGTCGCGGGGCATGACGGTGAAGCTGGCCGACTCGACGACGAGTCGGCCGCCGACCTCCACCGAGAGCTCCTGCGCCTGTAGCACCTGACCAGGCTACGGTCGCCACCGTGGCGGCGAGCACGAGTTCGGCCGCACCGGCCCGCGGCGCGCTCGCCGTTTCGATCGCCGGGCCGATCGCCGTCGGCTGCTGCGCGATGGGCGCCGCGGTGTACGTCGCCGCCCTCGACCCGTCGTCCGGCGGCGCGTACCCGCTGTGCCCGGTCCGCTCGCTCACCGGCTGGTGGTGCCCCGGCTGCGGCCTCACCCGCGCCGCCCACCACCTGCTCCACGGCGACATCGGGCGGGCGCACGGCTACAACGCGCTCGTCGTCCCGGTCGTCGTCCTGCTCGCCGCTGGCGTGGATCGCCTGGCTGATGGACTCCCGGGGTCGTCGGCCGGCGTGGTTGCAGCAGGCGGTGATCCCGGCGTGGATCGGATTGGGGATCGTCGCCGTGGTGTTCGCGATCGTCCGCAACCTGCCGTCGCTCGACGCCCTGCGGGGATGACCACCGACGTCGGCGCGATGCCCGTCGTGATCAGGGCGTTGCCGGCGGTGCCTTCGGCCGGATCCGTGTTCACGGGCGGGGTCGTCGTCGGCGTCGTCGGCGGCAACGTCGGCGGCGTCGGCGGCGTGGTCGGCAGTGTCGTGACGGCACTCGTGGGCGGGATCGTCGCCGTCGTCGACGGCGCCGTGGCGACGGTGGACGTCGACCCGCCCTGCGGCACCGTGGTCGTGTCCGCCGGCCTTGATCGTGGTGGTCGTCGTCGGACGCGGCCGGGTTCCGCCGGACGTCGTCGGAGTCCCCCCGCCACCACCGTCGTAACCGTCCCGGCCGAATCGTCGGTGAACCGGCTGCTCAGGCAGTCACCGCCGCCACCAGTCGGTGCTCCACCCAGGGCGATCGCGGTCTCGAGCACGAGCCGCGAGATCCCCGCCGGGCTCGAGGTGGTACCCGTCGGCTGCCGAGCAGGCTCGGATCCTCGGCGGTGATCTTCGCCCAGTCGATGATCTGCACGTTGGGGTAGAAGGCCAGCATGCTCTCGATCGCGGCGTTGACGTCGGCCCGGTTCGGTCTGAACTCGGTGACCGTGTACAGCAGCGTCGGCCGCGGCGCCAGACGCCCGAGGATCTCATCGAGCTCGCGTGTGTACACCTCGATGTCGCCGCCGTAGTTGGTGCCGAGGAAGACGGCCGCCGACATCCCAGTCGACACCGGCCTCCGGATCGAGCCTGGCGTTCAACACCCGTGTGCCGAAGTCGATGAACCGGCTCTTCTCGGCGTCGACCTCGACCGCCCAGTCGAGCGGCACCAGCCCGAGGCACATCTCACCCGTGTAGCGACGCGACGTCGACGCCAGGATCGAGTCGCCGATCATGATCAAGCGGTTGCCCTCGACGCGCTCACCGATCGGTGGCAACTCCTCGCGTTCGACCGTGACGGTCGGTCGCGGGACCGTCGACGAGGTCGTCGACGGAGCGGCGTCGGGCGACTTGCTCAACGCCTCCGGGAGCACGCCGACGCCGGCCACGGTGCCCTTCGAAGCGGGCGGGGCGGCCCCCTCGGCGTCACCGCATGCGGTGAGGACGAGCGCCAAGAGCAGGATCCCGTGGCGGCGGCGCATCGGGACATTGAACCTGATCCCGCGCCCGCGGCGGGCGCGGGCACCCGAATCACGCCGCATCGGTCCGGATGCGTTCGGTCAGCGGCTGCGCAGCGCGTCGCGGATCTCGGTGAGCAGCTCGATCTCGGTCGGGCCGCCGGCGCTCCTCCGGCCCCTTCCACTTGTTGTACGCCTTGATGATCAGGAACAGGATGAATGCGACCGCGATGAAGCTGATCACGGCGTCGATCACGAGCCCGATGCTGATCCGGGCGTCGCCGATGTCGAAGCCGATGTTCGTGAAGTTGCTCTCCCCGAAGATGGCGGCGATGATCGGGTTGATGACGCCGTTCAGCAGGGCGTCGACGATCTTGGCGAAATACAGCGCCAGGATCAGTCCAACGGCGATGGTGACGACATCGCCCTCGCTTGATGAACGCTTTGAACTCGATCGAGCATGCTCTTCATGTGATCGGTGCTCCTGTCTCGATCGGGTCCCGCCCGCTCGAAGTGAAGCACATCCGGCTACCCGCCCGAGCTGACCACCGTCGGGGCCGGTTGCTCGAGCTCCTCGAACGTGTCGATCCGGCGCAACGAAGGGAACAACACGTAGTAGGCGCCGGCGATGATCACCGTCGCCACCCCGCCGGCGGCGATCGCGAACGGCACGCCGAACACGCTCGCCGCGACACCGCTCTCGAACGCCCCGAGCTCGTTGGACGCACCGATGAACACGCCCTCGACCGACGTCACGCGGCCGAGTTGGTCGTCGGGTGTCACGAGCGGCACGAGCGACCCGCGGATGTACATCGAGACCATGTCGGCGCCCGAGAGCACGACGAGCGCGATGAACGCCACCGCGTAGCTGTGGGTGATGCCGAACACGATCGTGCCCAAGCCGAACATCGCGACGACCACGATCAACGTCGGCCCGACGTGGCGGCGCACGGGCCACACGGCCAGCACGATCGCCATCAGACCGGCGCCGATCCCGGGCGCCGCGCGAAGCCAGCCGTAGGCGACGTCTCCGACGCCGAGACGATCCTCGGCGACCGCCGGGATCAGCGCGACCGCGCCGCCGAACAGCACCGCGAACAGGTCGAGCGAGATCGCCGCGAGCACGACCGGGGTGCGTCGGATGAAGTGAAGCCCTTCGAGCGCCAGGCGCAACGTCGGCCGGTCGCGCATCGGCACCGCCGCCCGTTGGTACTCGATCAACAGCACCGGCACCGTCGCCACGAGGAACACGATGCCGGCCACGACGTACGGCAACGACTTGTCGATGCTGTAGAGGAAGCCGCCGAGTGCCGGCCCGATGATCATCGCCGCCGTGAACGTCGCCGTCCACATCCCCACGACGCGTGGGAGCAGCCCGGCCGGCGACACCAGCGGCGGCATCGAGCGGTGCGCGGGTGCGATCATCGCGTCGACCGATCCGAGCAGCGTCGCGATCGCGAACAGCGGCCACACGCTCGTGCTGTCGGACACGGTGTAGCCGATGAGCAGCGCCGCGCACAGCGCTCGGCCGAGCAGGAAGAGCGCAACGACGCGGCGACGGTCGAACCGGTCGGCGACCATGCCACTCACGAGGACGAGCAGCAACGAGGGAAGGAACTGGGCGAGGCCGATCAGCCCGATGTCGAGCGCATCCCCCGTCAGGTCGTACACCTGCTTGAACAGGCCGGTGACGAGCAGCATCTGGGCGCCGCTCGACAGCGTGCTCGAGAGCAGGTACCGCCGGACCGACGCGTACCTCAACACGTCGACGGCGCCGGCCACGTCTCGGGACGGTAGCCGTGGGTGCTAGCACATCGGCAATGGGATCACTCGCTGATGACACACGTTGGATGGACGCCACCGAGCAGGCCGAGCTCGTCGCCTCGGGCGAGTTCACGCCGGTCGAACTGCTCGACGCCGCGGTCGAACGCATCGAGCGCGACGACAACGCGATCAACGCGGTCGTGCTGCGCTGGTTCGACGAGGC
Source organism: Ilumatobacteraceae bacterium (assembly GCA_963722415.1). Taxonomy (GTDB): domain Bacteria; phylum Actinomycetota; class Acidimicrobiia; order Acidimicrobiales; family Ilumatobacteraceae; genus JALOLG01. Next base: position 16,822 of record CAVRNI010000018.1, read on the forward strand.
ACGCGAGGTCGCGGCGTCGGCGGAACTGCCCGACGGGCCGTTCCGGGGCGTGCCGTTCCTCCTGAAGGACCTCTTCGCCAGCATGGCCGGCAAGCCGCTCACGAACGGCAACAAGGCGCTTGGCCGCCGCTCCGCCGGTGTCGGCGATCGACACCACGCTCGTGAGCCGCCACCGCGCGGCCGGCTTCGTGATCGCCGGGCGCACCAACAGCCCCGAGCTCGGCAGCCTGCCCGTGACCGAGCCCGAGGCCTACGGGCCGACGCGCAACCCGTGGAACCTCGACCACACGCCGGGCGGATCGAGCGGCGGGTCGGCGGCCGCCGTCGCCGCCGGAATGGTGCCGATCGCCCACGCCTCCGACGGCGGCGGATCGATCCGCATCCCGGCCTCGTGCTGTGGGCTGGTCGGGCTCAAGGTCAGCCAGGGCCGGATCACGATGGGCCCGCTGCGTTCCGAGTCGGGCCTCGGCGTCGAGCACTGTGTGAGCCGCACGGTCCGCGACACCGCTCGCCTGCTCGACGCCACACACGGTCCCGGTGTCGGCGACACGGTGACCGCCCCGCCACCCGTCCGGCCGTACGCCGACGAGGTCGGCGCCGACCCCGGGACCTTGCGGATCGGGCTCCTCGACCACCATCCGCGAGACGAATCGATCCACGACGATTGCGTCGAGGCCGTCCGCGCCGCGGCGACCCTGCTGGAAGGGCTCGGTCATCGCGTCGAACCGGGGTCGCCGGCGGTGCTCGCCGACGCGTCGTTCACGCCGCGGTTCATGGCGTTGTGGGCGACGAGCATGGCGCTCGGCATCGAGTCGTTCGGCAACCAGATCGGCCGCACGCTGACCGCCGACGACGTCGAGCCGGTGAACTGGGCGCAGGCCGAGTTCGCCCGCAAGTACTCGGCGGTCGATCTCGCCGCGGCCCAGGCGGCGTGCGTCGACTTCCGTCGCACCGCGCAGCAGTGGTGGGCCGACGGCTGGGACCTGCTGCTCACGCCGACGCTCGGCGAGCCGCCGGTGCGCATCGGCGAGCACGACCCGCTGCCCGACGATCCGATGGCGGGGATGAAGCGGGCGGCCCGCTTCGTCCCGTTCACGCCACCGTGGAACATGAGCGGGCAGCCGGCGATCAGCCTCCCGTTGCACTGGAACGCCGACGGGTTGCCGATCGGCGTCCAGCTCGTCGCCGCCTACGGTCGCGAGGACGTGCTCATCCGGGTCGCGGCCCAGCTCGAAGCGGCCCAGCCCGTGGGCCGATCGCCACCCGTGTAGCTGCCAGCAGGCTCAGCGGTCGGCTCAGCGGACGGATCAGCGGGCGGTCCAGCCGCCGTCGACGAGGAGGCTGTGGCCGGTGATGAACGAGCCGGCCGGGCTGGCGAGGAGGAGCAGCGCGCCGTCGAGCTCGTGCGGCTCACCCATCCGGGGGATCGGCGAGTTGGACTTGATGAAGGCCTGGCTGCCGGCATCGGACTCCATCCCGTCGGTCATCTCGGAGGGGAACCATCCGGGGCAGAGGGCGTTGACCCGGATCCCCTTGCGCGCCCATTGCAGCGCCAGCTCGCGGGTGAGGTTGACGACGGCGCCCTTGCTGGCGGCGTAGTTCGCCTGCTTGACGGGCGTCGCGCCGACGTGGCCGAGCATCGAGGCGACGTTGACGATCGAACCCCCGCCGGCCGCGATCATCGGCGGCGCGCACAGCTTGGCGAGGTGCCAGACGGCGGTGACGTTGATCTCCATCGACCGCCGGAACGTCTCGAGCGACTCGTCCTCGACCCCGACGACCTCGGTGACGCCGGCGTTGTTGACGAGGATCCCGACGGTGCCGAGATGGTCGACGGTCGTCGCCACGATCCGCTCACGGTCGTCGGGATCGGACACGTCGGCGGCCACGACGAGGGCGCCCGGAAGGTCCTCGGCGAGCCGGGCGAGCCGGTCCCGCCGGCGCGCCGTCACGACCACCGTGGCGCCCGCCGCGTGCAGCACGCGGGCGAACCGCTCGCCGAGTCCCGACGACGCTCCGGTCACGATCGCGACCTGCCCGTCGAGGCGGAAGCGCGACAGCGGATCGGGTTCGTGGACGACGTCTCGACCACTCGGCGTCGCAGACATTTCAGCAGCATGACGGAGCTGTCGAACAGATGAAGAATCGCGCGAGATCTGTCGAAGAAGCGTCAGTCGGGTGGCGGAGAGGGCTCTGGACAGATATGAAGCACGACATGGAACTTCGGAAGGCCACGTGGAGCGCGGCGTTGCGGCTGGCGTTCGTCGTCAGCGCGCTCGCGGCGATCGTGGCAGTGACGCTCAGTGCGGCCGGTGACGTGCCGCAGGGAGCGTTGGTGGCCGCCGTGATGGTGGTCGGATTCGTCGCCAGCTGGGTCCAGACCGGCCGCGTCGCCCGCGTCCACCACGAGCACCGCGTCGCCGTCGTGCCGATGCGCCGCTCCGTTCACTGAGTCACGACGGAGCTGTGACACCATCGGGGGATGGCGCGCGTTCGACCGATCCTGCTCGTCCACGGCGCCTGGCACGGCGCGTGGTGCTGGGCGGCGCTGCAGGCCGAGCTCGACCGGCGTGGTCTGCCCTCGTACGCGGTCGATCTCCCTGGTCACGGGCTATCGACGCTCCCGCTCGGTGATCTGCACGGCGACGCCGCCCACGTCGCCACGGTGCTCGGCCGGGTTCGACGAAGAGGTCGTGCTCGTCGGTCACAGCTACGGCGGCGCGGTCGTCACCCAGGCCACCGGATCGGCCCATGCCGTCGCGGATCGCGTCGCCCATCTCGTCTACCTCACCGCGTTCGCGCTCGACGACGGCGAGAGCGTGTGGGGGTTCTCACGGTCGCGCCCGCGCGTCCGCGTCGCCCTCGACGCGGCCGTGATCGGCGGCGACGACGGCACCTCCCGGATCGATCCCGACAAGGCGCGGCCAGCGTTGTACGCGATGTGCCCGCCGGCGGAGGTCAGCGCCGCCGTCGCCCGGCTCGATGCCCAGCCGATCGCCTCGTTCCAGCAGCCGGTCGCCGGTTCGCCACGGGCGACGATCGCCTCGACGTACGTGAAGTGCACGGCCGACGAGGCGGTCCACATCGACCTGCAGGACGAGCTCGCCGGCCGCTGCGACCACATCCTCACGTTCGAGAGCGACCACTCCCCGTTCCTGGCGATGCCCGGCGGCGGTCGCCGACGTCCTCGAGCCGCTGACCCGACGGTGAGCCCGACGATGAAGGTCCGCATCGGCTACGGCCTCGGCGTGCGCACCAAGCTGCACGACGCCACGTTCGGCCTCGTCGTCGACGAGCTCGAGCGGCTCCGCTTCGACAGCCTGTGGCTGTCCGAGCGGATCGGTGGCGAGGCACCCGACCCGCTGGTCGCGATGTCGTTCGCGGCCGGACGGACCGAGACGCTGAAGTTCGGGATGAGCGTGATGGTGCTCCCGGGCCGCAACCCGATCGTGCTCGCCAAGGAGCTGGCGACGTTGGCGGTGATGTCGGGTGGCCGGCTGCTGCCGGCGTTCGGGTTGGGCGTCGCCGATCCGCACGAGCAGCAGGCGTTCGGCGTCGAGCGTGGCGCGCGGGCGAAGCTGTTCGACGAGTCGTTGGCGGTGATGCGGGCGTGCTGGACCGGCGAGCCGGTGGTGCACCACGGCGATCGCTTCCACTACGACGGTGTCCGGGTCCTTGCCGGCGCCGGGCCGCCTCGACGTCTGGTTGGGCGGCTACGCGCCGTCGGAGCTGCGCCGCGTCGGACGCCTCGCCGACGGGTGGCTGCCGTCGTTCATCACGCCGGCCGACGCCGCCGCGGGACGCAGACGATCGAGCAGGTCTGCGCCGAGCACGATCGTTCGATCGACGACGACCACTACGGCGTGCTGATCCCGTACTCGTTCGAGCCCGTCCCCGAGCAGGTGCTCGCCCGCTTCCGAGATCGCCGCCCCGATCTCGAGGACCCGTCGGTGCTCGTGCCCGGGTCGTGGGAACGGCTGGTGTCGCTGATCCGCGAGTTCGTCGACGTCGGCTGCACGAAGTTCGTCGTGATCCCGCTCGCCGAGCCGGCGGACGCCGGCGCGTGGGCGGCTCACCTCGGCGAGGCGGCGGAGGCGTTGCTCCCGCTCGAACGGTAGATTCGACTCTGCGGGAACCGCGGGGCGGCGGCGAGCGTCGAACAGCCATGAAACGAGCGCTCACCGTGTCCACCGCAGTCGCCGTGCTCGTCACGGTCGGCTGCACCTCCGACGGTCCGGACCAGGCGACCCGACCGACGCGACTCGCGTCCGACGCCGTCGACGCTCGCGACCGCGACCGATCCGACGGACACGACCGATCCGCCGGACACCGACCGATCCGACCGATCCGACCGATCCGCCGGGCACCGATCCCGAGCCGCACGGGGCCGTTCGGTTTCGCCCGGCTCTCGTTCTTCGGCGACTGCGACGGCGCTGCTCACCTACATGCAGATCGAGGCCCGCGAGCGGGTCACCGCGTGGGGCCTCGACGGCGGCTGCTACTACGGCCCGGGCGTGCCGGTCGACATGGCCGCGGCCGAGGACTCGGCCGGCGGTCCGCTCTCACGGGTCGAGGCGCCGGCGGCGACCGCAGCGGCGCCAGGACGTCGACTACTCCGGCACGAACACCCAGGAGGTCGGTGTCGACGAGGGCGACATCGTCGAGACCGACGGCACCTACGTGTACGTCGCCGGTCAGGACGGGCTGCGCATCGTCTCGGTCGCCGACGCCACGGTCGTCGCGTCGCCGGAGCTCCCGGGCGGCGCCCACCAGATGATCCTCGACGGCACCCGCCTGCTCGTCGCCACCCAGGGATACACCACCGCCGAAGACACGGTCATCTCGCTGTTCGACGTGAGCGACCCGACCAACCCGACACTGCTGCGCCGCTCGCACCTCGAGGGCCGCCTCGTAGCGTCGCGTGCGAGTCGACGGCACGGTCCGCCTGGTGCTGTCGAGCTCGCTCGCCGCCCGGCTGCCGTTCGTCCACCCCGACCAGTTCGGGCTCGACGAGGATCGCGCGCTCGAGCGCAACAAGCAGATCATCGACGAGTCGGCGGTGCAGGACTGGCTGCCGCGTTGGTTCGACGAGGCCGGCGACGGGACGTTCGGACAGATGGAGGAGTCGCTCGACTGCGCCAACGTCGCCGCCCCCCGTGACTTCTCGGGCCTCGGCATCACGTGGATCGCATCGATCGACCTCGACGGCGAGGCGACGCCGGACGGTTCGGCCGGCATCGTGTCGACCGGCGAGACCGTGTACGCATCGACGACCAGCCTCTACGTCGCCACCCAGTCGTGGGACTGGAACTGGGCGATCCAGCAGGGCGACCAGACCGCCGATCCGAACCAGGCGCCACCCACCCTGATCCACGCCTTCACGCTCGGCGAGGGCGCGACCGCCACGTACCAGGCATCGGGCGAGGTGCCCGGCCGGCTGCTCAACCAGTTCGCGATGAGCGAGCACGAGGGCGACCTGCGGGTCGCCACGACGATCGACGACTGGAACACCGGCGAGAGCGAGTCGGCCGTGTACGCCCTGCGGGCCAACGGCGAAGAGCTCGAACAGCTCTCGGTGGTCGAGGGTCTCGGCGCCGGCGAGCAGATCTACGCCGTGCGCTTCCTCGGCCCGACGGCCTACGTCGTGACGTTCCGCCAGACCGACCCGCTGTACGTGATCGACATGACCGATCCGGCGAACCCGGCGCTCACCGGCGAGCTGAAGATCCCCGGCTACTCGGCCTACCTGCATCCGGTCGGCGACGGGCTGCTGCTCGGCGTCGGCCAGGACGCCACCGACACCGGCCAGACGCTCGGTACCCAGCTGTCGCTGTTCGACGTCAGCGATCCGGCGAACCCGCAGCGCATCTCGACGCTGGCGATCGGTGGATGGAGCGACGTCGAGTGGGACCACAAGGCGTTCCTGTTCTGGCCAGAGGACGGCACGATCGTGCTGCCGGTGTCGCCCGGCTGGGGCAACTGCGGCCCGCAGGTCGAGTGCCTGGCGTCGGAGATCACCGGATCCGGTGGCGGCGCGGTCGTGGCCCGCCTGGACGGCCGGACGCTGGTCGGCGTCGGCACGATCAACCACGAGTCCCGCAGCCAGAGCGGCTGCTGGAACCCGCTCCAGCGCTCGATCGCCATCGGCGACGAGCTGGCGACGATCGGCCTCGACCAGATCAAGTTCTCGAACCGCACCGACCTCGCCGAGCGCGACAGCGTCACCTGGGGCGACCCCGATCAGTACGGCTGCTACTGGTACATGGAGGGC
>CAVRNI010000019.1:0-5893 GCA_963722415.1 Ilumatobacteraceae bacterium
TCCCGACGAGCACCGTGTCGACGCCGTGTTGCTCGAGCGCCTCCTGCAACGTCTGCCCGCGCCGCTCGATCTCGGGGCGGTTGATCGCCTGCTCGGTGGGCCGGGTGAGGTATGACAGCGGCGGCAGCGTCCACTCACCGACCTGCACCCCCTCGAGCGGCAGTTCGGCCTGGCCGGTTGTTGCTGACGGCGATCCAGCACGGCCGCGTCGCTTGCGCGGCTTGGCGGCGGCGGCGGCCGACGGTGCGGCCCACGGGTCGCCGTCCTCGGCGGCCAGGTCGTAGAGGTTGGGCGGCGCGAGCGCCGAGGGCTCGCCGGCGACATTGCTCCCGTCGCGACCGGCCACGCGTTCGGACTTGTCGCTGCTCAGCGTCGAAAGGTCGGCGATCGCCTTGCGTGCGGCGCGCCCCAGTGGTCGGGCGACCGATCCAACGCCGCGACCGGTCTGCGTCGCCATCGTGCGCAGCGATGTGCTGGTGACGAGCAACAGCCCGCCCACGAACGCCGCCAGCAGCACGACGGCCGCACCGCCACTGGCGAGCATCGCGCGCAGGGGCTCGGCGACGAGTGCGCCGAACCAGCCGCCGGCCGTGCCGAGCTCGTCGAACCCGGCGGAGATCTTGTCGGGACCCCGTACCAGGTGGAGCACGCCGAGCACCGACAACGCCATCAGACCCCACCCGAGAACGAGACGGATCGGGTTCGACGAGCGGCCCTTGTGGACGAGCGCGATCCCGACCGCGATCAGGACCAGCGGGACGGCGAAGCGGCCGATGCCGGTGATCCAACCGAACAGCTTCTCGATCCCGCGCCCGACCGGGCCGGCGAGGTTCCAGTACATCCCCAACCCGAGCAGCACCCCACCGCCGATGAGGCCGATGCCGAGGAACTCGTGTTCGCGCCCTTCGACTGCACCGCGCAGATCGGCCTGGGCGCGGGTTCGGCGGTTCCGTGACGTGCTCGGGGGCGTCGCGTCACGTACGCCGCCGCGGTTGGCAGCGGTGGTACGTGTTGTGCGACTCGCCGGCGCGCCACCCGATCGGGCGCGGTTCGACGGTGTCTTCTTCGATGGACCCCATGTCGTCATGGCCGCGCCAACGGTACCAACCGGCGGGCGACGCGACCGGACTCCCCGCCGAATTGAGTCGGCTCACCGTGCGCCGTCTCGCAGATCGTCTGGTCGCCGACTCGAGCGTGCCGGCGCGTCCCTGGCCGACTTCTTTCAGGCCGGATCCACGCTGATGACGGTGCCGTCGGGGCCCAGGATGACGTCGAGAACCCCACCCGCCGACGAGGTCACGAACGCCGAGTACTGCACCGCTCCGCCGGGACCGCCGACCACCACGAACTGGGTGATGGCCGCGTCGTCGAGCTCGTCGAGGATGCCCGTGAAGATGGCGTCGGCATCGAAGTCGACCGCGTCGGCTCGGAACGTCGCACCACCTGCGACATCACGCGGTGGCGCCGGCGGCTGGAGCTGTCCCTCGAGGTACACGTACGCGGTGGCCGTGGCGCCGCCATCGGTCGCCACGAACACGTTGACGAGCTGGGTCGTGGCGTTGATCTCGAAGTAGTCCTGCGGTCCGCCGAGCTCGGCCTCGACGGCGGCGATCGCGGGCGAGATCTCGGCCACGACCGGCACGACCGCCGGCTGGTCGTCGTCATCACCACCGCACCCGCCCAGCGTCACGGCGAGGAGGACCAGGACGATCGGACGCAGGACGGTCAGGCTTCCATCACGACCGGGACGATCATCGGGCGACGCCGGGTCCGGTCGTGGACGAACTTGCCGGCCGCCCGCCGAACGTCGCGCTCGAGCGCCTCGACATCGCGGACGCCGTTGGCGAGCGATTGCTCGACGGCTTGGGCCACCGTCGCGCACGCCTCGTCGAGTAGGTCCTCGGCCTCCGGCGCGTAGACCCAGCCGCGGGTGATGATCTCGGGGCCGGTGAGCACCTTCCCGGTCTGCGAGTCGACGGTGACGACGACCACGACCACACCCTCCTCGGCGAGCACGCGACGGTCGCGGAGCACACCCTGGCCCACGTCGCCCACGATCCCGTCGACGTACAGGTAGCCGGCAGGCACGCGTCCGACGGCGGTCAGGCCGTCGTCGGAGAGCTCGAGCACGTCGCCGTCCTCGCACAGCAGCACGTGGTCGTGGGCGACCCCCATCGCCCGTCCGAGCCCGGCATTCGCGACGAGATGGCGGTACTCGCCGTGCACGGGCACGTAGTAGTCGGGGCGCACGATCGACAGGTAGGTCTTGATCTCGTCGGCCTGGGCGTGCCCGGTGGCGTGCACGTCGACGATGCCCGAGTGGATGACCTCGGCGCCAGCGCGCAGCAGGCCGTCGATGACGCGGTTGACGTTGCTCTCGTTGCCGGGGATCGCGTGGCTCGACAGGATGACCGTGTCGTGGTCGCCGAGCTTCACGAACTTGTTCTCGACGCGAGCGAGCAGCGCCAGCGCCGACATCGGCTCACCCTGCGACCCGGTGGAGATCACGCACACCTGACCGGGCTGGTAGCGGTCGATGTCCTCGATGTCGATCACGGCGGACTCGGCGAGCTTGAGCACGCCGAGCTCGAGCCCGAGGCGCACGTTCTTCTTCATGCTCAGTCCGAGCGTCGCCACCTTGCGGCCCGATTCGATCGCGGCGTCGGCGATCTGCTGGATCCGGTGCAGGTGGCTGGCGAAGCTGGCGGTGATGATCCGCCGGTCGCGGTGCTCGGTGAACAACGACCGCAGCACTCCCCCGACGCTCGACTCGCTCGGCGCGTGGCCCGGTTCCTCGGCGTTCGTCGAGTCACCGAGCAGGACGCGCACCCCACTCGCGCCGAGTTGGCCGAGCCGGGTGAGGTCGGTACGGCGGCCGTCGACCGGGGTGAGATCGAGCTTGTAGTCGCCGGAGTGGAGCACGACGCCTTGCGACGTCTGCACGATGATCGCGTGGGCGTGGGGCACCGAGTGGGTGACGGGAACGAACTCGACCCGGAACGGGCCGACGTCGACGATCTGACCGTCGATGACAGGAACCATCTGGGTGCGATCGAGCAACCCGGCTTCCTCGATGCGGTTCCGCGCGAGCCCGAGCGTCAGCGCGCCGCCGTAGATCGGCAACGGCCGATCGAGGAGGTGGCCGATCCCGTCGTTGTCGCGCAGCAGGAACTGGATGCCGCCGACATGATCCTCGTGCCCGTGCGTCGCGACGAGCCCGGCGATCCGGGACGCGTTGTTGCGCAGGTACGTGAAGTCGGGCAGGACCAGGTCGATGCCGTGCATGTCGGCACCCGGGAACATCAGGCCGCAGTCGATGATCAGGATGTTGCGGGCCCCGCCGCCGCCCTGCTCGATGGCCATGCAGTTGCGACCGATCTCACCCAGCCCACCGAGAAAGACGAGGCGCACCGGTTCGGCCATCAGCGCTCCATCGTGGACGTCGGATCGGACGCCGACGTGCTACCGACCGGCGTGCTCGGGGCGTTCGGGGAACGCATCCCGCCAGCGTTGCAGGTTCGCCATCACAAATGGCGCCATCTCGTCGACGAACTCCGGCGCCGGACCCATCGGGAGGCGGGCCTGGCCGACGGCGATGCCGAGATGGCGCATCATCGCCTTGGTGGGGATCGGGTTGGGCGCGTCGTCGCCGGTCTCGAACGCGAAGCTCTCGAGCATCCGGCTGTTCACGAGTCGGGCGCCCACGATGTCGCCCTTCTCCCACAGGTCGAACATGTCCTGATGGTCCGGGCCGGTCCAGTGCGTCGCCACACCGACGGTGCCGACGATGCCGCTCGCCAGGAGGGGCAGCGTCATCAGGTCGTCGCCGCTGTACGCCTCGAACGCATCGGGCGCCGAGCTGATCAGTGCCGCCGTCTCACCGGGGTTGGCCGACGCGTCCTTGAGGGCGACGATGTTCGGTACGTCGCGGAACAGCCGGAGCAGCGTCGCCGTCGTGATCTTGCGGCCGGTCCGGATCGGGATGTCGTACACCATCACGGGGAGGTCGCTCGCCTCGGCGATGGCCCGCATGTGGGCCTCGATGCCGGCCTGCGACGGACGGTTGTAGTACGGGCCGACCGCCAACACGCCAGCCGCGCCGAGCGCGCTCGCCTCCTTCGTGAGGTGCACCGAGTGGCGGGTGTCGTTGGTGCCGGTGCCGGCGACCACCGGGATCGTCACCGCCTCGATCACGGCGGCGAACAGCGACAACCGCTCGTCGTCGCTGAGCACGGGCGCCTCACCGGTGGTGCCGGCGACCACGATCCCGTCATGGCCGTGATCCTGAAGGTAACGGGCGAGCTCCCTGGCCACGTCGAGGTCGAGTGCTCCCTCGTCGTCGAACGGTGTCACCATCGCCGACAGCACGCGGCCGAAGCGCGGCACTAGAAGCTGCCTTCCGCGCCGCGATCGATGCCTTGCGTCAGGATCAGGTCCTCGTGCAGCTCCATCCACACATCGTGGTAGCTGCCGCACATCACACCGGTGAACATATTCGTTTCGCCGCCGGTGACGCGCTGGCACACCGCTTCCAGGCGCGGCGCATACGGCTGCAGGCGTGGCAGTGCGGCACCGAGCGCGGCGACCACCGGCTGGGTCTCGGCGTCGAGCTTGCCGAGGCGGGCGATGACCTCACCGTCGTAGCTGCTGTCGGCATGGTCGTTCGGATCGCCGTTGCGAAGCTGCCAGTCACCGCACAGCGCCTTGAACCGTTCGTTCAGTTCGAGGAACTCGCCGTACGGCTTGGCGAGCTGCTCGCTGGCACCGGACGCCTCGACGTCGGCTGCCAAGCGCTCGGCGTGATCGGCGCGACCTTCGGGCGTCAACTGCCACAACGCCCGCGCCTCGCGGAACATCGTGTGGCCGCAATCCTGCATCGCGACGAGGTGCGTCTCGACGTCGTCGTGATCCATCGCCGCCAACTCGGCGAGCACGTCGACCTTGGCGAACCCCTTGATTCGCAACGCGTGCATCGTCAGGAATCGTGGATCAGATGTGTACCCCATGATCGGAGAATTGTAGAACGGATGGTCAGCGCCGGCCCCACATGAGGATCCGCTTGAACGGATAGAAGTACGGGGTGTGCTCGCCGAGCCGGACCAGCAGGGCCCGGCGGTACGTCTCGACGAACGGCTCGTGCAGCTCGGCGGGGAGACGCTTGAAGAACCGCGTGAGCGTCGTGCCGCGCACCCACTCGACGACCGAGGCGGTCGAGTCGAGCACGTGCCCGTACACCTCCAGCCGCACGACCTGTTCGGCGAACCCGAGCTCGTGGAACAACGTGGCGTAGTCCTCCGGAACCATCACGTTGGCAGCGACCTGGTCGGCAGGCGGCGGCCCGTCGAACGCCGATGCGAACGGCTCCGTCGCCGCCACCTCGGCGGCCAACAGGTGCGACGGATGATCGGCGTTGGTCGGCACCTGGACCGCGAGTTGCCCGTGCGGCGCCAGCGTCGCCGCCCACCTGGCGAGCACGCGCGAATGGTCCGGGACCCACTGCAGGCTGGCGTTGGCGAGCACCAGGTCGTAGCCGTCGACGGTCTGGTGGCCGGCCGAGGTGTCGCCGCCCCACGCGCCGATGTCGCCGAGCTCGAACCGCACGCCGGCACGGGCGTGGGGCGCGGCGTCGGCGAGCATCGCCGGCGAATCGTCGATGCCGACCATGTCCTCGACCGCGAGCCGGCCGGCGGCCTGCGCCGTGAGCGCACCGTCGCCGCACCCGAGGTCGACGGCGCGGACGATCGGTCGGTCGGTCGCGACCAGCCCGACGAGGTCCCAGAACGGCTTCGCCCGCTCGGCCGCGAACTTCCGGTACTGCGCCGGATCCCAGTCAGCCATACCTGTATTGTACTTGTATCTAACTTGTAGACGCAAGCAAAGAAAACTCCCGTTC
>CAVRNI010000020.1:0-14921 GCA_963722415.1 Ilumatobacteraceae bacterium
CCCTCGCCCTGCGACCGCGTACAGCGTGACGCTGTTCGGCGGCCGGAACGCCCCGAACGCGTCGGTGCGGATCAGTCGAGCAGACGATGCACAGCTGGTTCGGCACGTTCGGCGACTCGGTCGACGACACCTCGTGAGCGGAGGCGGGTGATCGCGTTGCCGGCGATCACGAACGCGGGGACCGCCAAGATGAGTCCGACGATCCCCCCGACAAGACCACCCAGCGCGGTGACGATCAGCACGACCACCGGGTGGAGGTGGAGGGTTTGGCCCATCACCTTCGGCTCCACGACGTTCTCCAGGATCAGGTTGGCGGCGAGCACGACGACGAGCATCACCGCCGCCTCGGCAAGCCCGCCGTCGCCAAGCGCGACGATCACGGCCAAGCCGCCACCGAGGAACGCACCGATGTACGGGATGTAGCCCCCCACGAAGTTGACGACGACGATCGTGAAGACGAGGGGCAGACCGAGCAGCAGGCTGGCGACGCCGATCACCACCGACACCGCAGCCGACATCACGGTGCGACCCCGCCCGTAGTTGCGCAGGATCCGACAGGAATCTCCGATGAAACCGTCGATGTCGTCCTGAGCTGCTGCATCGAACCGGACGACGAGACCGCGTCGGAGGGCGGTTCCATCCTTGAGCAGGTAGTACATGATGAGCGAGCCCAGGATCACACCGCTGGCCAAGCCGATCAGGGTGCCGACGCCGGACACGAGATGGGTGAGGACGCCGTCGGTGATGAATGACACCGCCCCTTCGGTTGCGGCACGGGCTTCGTCGAGCTCCGCCCGATCGACCCCTGCCGCGTCGAGCTGCTGCGACGCGGTGTCCAACGCCTCGTCGGTCACCACACTGATCTCACTCGTCTGCTCGATCACGCCGCGGACGGTCGCGACCACGACGCCGACCATGATCGCGAGCAGTCCGAGCACGACGACACCGGCGGCGAGCGTCGGCCGGAACCGATGGCGCTGCAACACATCGACCGTTGGTCTGAAGACGACGGCCAGGACCGCCGCGAACGTCATCGGCAGCACGATCTCGCTCACGGCCGCGAGTGCGAACGCCACGATGATCCCCGTCAGCACGAAGCCGACGAAGCACCACGCCCACACACCGAGCCTGGGAACCCGAACCGGACCCCGCTGATCCGCAACGAACGTTGACCGGGCGTGGCCGATGGCCGACCCGTCACGATCAGATCGGTCTTGCCCGTCAGGAGGATCGGTCGTACCAGTCACACGACATCGGTTCAGTTCCTCGCGGTTTGCAACTCTGGATCGGCTGGATGTGTGTGGTGTCGCCGGCTGTCGTCGGTCCGGTCAGTCGTTGTCGATCGCGTTGCCGGTCGGGTCGAGCACGTACCACACGCCGCCCTGCCCCTGACCGTTCGTATCGCCGGGGGCGGTGTCGCCTGAGAAGAAGTAGAGCGGCCAGCCGTTGTACGTGACCTGGGTGCCGGCCGTCGGGTGCTCGGCGGTAGCGAGCAGTGATGCGTCGACGCCGTCGCCGGCGATGACCTGGCTGGCGTCGTCGACGGTCAACGGCGGCCACGCCTCGGCGCAGGAATCGAGTGCAGGTCGGGAGCGCCCTGGGCGTCGGGCATGAACAGGTAGACGGTCATGCCGTCGGCCGCGGTGAGCAACTGGCCGAGATCGGAGTCGGCGACGAGGACGGTCGCCTCGCCGGCTTCAGGGGTGGTTGGGGCGGGAGTGGCCGGCGGGGCAGTCGGCTCGGCGGCCGGCTCGGTGGTCGGCGTCGGCGCGGCTGGCTCCCCGGCGAGGGCCTGCTGGAAGGCGGCCAGCGTCGCCGCGTCGACGACTCCGGTGGGTTCGACGCCGAGCGCGGTCTGGAACTCCTGCAGGGCGGCGGTGAGCTCGTCGGTCCACACGCCGTCGACGGGTCCCTCCCAGAATCCGGTCAGCGTGAGCACGGTCTGGACGGAGGCGGTGTGGGTCAGGTTGGTGGCCGCCGCTTGCAGTTCGAGGTTGGCCAGCAGCGCGTCGAGCGCCTCGGCGGTGGCCCTGTCGACGAAGCCTGTCTCGTTGAGATCGCTGTCGGCCTGCAACCGCTTCACGGCATCGACGGTCTCCGGGCCGTAGATCCCGTCGATCGCACCTTCGTAGTAGCCGACCTGTTGCAGCTCGGTCTGCAGCGCTGTCGTGTAGGCAGTCACTTGCTCGACCGCTTCGGCCTGCTGCTCGTCGCTGAAGCAGCCCGCGTCGTAGAACAGCCGGAGCCATGCGATCTGGAGCGCGAACGCCGCCGAGTTGTACTCCGCGGTCGCCTCCGTCAGCGGTGTCTCGGACGTGATCCCCTCGCCGGCGTCGGCGAGATCGTCCTCGGCCTGCTGGACGCGCTCGATCGTGGCCTGCGGAACGAGCGTGGTCGTCGTCGTGGAGTCGGGTGTCGTCGAGCTGATCGGCACGCTCGAAGCGGTGGCGATCGCCTCCGCCAGTGCTGCCTCGGCATCGAGGAGCTCCTGCCCAGCTTCGGCGAGGGCGGTCTTCGCCGCCTCGACCTCGTTCACCGAAGTCACCACCGTCTCGCGCGGCTCGACGAGATCCGCGCCGGCCGTCTCGACATCGCCGACGGTGGCGACATCGTCGGTGAACAGCTTGCCGTAGCGGTCGAGCACTTCGATGTAGCTCTCGGCGTCCACGCAGAACTGCCCATGGGCCGCCTCGAGCGCTTCTTGCGAATCGGTCACGCCCGACTCCGCCGCCTCGACCCGTGCCTCGGCCGCCGCAACCGGATCCTCGGGCGCCGCCGTCTCCTCGGTCGCGACATCGTCAGCGTCGTCATCGTCGCTGCACGCCGACGCCACGAGGGCCACGGCGACCAACGCCGCCACGAACTGACGCTTGGTCGTGCTCGAACTCGTACGCACGCGCTTGCTCGGATCGCTTCGATGAGTCGCCACGGGGTTGATGTTCGCGCCATTCGCGCGCTTTTCCAACCACCCCCACCGGGGTGGTTGGCTCTGCCTACGATGTCGGGGTGCGACTTCGCCTGCTCGGCGCCGCCTTTGCTCTCGTCTTTCTCGCGGCCTGTGGGTCGGGTGACGGTACCCGGCCGACGGTCCCAGCGGATGCTTCGATCGTCAGGCAGACGCTTCCGCCGGACGCCGACGCCGGCGCGTCGCCAGCGGACACACAGCCGCCCGTGGAACCACCGGCGGAGACCGCTCCGGCGGAGACCGCACCGCCCGAGACCCAGCCCGCCGAGACCCAGCCCGCCGCGACCCAGCCCGCCGCGACCGCCGCGCCAGGCACGACGCCGTCGAGCGCTGTGGCCGCCGACGACGACGGCGATGACGGCACCGTGTGGTGGCCCTGGGTGCTCGCCATCGTGGTCCTGGTCGCCATCGTCGCCATCATCGCCAACGCACGCCGCCGCCGCTCGGGACCGTCCTGGCAGATCCGGACGACGACGCTGCTCGACGAGATCGAGCAGCTGACGAGCCATCTGGCAGCGATCGCCCCCGCCGGCCTGCACGCCGTCGCTCAGTCCGACGCGATGAGGTTGGCGACAATGCGAGCCACGCTCCGGGACCTGATCGCGTCGGCACCCGACACCAACAGCCAGATGGTGCTGAACGAGCTCACCACACCGGCCGCCGCACTCCACGGCGCCGTCGACGCCATCGCGATGTCCGCAGACCCGTCCATCCAGCCCGACGGCGCCTCGGTATCGCAGCTGGCACGGCAACTCCACACAGCCTCCACATCGGCACGCGCCGCCCTCGCCAGCCACCGCTGAACACCCGTTCCACCGTCGGCGCGTCTTCGGCCCAGACGCCGCCCGCGCTCGGTCACACGGCGGCGGCGAGCCCCAGACCGACGATGGTCAGCACACAGAGAATGAGCAGTAGCGGCCACACGAACCGGAGGTACTTGTCGTACGGCACGCGGGCGATCGCGAGACCGCCCATCACCACGGCCGACGTCGGGGTGACGAGATTGATCACGCCCGCCGCGCTCTGGTAGGCGGTCACGATCAGGGCGCGATCGACCCCGGCGAAGTCGGCGAGCGGCGCCATGATCGGCATCGCCACGGTGGCGAGGCCCGACGTCGAGGGGATCAGGAACGCCAACGGGAGGAACACGATGAACATCACGATCGCGAACGCGCCCTCGCCCGTGTCACCGAGTGCGCTCTCGGCCCAGTGCAGCACGGTGTCGGTGATCTGGCCGTTGTTCATGATGACCGTGATGCCGCGGGCGATGCCGATGATCAGCGCCACGCCGAGCAGGTCGCGTGCGCCGTCGACGAAGGTTGTGGTGAGCTCACCCTCCTTCATGCCGGCGACGACTCCGATCACGATTGCGAACAGGAGGAACGAAGCGGTCATCTCCGGGAACCACCACCACAACGTGGGCAGGCCGATGCTGAGGTCCTCCCACGGAATGACGCCGTAGACCATCACGAGGAACGCCAGGCCGAAGACGATGAGGATCAGTTTGTGGCGTCCGGTCATCACGACCGACCCGCCGCTGTCGAGCGTCGCCGAGAAGTGACTCTCGTTGGCCTCCTTCATGTCGTAGACCAACGACTTCGCCGGATCCTTGCGGACCCGCTCGGCATAGCGGAGCACGAACCAGATCCCGATGACCAGCCCGACGATCAGCAGAATCAGGCGCAGCACGACGCCGTCGCTGAGCGAGACGTCGGCGAACCCGGAGGCGATGCCGGTCGCGAACGGGTTGACCGTCGAACCGTAGACGCCGATTCCGGCGCCGAGCAGGATCACGAGCGCGCCGACGAGCGCGTCGTAGCCGGCGGCGATCATCACGGTGATCACGAGCACGTAGAAGGCGAGGCTCTCCTCCGCCATGCCGAACGTCGTGCCGCCGATGGCGAAGATCGACATCAGGATCGGGATCATCCAGCGCTCACGGCCTTGCAGCTTGCGGACCAGCATCGCGATGCCGGCCTGGATCGCCCCCGTCTTCATCGTGATCCCGATGAAGCCTCCGATCACGAGGATGAACAGCGCCACGTCGATCGCGCCGAAGAGCTCCCCGGAGTTGAACACGTCGACGTTGCCGGTCGCCGGGTCCTCGATGCCGTACAGACCGTTGATCGGCGCCTCGAGGGAGTCGACGATGATGCGCGACGGAGTCGCATCGACCTCCTCGTAGGTGCCTGGGATCGGCGAGCCCTCTTCGTCGAGCGCGTAGCGGCCGGCCGGGATGATCCACGTGCAGATCGCCATGATGACGATCAGCCCGAAGAGGATCGTGTAGGCCGATGGGAGCGCGAACCGTGACGTGCCGGCGGCAGCGCTGGCGTCGATGTCGGCATCGGCGCTGGTGGGGTCGGTCTCGTTCGACATGGATCCTCCTTTACCCCAGGTCGATCGAGATCGTGAACGGTGCCGCCGCGGCGTCTGACGTGACAACGACGTCCTCGGGGTCAGTGTCGCGATCGTCGACGCCGGCGTCCCGGTCGCCCCACACGAGCAGGGCGACGACCGCGAGCGCGGCGATGGCGGCGATCACCCAGCGGACCGGGTTGTTGGTGTTGTCGGCCATGTCTGTCGACTCACACTGGATCGCGCAGGATCGGGCACGTCATGCAGTGCCCGCCGCCGCGGCCCTTGCCGAGCTCGAAGCCGGCGATCTCGACGACCTCGACGCCTGCCTCGCGCATCTTGGCGATCGTGTACGTGTTGCGCTCGTAGGCGACGACGACACCTGGTTCGAGGGCGACGACGTTGTTCCCGTCGTCCCACTGCTCGCGCTCCTGTTGATACTCGTCACCGCCCGTTTCGACGACGTGCAGCTTCTTGATGCCGAGCGCGTCGGCCACGGTCGAGAGGAAGTCGTCCTCGACCGTGACGTGGAAGTCGCCCGGAGAGCTCCCGGGCCGGAGGCTGACCGCCCTGATGTTGTGCACGACCTTCGGGTACGCGGTGGCCTTGTCGCGGTCGAGCAGGGTGAACACCGTGTCGAGGTGCATGTGGGCGCGGTCCTTCGTCATCACGGCGGCGATCACGCGCTCGGCGGCGCCGGTCGCGAACAGCGACTTGGCGATCTGCTCGATCATCCGCCCCTGCGAGCGCTCGCTCATGCCGATCAGGACGGCACCGTTGCCGATCGGCATCACGTCGCCACCTTCGAGCGAGGCCAGTCCGAAGTCGGCGGTCTCGAGCCTGCCATCGGGACCCTCCACCGGATACCAGAACTCGAAGTCCTTGCCGGCGAACATGGGATGGCCCTTGTAGATCGCCGCCATGTTGTAGGCCTCGCGTCGGCGGGCCGGCCAGTACATCGGGTTGATGCTCACGCCGCCGTAGATCCAGCACGACGAGTCGCGCGTGAACAACGTGTTGGGGAGCGGAGGCAGGACGAACGCGCTCGTGTCGTCGAGGGCGGCGGCGATCAGCGAGACCTTCTTGGTGGTGTCGATGTCGAGCCCGGCCTCGGCGACGGTCAGTCCGCCGATGAGATGCGTCGCCAGCTTGTCGGGGGCGAATCCCGCCAGCAGCTCACGGATCTCGTCGACGAGCGACCAGCCGACCGTGTACTCCGACACGACGAGCTCGATCAACCGTTGACGGACGTCGGCGCTGGCGGCGAGCGCCTCGGCCAGCAGGTCCGAGACGAGCAGCACCTCGACACCGCGCTCGGCCATGTTGGCGCGGAACTGATCGTGCTCGTACTGGGCTCGTTCGACCCACAACACGTCGTCGAAGAGCAACTCGTCATGGTTCGTCGGCGTGAGCCGCTTCAGGCTCAGGTCCGGTCTGTGGACGATGACCTTGTGCAGCTTGCCGACCTCGGAGTGCACCCCGTAGTCACTCATCTGATCCCCTTACTCTCACGCATCTGCTGTGGGCACGACACTCGTGCCGGCTTCGCCGGTCACGATCCTGTCGATGTCGGCGAGCGCGCCGATCGCGGCGCGCTTGCCGGTGTGCTCGACGAACATCGCCGCGGCCGCGACCTTGGGCCCCATCGACCCCGCGGCGAAGTGCTGCGACCGCACCTGTTCCGGGGTGATGCTGTCGAGCTTGCGTTGCTCGGGCGTCCCCCAGTTCTCGTAGACGCCGTCCACGTCGGTCGCCATCACGAACAGATCGGCATCGATCTCGCGTGCGAGCAACTCGCTGGCGAGATCCTTGTCGATCACCGCTTCGATCCCTTCGAGCGTGCGCTCCTTGCCCGGCACCCAGGACGTGGGAATGCCTCCACCCCCGGCGCAGATCACAACCGTGCCGTGGTCGAGCAGCCACCGGATCGGCCGGATCTCGAAGATCCGCTTCGGAGCAGGCGACGCCACGACGCGGCGGAGGTAGTCGCCGTCGCGCTTGAACGTCCAGCCCTTCTCTTTCGCCAGGGCCTCCGCGTCCGCATCGTCGTAGATCGGCCCGACGAACTTCGTCGGCTCGTGGAACGCCGGATCGTCACGGTCGACCTCGACCATCGTCAGGATCGTGGCCATCGGGACTTCGGCAGGGAGCAGATTGCCGAGCTCCTGCTCGATCAGGTAGCCGATCATCCCCTCCGTCTGGGCGCCGAGGACGTCCAGCGGATACGCCTCCACTTCTTTGTAGGCGGATGCTTGGAGGGCGAGCAGACCGACCTGGGGGCCGTTGCCGTGTGACAGCACGAGCTGGTGGGCGGAGCACACGGGGGCGAGGGCCTTCGCCGCGACGCGCACGTTGTCGCGCTGGACCTCGGCGGTCATCGGCTCGCCGCGCTTCAACAGCGCGTTACCACCGAGCGCTACGAGCACGCGCACGGCTCAGCTCCTCATCCCAAGGTGGCGACGAGGATCGCCTTGATCGTGTGCAGGCGGTTCTCCGCCTGGTCGAACACAATGCTGGCCGGCGACTCGAAGACGTCGCCCGTCACCTCGAGACCCGACGCCATGCCGGTGTGCTCCATCATCTCGCGCCCGACGATCGTGTTCGGATCGTGGAACGCCGGCAAGCAGTGCATGAACTTGACCTTGGGGTTGCCGGTCTTCTCGAGCAGCTCGGTGTTCACCTGGTACGGGGCCAGCAACTTGACACGATCGGTCCACACGTCCTTCGACTCGCCCATCGACACCCAGACGTCGGTGTGCACGAAGTCGACGCCCGACACACCCGCGACGGCATCGTCGGTGATGGTGATGCGGGCACCGGTGCGCGACGCGATTTCCTGTGCGATCGACACGACATCGTCGGAGGGCTGCAACGACTCCGGTCCGACGAGGCGCACGTCGGCACCCATCAACGCCCCCATTGCGAGCAGCGACCGGCCCATGTTGAAGCGGCAGTCCCCGACGTACGCGTACGAGAGCGCGTCGTAGGGCTTACCACTCGCCTCATGCATGGTGAGGAAGTCGGCGAGCATCTGCGTCGGATGCCACTCGTTGGTGAGGCCGTTGTAGACCGGCACTCCGGCGTAGGCGGCGAGCTCCTCGACGTCGGTTTGGGCGTTGCCGCGGAACTCGATCGCGTCGAACATGCGACCGAGCACGCGGGCGGTGTCGGCCACTGACTCCTTGTGTCCGAGCTGCGAGCCCGAGGGATCGAGGTAGGTCACGTGGGCGCCCTGATCGAACGCCGCCACCTCGAACGCCGCGCGCGTGCGCGTCGACGTCTTCTCGAAGATGAGCGCGATCTCCTTGCCGTCCAGGCGCTTGGCCTCGGTACCCGAGTACTTGGCGATCTTGAGCGCCTGGGAGAGCTGCAACAGAAACCTCAGCTCCTGTGGCTCGAAGTCGATCTCCTTGAGGAAGCTGCGATTGCGCAGGTTGTACATCTCGTGCCCTTCCGACCGCCACTGCGATCCAGGGACGGCCGATTGTTCGAACTGGTACGTGCACCGTCAACGTATGGATGCGCTGGGTGGTCCGGCCCCACCCCGAAGAGGGTGGTAGCAGGCGGATTGCATGTCGTCGAACGCCGCGACATGAACGGCGCGTGAACCGTCGGTGGCCGATCGGGGGAGCGTCGGCGCCGAGCGACGCCGCCGACGGTCGATCCCACCCTTCCTCGGGTGGTGATGCGCCACCCCGTCGTCGCGGATCATCGGACGCGGAGGCCCGGATCGATGAGCGCGCCCGACGAGTCCTGACGACTTCGCGGTCTGCCGACCGGGAACGTAGATGACGACAACAGCAACGGAAGCCCCGCAGACACAGGGCGCGTGGTACGCCATGACGCGGGACGAGACCTGTCGGAAGCTCGATGTGGATCCGGCCGTCGGCCTGAGCGCGGCCGAGGTCGAAGCGCGCCGCGCGAAGTACGGCGCCAACAAGCTCGCCGACGAGGCCAAGGAACCGGCGTGGAAGGCGTTCGTGCGGCAGTACGAGGACCTGATGCAACTGGTGCTCCTGGGCACGGCCGTGGTAGCGGTGGTCGGCATCCAGGACTGGTCGACCGCGTGTGTGCTCGTCGCCCTGACGGTCTTCAACGCGTTGATGGGCCTGCACCAGGAGGGCAAGGCGGCCGAAAGCGTCGAAGCTCTGAAGCAGATGCTGATCATGACGGCCAACGTCAAGCGCGACGGTCTCGTCCAAGAGGTCCCGGCCGAGGATCTCGTACCGGGTGACATCGTCGGGTTCGAGGCGGGCGACAAGGTGCCGGCCGACGGCCGCGTGCTCGTGGTCGCCACGCTCGAGATCGAGGAGGCGGGCCTCACCGGTGAGAGCACGCCCGTGCCGAAGAGCGTCGAGCCCGTGATCGGTGACGACATCCCGCTGGGTGACCGCGTCGACATGGCCTACATGAACTCGCAGGTGACGCGGGGGCGCGGGGAGATGGTCGTGACGGCGACCGGGATGTCGACCGAGGTCGGCCACATCTCGGGGATGTTGAGCTCGGTCGAGGACGGAGAAGACCCCGCTCACCAAGCAACTCGACCAACTGACCATCGTGATCACCTTGATGGCCGCCGCGGCGCTGGTGCTGATCGTCATCCTCGGCGTGATCCGGGGCGAGGAGTTCGACACGCTCTTCCTCACCGGGATCAGCTTGGCGATCGCGTCGATCCCGTCCGGCCTCCCGGCGGTCGTCACGATGCTGTTGTCGATGGGGACCCGCGATCTGGCTGGCAAGGGTGCGATCATCAAGCGCCTGAAGTCCGTCGAGACCCTCGGTTCGACGTCGGCGATCTGCTCGGACAAGACCGGGACCTTGACGCTGAATCAGATGACCGCCCGCGAGTTGGTCGTCGTCGGTGGTCGCTTCCACGTCGACGGCCAGGGCTACTCGACCGAGGGCCGGATCCTGCGCGCCGGCGGCAGCGGAGACGCCGCCTTCGAGCCGCACATCATGCCGATGGCGCTCGCCAACGACGCCGTCATCCGCGACGGCCAGTGCATCGGAGACCCGACCGAGGGTGCGCTGGTCGTCCTCGCCGCCAAGGGCGGGATCGACGTGGAGGAGACGCGGCGGCTGTTCCCGCGCGTCGCCGAGGTCCCGTTCGACGCCGAGTACAAGTTGATGGGCACGTTCCACGAGATCGAGGAAGGCGGACGAACGGTGATCCGGTGCTTCGTCAAGGGCGCACCCGACGTGCTCCTGAAGCGGTCGTCGACCTTCCTCGACCCTGACGGGAGCCAGGGATCATTGGACGGGCAGCGGGAGCGGGTGCTCGCCGAGAACGACCGTCTGGCCGGCGAGGGTCTGCGCGTGCTGGCGATCGCTCGCAAGGACTTCGACCCGGCGACGTTCGATCGCAACGCCGTGCTGCTCGACCTCCTCGAGGACCTCCAGCTGCTGGCGTTGATCGGCATCGTCGATCCGCCGCGCAAGGAGGCCAAGGACGCGATCGCGCTCTGCCACACGGCCGGGATCCGCGTGCGCATGATCACCGGCGATCACGCCACGACCGCCGCCGCGATCGCCGGCCAGCTCGGCATCGAGGGGCGTGCCATCACCGGCGCCGAGTTCGCGGCGATGTCCGACGAGGAGCTGTTCGCTCAGGTCGACGAGATCGGTGTCGTCGCCCGAGTGGCGCCCGAGGACAAGGTCCGACTCGTCACGATCCTGAAGCAGCAAGGCAACGTCGTTGCCATGACCGGCGACGGCGTCAACGACGCCCCGGCGCTCAAGACGGCCGACATCGGCGTGGCGATGGGCATCACCGGCACCGAGGTCACGAAGGACGCGGCGGAGATGATTCTCACCGACGACAACTTCGCCACGATCGTGACCGCAGTCGAAGGTGGACGTGGGTTGTACGACAACCTCATGAAGTACGTGCGGATCCAGATGATCATCATCGTCGGCTTCATCCTGGCGTTCGTCGGGGCCGGGATCTTCGACGTCGTCGACGGCATCCCGATCACCCCACTCCAGATCCTGTGGATCAACTTCGCCATCGATGTGGTGCTGGCGGTCGGTCTTGGCTTCGACGTGCCGACGGCAGGCCTGATGGCGCGCAAGCCACGACCGATCGGCGAGCCGGTGATCGTGCCGCAGGATGGCTGTCCGGCTCGGAGTGGCGGGCACCTTGGTCGCGATCGGAACGCTCGTCGCCGCCGCCTGGGGCGAGAACGAGTACGACATCGCGGTCGCCACCACGATGGCATTCATGACCGCGTCGATGTTGCACATCGTCGCCGCCTTCGAGTGGCGCGACCCGATGCGTACGGTGTTCACCCGCGACTCGATCGCCAATGGACGCTTCAACCTGCTGATGCTGACGGCGTTCGCGATGGCGTTCCTGGCGACCACGATCCCAGCGCTGCGCAACCTTCTCGACACCGTTCAGCTGAGCGGCGACCAATGGCGGGTGTGCCTGATCGTCACCCTGGCGTACTTCGTGCTCGCTGAGATCGGCAAGGTGATCGTCGAATCTGGTCGAACGTAACCGCAGCCAGGAGCAACGATCGCTGAGCACCGCGGCCGCGGCGTCGTAGCGAGCTCGGATCGGAGGTCCAGTGTGGTGACGGGAACGGTGAACGGGCAAGCCCCACCGCCGAGACGAGAACGAGTTCCCGACCTGCTCACTCGTCCGCCGAGCGGCACTCGCCAGTTCGTGACGACGTGGGAGTATTTCCTCGTGGATCCTGTCGCCCAACTCGGGGCGTTGGCGGGGCTGTTTGCCACCGGGCTGATCTCCAGGACGGAATACGAACGATACAAGGAGAGTCACGTGCGAAGCCTCGGACGGATGAAGTGGCACGTCGCGCCGCTCAGGCCACTTCGACCAGGATGAACACGATGGCGAAGCCGATCACCGCCGCGGTGCCCGCGAGGGGTCCGGCGAGCTTGCGACCCTCGGGTACGAGCTCCGTCGTCAGCTCGGTGAGCACGGCACCGCCGGCCAACGCCAGCACCAGCGCCACCGTCTGCTCACGTGCCTGATCCAGGAGGGCGTAGGCCATCCCGGCGCTGATCCCGCATCCGAGCGCCAGCCCGGCCCACACCAGAACGATCGTCCGTGACGACCACCCGCCTTCGATCAGGCGACCCGTGGCAACGAACGCTTCGGGAACGCCGCAGAGGAAGACCGCCACGATCACCGCGACTCCGATGTGATGCCCGCTCAGCAGGCTGCCGACGATGATCACCGCCTCCGGCACGACCGTGACGACCAACGAACGGAATGACACGTCGACCGTCCGTCTCGGGCGACGCCCAGTAGCCCGTGGCGAGCAGGTAGAGCAGGCTGCCGATCACGAGCCCGAGGCCGACCCGCCCGCTCCCACCCGAGAGACGTCCGGCCTCGTCGACCAGTTCGTACGCCACGGCGGCGATCAGCGCCCCTGCTCCGAACCCTGTCAGCAGCCCGACGGCGCGGGCCGACAGGTTCAACCACAGCCGTGCCACACCACCGACGACGAAGGCACTCCCCGCCACGAGCCCCCAGCCGCCCGCACCGATCTCGCCAGTCACCGACGCAGATCTTTGTCTGCGGCGGTGACGCTCACAACACCGGCTCCGATTCCACCCCAGGGCGGGTGGCGTCAGGTGATCCACCCCGGCGCGACGCTGCGTGCGAGACGCGATTCGTCGACAGGGCCGATCGATTCGCCGCCACACGTGAACGGGACACCGCCTCACCATGAACTCGAGCGACGAGCGCGCTGAACTGGGAAAGCTGATCGTTCAGCTCGGTCTGTCGATGACGATGGCAGGTGAATCGGTGAACGGCGTCCAGGACCGCCTCTACCGAATCGCAGCTGCCAAGGGGTTCAGCGACGTCGCGGTGATCGCGTTCCCGACGTCGCTGTTCGTCGAGCTCGGTTCGGGTGGGCGAGCCAGCGTGCAGCTCGGTGTTCCCGCCGGTAACGCACCGCGGCTCGATCAGGTGAGTGACCTGTACCAGCTCGTCGGCGAGCTCGAACGGAACGAGGTCACGACGACCGACGGCGTGCGTCGGCTCGACGCGCTCCTGGCTGCTCCGCCCAGGTTCGGCAGGATCGTTCGGATCACCGGGTACGCCGTGTTGTCCGGCGGTGTGTCACTGCTCCTCCAGCCCGCTTGGCTCGGGCTGTTGGGAGCGCTCGTCCTCGGCGTGCTCGTCGGCATGCTGATCACGTGGCGATTCATGTTGCTCTCGATGGTCCTCCCTGTACTGGCGTCGTTCCTCGTCGCCGCGATCGTTTTCGCCGCTGCGAAGTGGATTGACGGGATCGACAATCCGATCCGTTCGTTGATCCCGCCGTTGATCATCTTCCTGCCGGGTGCGGTGCTGACCACTGCGACGGTCGAACTGGCGGAAGGTCAGGTCGTCAGTGGGTCGACCAGACTGGTGCAGGGCGTCATCGTGCTGGGCATGATGGCCTTCGGCATCGTCGCCGCGGCCGAGCTCATCGGCGCACCGCCGGCTCACCTGCTCGACCAGCCGTTCGACCGCCTCGGGCCGTGGGCGCCGTGGCTCGGTCTGGTGGTGATGACATTCGGCCACTACCTGCACAATTGTGCGCCGGCTCGCACGGTGCTCCCCATCCTCCTCGTCCTCGTCGTCGCATACCTGGGCCAGACGTTGGGCGCCTTGGTGTTCGACGCCAGCGTCAGCGGCTTCTTCGGTGCGCTGGCGATGACGCCGATCGTCTTGTGGATGAGCAACCAGACGTGGGGCCCACCGAGCATGGTGACATTCCTTCCCGGCTTCTGGCTCCTGGTACCGGGCGCGGCAGGTCTGATCGGTGCCACCGAGATCGTCGGCACCGACTCGGCGCTGGGAGCGAATGACTTCTCGGCCGCCATCAACACCGTGTTCTCGATCACCCTCGGCGTCCTCATCGGAACGACCATCTACAACGCCACCCGTGACGGCATGAGCCGCTTGCGACGTTGAGCTCGTCCGTGCGCCTAGCGCCGAGCGTCATCGACCACCCGCGATCGGGTGGTCCGCATCTCGCCGAGATTGGTCACACTGGCGGTCTGGCCACCGCGGGTGGAACGAAGCGTGGTGAATGTGACTTCCTCCTCAGAACCGACCCGTCGCGACGACATCGCGACCGATCTCGTCGAGTACCTGGTCATGGTCGTTCCGGGCCCGCACGCGCTGGCTTCCGTCGGTCCTGAGCTGGAACGGATCGCCGAGTCCTCGGCGATCCGTCTCCTCGACGTCGTGGTGGTCGAAGTCGACCAGGACGGCACGCCGCAACTGCTCGAGGTCGACTCCGTGCCCAACCTCGCCGGAATCCGGCAGGCGGCCTCCTGCTACGGCGTGCTGCTCAGTCGACACGACGTCGAGCTCGTGTCGCTCGCCTTGCAACCCGGTCATTGCGCGGTGGTGCTGGTCGCCGAGGACCGATGGGCAGAACCACTCGCCGCCGCCGCCCACGCCGTCGGCGGGGAGATACACGCCGGAGAACGGATCTCGCGACACCGGGTCGAGGCCGCGTTGGCGCGCGCGGCGGAGCGGCCGGAGCCGGACTGGTGAGCATGCAACCGGCAATGCGCGATGGAATCCCCGACCTGCTCACCCGTCCTCCCAACGGAACCCGCGAGTTCG
>CAVRNI010000021.1:0-6152 GCA_963722415.1 Ilumatobacteraceae bacterium
ACCGGCGACCGTTCCGGCGGCGGTCGACCTCGCCGCGTACCGCATCGTGCAGGAGGCGTTGACCAACGTGATGCGCCACGCGGGCGTCAACGCGACGGCGACCGTGACCATTCGCCACGAAGCCGATGCGGTGCGGATCGAGGTCGTCGACGACGGTCGGGGCGCGTCGGCGGCGGTCGATGCCGACCGGCGCGGCGGGCACGGCATCGCCGGCATGTCCGAACGGGCGGCCACCGTCGGCGGGGACGTGATCGCCGGTCCCCGCCCAGGCGGCGGATTTGCCGTCCGCGCCAGGCTGCCGTTGTCGAGCTCCGTCGTCGGTTCAGCATCATGACCCCGCCGGCGGAACCCGTCGTGATTCGCGTCCTCATCGCCGACGACCAGGTGCTGCTCAGGGCCGGTTTGCGGATGCTGCTCGACGCCGAGGACGACATCGAGGTCGTCGGCGAGGCCGACGACGGCACGGCGGCGATCGAGCTCACCCGGCAGCTGCTGCCCGACGTGGTCGTGATGGACATCCGGATGCCGAACGTCGACGGGCTGGCGGCGACCCGCACCATCGTCGCCGACCCCTCCCTCGCGTCGGTCCACGTCGTGGTGCTGACCACGTTCGACCTCGACGAATACGTGTTCGAGGCGATCCGCGCCGGCGCGACCGGGTTCCTCCTGAAGGACGCCGAGCCGACCGAGCTGCTGCGCGCGATCAGGTACGCGGCGAGCGGCGAATCACTCCTCGCGCCGAGCGTGACCCGCCGGTTGATCGCCCAGTTCGCGGCGTCGCCCGAGCACCGCACCGTCGATCCCGAACGCGCTCGGTGTGCTGACCGAGCGCGAGCGCGAGATCGTGGCGCTCGTCGCCGGCGGGCTCAACAACGACGAGATCGCCGAGGCGCTGTTCATCAGCCCGGCGACGGCGCGCACCCACGTCAGCCGGGCGATGATCAAGCTGGGCGCCCGCGACCGCGCCCAACTCGTCGTGTTCGCCTACGAGTCCGGCCTCGTCGCGCCGCACTGATGTCGGGACTGGCCTCCGGGATTCGCTCGGCTGCTCCCTCCGTACGTCACTCGACGTAGTGCCAAGAGCCGTTCCGTGACGGACGACGCCGGACGGTTCGAAGCGCACGATGGGAGCCATGACATCGACCCCCACAGCTCCTCGCACCCCCACGTCCGGCCGTCGCCCGCACGGCGGCCGCCACCAAGGTGTACGGCACCGGCGATCAGGCGGTGCGAGCACTCGACGACGTGACCGTCGAGATCCCCGGCGGGCGTTTCACCGCCATCATGGGGCCGTCGGGCTCCGGGAAATCGACGTTGATGCACTGCCTCGCCGGTCTCGACACGTTGACGTCGGGTCAGGTCTTCCTCGGTGAGACCGAGCTCGGACTGCTGTCGGACCGCGAGCTGACGGCGTTGCGCCGGGAGCGGGTGGGGTTCGTGTTCCAGTCGTTCAACCTGATGCCCACGCTCACCGCGTGGGAGAACATCACGCTGCCGTTCGCGCTCGCCGGCCACAAGGCCGACGCCGAGTCCGAGTGGCTCGATGTCGTCATCCGCACCGTCGGCCTCGGCGACCGGCTCCGGCACCGTCCGTCCGAGCTGTCGGGTGGACAGCAGCAGCGCGTCGCGATCGCGCGGGCGTTGGCGACCCGGCCCGACCTCGTGTTCGCCGACGAGCCGACCGGCAACCTCGACTCCACGACCGGCGCCGAGGTGCTCGAGTTCCTGCGCGCCGCGGTGCGCGACATGGGCCAGACCGTCGTGATGGTCACGCACGACCCGGTGGCCGCCGGCTATGCCGACTCGGTCGTGTTCCTCGCCGACGGGCGGACGGTCGGCTCGATGGACGAACCCACACCCGAGCGGGTCCTCGACGCGCTCAAGACGATCGGATCCTGAACCATGTTGCGCCTCGTCATCTCCTCTGTGCGCGCCCACATGCGCCGGTTGCTGAGCACATCGCTCGCGGTGTGCCTCGGCGTTGCCCTGCTCGCCGGCACGATGCTGCTCGGCGACACGCTCCGCGCCAACTTCGACTCGTTGTTCCAGTCGGCGCTCGGGTCGTCCGACGCCGTCGTGCGCAGCTCCAACACGCTGACGACCGACGGTGAGTTCGCCCAGGACCTGATCGACGGTTCGATGGCCGGCGAGCTCGCGACGATCGATGGCGTTGCCGCCGTCGAGCCACAGATCGAGGGCTTCGGTCAGCTCACCGGCGCCGACGGCGAGAAGCTCGGTGGCGAAGGTCCGCCGACGTTCGCCGGCAACTGGATCGAGGACCCCGATCTCAACCCGTACGAGCTCGTCGAGGGTCGCGCCCCGGAGACGAACGACGAGGTCGTGATCAACCGGGGCGCCGCCAACGACGGCGATCTGGCGATCGGTGATCACACGATCGTCGCCACCCCGGAGCCGGTCGACGTCGAGATCGTCGGGATCGCGACGTTCGGCGGCGAAGACGGTCTCGGTCCGACGACGTTCACCGCGTTCACGTTGGCGGGCGCCGAAGAGCACGTGACGGGTCAACCCGGAGGCGTGACGGCGTTGCTCGTCAAGGCCGACGACGGGGTGAGCCAGGACGAGCTCGTCGCCCGCATCGCCGACGTGGCACCCGACGATGTCGAAGTGATCAGCGGTGCCGACCTCGTCGACGAAGCGAACGACGAGATCAACGCCGACTTCGTCGGCTTCCTGCGCATCTTCCTGCTCGTCTTCGCGGGCGTCGCGCTGCTCGTCGCGACGTTCAGCATCAACAACACGTTCTCGATCATCGCCGCCCAACGCCAACGGTCGTCGGCGTTGCTGAGGGCGATCGGGGCCGATCGTCGCCAGGTGTTCTGGTCGCTCGCCGGAGAATCGATCGTGGTCGGTGTCGTCGCCTCGGCGGTCGGGCTGGGCCTCGGCTTCGCACTCGCCCAGGGCTTGAAGGCACTGTTCGACGCGTTCGGTTTCGCGCTGCCGGCCGGCGGCCTGACGATCCGGACGACGACGCTCGTCATCGCTCCGCTCGTCGGGATCCTCATCACGCTGCTGGCATCACTCGCCCCGGCCGTGCGCGCCTCGCGTGTCGCTCCACTCGCCGCGCTGCGTGACGTCGCGGTCGACCGTTCGGCCTCGTCGCGGTGGCGTCTCGTCGCCGGCTCGGCGATGCTCGCCGGCGGTGTCTTCCTGGTCGTGACCGGCGCGTCGAGCGGCGCGCTCGGCGGGGCCGCCCTCGGTGCGTTGCTCACGGCCGCAGGTGTGGTCGCCGTCGGCCCGGTCGCCGCCCGCCCTGCCAGTTCGGTGATCGGCGCCCCGATCGCCCGGTTGCGTCGCATTCCGGGGGCCCTCGCCCGTCGCAACGCCATGCGCTCCCCCCGGCGCACGGCGGCGACGGCGTCGGCGCTGATGATCGGCATCGGCGTCGTGACCGTGTTCACCGCCTTCGCCGGATCACTCAAGTCGTCGGTCGACGACAACGTCAGCGCGGTCATCGACGGCGACCTGATGATCGCGGCCAGCCAGTTCGGTGGTGGTGGGCTGAGCCCGGGCATCGTCGACGCGGTCGACGCGCTGCCCGAGGTCGACCATGCGGTCGGCATCGGCACCGGGCCGGTGTCGATCGACGGCCACACCCGCCAGGTCACCGTGCTCGATCCCGTCGCCAGCAGCGGCTTGGTCGTGCCGGACGTGGTCGAAGGGTCGGCGGTTGCCGACCTCGCCGACGAGCAGCTCGCGGTCTCGGAACCGATCGCCGACGACAACGGATGGACGGTCGGCACCGAGCTCGACGTGCGATTCACCGACGGTTCCACCGAGCGGCTCGAAGTGGCGTCGCTCTACAAGGCGTCGACCACGTTGCAGGACCTCGTCGTGCCGAAGCCGACGTGGGAGCGGCACGCGGTGCAGTCGATCGACACGATCGTCGTGATCGGCGCCGCCGACGGCGTCGACATCGAGACCGCCCGCTCGGCCGTCGAGACGGCGACGGTGGAGTTCGCCCCACCCGACGTGATGACGACCGAGGAGTTCGTCGCCGACGCGACCGCCAACATCAACCAGATCCTCGGGCTCGTCTACGTGATGCTGATGCTCGCCATCGTGATCGCGCTGATGGGCATCGCCAACACGCTGTCGCTCTCGATCTACGAGCGAGTGCGGGAGCTCGGTCTGCTCCGCGCCGTGGGCGCCGATCGCGCCCAGGTCCGGTCGATGATCCGCTGGGAGTCGGTGGTGATCGCGGTGTTCGGCACCGTGGGCGGGATCGCCCTCGGGCTGTTCCTCGGATGGGGTCTCGTGACGGCACACGGTGCGGGCTCGTTCCCGATCGAGTTCTCGGTGCCGGTGAGCCAGGTCGTGATCATCGCCGTCGTCGGTGCGATCGCAGGTGTCGTCGCCGCCGTCCGTCCCGCCCGCCGCGCCGCCAAGCTCGACATCATCGATGCCCTCGCCGCCACCGGCTGACCAAATCCCGAACTGTCTGCTTCAGATGACCCCACGGGCAATCTGAAGCAGACAGAACGGGGGGTTTCAGGCGGTGACCGGAAGGCGGACCAGGAACCTCGCTCCACCGAGCGGGGAGCGGGCGCAGCCGACCGTGCCGCCGTGGTGCTCGACCACGGCGCGCACGACGGCGAGGCCGAGTCCGACTCCGCCGGTCGTCCGATCGCGGGACTCGTCGAGACGGGCGAAGCGGTCGAAGATCCGCTGTTCGGCTTCGACCGGCACGCCGGGCCCGTCGTCGTCGACGGTCAGCTCGGCCCACCCGTCGGCGTGGTGGAGGCCGACGTGAACCTGACCATCGGCGTGGCGGACGGCGTTGTCGAGCAGGTTGCGGGTGACGCGGGCGAGTGCGTCGGACCGCCCGTTCACGACGGTGTCGTCGATGCCGTCAGACGTGATCTGGATCGACGAGGAACGTTGCAGAGCCGTGATCTCGTCGGCGACGACGACGTCGAGGGCGACCGATCCGTTCGGCGGCGCCGTCGTCTCGTCACTCCTCGCCAGCTCCATCAGGTCGCCGACGATGCGTTCGAGCCGGATCGTGTCGGCCAGCACGCCGGCCCGGATCCCACCGCTGTCGATATCACCTGTGTCGAGCGCATCGTCGACCTCGAGTTGAGCTCGGATGCTCGCCAGCGGGCTGCGCAGCTCGTGCGAGGCGTCGGACACGAAGCGCCGCTCGTGGTCCCGGGAACGCTGCAGCCGCTCGAGCATGGTGTTCATGGTCGTCGCCAGCCGGGCGACCTCGTCGTGGGATGGTGGGACGTCGACGCGCTGTTCGAGCGTCGACCGCGAAATCGTCTCGACGGTGGCGCGCAGGTGCTCGACCGGGCGCAGGGCCCGTCCGACGAGCAGCCAGGCGATGAGACCGACCAACAACACGAGCACCGGGGAGCCCCACCACAGCGCGTTCACGAGGGTGGCAACGCTCTCCCTCACGTCGTCGAGCGGCGAAACCCCGACCAGCACCGATTCGCCCTCCGGGAGGTCGACGACGCGGGTGACGATCTCCGCGCCCGGCGGCGGCACGGCCATCTCTGAGTCGAACGACAACCCGGCCGAGCCGGCGACGGCCGACTCGGTCGCGCCGAGCGGGATCGTGAAGGGACCGGGTTGCTGGCTGGCGATCACCGTGCCGTCGGCCAGGCGCAGGACCATGAACACGTCGCCCGGGCCGGCGGTGTTCGAGAACACCGAGTCGACAGCCACGCCTGCCTCGAGCCGGTCGGCGGCGTAGGCGACCGTCTGATCGGCGCGTTCACGGTTCTCCTCCTCGAGCCGGTACTGGACCGTCCGCGTCAGCACGATCCCGGACACGCCGAGCACGCCGCCGACGAGCAGCATCGCCACCAGCAGGCGACACGCACTCGAACCGATCCCGTAACGCGGCGCAGACGGTCACGCATCGGCCACCATCCGATAGCCGGCACCTCGTACCGTCTGGAGCGACTCGGTGGCGTAGGGCAGGTCGATCTTCTTGCGCAGCGAGCGGACGTAGACCTCGACGATGTTGCGGTCGCCGACGTAGTCGGGCCCCCAGACATCGGACATCAACGCCTGCTTCTCGGCGACCATCCCGTCGCGGCGCAGCAGCGACTCGAGCAGCGAGAACTCGCGCGGGGAGAGCTTGATCTCGGATCCACCGCGCTCGCAGCGCCGGCGACCCAGAT
>CAVRNI010000022.1:0-13235 GCA_963722415.1 Ilumatobacteraceae bacterium
TGGAATTTGGGTGTTGACCAGCGGAAATGACCTGGTCACAAGGATACGACGGTTGTCCGCCAGTATCCGGCAGAACACCCGAGTTGCCATCGTGATTGGGAGGAGAGTGGGAGGGGAACCTCGTCCTTCCGGTCGGGCACCGTCGGGTAGTCCGACGCCGATGTCGGGGAGGTCATGGATCGGGAAGCAACAGCGGGGCCGACAACCGGGGCGACGGAGCGATTCGCGCGCTGACGGCGCTCGCGATGCCGTCGAGCGGGATCAGTCCGGTCAGCGCTCGTTCGGCTCTCTGGGAGTCGTCGGAACCGGAGTCGTCAGTCGGTAGACCCGCTGGGCGGTGCCGGAGAGCACCGCCCAGCGCGATGCGGCCTCGAGTTGATCGATGGAGCCGCGGAGTTCGTGCCAGATCTCGGCGTACGAATCGGCCGACAGCAGGGCGAACGGCCAGTCTCCTCCGTACATGATCCGCTCCGGTCCGAACACCTCGAGGGCGTGTTCGACGTACGGCCGGAAGTCCGCTGCGGTCGCGTGCGGAGCCGCTGCCGTGTTGAGGCCGGAAAGCTTGGCGACGACGTTTGGAGCCTGGGCGGCTTCAGCGAGCAGGCTCGCCCAGGGCGACCAGGCCTTGGTTCGGATCGGTGGTTTGGCAAGGTGGTCGACGACGAGCGTCAAGTCGGGGTGGCGTTCGGCCAGCGACGGCACGAGGCCGAGCAACTGCGGTGACTCGGCGCACACGTCGAACGTCATTTGCCGTGCCGCCAGGAGATCGAGCACATCACCGACCGGCGAGCTGAGCAGCAGGTTGGGGTCCGGATCGCGATGGACAAGGTGTCGGGCTCCGACGATCGGCTCGGCGCTCCAGCGGTCGAGCCATGACTCGGCGAGCGCGACGTCGTCGATCGGCACCCACGCGACAACACCCGCGACGCGACGGTTGACGCGGGCGGTCTCGAGCATGTGTCGGGTGTCGTCGATGGAGTCGGCGGCCTGTACGAGCACGACACTGCTCACACCGGCCGCGGTGTGCTCGGCTTCGACGTCGTCGAGCGTGAATCGGCGGTTCAGTTGAGGCACCTCGGCCAGCCAGGGGTAGTCGACGCCAGCGGGATCCCAGATGTGGACGTGGGCGTCGACGATGTAGTCGGTCGGCCCTGCAGTTTCTGAGGCGAGGCCCACGGCGGCGGTCACGCACGCATGGGGAGACGTCCCGAGGCGAACACGTCGTCGATCCGTTGCATGGCGGTGTGGAGATGGGTGCGCATCGCCGTCTCGGCGGCGTCAGGGTCTTGGCGGGCGATGGCCTCGGCGATGGCGACGTGCTCGGCGCTGGTCGCGGCGCCTTGGCGGGCGTGGTGGTACAGCCGGTACATGTGCAGGTGGCTGCGCAGCCGAGCGAGCGACTCGCGCAGCCACGGGTTGCCGCCAAGGCCGGCGAGCGTGTCGTGGAAGGTGGCGTCGTAGGTCATGCCGCGACGGGTGACCGCGGGGTCATTGCTGTCGTCCGTGCCCCCACTGCTGGCCAGCGCGAGCAGGTCGGCGACTTGCGCTGCTGTCGCCCGTCGGGCTGCTGCGGCGGCCGCTGCCGGTTCGATCAGCAACCGGAAGTCGATCAAGGAGTGCAGGTCCTCGAGGCTGATCAGCGGTGCCACGAGGTACCCCCGTGTCGGGCCCTTGACGATCAGCCCCTCCGCCTCGATCCTCGCCAACGCCTCCCGGACGGGGGTCGGTGAGACACCGAGTGTCTTCGCCAGGGCGTCGATGTTCAGCCGGCTCCCCGGACCGAGGGTGTGGTTCATCAGCATGTCGACGAGCACGTCGTGCACTTCGTCGGCCAGCGGTTGGCGCTCGGTGAGCCGGCGTCCGGCAGGGGATGCTCGAACGCTCTCGATGTCGAACTGCTCCAACAGCCCTCCTGAAACTGGTCGGGACCCAAAGGTACCACGGTCGACGGGAAATGAGATATAGGAAATTTCCAATTGCATATTTGTTAAGCCTCGATGTACGTTCGCCGGTCGAAGGGGGACGTGTGCCGGGCAAGCTCGATTCGGGTCGCGGAAACACGCCGTGCAGCGCGATCGATGACGTGGTCGCTGGCGGCGACGATCACGGTGTCGAAGTCGGCCACGAGGCGCAACTCGGCGATCGACGCTCTTCCTCGCGCACGCTGTCATCGACACTGGCTGCGCTGCAGGCCGGCCCGTTGGTGATCCTGGCGCTGCTCGTGGCCGTGATGGGCGTGTCCTCCGACGTCTTCTTGTCGCTCGAGAACATCGGCAACGTCCTCAAACAGTCGGCCGTGGTGTCGGTGCTTGCACTCGGGCAGTTGATGGTGATCCTCACCCGGGGCATCGACCTGTCGGTGGGCGCCAACCTGTCGTTGAGCGCTGTCGTGGGAGCGATCGTGTGGCGCGACAACGGCTCAGCACTCTTGTCCGTGCTGGCGACGCTCGGGACCGCCACGCTCGTGGGCCTGATCAACGGTGTCATCTACGTCAAGGGACGACTACCGCACCCGTTCATCCCGACCCTGGCGATGCTGACGGCGGCGAGTGGTTTGGCGCTGTACCTGTCGGACAGCAAGACGATCCAGGGCGTGCCGCCGTTCGTCGACGAGATCGGATCGGGCCGGATCGCGTCGATTCCCGGCGGCGGACCAGTGGGATGGTTCCCGACCGCCACGATCGTCGTGATCGTCGTCGCGGCGGTCGTGTGGTTGATCACTCGACGATTGGTGTGGGGGCGTTGGATCTACGCCGTCGGTGGCCAACCGGACGCAGCGCTGCGCAACGGGATCCCGGTGCCCGGCGTGTTGATCTCGGTCTACGCAGCGTGCGGCTTGCTGGCGGGTGTCGCCGCCTTGCTCACGATGGGCAAGGGCAACGCAGGATCACCGACCTCGGGCAACCTGGCGGAGCTCGACGCGATCGCGGCGGTGATCATCGGTGGCGCCAGCTTTCTCGGCGGACGCGGCAGCGTTCTCAACGCCATCACGGGTGCGCTGATCATCTCGGTCATGCGCAACGGGTTCAATCTGCTCGGGATCGACCCCAACTGGCAGTACATCGCGACCGGCGCGGTGATCGTCGTGGCCGTCGAGCTCGACGTGTTGCGCGGGAGTCTCGAGTCGAAGTTCCGCAGCATGCAGGCAGCGGCGTCGTCATGACCGGTTCGACGAACCCGGTGCTCGAGGTGTTCGGGGCGACCAAGCGCTTCGGGGCGGTGACCGCGCTCGACGACGTGAGTCTGGGTGTCGAGCGAGGCGAGGTCCTGGCACTGCTCGGCGACAACGGCGCCGGCAAGTCGACGCTGATCAAGGCGATCAGCGGTGTCCACCGGCTGGATTCGGGACGGATCACCCTCGACGGGACCGACATCACCCATGCCACCGCCACCAGCGCCCGAGCTCGTGGGATCGAAACCGTCTACCAGGACCTTGCACTGTTCGACAATCTGGCACCAGCCGCCAACTTCTTCGCCGGGCGTGAACTGGCCGGTCCAAATTGGCTGCCACGGCCATGCCGCTTCTTGCGCACCCGACGTATGTCCGAGCGCACACGCGAGATCGTCGACCGCCTGGAGATCACCCTTCCCGACTTCGAGGCACCGGTGGCGCTGCTGTCGGGAGGACAGCGTCAGGCGGTGGCGGTGGCCCGTGCCGTCGCCTTCTCGTCGACGTTGGTGATCCTCGACGAACCGACCGCCGCGCTTGGCCTACGCGAGTCGGCACGCGTGCTCGACCTGATCCAGCGGCTCAAGAGTGACGGGATCGCCGTGATCCTGATCTCCCACAGCATGGATCACGTGATGGCCGTCGCCGACCGTGCCGTGGTGCTCCGTCGCGGCCGGACCGTCGGTGAGCTCGTTCCGAGCACCGAAAACCTCGAACAACTCGTGGCGTGGATCGTCGGCGCCGCGGATGTCACAGCACTGACGACGAACAGAAGGAGATCCACATGAAAGTACGACGCTTGCTCGTAGTCGGCGCCAGCCTGGCATTGGTCGCGGCGGGATGCGGTGATGACGACGACGCAGAATCGCCGCCCACCGAGACCGAGTCCGCGACACCGGCAACGGAAGCGCCCGCCACCGATCCACCGGCCACCGACGCACCGTCGACGGAAGCCCCGGCGACGGAGCCGCCCACCAGTGAGGCGGCGACCGGTGACGAAACTCCCGTGAAGGTCGCCTTCATCACCAAGTTCCCGGTCGAGTTCTTCACCGCCATGGAGGACGCCGCCAAGGAGTATGCGGCCGCCAACGAGGGGGTCGAGATCGAGTACTTCTCGTGCCAGTCGCCGGCGGATGTCGATTGTCAGATCGCCCAGATCGAAGACGCCGCCGTGCAGGGGTTCGACGCGATCGTCATCACCCCGATGGGGAACGATGTGATTCCGGCGCTCGACGCTGCTGCCGACGGGGGCGTTGTCGTCGTTCTCGCCGACAACGACTTGGCCGACTTCACGAAGAAGACCGCTGTCGCCGCCACTGACAACGTCGCCGGCGGCCAACTGGCCGGCGAATACCTCAAGTCGGTGCTCAAGTCAGGCGACACGATCGGCTTGATGGAAGGGGTCCGCGGCGTGCCCGCACTGGATGCGCGCATCCAGGGCGTCCAGGATGCGCTCGAGGGCACGGGGGTAGAAATCGTGATCGGCGGTGCCGAGACCAAGTGCGACTCCGCCCAGGGAGCCACGGTGGCCGAGGACCTGCTCACCAGGGTGCCCGAGCTCACTGCCATCTACTCGGCGTGTGATGATCCGGCGATCGCCGCAGCCGCGGTCGTCAAGGACCAGGGCAAGCAAGTGCTCGTCGTCGGTTACGACGGTTTGCCGACTGCCGCCCAGGCGATCATCGACGGCGACATGAACGGCAACGATCGCTCAGTTCCCCGGCCAGATGGCGACCCTCGGCGTGCAGGCAGCGGTCGATGCCGTCCGCGGCAACCCGGTCGAGCCATTCATCGACACCGGCACGGAACTCGTCACCGTCGACAACGCCGACCAGTTCCTCCAGTTCCAGTAGTTCCCCCAGCCGGCTGGTCACCCGGGTAGTAGCCGTCGTGACCAGCCGGCGCGCCGTCGATCCCACCAGGAGGACTCGTGCGCCATTTGCCCACAACTCAGTCACGTCTCTTCGACATCGTCATCGCGACCTACCGGCCGAGCGCAGTGCGCG
This sequence comes from Ilumatobacteraceae bacterium, assembly GCA_963722415.1. GTDB lineage: Bacteria > Actinomycetota > Acidimicrobiia > Acidimicrobiales > Ilumatobacteraceae > JALOLG01. The sequence continues at coordinate 5,176 of CAVRNI010000022.1, forward strand.
GGTGGCGGTGAGCGTGGGCACGATCGTCGCCCTCGACGTCGTCGACGTGCGCTTCCCGACCTCGCGTGACCGGGATGGGTCGGACGCGATGAACCCCGACCCTGACTACTCGGCCGCCTACGTCACACTTCGCACCGACGACGGTGGCGCCGACGGCAACGGCGACGGATATGGCCTGGTGTTCACGATCGGCCGCGGCAACGAGGTCGCGGTGGCGGCGATCGAGGCACTTACCCAGCACGTCGTGGGCTCGCCAGTGCCCGACAGCGCAGCGTCGCTCGCCGAGCTCTCGCGACGGCTGGTCGGCGACTCCCAGCTGCGCTGGCTCGGACCCGAGAAGGGCGTCATGCACATGGCGATCGGGGCGGTCGTCAATGCCGCCTGGGATCTCGCCAGCCGCCGAGCTGGGCTGCCGTTGTGGCAGTACGTCGCATCGCTGACGCCCGAGCAACTGGTCGACCAGGTCGACTTCCGCTATCTCACCGACGCGCTGTGTCGCGAGGAGGCGCTCGACATCGTGCGCGCGGCCGAGCCGGGTCGCCCCGACCGAATCGGCCATCTGCTCGAGTACGGGTATCCCGCGTACACGACGTCGGCGGGGTGGCTCGGCTACAGCGACGAGAAGGTGATCAGATTGGCACGCGAATCGGTGGCCGACGGCTTCACCCTGATCAAGCTCAAGGTCGGCGCCGATCTCGAGGACGACCTACGTCGCGTACGGATCGTGCGCGAGACGGTCGGCCCCGATATCGAAATCGCGATCGACGCCAATCAGAGCTGGGACGTCGAGGAGTCGATCGCCTGGGTCGACCGACTCTCGCCGTACGGGCTGCGATGGATCGAGGAGCCAACCTCGCCCGACGATGTGCTCGGGATGGCGACCATCGCCCGCGGCGTGGCACCGATCGCGGTCGCCACCGGCGAGCACGTCGCCAACCGGGTGATGTTCAAGCAGCTGCTCCAGGCAAAGTCGATCTCGGTGCTCCAACTCGACGCCTGCCGCGTCGGCGGGGTGAACGAGAACTTGGCGATCCTGCTGCTCGCTGCCAAGTTCGGAGTGCCCGTATGTCCACACGCCGGAGGCGTGGGCTTGTGCGAACTCGTCCAGCACCTGGCGATGGCCGACTTCGCCGCGATCAGCGGCCAGGCGGAGGGGCGCGTGATCGAGTTCGTCGATCACCTCCACGAGCACTTCGTGGAGCCCGTGACCGTGAAGGGTGGTCGCTACGTGGCGCCGACGGTGCCCGGATTCGGTGCCCGGATGCACCCCGACAGCGTCGCCCGATTCCGGTTCCCCGACGGTCCCGAATGGCAGCAATGAACGTCCAACTCGGCAACGCCGACTTCGAGGGCCTTGTGGCGTGCATCACGGGTGGCTCGTCCGGAATCGGGCTCGCCACTGCGCATGCGCTCGCAGCACGCGGCGCTCGGGTCGAGCTCCTGGATCTGCGACCACCGGCCGACCCCGCCGGCGCGGGGATTGGTCACACGGCGTGTGATGTCGCAGACCGGGAGTCGGTCGACGCGGCGGTCGCCGAGGTCGTCGCCCGTCAGCGTCGGATCGACATCGTGGTCGCCAACGCCGGCATAGGCGCCCAGGGAACGGTCGAGGACAACTCGGACGACGAATGGCATCACGTTCTCGACATCAACGTCGTCGGCGTGGCGCGCACGGTTGCGGCCGCGCTCCCACACCTGCGGGCCTCCCCGGCGGCGGCGGTCGTCGTGACGTGTTCGATCGCATCGTGGGCGGGGCTGCCGCGCCGTGCCGTGTACAGCGCCAGCAAGGGAGCGCTGTACACGCTCACCCTGGCGATGGCGGCCGACCACATCGCGGACGGGATACGCGTCAATGGGGTTGCCCCCGGGACCGCCGACACACCGTGGGTCGCACGTCTCCTCGATGCGGCCCCAGATCCCGAGCTCGAACGGGCCGCGCTCGAAGCCCGGCAACCCATGGGCCGGCTCGTGACCGCCGAGGAGGTTGCCCACGCCATCGCCTACCTGGCGTCGCCGCGATCCGGCTCGACGACCGGAACCATCCTCGCAGTCGACGGTGGAATGCTCGGGCTGCGACTGCCGCCACGTCAACGACCGGGCGCGCCCGGAGCGAACTGACCGCCAGACCGGCCCATCATGAGCCAGGGCTGGCAACTGCGGGTCGCTACGACGGCCGCGCCAGCTCGCTACGGGCCGCCTCGGCGAGCTGCAGGCCGTGGCCCGGCCGGTCGGGGACCAGCGCGTGTCCGTCGGAGAACTCGATGGGGGTCTCGAGTAGGTGGTTGTACGACAGGAATGAGTACTCGAGCCAGATGACGTCGGGCAGCGCGGCTGCGATGTGCACGCCGATCTCGAAGTTGGTGTTCCCGACGGCGATTGGCACGCCGTGCTCGGCCGCCAACCAACCGACCTTCATGGCGTCGCCGATCGAGCCGTGGATGTTGAGCACGTCTACCGCCCTCCGCTCGAGCAGCTCGCGCTTCCCCGACAGATTGAGGTACTCGCCCGCGTTGACGAGCACCTGCGGCACAGCCTGGGAGATCGACCGCAGCCCGTCGAAGTCGTCACGCCGACACGGGTCCTCGATCCAGTAGAGCGGCACCCCTGCGTCGTGGAACGCGTGTAGTCGCCGGATCGCCTCCTTGGGCGCCCACGCCTCATTGGCATCTGCCATCAGCAGGCACTCGCCGCCGACGACTTCCTGGACGAGCCGGAGACGCCGGATGTCGCGGGCCAGATCGGGGTGCCCGACCTTGACCTTGAACGTCGAGAAGCCAGCCGCCTTCGCGCCGGCGTAGAAGGCGGCGACCTGCTCGTCGGTGAGATGGAACTCGAGACCACTCGCGTAGGCCGGCACTCGTTCCCGACTGCCCCCGAGCAGCTTGTAGAGCGGCAGGCCGAGGATCTGGCCCTGCAGGTCCCACATCGCCTGCTCGACGCTGGGGAAGAACACCGATGTCTTCGTCCGTCCACGGCGAGGGCGTTCCAGTCGATTGACCCACGCGAAAGGGCTCGCACCGATGACCTGGTCGGCGAGCTCGTGTGCAAACCGTGTGCGCAGCTCCGACAGCGAAGGCAGCGGTTCCGTGACCGTGTGGAAGAAGCCCGTTCCGACGCGCCCGTCGCCGTCCTCGAGCTCGAGAACCCCGATCCACAGGTGCGTGGTGGACACCTGCGAATCACCAATGACGCGGTCGAGCGCAACGTCGAAACGCGTCAGAGCCCATCGCTGGATGCAGTGCATGTGAGAGTTCTCCCTCTGTCGGAGCACTTTCTCCACGAGGGAGATCGCCTTGACAACGTTACTCGGTCGGAACTACGTTGTAACTAGTACCGGAACTTGTACCAGCCCTTGATGAGGGAAGCAAGGGCACGCTGGTAACACGGCCCGTTTTGGGGGGAAAAGGCCACTCGATGACGAAGAATCACACCATCAGGGACGTGGCACGCGAGGCCGGCGTTTCGGTGGCGACGGTCTCGAGAGTGCTCAACAACAAACCCGATGCATCGCCGGTGAGCCGCAGGAAGGTCGAGGACGCGATCGGCAAGCTCGGGTACGCCAGGAGCACCCAATGGCAGCAGCTCACCACGGGCAAGACGCGCGCCATTTCCTTGCTCTTTCCCCATACCGACACGAATCCGAGCCATATCTATCTCGACTTCATTGCGGGTGTGACATCGGCCTGCGAGGAGCGTGACTATCGGCTCGATCTCGTCATGCGTTCGCTCGATGAGCGCGATCTGCTCGACCTCTACCGGTCGAACAAGAGCGATGGCACCGTCTTGATGCGTGTGCAACTCACCGACTGGCGCGTGGACTTCCTCCGCGAGATGAGCCTGCCGTTCGTGATGCTCGGTCACACAGAGGAGCGGGTCGGTGCCAGCTTCATCGACTACGACTTCGAGGCCGCCATGCGGGTCGCCCTCGATCACCTGGTTGCCCTGGGGCACCGACACATCGGGTACGTGTCAGCGATGCCGTCGCAGGAGAGTCAACACGGGCCGACGATGCGGGCGCTGCGTGCGTACGCGAACGCCTGCACCGAGCTCGACCTTCCTCGCCTCGACTACCGCGCCGACCACGACCTGCGGCACATCCGCCTCATGACGACCAACCTGTTGCAGGAGCATCCCGAGATCACGGCGCTCGTGACGATGCGGGAGATGGTCGAGACGGCGCTGTTCAGCGCCGTACACGACGCCGGGCTCCGTGTCCCCGACGACATCTCGGTGCTCGGCCTCACGACACCGCAGGGTCCGGAGCTGACGAGCCCGGCACTGACGGCGATGGAGTTCCCGGCATGGTCAATGGCCTACGGGGCCGGCCGGATGATGATCGACGAGCTGGAAGGCGTCGACACGACCGTGCAGGAGATCCTCTGGGATCCGACCCTGATCGTGCGTGCGAGCACGAGCCCGGCGCGTCAGGGCCGGTAGCGGAGGACGAACTGCTCGACCTTTCACCCGTTCGTCGGCCACACGGTCTCGCGGTTCGTCGCGTGCTCGTGCCGGCGGCGAAGAGACCACCTCATACCACCGTGACCCAACGAGGAGAGAAGACATGATGTTCCGAGACCGAAGGCGCGTCCGCGCCGTCCTGATAACGGCCGTCGCCGCGCTCGTCGTCGTCGGCTGCGGGGACGACGACTCCGCCGAATCCCCGACCGAGACGACCGGGAGCGCGGATGGCTCTGCCACTGCGACGGACCCATCTTCGAGCACCGAGACCACCGCCGAGGCATCCACTGACGTGGAGCCCGTCACCATCACTTATCTCGCGAGCCAGAACTGGGTGCTCGACGCCGAGAGGGAGTTGGCGGTGCAGTTCGAGGAGGAGACCGGGATCCACGTCGACTACCAGATCATCCCTGCCGACCAGTACTTCAGCGTGCTGCAGACGAAGCTCGAAGCGGGTGGCGAGGGCATCGACATCTTCGGTGGGCAGAGCGGCAAGACCGACATCCAGCTCCAGCTCGGAGTCGAGGAGAACGCCGTTCCCGTCACCGACGAGGAGTGGGTGCAGCGCATGGATCCCTTGTCGACCGAGCAGATCAGCCTCGACGGCGTCGTGTACGGTCAGACGATCTGGGACACGGTCGGCGGTTCGTGGGTCGTCGTGTACAACAAGACGATCTTCGCCGACAACGGCATCGAGGTGCCGACCACCTACGACGAGTTCGCCGCCGCCTGCCAGACGCTTTCGAGCGCCGGTGTCACTCCGATCTATGAGCCGGTCTCGGACGGATGGCATCACGTGCTGTGGTTCCCTGAACTGGGGCCGGCCTACGAGGCGGCGTCGCCGGGGCTGATGGACCAACTCAATGCCAACGAGGTGAAGATGGCCGACGATCCCACGATGGAGCTCGCGCTCGGTCAGCTGAACGACCTGTACTCAAACGGCTGCTTCGGCGACAACGCGCTGTCGGACGAGTTCGCGAACACCGAGGCCAACATGGCCAGCGGCGAGTACGCAATGACGGTCAACCGTCTCGGCTTGCCGGCGCAGATCGAAGCCGCCGATCCAGCGGCGTCGGCCGATGACTACGGGTTCTTCCTGATGCCCCTCGCCGACAACCAGATCTGGAACGTCAACCCCGCTGCACCGAGCAAGTTCATCTACACGGGCTCCGAGCACATCGACGCCGCCAAGGCGTACTTCGAGTTCCTGGCGCGACCGGAGAACCTCCAGTTCCTGCTCGACAACGAGCCGCAGTTCGTGCTCCTGAACTTCGACGGCGTCACCGCGGAGCTGTCCGAGGCGCAGCAGGCGTTCGTCGACACCCACCCGAACCAAGGCACGGTCCTGCAGACCGCCGTCAACTACGTCAACCCGCAATGGATTGAGATGGGTCAGGACATCGTGGCCATGTTCACCGGGGCCGAGACACCGGTCGAGGTGCTCGAGGCGATCGACGGTCGCCGAGCCGAGATGGCGACCGCCGCCGACGATCCAGGCTGGCAGTGACCCTCTGACCGGCCAGGCGTGTGGATGCGCCCGTCCCTTGGCGGGCGCATCCACACCACCGCGAGACCTGCGTTCAATGAGTGCGTGGCGGAGCCCTCTCGACGCCTTCATCAGGGCGCACCGCACTGTTGAGCGACCGAAAGCGGCCTGAATCCATGCAGCGAGCGCGACGGATGCGAGTGACATCTACGGCACGGAGCTACCCGACCTCGTTCGCCTTCGGAGCGATCGCGCTCCACCTCGTGTTCATCGTCATCCCGAGCATCATGGGGATCTACTACTCGCTGACGAACTGGAGTCGATTCTCGTCCGAAACCGAGTTCGTGGGCCTCGACAACTACCGAACCGTCTTCGGGGAACGGGGGGCGATGTGGCAGGCGATCAAGAACACGGTGCTGTTCACCGGCCTGACGATTGTCACCAAGACCGTGATCGGGTTGATGCTCGCATTGCTCGTGTCGCGAGGGATCCGGCGGTTCGCGACGCTGCATCGTGCGGTGATCTATTTGCCCTCCGTGCTGCCGATGATCGTCGTCGGCATCGTCTTCAAGTCGATCCTCAACCCGTCGACCGGCATCCTGAACCGATTTCTCGAGCTCGTCGGGCTCGACTTCCTGACTGCCCATTGGCTCACCGATACGCGCCTCGCCTTGTACTCGATCGTGGCGGTCGATACCTGGAAGGGCGTCGGGTTCATCATGCTGCTCCTGTTGGCCGGTCTCGAGTCGATTCCGCGTGAGTACTACGAAGCAGCTCGGATCGACGGGGCGAACGCACTCGACGAACTTCGCTACATCACACTGCCGCTCTTGAAGCCAGTGCTCACCGTGACGACCGTGTTGAACCTGCTGTACGGCTTGAAGGTGTTCGACAGTGTGTGGGTGCTGACCAACGGTGGTCCGGGTTACGCGACGGAGACGGTGAATACGATCGTTTTCAAGGAGTTCGCGCGTGGTCATTATGCGGTGAGTACCGCGCTCTCGACTGTCTTGTTCCTCATGATGACTGCGGCCGGGCTGTTCCTCATCCGGGCGATGCACAGGCAGATCGACAATGCCTGAGGTCACAGACGCCACGACGGCGCGCGACACGGCCACGACCAGGAGCGCGCGCTCGGCGCGACGGCGGCCGCCCACGATGCGTCGTTCCGTTCGGCGCGGCACCAATCACGCCGATGGCCACGGGGGTCAGCCTCGTGATGTTCATTCCCATCTACCTGGTCGTGGTCAACTCGTTCAAGACCGACGCCGAGGCTCGAGCGATGGGCCCCGGCCTGCCGCGGGACCTGCGCTTCGACAACTACGACGTAGTGATCGACGAGGGCAAGCTGACGCAGGCGTTCGTCAACAGCATGGTCTACACGGTGTTCGCGACCGTGCTCTGCGTGGCGTGCGCGACGGCCGCCGCGTTCGTGCTGGCCAGGAACCGCACCAGGCTCAACCGTCTGCTGTACCTGTTCCTCGTGATCGGGATCGCCATGCCGGTCAACTACGTCACCCTCACCAAGGTGATGCAGGCGACGAATCTGGTGAACACGCAGTTGGGGATGATCGTCCTGTACGCCGCTTTCAAGCTGCCGTTCTCGGTGTTCGTGATCTACGCGTTCGTCCACACCGTGCCGATCGAGATCGACGAGGCGGCGATCATCGACGGCTGCGCGCCCCGCCAGCTCTTCTGGCGGATCATGGTGCCGCTGCTCCGGCCGGCCTGGATCACGGTGGGGATCCTGACGTTCCTCGACCTGTGGAGCGAGTTCATCATGCCGCTCTACTTCCTCAGCAGTTCAGACAAGTGGCCGATGACGCTCGCCGTGTACAACTTCTTCGGCATCTACGAGTCGAGCTGGAACCTGGTGTCCGCCGACGTCGTGTTGACGATCCTGCCGGTGCTCGTGGTGTTCGTGTTCGGCCAGCGCTACATCAAGTCCGGCATCACGACCGGCGCGGTGAAGGGATAGCGACGAGCGATGCCGCAGTGGCAACCGATCGACGAGCTGTGGCACGTTCGGTGAGCATCGACATCGACATCGACGCCCACGTCCACGTGTGGACCAGATCGACCGATCCCCAGCCGTGGATCGATCCGGAGACGATGG
>CAVRNI010000023.1:0-35202 GCA_963722415.1 Ilumatobacteraceae bacterium
GCGGCGACGTGCTTGGACCCCGGCAGGACGACGAGGTCGGCGCTGGCCAGGTCGCCCGGGCTCGGCGTACGTGATGCGGCGGCGCGGGCGAGCAGGTGCAGCTCGTCGAGGTTCGAGGCGTAGGGGAACTTCGCCACTGCGACGCGCGATCGCGCCGCCACCGGATCGGCACGCACCGTCGCCCCTTCCTCGTCGGGCAGCTCGTGGCGCAGCATGGGCACGACACCGGCGCACGGCATGCCGGTCAGCTCGGTGAGCCGCTCCGGGCCCGGCGCCAACAGCTCGGCGTCGCCGCGGAAGCGGTTGAGCACGAAGCCGCTCAGGCGCGAGCGGGTCTCGTCGGGCACCAGGCCCCACGTGCCGTAGATGTGGGCGAACGCGCCGCCCCGGTCGATGTCGGCGACGAGCAGGGCGGCGGCGTCGGCGTGGGCGAGCATGCGGTTGTTGACGAGGTCGGGGAGGTTGATCTCGGCCGGGCTGCCGGCGCCCTCCAAGACGACGAGCTCGTGCTCGGCGGCGAGCGAGTCGAACGCCTCGGTCATCGCCGGCCACAGCGCCGGGCCGCGCCGGCCACGGCGTCGCCGTCAGCGTCGGCGACATCCGCCCCCCGACGATGACCTGCGAGCGGGCGTCGGCCTCCGGCTTCAGCAGGACCGGGTTCATCCGCAGGTCCGGCTCGACGCCGGCTGCTCGCGCCTGCAGCCATTGCGCGAACCGATCTCGCCGCCGTCGACGACGCGGGCGTTGTTCGACATGTTCTGGCCCTTGAACGGCACGACGTCGACGCCTGGCGGGCGAACCACCGGCGAGCGCGGTGACCAGCCAGCTCTTGCCGGCACCCGACGTGCAGCCGAGCACCATCAGCGGGCGCATCGGGTCAGCTCCCGAACTCGAAGCCGAGGTCGGGGGCCGCCAGCAGCGGCCGATAGGCGACGCCGGCGGCCTCGGCCAACGCCGCGCACGTGCCGCCGCGGTCGACGATGACGGTGATCAGCAGGGTTGGGCGCCGAACGCCCGCACGACATCGAAGCCTCCATCAGCGACGTGCCGCGGGTGACGGTGTCCTCGGTGACGACGACCTTGTCGCCCGGATCGAGGGCACCGGCGATGCGGCCGGTGATGCCGTGGTCCTTGGCCTCCTTGCGCACGCTGAACGACCGTGGGGCACGGGCCTGGGGGGCGGCGATAGCGGCGATGCCGTAGGCGACGGGGTCGGCGTCCATCGTCAGCCCACCGATGGCCGTCGCCTCCTCCGGGTTGACCGACAGCGGTGCTTCGGCTACCGGCACGATGCCGTCGGGCCGACACGCCGTCTGCTTGGTGTCGAGGAACCACGTGCTCTTGGCACCGGACTTGAGGGTGAAGTCGCCGGGCTTCACCGTGTGGGCGAGGACGTGGTCGCGCAGCGCGTCGAACGGTGGAGGGAGCTCCGGGAGTGCGTCCGACATCGACGTCCGACCGTAGCCCGCCCATCCGAACCGGCCTTATGGTCCGTCGACGATGTACTCGTGCGACCAACTCCGGATCTTCACCGACCCCAGCAGGGCGCGACCTGCGACGACCTGTTCGCCGTCACCCGCCGCGGCGAGCAGCTCGGCTTCGGCGCCTTCTTTCGCAGTGACCACTACCTGGCGATAGGCGACGTCCTCGAGGCCGGCGGCCTGCCCGGCCCGACGGACGCCTGGACGACGCTCGCCGGCATCGCCCACGACACCACGACGATCCGAACCAGCGGATGCCGCCCACCACCACAAAAGTCGCCAGCGGTGAGTGGGGCATCGCCGGCAAGGCCCTGCACACCAGCGACATCGTCGGCATGCGCTCCGCTGCCCAGGGTAGCCGAGCTCACCACGGCACCCGTGCAGCCGATCGGAGTGCACATCGACGACCAGTCTTGGCAACGTCGACTCGCCCTCGGCGTTGCCAGTAAACAACGCGCCTTGCCCCGGTCCGCCCAGGCGACGAACACCGAACGACCAGGCGCAACATCCGGTCGCGCTGGACGTGCTGGTCTTGGGGTATGAGCCGGCCGCCGAGCGACGGTCACCCCGTAGCGTGGCGCGGTGGCACCACCTACCGGACACCAGGTCCCCGTCGGCGACGAGGGCGGCGCCGGACCGACAGCCCAGCCCGGCGGGCCGGCGCCGCCCGAGCCGACGCACGCCGAGCGGTGCCGCACGCTGGTCGCCGGGGCCAACCGGGGCGCGCTGTCCACGGTCGCCGTCGACCCGCCGGGCTACCCGTACGGCTCGGTGGCCAGCTACGGCCTCGACGATCGCGGCAACCCGATGTTCTTCGTCAGCCTGATGGCCGAGCACACCCAGAACGCGATCCGCGACCCCCGGGCCAGCCTGCTCGTGACCGAGCCGGTGCCCGACGGCGCCGACCCGCTGGCCAGCGGGCGGGTGACGCTGCTGGGCCTGCTGTCGGCCGTCGCCGACGACGAGCGCCCCAGCGGCCCGCGACCGCTACCTGGCGGCCAACCCGACGTCGGCGTACTACATCGACTTCGGCGACTTCGCGTTCTACCGCCTCGACGTGCAGAGCATCCGGTACGTCGGCGGCTACGGGCGGATGAGCTGGGTCGACGCGGCGCGACTACGCCGCGGCCGAGCCCGATCCGCTCGCCGGCGCGCGGCCGGGATCATCGAGCACATGAACGCCGACCACGCCGACGCGCAGGTGCTGTTCTGCCGTCACCTCCTGCGGCGACCCGACACCACCGAGGCCGCCATGTCGGCGTCGACCGCTACGGCTTCGACATGGTCGCCGTCGGCCCGGCCGGTCGGGCCGCGGTCCGGCTCGGGTTCCCGCAGGAGTGCACGACCGGCGACGCAGGTCCGCCAAGCGATGGTCGCCATGGTGGCCGAAGCCCGGGCCGCCGCCGCAGCGCCCACGTAGCCATCTCGTTCGCGATGCACACGAGGCGTGCGGCCTGCTAGGGGAGTCCTGGACGCGGCTAGAGCGAACTCTGTGTGAGGGCATGTGTGCACCGTCGGGCACCCGGCCGCGCCGTCTGCGGACTCGCGCCCGGTAACCCTCTCCAACTGGTCATAGCCGCCCGGCAGAAGCGCCCGTCCAGACTCCGCTGTGCGCCCAGTCCAGGGCTGCTGGGTGTGGCAAATGTTCGATGTGTCCGAAGGTGATCGTCCCGCTTCACATCGACGTCGCCATACGGCTGGACGGTACCGCTCGCTGGGGGCCCCGAAACCTGGTCGGCTGGTGGCGTCTGCTCCAGCGCCGCCAATCGATGCCCTGCGAACGACCAACATTGGAGCAGCCATCGGGCGGTTCTCGGCCGAGGTTAGGCTAGGTCGGGAACTCACATACATGCCCGCGTTGCCGACGCCGTTGTAGCCATCGGTGACAGTCACGGGCTGCGCGTCGAGCGGGCAGACCATGAAGCCGACACCGTGGTACGCATCGGCGACGGTGATCGGCTGGGCGTCGTGGTCGACGAGGTGAGCGGCCGCGGTGTTGGACTTCGCGGGCAGAGGGTGCTCAGCATCGGACGGCCACTGCTCGGGTGACCGACCCATCGGGGTTGCCCCTGCGGCGGAGTGGCTGGTCGCTGGCACGGCGGGGTTGTAGTGCGGTGGAGTGTTGTCGTGGATGCTGTACTCGTCGGCGGGTTGGACGTTTTCGGCGCGGCGGGGTGGTTCTCGTCGAGCGGGCTGATGAACATTTGGAAGGGCCGGCTGCTGACGTCGTCGGTGAGGATTGCAGCGACAGCGAGGGTGGCGGCCGCGCCGGCGAGAAGTGTCGTCAGCGATTCCCGCCGACTCGCGGTGCGGGCTCGGGCTCGACGTCGGTACGAACTTGGTGATGCCGCTCCCCGGCGCTGGTTGGTGATGTTGGTCTCGAGCTCGATTTCCTGCATGGACGTGTCGCATGGCGCAGGTTGCGTGCGGTCGTTCATGGTTGCGCTTCTTTCGGTTGATGCGAATGGGTACGGCTCGTCGTGTGGGGGTGTGCGCGCCCGTCGAGGAGGCAGCCGAGACGGCCGCCGAATTCGAAGGCGCTTCGCCGTCGACGAGCGGGGATGGTCTTTCCGATCGCGATGCCGGCCAGGTGGCAGCTAGTCGCCGGCGAGCGTTGTGAGGACCCACGGCTGGGTTGTCCAGACCGTGACGTCTCGGCAGCCCGGGTAGTTGGCGAGCTTGGTGAAGGTGAGGTTCCATGACGACCTGCGGGCGGTCATCGTGCTGCCGGCAGCGACGGTCAGCTCGATCCGATCGAGGAGCACCTCGTAGGAAGCGGTCACGGCGCCTCGCCGATACCGCCGCGCCCGCCGTACTCGAGGTTCATGTCGACGATGCCCGATTCGAGGGTCATGAGGACGAGCGTCTCGTGTGACCCGAGGGTTCATCCCGTGGTGGATCGAGGCACTGACGAGACTCGCTCGTTCGACCAGCGCTCCAGCCACCAGCGCCGCGGGGATGAGCGTGCGGTTCATGGCGTCACGACCTGGCTCGTGCTGACGTCGCCGCGGTCGGTGATGCCGAGCACCTTCGCCTTGGCATCGGTAAAGCGGGCGGTGGCTGAGTCGGCGGGCCCAAGACGCGGCCTTGGCAGGCTCTCATGCACTCCGTTGGGAGGCGTGGTTGCCGATGACGATGTCGACGACGTCGAGCAGGCTGTTGATGTGGTGGTCGGGTTGGGTCTCGGGGTCGTCGGTGGAGCCGTCTCCGAGTGTGAACTCGCGGGTTGAGAGCAGGGCGGTGCGCATTCCGATGCGATTGCCGCCGACGATGTCGGTGTCGACGGTGTCGCCGACGAACATCGCGTCGGACGGATCGACGCCGATCGAGCGGAGGGCCTGGTGGAAGATGGCGGGGTGTGGCTTGCATGAGCGGGCCATCTCCGAGCAGATCTCGATGTCGGTCGATCCGGCGAGTCCGGTCTGTTTGAGCAGTGCCTTGAAGACGGCGATGTCGGCGTAGCTCACGATGCCGGTGCGGATGCCGGCGTCCCGTAGCCGTGTCAGCGTCTCGATCGCCCCGTCTGCCGGCTGTCGCTGTCGGGATGGCCGCCGCCCAGAACAGCTGCTCGAGATGGATGAGTTCGTCGCGTGTCGGTGAGTGACCGCAGCTCACGATGAGCCGCTCGAGCGCCCGGCAGATCACGTCGCGCATCAGATAGAAGGGCTGGTCGGCACATTCCTGCGAGACCGCTCGGAAGGTCACCATGAAGCCGGTACGGGTGACCGTTGGATCGATCTCCCATCGTTGGTGCAGCGCGGCGGCGAGGTGCACGAGGCCGTGGTGGAGGTATTGCTCGTCGAGCAGGGTGCCGGACAGGTCGAACAGCACCGCACGGATCGGTGTGTCGTGGCGGTGAGCGTGCTGGTTGGTGGCAGCTGTGTTGGTCATGCCACCAACCTCGTCTGGTCGGGGTGTGGGTACATCGACCGTCGGGACGAGATCGGGCGACACGACGGGATCGATCCCACCGGGCGGAGGGATGAGGTCGGCAGCCGGGCGGGATGACGTTCGCCGATGTGGGATGACGTGGCCGTCAGCGGTTGTGCTGGGACACCTCGGCGACGAGTTGGGAGCGGTTGTCGATCTCGAGCTTGGCGAAGATGTGGCGGAGGTGGGTCTTCACGGTTGGCACGCTCATGAACAGTTGCGCGGCGGCCTGCTTGTTGGTCAGCCCGTCGGCGACCACTCGGGCGACCTCGGCTTCGGTCGGCGTCAGCGCCGCCCAACCCGAGACGGGCCGAGTCCGTTGCCCGCGCGAACGTCGTGCGTACGCCGTCGCCTCCTCCAGCGAGAGTGCTCGGCCCTCGTCGGATCCAGGCGGCAGCTCGGCGAGGTGCGGGTACCGGTACCGGTAGCCGCGGTCCTGCGCGCCGACTCGGCGGCGCCCGCCAGCCGCGCCGCCTCGTCGGTCGCACCCGCCCGGGCCGCGCAGATCGCCAGCCCCTCGAGGGCGTCGACCCAGAGGAGACCGAAACCGTGTTCGCTGGACACGGCGAGGAGATCATGCCAATGCCGCTCGGCCGCGCTGTCGTCGCCGCCGAGCAGTGCGAGGACGCCGTCGGCGAGGCTCATGAAGCACCGCACGCGCTGATCGTTCTCGGCGGCGTAGCGCTCGATCACGGCCCGTTCCGATGCGATCCAGTCGGGGTCGCCGGCAGCGATCGCCAGGTACGGCGTCTCCCGTCGGAGGAGGCCGCCACCGGTCGCCGAGCCGACGAGACGCTCACGAAGGGTCGACTCGACCGCCGTCCGCGCCGATGAATTGGGTGAGGCCTCGTCGAGCACGCTGAGGTGGGCCGCGGCGACGGCGGCGAGTCGACGCTCGACCGTGCTTCTGGCTCCCTCGCCGAGTGACGCTGCCGCCCACGCCAAGACGTCACGCTCGCCGGAGAAGAAGGCGACGCGGGCGATGCTCTCGTAGGCGAGGCCCGTGAAGATGCGCATTCTCGAACTGTTCGGTGATGTGAGGTCTGCCAACTCATCCCGCGCCCGGCGCGCACTCCCGACGAGTTCGCCGCGGACAAGCGCGACCTGGGTTTCGCCGCCCACAATCGCATTCAGCGTGAGGTCGTTGGTCGCGTGGCGCTGGGCCGCGAGCAGTTCCTCAGCGGCGCCGAGCCGGCCGGTCGCTGCCAAATAGCGAACTCCGAGGGCACGCATCAACGGCCCCCAGGTCGGGCTGCCGGCCTCGTCGAACAGCTCGCTCGCGACGGCGAAGCCTTCTGGGTCCTTCGTGGTGGTCGCGGCAGACATGAACGCGAGGTGCGCTCGAATGAGCACAAGGTCGTGTTCGACCGCCAACGCCGCGGCGCGCACCCGCAGCTGCTCGTCGGCCACGACCACCCAGGTGAAGGAACGCGCAGACTCGGCGGCCATCGCTACGTGCGCCCAGGCGATGTCGTCGCGGCCCTCGAGCGCAGCCAACGCCGACTCGAACAGTCCTTCGGCCGAGCGTTCACCGTCCTCGAGCTGGACGAACGGTCCGATGCACAGCATCAGCGCCTGAAGCAGCTCGGGCCGGCTGACACACGCCCACCGAGCGGCTGCGGTCAGGTTGGCCAGGTTGGCAGGGATCGCGTCGAGGATCGTCGGGCTGCAGTCGAAGTGGACGTTGTGCTCCTCGGCCCAACCCGCCCAGAACTCGGCGTGGGCATCGCGAGCGGCGATCAACTCTCCGGCGTCGTCGAGCCGATCGAGCGCGTAGTAGCGGATCGTCTCGAGCAGTCGGTACCTCGATTCCCCCGCCGGATCGACACCGTCCAGCGCGACCAGCGACTTGTCGGCCAGGTGATCGACGAGATCGAAGACGTCGTAGCGGTCAATGTCGCCGAACGCGGCTACAACCGCCTCGGCGGCGCTCACCGTGAACGGGCCCGAAAACACTCCGAGTCGGCGCAGCGCGACCCGTTCCGCTGCGTCGAGCAGGTCGTGGCTCCAGTCGATCGAAGCCTTCAGTGTCTGCTGGCGCTCCACCACCGTACGGGCGCCACCGGTGAGCAACCGGAAGCGGACGTCGAGCTCACGGGCGATCTGCTCGATCGCAAGGTTGCGACAGCGGGCCGCAGCCAACTCGATCGACAACGGAATCCCATCGAGACGAACGCAGATCCGAGCACCGCACCCGCCGCCTCGTCGGAGAGCACAAGATCTGGCCGAGCCCGTCTCGCCCGATCGACGAACAGTCGGGCCGCGTCAGCGTTGCCGATCGAATCCACCGTCTGCGGCAGCGACGGGTCAGGCACGGCAAGTGACGGGACCCGCCACACCGTCTCGCCCGGCACCGACAACGGCTCACGGCTGGTCGCCAACACCGCCACCACCGGCAAACTGCTCAGCACCTCATCGACGAACGACGCCGACGCCGCGATCACGTGCTCGCAGTTGTCGAGCACGATCAACGTCGGCCGGTCGCCGACGTAGTCGGCAACCACCCGGACCGGCCGTCGACCCGGCTGGGCGGCCAGGCCGATCGCGTCGAGCACCGCGCCCGGCAGCGAACTCGGATCACTCACCGTCGCCAACTCCACCCACCACACTCCACCGTCGAAGTGGTCGACCGACTCGGCAGCGACCTGCAACGCCAGCCGCGTCTTGCCGACGCCGCCCGTGCCGATCAGCGTCACGAGGCGACTGTCATCCATCGCCGCCAGCACCGCAGCCGTGTCCGCTTCACGACCGATCAGCGACGTCAGACGGGTCGGCAGTTGTGGCCGAACACGTCCGAGCGGTCGCAACGGCGGGAAGTTGACGTCACGATCGCCATGACACAACTGCCACACCCGCTCAGCTCCGCCCAGATCATTCAACCGGTGCGCACCCACGTCGCGAAGGTACGCACCGTCGAGCAGACACTCGCCGACGAGCTGGCGCGTCGCGTCCGACACGAGCACCTGGCCACCGTGGCCGATCGCCCGCAGCCGCGAGCACCGGATGATCGTCGGGCCGAAGTACCTGCCTCGTCGCGCAACTCGCCTCACCGGTGTGGATCGCCATGCGAACACGAACCCCGACAGACGCCAGTCCGCGCTGCGCGTCGAGCGCCGCCGACACGGCGGCCGGCGCCTCCCGGAACACCGCACTCACCGAACCACCCTCGCCCTGCCCGACAAGGCGGTACCCACCGTTCGACGAGATCCCCCCATCCAGAACCTCGTCGTGGCGCGCCACTGCGACCGCCATCGTCCCCGATAACGCCCCCCCGGGAACGACCGCCGACCCTTCCATCTCGGTCAGCAGGAACGTCACCGTCCCGGACGGCGAGGTCCCGGGGCTGCGATCTCGCCCCCCAGCCGAACGCAACTGGCCGATCCGGCAGTCTGTCACGACCACAGACGCCCTGCGGTCAAGGACCCGCGCCGGGTTTGTCCAAGCCTCGCGCCCGCCTTCGCTCCCCCTGTACCAGGTCCGCTGGTCCACCGCCTAACGCCTTCCCGAGCGGCGCCGGGACGACGCCATCCGGACGATCGCCGCTGCCGTCGGCCTGTCGAACGCAACGTCGGCGGTGTATTGCGTCGACACGACACCCGCAAAACCCGCCAGCTCGTCCGGCGTTCCAAGGTCAGGAGCCTCCAACGAAGCCAGGGCGGCTCACTCCTCGCGCTGGCCGGGCGCCTTCAACACGACCGAGATGCCAGCATGGCGCTGCCGTTGATTCGCGGCCGCCTTCTGTACCAGGCGTCCGCAAACGCTCAGTTCGACGGCCGAAGGATGTCCGTGTACGTGCTGTCTTGGGACGCACGCTGTGCGCCAGCTACAGCCACCCCCATCAGGTGTGGCAAATGTTCGATGTGCCCGAAGCTGATCGTCCCGCTCCAGTCGACCTCACCGCCCTACGGTCAGGGTAGCTGCTCGCCAGACCCGAGACCTGACCCCCGGCCGGAGACTCACCGCGAGGGGCGCGATGTCGAAGCTCATTTGAACGGCCTTGTCGGCCCGTTGGCTGTTGGTGGCCAATCGGCTGATCGGCGCGATGCTCTCCGTCGCCACAGCGTGCGGGACCCCGACCGACGCCGAGTCCGACCAACTCCTCGGGGCGGCTGATGACCAACCGGTCCTCGACGTGACCGTAAGCTCAGATGCGCACGAGGGCTCAGTCGATGGGTCCCAGGCGGGGGCACGAAGTGGGCGATCGGGCCGCCCGGGCGTAGAGGTCGTGCCTGGGAAGCCGAATCGTCCTACGCACGAACAGAGTTGTTGTGGTTATCGCCCGCTATCAAAGCCACCCGATTGACCGGAACTTGCGATACATGAGGATGCACGCCAACATCATGGTGGCCAGGGCGAACGGATAGCCGAGGTACCAACTCAGTTCGGGCATGTGCTCGAAGTTCATGCCGTACACGCCGGCTAGCGCGGTGGGCACGGCGAGGATGGCGGCCCACGCCGCGATCTTGCGCATGTCCTGGTTCTGTCGCACGCCCACCTGCGTCAGGTTGGCGGCCAGCACGCTGGACAGCATGTCGCTGAACTGGTTCACCTTGTCCACCATGCGCACGAGGTGGTCGTAGACGTCGCGGAAGTACTCGTGCATCTCCTCGTGTACGAACTCGACGCGGCGGTGGGCCAGCTGGTGGAGGACGGGCACGAGCGGGGACAGGGCGGCGTGGACCTGCAGGACCTCACGCTTGAGGAAGTAGATGCGCTCGACGGGGTTGTGGCCCGCACCCGAGAACACCTCCATCTCCACCTCGTGGACGTCGTTCTCCAAGCCGGCGATCACCGGCTCGTACGAGTCGACGACGTGGTCGGTGATGGCGTGGAGCACAGCGCTCGGCCCGCACCGCAGCAGTTCGGGATGGTGCTCGGCGTCCTTGCGCACCAGACGCAGTGGCGACGCCTCACCGTGACGGACGTGGACGAGAAAACCGTCGCCGATGAACACCTGGATCTCGCCGAAGTCCACCTCCTCCACGTCGTCGAGGTAGCGGGCCGTCTTGAGCACCAGGAAGACCGACTCATCATAGAGCTCGAGCTTGGGCAGCTGGTGGGCCTTGAGGGCGTCCTCGACCGCCAGCGGATGGAGCTGGAAGGTGGCGCGGACCTCGGCGAACTCAGCCTCGGTCGGCTCGAACAAGCCGACCCAGATGAACGACTGGCTGTCGTTGACGCGCAGGTGACACTCGCCGACCTGCAGCTCGCCCGGTCGGCGCACGCCGTCTTCGTAGAGGGCGCAGTCGACGATCATCACGCCATTCTTGCGCGGTCAGAGCAAGTGACCTCCTGTCTCACCGCCGGTGGTTCCTCGCTCGTCCAGGTGTTCACGGTGGTGCCGGCGCGTCGTCGTGGGCGAGGTTGCTCGACAGCTGGCGGTAGGCGTCGACCTGGGCGAGGAGATCCCGCGCCTTCTGTTCGACTCCCGCGACTGCGTCGGCTCCAGCGACGAACCGCAGCGGCGGCGTCTCCAGCTCGGTGATCGTCACGACGGCGGCGGCGAGCTTGGCGGGGTCGCCGCCCTGCTGGCCGTTGATGCTCCGCCAGGCGGCGATGGTCGACGCCGTGCGTTCGGCGTAGTCGTCGATCGACAGCTCGGGCCAGATCGTCGACGACCCTTCGACGAGCAGCTCGGTGCGGAAGAAGCCGGGTTCGACGACCGTCGTACGGATGCCGAACGGCTCGACGTCGAAGCGCAGCGACAATCCCCTCCACCCCGAACTTGCTGACCGCGTAGGCGGCCACGAACTCCTGGCCGATCAGCCCGGCCGTCGACGAGATCGTGACGACATGCCCCGACCGCTGCCGGCGCATACCGGCAGCACCGCACGGGTGACGTTCATCGGCCCGAACAAGTTCGTCTCGATCTGTGCTCGCATCTGGGCGAGGCTGATCTCCTCGAAGTAGCCGGCATAGAAGTTGCCGGCGTTGTTGACGAGCACGTCGATCCGACCGAACCGGTCGACGGCAGCCCGCACGGCCGCGCCTCCGCACAGGCAGCATCGGTGATGTCGAGCGACCTATCGGTGGCCGACGACGAGCCCTGATTCGTTCGGAATGGTCTTCGCCCTGGCGTCTGACTTCAACGAGTCGTTGCGTGCCGCCGCCGGGCTCCGACAGCCGGGTATATCGAACCCCCGGTCCACGACGCTCGGTAGCGCCCGACTGCCGCCTTCCTTGAGCATGCGGTCACCGGCCAGGAGAAAGCACCGACGGGCACCGCTCCAGGACGTCCGGTGTGCGCCGGCTACCAGCGAGCTGGGTGTGGCGAATGTTCGATGTGCCCGAAGCTGATCGTCCCGATCCAGATCGATCTCGCCATGGAGGTACGAAGGTACCTGCTCGACTGTTCGGCGAACGTAGGCCCGGGTGATGAGGGCAGGAGCGGAGAACGGCTGGGAGAGCGAGACCACCAGTAGATGCCAGCGTGCTGGCACGGCACAGCGTCAGCGTCGGACGCCGACGGGACGATCGGCGTGGGTTCGCCAACCGATCGCGCAGATGCCAGTCAGGTCGGCGGATTGGTGTCGGTGTCCGGCGCGTCCAACAGGCTTCCCTCGATGCCCCCCTCGGCATCTTCCATCTGCTGGTCGACTCTCGCTGCCACCGCGTCGGGGTCCACGTCGCTGTGGGCGTCGACCGGCCCGGAAGCGTCGCTGGTGACGGTCGTCGAAGTCGTCTCGCCACGGCCGAACCACTGTCCGACTTCGTGGCCGATCATGTCGACAGTGGCCGAGAGGGCGTCGTTCAGCGACCTGGCGGCGTCCTTGGCCTGGGCGTTCACGTCGGCGTCACGAACCACATCCACGGACCGCTGGCCAACGTCTCGGCCGGCCTCGACGAGCCGCTCGAACGCCTCCCGCAGCCGCTCGAAGCCGGCCGCCGTCCCAGTGTCGGCAGCCGTCCCAGTGTCTGCAGTCCCCGGGGCGTCGTCCGTCCCACCGCGGTAGCGGTCCCTCATCACACTGCCGAGCTTGGCGAAGCCCTCGGCCACCTCGTTCCACGCGTCCTTCATCGGCTCGCTCATCGCCACCTCCATCGTCCATCACAAACCTTCCCCGGGTCGGCCGCACCCAGTCACAAGGACACAGGTTCACTCCTCGCGCCCACACGCTGGCCCGGGGCCGATGTGTGTTCGTCTGGGTTGGCCCCAGGTTCGGGCGTTCAGGGTGCGTGGTGGTCGGGTGGGAGAGTCGGGATCCGGCAGAGTTGGGCCAGGAGGGCGAGGCCGTCGTCGCTGCCGGGCCAGTGTTCACGGACGATGTCGGGTCCAGCTCGACGGATCACGCTGCGGAGGACGACGCCGATCACGATGGCGTCGTCGGCGTAGCCAATGACGGGAATGACGTCGGGGACGAGATCGATCGGGATGGCGAGGTAGCCGAGAAGTAGGTAGAGGCGCACGCGGGCCCCGCGGTCGAGCTCGCGGCTGCGGGCGAGGCGGTGGACGAGGCGGATGGCGTCGGGCACGATGCGTACGGCGTCGCGCAGCGTGGCGCCTGGTGGGCGCAGGATGGCGAAGCAGATCAGTACGACCAGCCACAGCACCACGACGGCGGCGATGACGCCGGCGACGATGGTCAGGATCGGCCGCACGGCTGCAGTGTGGCCGCGACCCCGCGACGTCGTCGGCAGTGTGCCTTTGACCGCCGTTCTTCAACTCGGTCGTTCGCCTCGCGATGTCCGACTGGCGCCCGATACGCGCGGTCAAGAGCCGTCTTGGCCGTCCTCGAAGCGCCTTCGTTCTCGGACACCGGCAGGCGGTCTGTCGGGGCGCCCTCGGCACTCGGAGTCAGCCGCGATCTTGGTGCGGAAAATTGTCGATGTAGCCCGAACGTGATGGTCCCGCTCCAGATCGACCTCGCCATCGACGTGGCACCGTACCTCCTCGCCCGAGCAGCAAACCTCTGCCCCGCCGAGGCAGAGGTATACGCCGGCGCTCCCCGTATGGGTAGGGGCAGCTCGTGAGCCGGTCGCGACGGCGCACGCAACGCTCGGTCGCGAGTGGCGCCTTCCGGGTGCAGCAGGACGTGTGGTGGCGTGCTGTGCAGGCTGCTCACGTCGACCGGACGGCCTTCTAGCGCCCGGTCGACGTGATTCGCATCCAGCTGAGTGGCAGTTGAACCTGCTGAACACGACCTTGACGATCGCGTTCGGATCCTCGAAGGGGTCGCCGACCGACGTGACGTGGTCGACGCTGTTCCAATCCACGTCGGTGCCCTCGTCTCCGGCCGCTGAACCACTGAATGTGAACGTAGAGGTGACGATTCCGCTGCGGTTCGAGCTCCCGCCACCCCAGATCGTGAACCTGCCAGTGAAGCTCTCACCCTCTCGCGGCCCGGCAATCACGTAGGACTCCGTCTCCTCGTCGAAGTCCGGCTCTCCATCGCCGTCCGCGTCGGCAAACAACACCGGCACCGCGGACACGGTGCCCGTGTCGGTGAACGTGAAATGTCCCCCGTTCTTGTTCTCGTTGAAGTGCTCAACGCCGTTGATCGTCGTGGTGATCGCGAACCCCTCAAGCGAGGGGAACTCGCTCACGCAGGGAACGTAGTCACCGAACGTTGTCGTCTCGTTGTGGACCGTCTCGGTCTCCGCAGCAACCGCCCCGGCGCCCACGCCCACGAACGCGGCCGCGACGAGACCACCCACAACCCCTCTTGCAATACCCATGGAATGCCCGCTCCTTGTGTTTCCCCGCCAATGTGGTGGCGGGAGTACCGCCTCGCGCACTGGCCACAACACCGGCCTCCGGGACCACGGGTATCCACGTCCTTCAACCCGACCACGTCGAACCCGTGTTCCCAGCCTTCACCGCTGCAGGCAGCCGGACTTCGAGAACGCCCCGGGTTCTGGCTGGGGCGCAACAACGCGATGCCTTCGCGCAGCGCGACCTCCGTGTGCTGTGCGTGTTCGTCTCGTTGGCGCTGACGCGGCTCGGCGACCGCAAGTACCCCTTCAGTGCGCGTTCCCGACGGGCCGCCGACGTCTCCTCACCGTGCCGGTAGAGGACGACCGCCGCTGAGCCTCATACCACACGTCCGCAAACGCCGATCTGAGGTCGGCGCGAGCTTCCAGCGATTCTGGTGCGGAGAATTGTCGATGTGCCCGAACGTGATCGTGCCGCCAGATCGACCTCTCCTGCGACGGTGAAGGTTCCGGATCACGGCCGTGTCACGGCGGCCGCATTTCTCGGACGTCTGGTGGAGGGTACGGACCTACTCGTGGTGGTTGGTGGTCCATGCCCGGGCGAACTCGGATGGGGTGAGGTCGCCGTGGGCGGTGTGGTGGCTTGCAGGCTGACAACCGCGCCGGACGTCTCGATCTCGTAGCAGCCGTTGCCGTCGCGTCACGGCTGCACCGACTCGATCGCTCCCAGTACGGCGGCGCGGTCGTCGACACCCATCACGACCGGCGACCCGATGCGTTCCAACAGTACGAAGCGCTGCTCCTCGCCCCGGCGCTTCTTGTCGTGGGCGAAGGCGCGGTCAACCGCGTCCATGTCGATGGGTCGCGGCAACGACGTTTGTTGGCCGACATGTCTGACGAGGTGCTGCACGCGATCGTGGAGTCCTGGATCGCACAAGCCGACATTGGCGGACAGCTTCGACGCGGCGACCAGGCCGATCCCGACGGCCTCGCCATGGCTGACATCGCCGAGCATCGCGGACTCGAACGCGTACGCGAAGGTGTGTCCGAGGTTGAGGACCTGCCGTCGTGCTTCGTCGAGTGGATCCTCCGCGACGATGTCCACCTTGACCTGGACCGCACGTGCAACGAGGTCCTCGAGGTCGCCGGTGCTACCGCCTGTCGTCGACTCCACGGAGTCCCAGTCCGATGACTCGATCTGCCTGGTCATCTCCTCGCCCTTGATCAATGCGTGCTTGACGACCTCGGACATCCCGGCCGAGAAGGCACTTGGGGAGAGCGACCGGAGCGTCGTCACGTCGGCGATGACTGCGCGCGGTTGCTTGAACAAACCGATCAGGTTCCTCCCGTGCGGAACGTCGAGTCCCACCTTGCCCCCGACGCTGGTGTCGATCATCGCGATCAGCTCCGTCGGGATGTGCACGACATCGATGCCACGCAGGTACGTCGCGGCAGCGAAGGCGGTGACGTCGCCGATGATGCTGTCCCCAAGTGAGATGAGCGTCGTCGAGCGGTCCAGTCGGGCGTCGAGCAGCTTGCGGTGGACCTTCTGGACGGTGGCGAGGGTCTTCTCGAGACGTCCCGACGGCAGCACGACCACGACATCTGCCTCGCCGCACGTGCCGAGGTATTGGCCCGCGGTCGTCTCGTCGGTGACGATCGCCGTCGGACCCTCGATGCCCGCAAGTTCACGGTGGGAGCCGAGCAGGTCATGGCCGACCCAGTAGTCGTACGTCCCACCTGGATGCCTGACCTCAATGCGCGATGGCATCGTGCTCACATCAGACCTCCTTGATCTCGTCGCTGTGGGCGAGGAACCGGCGGGAGACCTCCAGCGCCCGTCGGGCGAACTCCTCGGTGCCCAGATCGGATCGCATCCGTTCGTTGGGGATCTCCAGCGCGTACGGGACGCGGGGGAGCGCCTGTACGAGCGGTCGGAGCTCGAGCCCCGCCTCGCCGGGGAAGTATCGGGCCTCGCGTGCGGTGTGGATCAACCCCTCGTCGGTGAACGGTGTGTAGCGCGGCGCATCGCACAGCTGCACGTAGGGGAACAGCGATGGGGGCAGCACGCGGATCTGGTCGACGGTCGATGTCGATCGGCAGAAGTGCAGCGTGTCGACGACGATGCCACCGTTGGGTTGGGCGGCGCCCATCACGATCTCGACGGCGGCGGCGAGGTCATCGGTCGGCCCCCACGGAAGGAACTCGAGTCCGACCACGAGATCGTGCGGCGCAGCCAGCTCGCACAACGTCGCGAAGCTGTCGATCGCCCGCTTGCGATCGTGGTCGGGAATCTGGGCCAGCGCGAACCGGGCGCCCAGCTCGCCGGCGCACTCCATCATCCGGGCGTGGTCCCGAGCGTCGTCGTTGGGACCGACCCGCGCCAACTCGACATCGAGGATGCCGACGCCGACCTGCTGAGCATGTTCCCGGGTGCGACGGACGAGCGCGGCGTCGGTCAGCAGCGGCGGGAGTGCTTCGTCGGCCGTGACCTTCGTCAGTCGAAGACCCACATGGTCGTATCCGGTCGCGGCCGCTACGTCGATCATCTCGTCGGGCGAGCACCCGGCGACCGACAGGTATGCCAGCGAGAACTCGCGCCGGGTCATGGGACGTCGGTGCCGTAGAACTCCCCGAACAGGTCCTGCTCGCTCGGCCGGTCTTCGGGGATGGGCCAGCTGACCCACGTGACGTTGAGGTAGTGCTTCAGGCTGATGTTCTCGTTGGTCACGTTGCCGCCCCAGATGCCGCATCCGAGGCTCGAGGTCATCGGCATCCCGTTCGTGAACGAGCCGGCGTTGGCCTTCGACTGCGGTTGGCGCACCATCATGCGGCTGACGGGTGCGACGCGGGCGAGCTCGTCGATGTGCTGGTCGTCGAAGCTGAAGATGCCGCAGGAGTGGCCCTTGCCGCCGACGTCGTAGATACGGCGGACACGGTCGAGCGTGTCCGCCCAGTCGGCGCAGCGGTAGACGGCCAGCAACGTGGTGAGCTTCTCACCCGAGAACCGGTGCGCGGGACCGATCTCGTCCTGCTCGACGATGATGAAGAGACGATCGTCCGGGATGCTGAATCCAGCCGATGCAGCGAGCTTCGGCGCCGGCTGCGCAACTGTGGCGATGGTTCGGGCTCCGCTCTCGTCCCACATCGCGGCCTCGAGCAACTTCTTCTGCTCCTCGTCGGCGAGGTACCCCCCCTCCGCGACAAGTTGGTCGACGAAGGCGTCGTAGATCGAGGCGTCGATCAGGATGTTGCCGTCGGCGGAGCAGCCCGATCCGAAGTCGGACGTCTTCGACATGCGGGTGTTCCGAGCGGCCTCCTCGATGTCGGCTGTCTCGTCGATGACCATCGTCGAGTTGCCGGCCCCGACACCGAACGCCGGGCGGCCCGAGCTGTAGGCGGCTTTGACCATCGCGGAGCCACCGGTGGCCAGCGTCATGTCGCAGATCGCCATCAGCTCCTGGGACAGCGGGATCGATGGTTCCTCGACGCACTGGAACAGGTCGGCCGGCGCTCCTTCCCGCAGCATCACGTCCCGGAGGATCCGGGTGACCTCGCCGGTCGTCTTCTTCGTACGGGGGTGAGGCGAGAAGATCACCGCGTCCTTCGCCTTGATGGCGTAGATCGCCGTGCCGGGTGGGGTGAGCTCCGGGTTGGTCATCGGCACGATCGACGCGATCACGCCGGCCGGCTTGGCGTACTTCACGAGCCCCCGTGCCTCATCGGTCTCGATGATGCCGATGCTCGGGGTGCGGAGCGCGTCACGCAGGATCCCGTGGATCTTGAAGCGCTTGGCGGGCCGGCCGTCGCGGTCGCCAGCACCACTCTCGTCGACCGACAAGTGCGCCAGACGGGTGAACGTCGCCTCGTTGCCGAGCGCCCACCCGATCGCCTGCGCGAGTCGGTCGACCCTGGCCTGGTCGTAGTCGGCGATCTCGGCCATGGCGACCCGGGCCTTGGCCAACATGTCGGCGGCGATCTGTCGTTCGTGTTCGGTGATCTCGCGTGCCATGGGAGCTCCTTCAGTCGGTCGCGACGTGGGAGACGTCGCGGCCGGGTGAGTAGATGTCGAGGATGTTCCAGTGCCCGGTGGTCGGAGTCGGGTTGTTCTTCATCGGCACGTCGAGCACCGTCGGTCGTCCGGATGCGAGGGCGGCTTCGAGCGCCGGCAAGAACTGGTCAGCACGCTCGATGGTCACGCCGTCGGCGCCATACGCCCTCGCGATCGCGGCGTAGTCGGGCACACGATCACCGATCTCACCCGGGAACATCGTGCCGTACGTGAGCTCGTAATGGGCCATCTGGAGGCCGGCGATCGTTCCGTACCCGTTGTTGTTCATCACGATCCACACGATGGGCAGATCGAGCTCGACCGCGGTCATCAGCATCGCCGGGTTCTGGCCGAAGCCTCCGTCGCCAACGAGCGAGACCACGGTTCGGCCTGGAGCGGCCAGCTTGGGCGCCGATCGCCGCCGACGGACCGAAACCCATGGTCGCGAACCCGCCCGGCGTCAGGAACGACCCGGGTTCGAAGATCGGGAACTGCTGGCCGACGCCGTTCTTGTTCCAGCCGACGTCGGTGGTGATGATCGCGTCATCCGGCAACGCGGTGCGAGTGTCGGCGAGGATCCGTTCGGGCATCATCGGCCACGCGTCACTGGTGGCCATCGCCGCGTTCTGCTCGATGAACGCGGCGCGGAACTCGGCGATCTTGGCCAGCCATCGCCGGGTTCTCGAACCCGTCCGGGAAGCGTTCTCGGGCGACCCGGTTCAGCACGCGGAGCGCCGATCTGGCATCGGCGACGACGCCGAGCTCGGTCGGGAAGTTGCGACCGATCTCGCTGGGCTCGATGTCGATGTGGATGAGCTGCGTGTCGGGTATGTCGAACGTGAAGCCGCGGTACCACGAGCTGCTGTCGGCTTCCTTGAACCGCGTGCCGATCGCCAGCACCGTGTCGGCCCCGAGGCAGGCGTCGTTCACGAGCGCGGTACCCCAGAACCCGGTCATGCCGAGCACGAGGGGATGCGCATCGGAGACCGCCCCCTTGCCCATGAGGCTGTGGGCGAGCGGGATCCCCATGTGGTCGATGAACTGTCGGAGCTCCTCGCTCGCGCCGGCCAGGTGGATGCCGCCGCCGACGTACAGCACCGGAGACGTGGACTCGGCGAGCCGATCGACGATGCGCACGGCCGTCTCGTCGTCGATCGACGGTTTGACGAGCCGCTTGGTGTTGTGGTCGAGTCGCGCGAAGAGCGCAGGGTCGATCTCGGCGGAGAAGACGTCCATCGGGACGTCGACCAGGACGGGGCCCGGCTGGCCCGACTCGGCGAGTCGCGAACGCCTTGTCGACGATCTCCGGGAGCAGTTCGGGTCGGTCGACCCGCCATGCCCGTTTCACGAACGGGCGGTAGATCTCGTGCTGCGCGGCGTCGGCGTGGAGGTTGACCTCTTGGTGCGGATGCTTGCCGTAGTAGTGGGTCGGGACATCGCCGGCGATGACCACCATCGGGATGCAGTCGAGCGCGGCGTTGGCGACTCCCGTCGCACAGTTCGTGAGCCCCGGACTGAGGTGGCTGAGCAGCACCGATGCGCGGCCGGTGACGCGCGCGTAACCGTCGGCGGCGTGCGCCGCGATCTGCTCGTGGCGGACGTTCACGAACTCGATGGCGCTGTCCGCCATGGCGGCGAGCACGGCGATGTTCGTGTGACCGCAGAGCCCGAAGATGCGGGTCACCCCTCGGCGCGACAGGTAGTCGACCAGCTGCTGGGCGACCGTGCGACTCATGCGGAGCCTCGCGGTGGGAACGGCCGTCGCGGCGGTCCGCCGTAGGAGTGGGCAGCCGGGTCGATCCGTCGCATCGGCGGCATCGAAGCCAGCTCCTCTGCCACGTGCGCCATCACGCCGGCCATCCGCGACGCGATGAAGACCGCGTTCGCGAGCTCGACCGGGAAGTCGATCTCGGCGAGGACGGCCGCGTAGACGCCATCGATGTTGATCGGCAGCCGACGACCCGTCGCGGCTTCGAGCGCGCCTTCGATCGCCACGGCGGCGTCGATGTACGACCCCTCGACACCGAGGTCGCGAGCCATCGAGATCAGTCGGTCGACGCGTGGGTCGCGCTCCGTGTGCTGGCGATGTCCGAAGCCGGACAGTCGACGCCCATCCTGCCGGCGAGCGGCGACGACATCCGCGGCCGCTCGCTCGCGGTCGGTCCCGGCCTTCGCGCGGTCGGCGACCTCGCAGATCGAGCTCATCGCGTCGCCGACCGTCGCGGCGTGGAACTCGCCCATGGCGAGCAGACCCGCGGCCGCGCCGGCCTGGAACGACCCGCCACCCGTGATGACCGTTCGAGCGGCGAGCGCCGAGGGTGTCCCGGGGCCGTGGTCGACGGACGCGACCATGAGGGCGTCGAGCAACTCGGCAGCGGCCGGGGTCGGGAGCTCGCCGACGTAGAGGAGGTGGACCACCGAACTGAACGACGTGGTCCCGATGAGGTCGAGCAGGTCATAGCCTCGGATGTGGATCCCGTCAGGGGTCGTCTCGGTGAGGGCCGACACCCAACTCGTGGGATCCAACGTGGCGCTACCCATGGGGGAGATAGCCCCTATTCATATAGGTCTATGATCGTTGATGAGGCCGCATGGCGTCAAGATCGGCGCCTGCCACCGTGACGCCGCGGATCGGATGAGGTCCGAGGTCGCCGGCGAGGGCGCGGAGACTGGGACCTCGCCCGGAGTGGGCGCACCCGACGACGCCGGTGCGTTCGCGGCGGGGCGCAGGCACCGTCGCGCCGTATACTCCTGAATTCATCGTAGCGAATGGACCACGGTCGCGCGTGAGGGCGTCATGACCGACACGGAGGCGCTGTCGCCAGCCGAGGAGGACGACATGAGCAGTACGGAGAAGCAGGGGTTCGACTCGGTGCCCGAGGTGATCCGTCGCGCGCTCGAGTCCAGGATCGCCGACATGAAGCTGCAGCCGGGACATCGCCTCGGGCTCAAGTCGGCGCTGCAGCGAGAGTTCGGAGTCGCCGGTCCGACGATCGACCAGGCGCTCCAGCTGCTGGTGAACGACGGCTTGATCTCCATCCGGCGTGGACCGGGCGGCGGCGTCTTCGTCGCCCGATCCCGCCCGGTGTTGCGGCAAGGCTCGAAGCAGCTGTGGGCGCGTGACATCCCCTCACTCGTCGAGAACATCGAGCTGCGCGAGGCACTGACCGGCTTGTTGGGAGTCTCGGCGGCGAGGGCTGAGTCTCGTGATCCGGACAAGCTCCGCGAGCTCAGCGAGCTGGCGGACGCCATCAGCGCGGGCGAGCACTCCTTCGAGAAGCAGCGGCTGATCTGGCGTGGCCACCACCTCCTCGCAGAGCTGGCTGACAACGCGAGCCTCCGGTTCATCTACGTCAACCTGCTGGAATCT
Source organism: Ilumatobacteraceae bacterium (assembly GCA_963722415.1). Classification (GTDB taxonomy): domain Bacteria; phylum Actinomycetota; class Acidimicrobiia; order Acidimicrobiales; family Ilumatobacteraceae; genus JALOLG01. Next base: position 21,485 of record CAVRNI010000023.1, read on the forward strand.
GCGGAGGCCCTGATCATCCAGATCGAGTTCCCCAACGCCGGCCCAGGTGCGGACCGTGAACGACTCCGCCGCGACGCGCACGCCGGGCTTGTTCCGCGCCGTGGTGGTCGGCGACGTCCATGCGGCGTGGACGTTCGGGGAGACGGTGAGGATCGTCTCGCCACACGGTCGCGACAAGCAGCTCGTGTCGGTCGATGGCATCGGGCCGTCCCAGCTCTGGTCCGCAGAGAGCCCGATCACCGCCGCGTCGTGAGCGGGCCGCCGGTCCGGCTTGGCCCTCCTCGGCTCGGGCATCAAGATGTCCATGGCGAAGGCGTTCCACGAACTGGCGGGTGCCCTGTCGGACCTCGAGGTGTCATACGACCTGATCGATCGCGAGGGGGCGGTGCCTGCCGACGTCCCCCACCTCATCGGTCGTTGTCGAGACGAGGGCTACGCGGCGCTGAACGTCACGTACCCTTCAAGGAGATCGCGTTCGGGTGCGTCGTCGTCGACGACCCGAACGTGCAGCACATCGGCGCCGTGAACACGATCGTCTTCGACGACGGTGGTTCGCCCGTTGGGTCCAACACCGACTACTCGGGGCTCCTTCGTCGCTGGCGACTGCGCTGGCCGGACGAGCCTCCCGGTGTCGTCGCGCTGATCGGGGCGGGCGGAGTCGGCAGGTCGACGGCCTTCGCCCTGGGCGAACTGGGGGCCTCGGCGGTGCGGATCGCCGACGTCGAACCCGACCGCGTCGCCTCGCTCGCCGGCGCCCTTGACCCGACGGTTCCCGGATCTGCCGGTCGTCGCGGCGGAGACGGCCGAGTCCGCCGTCGGTGGTGCTGACGGCGTCGTGAACGCGACGCCGGTGGGCATGTACTTCAACCCGGGCGCGCCGGTCGACCTCCGTGCGATCGGCGACCAACGGTGGCTGCTCGACGTGGTCTACTCGCCGATCGAGACGCCCCTGGTGACCCGCGCGCTTGGCGACGGGGATGGCGGTGCTGAACGGCTTCGAGCTCTTCCTCGGTCAGGGCTTCGACTCCTTCGAGCGCTTCACGGGACGGCGGCTGGAGCCCCACGCGGCGCAGGAGCTCGAAGCGGCGATGTGGCGGCTGGTCGCTGAGCGGCCGAACGTCGCAGGCTCCGTCTTGACTCCCCGCGGACCCGCTACGTAGCATTCACTACATTCATTGTCGCCATCCAATCGATGGCGCGGATCCGGGGGAAGCTTGATGTTGAGATCCGGCCGCAAGGCCCGGCTGTTCGCCGTGCTCGCCGCTATCGTCACTCGTCGTCGTGTCGTGCGGCGACGACGACGACGATTCGTCCGACGCCACCGACTCCGGCGAGGAGGCCGAAGAGGCTGTCGAGGACGCCGCGACCACGATCGCCGAGGCCGTGGAGGCGGCCGCGACGACCGTCGAGGAGCGGAGGAGGAGCCGCGGCGACCACGGACGGCGACGGAGTCCACCGAGGGCGGCGACGGCGAAGCGACCGCCGAGTGCCCCAACGGCGACAGCGTCTTCCTCTTCGTCCCGTTCGAAGGGAACCAACCGGTCGGCGTGAACTGGCGAGCGGGCATCGAGCACGCCGTCGGGGAGATCAACGACGCCGGCGGCATCCTCGGCTGTCAGATCACGACCGAGTTCCAGGACACGCAGGCCGACCCCGACGTGTCGAAGCAGGTCGTGGCCGAGGGCGTCGAGAAGGACCCGTACGCCATCCTGGGCACGGTGTTCTCGAGCTCCACCATCGTCAACATGATCGAGGCCCAGCGTGCCGAGATCCCGATGTTCGTCGGCGCCGAGGCGCCCTCGATCACCAACCGTGAGGAGAACGGCGACAACAACTTCATCTTCCGCACCTCGTTCGGGAGCGACAACGCCGCACCCAAGCTCGTCAACTACATGGTCGAGCAGGGCGTCGAGAGCGTCGACATCGTCTTCAAGAACGACGAGTACGGCGCAGGTGGCTCCGCTGCCCACAAGGCCCAGTTCGAGGAAGCCGGCATCACGATCGGCCAGGAGATCCTCGTCCAGCCCGACCAGAGCGACCTGTCCGGTGAGGTCACCCAGCTCGCCGGCTCCGATGCTGATGCGGTGTTCGTCTTCCTGACCGAGCTCGAGACGGCCGCGTTCCTCGACGAGGTCCAGAACCAGGCCCTCGACAAGCCCCTGTACGGCAGCGACGTCCTCGTCTCGGGTTCGGTGATCGAGCTGGCCCAGCCGGGCGCCGCCGACGGTGCCCAGGCCCACGTCGGCCTGGCGGCGAACGCGCCCGTGTTCGCCGACTGGATCGCCGCCCACGAGGCGTTCCACCCGGGCATCACCGGCGTCGACCACAACAACATCAAGGGGTACCTCTCCGTTCACATGGTCAAGGAGCTCACCGAGCAGGTCGGCTCGTTCGATCGTCTCGCGCTGTCCGAGATCGCCCACTGCAACGAGATGACGGTCGAGAACGAGCCGGGTCTGCTGATGGACTTCGCGATCGACGGGAACGGCGACATCGATCGCGACAGCTTCATCATCGAAGTCGTCGACGGCGTCGGCCAGGTCGTCGCCGACGCGCCGAGGCTCGACAACCTCGCCGAGCGAGGCTGCTGACCTCCTCCGGTCAGTGACCGAGCCCTCACCGTGGGCGGCGTACCGTTGGGTGCGCCGCCCACCAGCGGCGTCGCGCACGTGCAACAGTTCCTCCAGATCACCTTCTCCGGGATCGCCACCGGGGCGATCTACGCGATCGCCGCCGTCGGCTTCTCCCTGCTCTGGCAGACGGCCGGAGCGATCAACTTCGCCCATGGCGACTTCATCATGCTGCCGGCGATCATCATGCTGGTCCTCGGCTTGCAGCAACCGACCTTGGGCATCCCCGACTTCGTCCCGATCATCGGTGGCGCCGACGTCGGCCACCCGATCCCGCAGATCGGCATCATCGCCGGCTTCGCGATCACGATCCCCATCGCGATCTTCCTGCTCGGGTGGGTCTTCAAGGTCTCCCTCGTCGACCGGTTGCTGAAGCCCGGCGGCGACGACATCCCGCTCGTGATCGCCACGATCGGTCTCGGTCTGTTCATCCGCGAGTACGTGCACCACACGTTCGGGGCCACGCCGCAGAACTTCGACTCGGCGTTCGGGAACGAGGTCTGGCGCCCCGGAGGCGTGGCGATCACCCGCAACGACGTCGGCGTGCTGATCGTCGCCGTGATCGTCATCGTCGCCCTGCAGCTGTTCTTGAACCGCACCTACACCGGACGCCAGATGGAGGCCGCCGCGCAGAACGCCGAGACGGCGACCGTCCTCGGCATCCCCGTGAAGCGGATGATCCTGTACACCTTCGCCATCAACGCCGTGCTGTGCACGATCGCCGCGCTGCTCGTCACGCCGACCATCAACGCGCGATGGGACGGCGGCATCACCCTCGGTCTGTTCGCGTTCACGGCGGCCATCATCGGCGGCTTCAACCAGGTGCGCGGCGCACTGTTCGGCGGGTTCCTGGTCGGGGTCCTCCAGAACTGGTCGGGCACCTACGTGTCGACGTGCCTATCGGGATGCGTTGCCGCTCATCCTGCTCATCGTCGTCATCCTGTGGCGACCGCAGGGTCTGTTCGGCCGAGCCGAGGAGCGACGGATATGAGCACGTCCCTGGCCCCGGACCAGGACCGGCACGACCACACGACGACCGTCGCGGTGCGCGACCGAGGCCGGCTGTCGGCGCCACTGCTCTCGTTGGTGACGGCGGCGACGGCGTTCCTCGTGCTGTTCCCGATCAATCGGTCGAGCTTCAGCGGGCTCATGTGGATCTGGGCCGCCGTGCTCGCCGCCGTCCTCGTGGCGCTCACCCTGATCCCGAAGGACTCGCGGAACGGTCGTGCGCTGAACTGGATCCTGCTCGCCGGCTTCCTGGCGTTCATGATCGTGTTCCCGCTCGGACGATCCGGTTCCACGCTCGTCGACATGGGCCTGTTCGCCGTGTTCACCGTCGTCGTCATCGGGCAGAACCTCACCCAGGGGTTCGCCGGTCAGATCACCATCGCCCAGGCGGCCTTCCTCGGGATCGGCGCCTACACGTCGGTCCTCCTCGACACGGGCCGCGAGGTCGCGGTGTGGGGGCTCACGGTCGATCTCCCCGATGTTCCCTTCCTCTGGACGATCCCCATCGCCGTGGCCGTGAGCATGGTGTTGAGCGTGTTGATCGGGATGCCGGCGCTGCGCGTCCGCGGACCGTGGCTGGCGTTCGTCACCCTGGCCTTCAACCTGCTGGTGTACCTGGTGCTCAACAACGAGGAGGCGCTCACCGGGGGCGCACGCGGCATCCGCGTGTTGCGCGACGACTTCACCGTGCTCGGGATCGACATGTTCCCGATCCGGAACTACTACTACCTGTGCCTCGCGTTCCTCGTCCTGGCCACCGGCATCGTGTGGTGGATCGTGCACTGCCCGTGGGGAAAGGCGTTGAAGGCGATACGCGACAACCCCGGGCGGGCGTCGAGCCTGGGTGTCGACGTCCGCACCTACACCCTGCTCGCGTTCGCGATCGGTTCGGGTCTCGCCGGCGGCGCGGGCGCGCTGTACGCCCGCCTGGTCGAGTACGTCGAGCCGCGCGCGTTCTTCATCGGCCAGTCGTTCGACTTCCTGCTGGCAACCGTCGCCGGGGGGCTCGGCACGCTGGCCGGTCCGTTCATCGGGACGTCGTTCATCACCGTGCTGGCCGACCGGCTGCGGTTCACCGGCGATTGGTACCGCGTCTGGTTCGGGCTGTTCATCATCGTGATGGTGCTGGTCGCGCCCAAGGGCATCGCCGGGTCGTACAACCAGTTCCGCGCCTGGGTGCAACAGCGAAGGTCCGGCGAGTCGTGAACCCGTCGGCGCCGCTCGTCCAGGTTCGCGACATCACCAAACGGTTCGGCGGCATCACCGCCGTCGACCGGGTCTCCTTCGACGTGTACCCCGGCGAGATCCTCGGCGTGATCGGGCCGAACGGGTGCGGCAAGTCGACGCTGTTCAACTGCGTGCTCGGCCAGTACGTGCCCGACGCGGGCACCGTCGAGCTGCGTGGTGTCGACGTCAGCTCGTGGCGACCACCCAGGCGGGCGAAGCAGGGTCTCGCGCGAACGTTCCAGTTGCTCCAGGTCTTCGAGTCGATGTCGGTGCGTGACAACCTCAAGACCGCGGCGCAGGCGCACATCGGCACGATCGCCAGCCGACTGTTCAAGAGCCCGGACATGGGCCTCGGTCCGAAGGTCGACCACCTGATCGAGCGGTTCCGACTGGCGCACCTCGCCGACGAGCTCGCCGGCAACCTCAGCTACGGACAGCAGAAGCTGCTCGACACGGCGATGGCGTTCGTGTCCGACCCCGAGGTCGTGTTCCTCGACGAGCCCGCGGGCGGCGTGAACCTGACCATGATCGGCGACGTCGAGGCGCGCATCCGAGATCTCAACGAGAACGACGGCATGACGTTCGTGATCGTCGAGCACAACATGGAGTTCATCTTCGGTCTGGCGCACCGCATCGTGGTGATGGCCGAAGGCGCGGTCTTGATGACCGGGACGCCGGAGGACGTCCGCGCCAACCCGAAGGTGATCGAGGTGTACCTCGGTGGATGACGTGCAGCACACCAGACCGCTCGTCAACGACGAACTGATCGAGGAGTTGAGACACGTCGACGACGACTTGATCGCCGCCGACGTCGCCGTCGGCGACCAACGCGCGCACCCGGATGTCGAACCACTCCGGAGCGATCCGATCCTGCGGCTCGATCACGTCGTCGCTGGCTACGGATCCACGACGATCCTCCACGAGACGACCTTCGACGTGCATCGGAACGCCGTCACGACCATCATCGGCCCCAACGGAGCCGGCAAGTCCACTGCGCTCAAGGCCGTGTTCGGGATGGTCAAGGTCAGGTCCGGCCACGTCTGGTTCGACGGCGACGACATCCTCGGGCTCAGCCAGATCGAACTGCTGCGGCGCGGGATCAGCTTCGTCCCGCAGGGGCGCAACATCTTCCCATCGATGTCGGTCCGGTCGAACCTGGAGCTCGGCGGCGTGAGCCTCCGTGATCTCAAGCTGACCCGGGACCGGATCGAGTCGATCGCGTTCGCCCAGTTCCCGATCCTGGCCCAGAAGGCGAACCAGCAGGCGGGAACGCTCTCGGGCGGCGAGCAGAAGATGCTCGAGGTCGGCCGGGCCATGCTGCTGGAGCCGAGGCTCTTGCTCATCGACGAGCCCTCGATCGGACTCTCGCCGATCCTCGTCGAGCAGGTGTTCGGGCTCCTGCGGCAACTTCGCGACCGCGGCATCACGGTGCTGATGATCGAGCAGAACGCCAGGAAGGCCCTCGAGATCGAGCGACCACGGCATCGTGCTGCAGCAGGGCCGGCTCGCGTTGGCCGGATCGGCCCGTGAGATCCTCGAGCACCCCGAGATCGGCCACCTCTTCCTCGGCGCCGCTGCCCGCGTCGATGGCGGCAACGGGCGTGGCGTCGATGCTGAGCCCTGACACCGCACGACGTCAGTGCCGACTCCGGCGATGAGCACGTGGGCTGAGCGACTCGAGTTCTGGCGCCGCTGGCACTCGTACGTCCTCGACCGCAAGGGTGTCGACGACGATGCTGCACTCCGGGCAGCCATCGATCACGACCGGGTCGCCGCGCTGGCCGCTGCTCGAACGCTCCTCACCGGGTTGACGACGCGAGCGCTGCTCCGCGAGTTCTTCGCCGATCGTGCCGATGTCCACGACGACGTCGTCGCGGTGGCCGACGAGGAGCTCGTGAACCACATCGGATTCCAGGTTCGCGAGCCGCTCGACGTGTTCCTCGAGGGCGTCGCCCACTGGGCGCCGCGCCTCGACCTCGACGTGGTCGGCGCGAAGCGGTTCACCGCATCCGAGGCGTTCCGTGAGCAGGTCGGCGCGTTCGCGGAGATGGCGCAGATCTGGCTTCACCTCGACGACGTGACGGTCGAGCTCGAACTGTTCGACATCCACCGCCCGAATCCCGCACGCACCGGGCGGCTCGAGCACCTCGACGTCACCGACGGGACGCGGGCACTGCTCGACGGCGGCGCGGCCCGACGTGCTGCGGTCGGTCCTCGCCGACGACGACATCTGGCACTACGGCGTGCGGATCACAGACGAGGCTGCGGTCGAGCGGCTGCATCGAACGGTTCCGGGTGGTGACCGGCGACGATGCACGCTTCCGCCTCCGCACCGAGCACACCGTCGCCAACCCCTGGCACGGGTCGGTCCACACCAAGCTCATCAACCTCGAGCTCGCGACCGAGGTCGAGTTCCTCACCTATCGGGTCGACTGGGAGGCCAGGCAGGTCCGATGACCGACTTCGTTCCGCTGTCGACGTTCGACACCGTTGCGCGCTTTCGCGATCACCTCGCCGAACTGGGTGTCGGACTCGACCTCGACACCGAGCTGCTGGCGGGCCCGGATGCCCCGCTCGCCAGCGCCCTCACGACCACGGGTCGCACGGTCGGGAACCGCTTCTGTGTGCATCCGATGGAGGGCTGGGATTCCGACATCGACGGTCGGCCCACAGGGGCGACTCGACACCGCTGGCGGGCGCTCGGGCGCAGCGGAGCGAAGGTGCTCTGGAACGAGGCGATCGCCGTGCATCCCCTCGGCCGCGATTCCGCCGAACAACTGCTCTTCTCCGCGCACACGGTCGAGGCCCTGACGGCACTCCGTCGCGAGCAGGTGGACGCCCACATCGAAGCCCACGGCAGCGACGACGATCTCCTCGTCGGCGTTCAGCTCACGCACTCGGGGCGGTACTCGAAGCCCGACGGTCGGCCGCGTCCCGTCGCGGTGCGGCGCCACCCGCTCTTCGACGAGACCGTCGGACCCGGACCGGACGCACCCTTGCTCACCGATGACGAGCTGCGGTCCATCATCGGCGATCACGTACGGGCCGCGGAGCTCGCCCAGCAGGCAGGGTTCGACTTCGTCGACGTCAAGTCGTGTCACGGCTACCTCAGCCATGAGTTGCTGGGCGCCTTCGAGCGACCGGGCGACTTCGGCGGGTCGCTCGAGAATCGAACCCGGTTCCTCCGCGAGATCATCGCCGGGATCCGCGACGCTGCTCCCGACATCGGCATCGCCGTTCGACTCAGCGCGTTCGACACCATCACCTACGAACCCGACGAGCACGGTGTCGGCCGCCCCATCACCGATGAGCCGCTCCGGTCCTGGTTCGGCACCGACGTCAGCGGTCACCACATCGATCTCGGTGAACCGATCGCGTTGCTCGAGATGCTGCGCGATCTCTCGGTGGAGCTGGTGTCGATCACCGCCTCGAGCCCGTACTCGGCGCGCCACTACCAGACACCGACCGCGCCGCGACCGGGGGAGCACTACATCAACCCGGAGAACCCGCTGTACGGCGTGGCGCGCCACCTGGCCGTCACGGCCGTCGCTGAAGCAGGCGGTCCCGCAGTTGAGCTACGTGGGCGGCGGCTACAGCTACCTGCAGCAGTTCCTCCCCCACGTCGCCCAATCGCGGGTGCGGCGCGACCAGGTCGATCTGATCGGCATCGGGCGCATGCATCTCGCATCGTCCGACGCGGTGTCCTCCATGCTCGCAGGTCGGCGACCGGAGCTCGACCGCAGCTACTTCTGATCTGCGCGGATCGACTGCCGACGACTGCCGTGCCTGCACCGGGAACGCGCCTTGTCCTCCGGTATGACCCTGTATTATTATAGTGAATGTTGTCAATCCGGCTGGGGGCCATCGGATTGACGTCCGGTGATCCGCGCGACCTCGCGCTCGCCGGCGGGTCGTCGACGTGTTGAGAGTCGTCAGCATCGATCGGGTGGTCGGACTCGATGGCTGCACCCTCGCCAGAGGAGGAAGCATGAAAGCACGAACGTCGCTGTCGATCTTGCTCGGGGGTGCCCTCGCCGTGGGATCGGCCTTCGTGTCGGCCGTCGCCGTCGCAGACGACGCGACGCAACCGGCGAACGTGGAGGCGCCACCGGGGCCGCTCGACACGTGCTGCACGCCCTCCGGAGCCGACATGCCGACCGTCGGCGGCAACTTGGGCAACCAGCACTACTCGGCGCTGACGCAGATCAGGAAGCAGAACCTCCACAAGCTCGGGCCGGTCTGGCGCACGCACGTCTCGGCCGTCGAGCCGGCGACCGACGACGTCGGTCAGCAGACGACGCCGATCGTGGCCGACGGGGTCATCTACCTCGACACGCCCAACGGTGAGGTGATCGCCGTCGACGGCAGGACCGGTGAGGCCAACTGGAAGTGGGCGCCCGAGGACTTCGGTACGAACGGCACGCGGCGCGGCGTCTCCGTCGGGGACGGCAAGGTCTACACGCTCGCTGACGGCGACCGGGTCGTCGCCCTCGACAAGGACACCGGCGAGGAGGTCTGGGTGGTCCAGCCGGAGGCCCCGAACGGCGCGTCGCTGGGCGGGATCGAAAAGGTCGCGACCGTGTACCACGACGGCGTGGTCTACGTGCACACGAACGACGGCGACCGCGGTGCGGTGTTCGCGTTGAACTCGAGCGACGGCAGCCTCATCTGGCACTTCTTCGGTGGCCCGGATCGCGGCATCGTCTTCACCGACATCCACGGCAACTCGGTCGACGCCGGCGCCACCTGGGGTCCGGTGCTGCCGGACGGCACCGAGTGCAACCTCGAAGGCGGTGCGACGCCGTGGATGCACGGCGCGGTCGACCCCGAGCTCGGCATGTACTACATGAGCTTCGGCAACGCGCGCAGCTGCACGAGCTCGCAGAACGGCTCGTTGCGTCCGGGCGACAACCTGTTCGCCAGCACGATGGTGGCGGTCGACTTCAAGACCGGTGAGTACAAGTGGCACTACCAGTCGATCCGCCACGACGTGTGGGACATGGACAACGTCCACCCGCCGACCCTGGCCGACATCGAGGTCGACGGCGAGGAACGTCAGGTGGTGTTCTACGGCAGCAAGTCCGGTCACCAGTTCGTGCTCGACCGCACCAACGGCCAGCCCGTGCTCCCGGTCGTCGACCAGCCGATGATCCAGGACTCGCGACAGAACCACGCACCGACGCAGCCGTTCCCGGTGAATCGTCTGTTGCCCGAGTGCCTCGTCTGGGAGGCGCTGGACCCGGAGAACATCCCGGGTGACCCGTGGCGCGGCGTGCCGAACTACAACGGCTACCAACCCGACGAGGATGGCAATCTGGTCTTCAACCCGGACAGCTACGTCGCGGAGGACGAGCCGTTCCTGACGTATCCGGACGGGTATCCCTCGGACCACCGTCTGGGCTGCATGTACGACCCGCAGTGGGATCGGCCCATCCTGTCGACCACCAGCCAGAACGGCGGTGCGGACTGGTCGAACCACTCGTACAGCCACAGCACGAACATGGTCTATTGGCCGTACGGCGCCAACCCGGTGGCGCACTGGAACGGTGCTGGCGCCAACGGCCAGCGGGCGATCGGCCAGTACCAGACCGGCGGCATCCTCGCCTACGACGCCTCGACCGGCGAGGTCCAGTGGACGAACCATCTGGGCACGGACATGTCGCACGGCCAGGGCCCGCTGACGACGGCGAGCGACCTCCTGTTCGTCGGGCAGATCGACGGCCGCCTCCTGGCGATGGACGCCGTCACCGGCGACGTGCTCTGGGAGTTCCAGACCGGGTCGGGCATCGCGGCGGCCCCGATCACCTACGAGATCGACGGCGAACAGTACGTCGCGATCTTCGCTGCCGGATCCACCAACCCGTACGGCGACTCGGTGACGCAGGGCGACTCGCTGTGGGCGTTCAAGCTGGGCGGCACCTACACGACGGAGTCGGGCAGCAGCGAAGGGCCGGACACGGCTCCGCTGTCGATCCGCCGTCCCGTCCAGGGTGGTCCGGTCGAGGGCGACGAGGTGGACAACACGGTCTACCTGGCCCGTGCGAGTCGCACCGCCGACACGAACGGTCAGCAGGACAGCAGGTTGCAGCGAGCGATGTCGCCGACGCACATGCGAGTGCCGGTGGGGACGACCGTGACGTTCCTGAACCCGGGTGCGGAGACGTTCCCGAACTTCCCGAACGTGCTGCCGCACTGCGCCACCCAGTACTTCGAGGGGTTGTTCAATCCCAAGCTGAACCCCGGGGAGAGCTTCGAGTACACCTTCGACCGTGCCGGTGAGTACTTCTTCAACGACTGCACCGACCCGCGTCCGGCGGGCAAGATCGAGGTCTACCTGACGCCGCAGGATCTGCCCGGCGCGTTGAGGTTCACGCCCCCGCGGATCAATCTCGGCTCGGGAACTGGGATCTTCACCGGGGTGCACGGTGTGTTCACGGCCGTCCTCGAGATCCCGGCCGGGTATGTGTTCGACGGCGAAGCGGTGCTGCAGACGCCGCTCTCGGAGACGCCGGTTCCGGCTGCGAGAGCGACGGCCAACGGCAACCAGTTGATCGTCCAGTTCAACAAGGCCGACATCGACAACAACGTGCCAGAGGGTGACGCGGTACCACTGACGCTGGTGGCGAACTTCCTGCACAACGGGGTGCAGGAGCAGTTGACGTCGACGGCGACGCCGCAGATCGTCAAGTGAGCACCGAGCGGCGAGGCGGCCACGTCGGGCCGGCGCGCATCTGCCCTATTCACTATGATGAATATGGCTGTGAGTCTGGATCGTGCGGGATCGAGACCCGACGGTGGGCTCAGTAGGTCGGTCGGATCGAGGTCGACCGGATCGGGCGATCGCGCAGAGGACTGACGTTGCCGACGAGGCCACGTCACCACGAAGAGCCGAAGTGAAGAACAACGGAGGTAATACCGAGATGAAGCACGCAAGCCTCAAGAAGAGATGGTTGGTGGCGCCGATCGCGGCGGTCGCCGCCGTCGCGCGTGACAACCGCCGCGATCGCCGGCCCACCGTTCGGTACGCCCGGAAAGCCGACGGGCATCGACCCGGTGTATGGCGTTTGTCGCGGCACCGATCCCGCTTGCTACAACGACTGGGGGACCGAGCGGGACACACGGGTACTGGTGTACTCGCGCACGGCAGGTCCACGTCATCAAAATCTCGGACCGCGGCTCGATCCGGACCATCCGAGCAATGCCGGCCTCAACCTTCGAGCGGCCATACATCATCGACCACGCCCACTTCGACCCTGCCGTGTGGCCCCTTCCGTTGACAGAGCAGAACGTGGCGCAGGCTGGCCTGATCAGGATGCTCGAGGCTCAAGGCATCGCGGTCGACGTGACCGAGGACGTGCAGGCGATCGAGTCGCTCGGCAACAACGACGAGAACTACATGGCGGTCATCTTCATGAGCCCGACTCGGGACACGCTGTGGAACCACGCGTCCGGGGCGGTCGGTGGTACCCGCCTGGACCGTGCACGTGAGCAGCTGAAGAAGTACATCGAGGGCGGCGGAGGCTTCGTCGGAATCCACAATGCGTTCGGCACCGAATACGGCTGGCAGTGGTACGAGGGGTTGCTCGGCAACGCCAACTACTACAGCCACGGAGACAACCAGCCTGGCGACGTGGTCATCGTCAATGACCGCGACGTGTCCACCGCGGGCCTGCCGCAGCGATGGGGATTCGTGGACGAGTGGTACAACTTGATCCCGTTCCCGACGGAGGTCAACTTCCTCGCGGTGGTGGACGAGAGCACGCTTCCGGAGGGCCCGGGACGCCCGGGCCAACATCCCGGTCATGGTGACTTCCATCCGGTCAGCTGGTGCCAGTACTACGACGGGGGTCGCTCGTGGGTCACCACGCTCGGGCACAGCAGCGATGCGTTCCGGGACCCCGCCACGACCGGCTTCCCGGGTGCTGCCGAGTTCCAGGCGCACATCGTTGGCGGCATCAAGTCCGCCATGGGCCTCGAACCGTTCTGCACGCCTGCCAGGGGCAGGTGAACCGGTGATGCTCGGGTAGATCCCGAGCGGTCGATGAGCCCCCGGCAGATCTGCCGGGGGCTCATTTCATCCGGTCCTTGTACGAGCCCGTCGGGTTCGCCGCCTCCATCTCGACCCACACCTCCGCCATGCCGGCCTCGACCAGATGGCACAACCTCACCAGCTGGCGTTGAACCGATCGCCGCCAACACTCCATCGACGATCCACGAACCTTGCCGCACCACGACAGGTCCGTTCCTGCTCTGTAGCGGACGCCAGCGAGCGCCCGAATGGCCCGTGCGATCGGCCGGGACATGGCCGCGGCCTGCCTCCCACCCCTCGAACCGTTCCATCCGCTGTCACACCGGGGTCACGCCAAGGAAGCACGCCACTTCGGGCGCTACCCAAGGAGCACAGCATGTTCGGGACCACCACCAGACGAACCCGCCGCGTGGCCGGGCGCCGGCGCCCTGCGTTCTCGCCGCGATGCTGCCGGCATCTACTGGCGCTCGCCCGACGGCCCATCGGCGACGACCCGCCGGTGCCGCCGACCCTACCCGAACCGGAACCGCCGGCCCCGGAACCAGTCCCCGCACCGGAACCCGCCCCATCGCCCCCGCCGGCCCCGTCGCCGACACCAGGTCCGGGCGTTCCCCGGTCCGAGCCCCGGTTCGTGGTTCAAGCGATCCGAGCCGTCCGGGCCAACGACGAGTCGGGCGTCTACTGGCTGGGGATCGGACGAGGTCTACGCGGTGTGGCAGGCCGACGGGGTGATGGCGGCCAGCGAGCTGTTCGGGGACTTCGACACTGGCGAGGCTCGGGCGTTCGGCGTCACCGAGCGGTGCATGCTGCCGATCGAGCCCATC
>CAVRNI010000024.1:0-25862 GCA_963722415.1 Ilumatobacteraceae bacterium
GGCTCTTCCAGTCGGTGGTGACGCCGAGCCGGAACCCGTACGGGTTGATCTTCTGGCCCATTACTTCTCGTCCTCCTGGTCGTCGCCGGCGCTGGACCCGGGGGCGGTGAAGCCGGCGGCTTCTGCGCTCTCGACAGTGTCGAAGTACACCTCGGCCTTGGTGGCCTTGTAGTAGCGACTGTCGGGCGTGTGGTACAGCTTCGACTGCGCGTTGCCCTTGATCTCGAAACCCTCCGGCGCGTTGCCGTCCTCGTCGGGGAGCGCCGAACCGGGGTACTCGCCGGCCTCGACACCGGACGCCACCTCGTCGGCAACGACCTCGTCGACCACGTCCTCGTCCGCGACGACCTCGTCGGCCGCGACCTCGGCCACGACCTCGTCGGCCACGACCTCGTCGGCGATGGTGTCGTCATCGACCACGGCTTCGTCCTCGCCACGGCTTCGTCCTCGACCGACTCGTCGTCGGCCGGCGCGTCATCGACTGGGGCATCGGCTCCGCCCTTGGCCGCCGCTGCGGCGCGCTGGCGGCTGCGCTCGACGCGGGCCCGGCGACTGGCGGCCGACGAAGTGGGGCGCCCACCACGGCCACCGACCGAGGCCTCACGGGCCTGCACGACCTCGAGCCGCTCGTCGCTCATGCGGGCGACGATCACGGTGATGTGGCACGTGCGCTTGCGGATCCGGGTTGCCCGGCCACGGCGCGCGGCCGGAAGCGGCGCAGCGTCGGGCCTTCGTCGGCGAAGCAGGCGATGACGAACAGCTCGTCGGGGTCCTGCTCGTCGTTGTGCACGGCGTTGGCGACCGCGCTGGCGAGCACCTTGCGGACGTCGGTGGCGACGCCGCGTTCGGTGAACTGGAGCACCTGATCGGCACGTCGGACGTCGAGGCCGCGGATCAGATCGAGCACCTCACGGGCCTTGCTGGCCGACGAGCGCAGATATCTCGCCGAGGCCTTGGTGCCGGAGCGCTCACCGGCCACGGTGGCACGCTCGTTGAGCTTGGGACCGGTCATCAGCGGCGACCCTTCGCGCCCCGCTCTTGTCCGGCGTGGAACCGGAACGTGCGGGTGGGGCTGAACTCACCGAGCTTGTGGCCGACCATCGACTCGGTCACGTACACGGGCACGTGCTTGCGCCCGTCGTGGACGGCGATCGTGTGGCCGACCATGTCGGGGATGATGGTGGAGCGGCGCGACCAGGTCTTGATGACCCGGCGCTCACCGGCTGCGTTCTGGGTGTCGACCTTCTTGAGCAGGTGGTCGTCGACGAACGCACCTTTCTTGAGACTGCGAGACATGGCGAACTCTTTCCTCCCCTGGCCCTACCGCCGGCCCTTGCCGGTACGACGACGACGAACGATGAGCTTGGACGACGGCTTGTTCTTGTCGCGGGTGCGACCTTCTGGCTTGCCCCACGGCGACACGGCCGGGCGACCGCCGGACGTGCGACCCTCGCCGCCACCCAGCGGGTGATCGACGGGGTTCATGGCGACGCCACGGGTCTGGGGCTTGATGCCCTTCCAACGGTTACGACCGGCCTTGCCGACCTTGACGAGCTCGTGCTCGCTGTTGCCGACCTCGCCGACCGTCGCCCGGCAGTCGATCTGCACGCGACGCATCTCCGTCGACGGCATGCGCAACGTCGCGAAGTCGCCGTCCTTGGCGACGAGCTGCACGGCGATTCCGGCCGACCGGCCGATCTTGCCGCCCTGACCGGGCCGCAACTCGACGTTGTGGACGACCGTGCCGACCGGGATGTACCGCAGCGGCATCGCGTTGCCGGGCTTGATGTCGGAACCACTGCCGCTCTGGACATGGTCGCCGACGTTGAGACCCTTGGGCGCGAGGATGTACGCCTTTTCGCCGTCGACGTAGTGGAGCAGGGCGATGCGGCACGTGCGGTTCGGGTCGTACTCGATGGCGGCGACCTTGGCCGGCACGCCGTCCTTGACCCGCTTGAAGTCGATCACGCGGTAGCGCTGCTTGTGTCCACCGCCACGGTGGCGCGAGGTCATGTGGCCGGCGGCGTCGCGGCCACCCTTCTTCGGCTTGGGGGCGAGCAGCGACTTCTCGGGACGGGTCTTCGTGATCTCGGAGAAGTCGGCCGACGTCTGGAACCGGCGGCCGGGACTCGTGGGCTTGCGGGAACGGATGCCCATCATGACCTCAGTTCTCGAACAGCGGGATCTCGCCCGCTGCCAATGTGACGACAGCCCGCTTGGTGTCGGACTTCTGTCCCGTCCGGTTGGTGCCGCGGGTGCGCCGCTTCTTGCCCGACCGGTTGAGGGTGTTGACCTTGAGCACCTCGACACCCCAGATCGCCTCGACCGCGTCGCGGATCTCGGGCTTGCTGGCGCTCGGGTGGACCTTGAACGTGTAGACGCCCGACTCGATCAGGGCGTAGCTCTTCTCCGACACGACCGGAGCCAGGATGATGTCGCGTGGATCCTTCATCAGGCTTCGCTCTCCTCGTCATCGTCGACGTCGTCGACCGTGTCATCGTCGACCTCGACGTCGTCGACCCCGGCATCGGCGTCATCGACCGCTTCGACCGCCTCGTCCTCGACCGCCTCGGCAGCAGGCTCATCTGCGATCTCGTCGTCGACCTCGGGCTCGGAGGCGGCCGCAGGTGATGACGTGGTCGGAGTCGCGGTCGGCAGCGTGTTCTCGGTGAAGACGATCCAGTCGTTGCACAGGACGTCGTAGGCGTTGAGCTCGCCGGGGATGATCAGCTGCACCTCGGGGATGTTGCGGAAGCTGAGCGCCGCAGGGGCGTCGTCGCGGGCGACGACCACGAGCACGCGCCCGTCGACGCCGAGCGCGGCCAGCGCGGCAACGGCGTCCTTGGTCCGCGGCGCATCCCAACCCCAGGAGTCGACGACGAGCACCTTGCCCTCGCTGGCGCGGTCCGACAGGGCCGAGCGCAGCGCGAGCTTGATCATCTTCTTCGGGGTGCGCTGGGCGTAGCTGCGCGGCTTGGGGCCCATCGCGACCCCGCCGCCCGAGTAGTGCGGCGCCCGGATCGAACCCTGACGGGCGTTGCCGGTGCCCTTCTGGCGGTACGGCTTGGCGCCGCCGCCGCGCACCTCGCTGCGGGTCTTCGTGCTGGCCGAGCCGGACCGGCGGGCGGCCAACTGCGCGGTGACGACCTGGTGCATCACCGGGACGTTCGGCTGGATGCCGAACACCGCGTCGTCGAGATCGACGGTGCCGGCGTCCTTACCCGACGCGCTCTTGATCGTGATCTGGGCCATCGCTCAGGCTCCCTTCACCAGGGCCTTGACGGCATTGCGGACCACGACAACTCCACCGTTCGGACCGGGTACCGACCCTTTGACGAGCAGCACGTTGCGCTCGACGTCGGCCTCGACGACTTGGAGGTTGAGCGTCGTGACCTGTTCGTTGCCCATGTGGCCGGACATCTTCATGCCCTTGAACACGCGGCCCGGGAAGGCGCATGACCCGATCGCGCCCGGCACCCGGTGGCTCTTGTGGTTGCCGTGGCTGGCGCCTTGGCCCTTGAAGTTGTGGCGCTTCATCGTTCCCGCGAAACCCTTGCCACGGCTCACCGCGGTCACGTCGACCAGGCTGCCGGCCGCAAGGATCTCGACCGTGAGCTCCTGGCCGACCTCGTATCCGTCGACCGAGTCGAGGCGCAACTCGACGAGCCGCTTGCCGGGGGCGACGTTGGCCTTCGAGAAGTGGCCGGCTTCCGGCTTGTTGAGCTTCTTCGCGTCGCGGTGCCCATAGGTCACCTGCAGCGCGGTGTACCCATCGCGCTCTGTCGTCTTGATCTGCACGACGCGCATCGGTTCGACACGGAGCACAGTGACGGGCACGACTCGGTCGTCGACCCATTTCTGCGTCATGCCCACCTTTTCGGCGACGATCGCTTGTTGTGCCATGGCTGTTCCTTGTCGAACGGTCTGGGTGTGAACTGTCTGGTCTGAACGGGTTTCTGGCCGCGTGGCGTACATCGGAATGGACGAACGAGCCGGGGACTGGAGCTCTCCACGCAGATGCTCCGCGGCCAGGAGGCGTGCGGAGCACCAGGTCAGGTTGTCGCCGTGCGGTCCCCGCCAGCCAGGCTGGTTCGGGCGCACACGGACATCGATTGGCGAACGGCGAACGGGTCACGTGCCCGGATCAGGTCCCGGACACGGCTTGGAAATGCTACCGGGACGGCCCGACCAGCGCCAACGTGCGCCGGCGATCCGCATCCGTCGGGAAATCCTCGGGTTCTGTTCCGGAGCGTGCCTGGTCAGGGGTAGCGCGCCGACAACCAGTCGGCGACCGCGGCCAGGGCCTCGCGGCGGTGGCCCTCGAGGTAGTGCGGGGCGCCCTTCATCGGCAGGTACGTCACGTCCTTCGCGCCGGCGTTGGCGACGATCTCCTCGGCCTGCCACACCCGGATCTCGGTATCGGCGGTCGGATGCACCAGCAATGTCGGCACCGTCACCTTCGGCATCGTGTCGGCCAGCCGGGCGTGGCTCGACAAGCCCGACCAGGTCGACAGCCATCCCCGCGCCGTCATCGTGCGCGCCAGCCCGCCGCGGCCGTAGTTGGCGTCGAGCGGATCGGGGAAGGCGAACAGACTCCCCATCGGGCGGTCGTCGGGATCGATCGACAGGTCGAGGTAGGCGGGGTCGGCGAGCGTGCGGTAGATCGTCAGATACTTCGTGAACACGGTGCGGCGGCGCAGGTCGGCCCAGTGCGCCGGGTCGGCAGCTTTCGACGTGTCGTCGATCTGACGCAGGCGACCCGAGGCGTCGACGGCTTCGGCGAGGGACGCCTTGGCGATGGCGTCGATGCGGGCGACGCGCTCCCGTTGCGCCTGGCGATAACGCGCCAACCAGTCGCGGTCGTACGTGCACGGTTCGGGCCATGGCCGCCAGCCGTTGGCGGGGTTGTACATGTCGAGCTCGGGCACCGTCGCGAACGGCTCGGCTTCGTCGGCGACGGAGGGGTCGATGACCTGGAGCATGAACACACCCTCTCCGGGGTGGGCCGCCATGCCGATCCAACCGTCGCCGATCCCGAGCTCGGCGTTGGCGAGTGCCATCAACGAGCCGCCGCCGGAGTTACCGAGCAATACGACGGCCTGCGCGCCCCGGCGCACCATCTCGTCGTACGCGGTGTTGACGTCGACGATGCACTGCTCGTGCAGGCAATCGGTGTCGTTGTTGATGTATCGGGTCGCGAACCCCAAGACGGCATACCCCGCGGCCGCCAGCAGTGGGCACGCGTAGTGGACGCTGAAGTCGCCACGCGGATGGCTGAGGATCACCGCCGTCTTCCACGGTCGGCCGCCCGGCGGGGTCCACAGCACACCCCGGACGAGCGCGCCGTCGGGTGAGACGAGCCGGATCGACTCCCGCCCGACGTCGACACCGGGGTCGTCGTCGGGGAGCGGCCAGTATCCGAGGCCGAACGGACGGGAGCCGCCACGGTGGGCGTCGAGCGCCTGCATCCCGGCGATCGTAGGGACCGGTGGCGCCGCGTCAGCCCTCGGGGCGATGCGTCAGCACGACGTCGAGCGTGTAGGTGTCGCCACCGCGCAGCACGCCGACCGCGACCTGGTCGCCCGGCTGGCGATCCCGGACAGCGGCGATGAGGGCGGCCTGGCCGTCCACCGCGACACCGTCGACGGCGATCACGATGTCGCCTTCCTCGACGCCTCCGTTGCCACCGGGCGCTCCCGACTCGACGGCGGTCACGACTGCACCCTCACCCCCATCGATGCGGTCCATGAGCCCGACACCGATGTAACCCTCGGCGCGCTGGGTGCCGACGCTGTGCTCGCGCAGCGAAGCGATCACCGGGAGGGCTTCGGCGGTCGAGATCGCGAGGCCGATGTTGGTGGCCGCTGCCTCGCCCGCCCCCGTTGAGCACCGCGGTGTCGATGCCGACGACCTCGCCGGCAGCGTTGACGAGCGGCCCGCCGGAGTTACCCGACGAGGATCGCGGCGTCGGTCTGGATGAGTCCGTCGAGCGCACCGTTCTCCGACATCACCGTGCGGTCGAGTCCCGACACGATGCCGAGCGTGACCGACGGCTGGCCGTCGAGGTCGAGCGCGAAGCCGATCGCCACCACCTCGTCGCCGATACCGATCGCGCCGGGTTCGGCGAAGCGCGCGGGCGGGAACCCGGTCCCGGCGATGCGCAGGAGCGCCAGGTCATTGCCGACGTCGATGGCGACCAGCCTCGCATCGCGTGGTTCGGTCTCCCCCGCCAGCCGCACCCGGATCTTCGACGCATCGACGACCACATGCGCGTTGGTCACGATCTCGCCGTCTGACGTCGTGATGATCCCGGTGCCGATCGATTCCACGGCGTCATCGCCGCTGCCGACTTCGGCGCTGATCGTGACGACCGACGGTCCGACCGCCTCCGCGACCGCGGCGACGTCGATCCGTGGCAGGTCGCCGACGCGTGTCGAGACGTCGACCGCCTGACGAGATGGAACAGCTGGCGGCGCCGGCGCTCGGTCGACGAGCTGCTTGCCGATCACGACACCGATGGCGCCCGCGGCGAACGCGACCATCGCCATCGCCGCGGCGGAGGCGGCGGCGAGCTGCCACCTCGTCGCCGTCGGACGTGGCGCCGGCCACGGATCCAGCGGCGGAAGTCGTACGGCAGGAGGCGGAGCGGCGGCAGCGGCGTCACCAGAACCGGCTCGAAGTCCGGCTCGAGGTCTGCTTCACGGGCCGGACGCGTCAGCTCGAGCACATTTCCCCTCCGCCGCCAGTACTCGCTCACCGCGTTCGGTCTAGCAAAGCTCCGTCAAGCACGCGTTGCCGGTCGAAGTGTCTTCACAGCTGTTTCACGCGCCCTTTGCAGCGCCGACACCGAGTTGCGCATCACTTCGCATTGGTGAGGCTTCGCCACCGTCCGTCGCCTCGCCGACCAGCCGGATCTGCTAGTTGTGACGGCCTACGCTCGGATCATCATGGACCGAACAGCAGGGGAGGTGACGGTCTTGGACGACGACGTGATCGTGCTCGAGGGTGTCCGCAAGGAGTTCGGGGACTTCATCGCGGTCGAACGGGCCGACTTCGCGATCGCGCGGGGCGAGTTCTTCTCACTCCTCGGCCCGTCGGGCTGCGGCAAGACGACGCTGCTGAAGATGATCGCCGGATTCGAGCAACCGACCAGTGGCAAGGTCATGCTCGAAGGCGTCGACGTGTCGAACGTGCCGCCTCACCAGCGCAACGTCAACACGGTCTTCCAGCAGTACGCGCTGTTCCCGCACATGTCGGTGCTCGACAACGTGGCGTTCGGGTTGCGCGCCAAGAAGGTGCCGGCCCGCGAAGCACGCAAGCGAGCGATCGACATGCTCGAGGTCGTCCGGCTGGGCGACCTCGCCCGCCGACGCCCTGCGCAACTGTCGGGCGGGCAGCAGCAACGGGTCGCGCTGGCGCGTGCACTTGTCAACATGCCGAGCGCGCTGCTGCTCGACGAGCCACTGGCAGCGCTCGACCTCAAGCTGCGCGAGGCGATGCAGCTCGAGCTGAAGCGGATCCAACGCGAGGTCGGGATCACGTTCATCTTCGTCACCCACGACCAGGGCGAGGCCCTGACGATGAGTGACCGGATCGCGGTGATGAGCCGTGGGCGAGTCGAACAGATCGGGACACCGGAGGAGATCTACGGTCGGCCGGCCAGCATCTTCGTCGCCGGCTTCATCGGGTCGGCCAACCTGCTGCCAGGCCGGCTCGAGGGTGCCGGAAGCGCTGCACCGACCGTCGTGCTCGATTCGGGGATCCGGGTCGCGGTCCCGGCGTCGGGCGAAGCGTTCGAGGGTGACCCGGTCACCGTGATGCTGCGTCCCGAACGCCTCACCGCGGTCAGCGGCGAGGCGCCCGACGGGCGCAGCTTCAACGGCTCGATCCGTGACGTGATCTTCCAGGGCAGCGAGATCCGGCTGCTCGTCGATCTCCCCGATGGCACCGAGGTCGTCGCCAAGGTCGAGAGCGACGACGATCTGCCACCTCTCGTACCTGGCACACCGATCACCTTGGGTTGGGCACCGGACGCCCCGTACATGCTGCGCGGGCGGTCGATCGTGGTGGGGGCCACCAGCACCGACGTCGACGAGGTGCAAGCGGCGCTCGACGGCACGGACATCGTCGGCACCGCCGCCACGGCTGACACCGCGGCACCCCCCGAGCGCCGATTCGGCCGACGCACCCTCATCGGAGGCGGCATCGTTGCGGCCGGTGTGGTCGGTGCGGTCGTGTTGTCGAGCACCGGTGACAACGACGGCGGAGGAGGCGGCGGCACCGCGGCGGCCGCCGGGGGTGCCGGCGGCGGCATCGGTCAGGGTGCCAGCGACCTGCGCATCCTGAACTGGACCGAGTACATCGATGTCACCGGGGACGGTGAGGTCGGCACCGTCGACCGCTTCTCCGACGCGTCCGGCATCTCCGTCAACTACTCGGAGACCTTGAACGACAACAACGAGGCCTACGCCAAGGAGTTCGTGGCGTACCTCGAGGCGGGCAACCCGACCCCTTGGGACATCGCGATGCCGACCTACTGGATGGCAGCCCGCCTGAAGGCCAAGGAATGGTTGGCGCCGCTGCCCTTCAACCTCATCCCGAACTACGTCAACCTCGAGCCGTCCTACCTCGGCGTGGCCTGGGACCCCGGTGCCAAGTTCAACCTCCCCTGGCAGGCCGGTATCACCGGCTTCGCCTACAACATCTCCGAGACCGGTCGGGAACTGAAGAGCATCAACGACCTGTTCGATCCCGAGTTCAGCGGCCGCATCGGCCTGTTCACCGAGATGCGCGACACCCTCGGGCTGGTGATGCTCGGTCAGGGGAACGACCCGAGCGTTGCCTCGGAGGACGCGATCAACCAGGCGCTCGATCAGGTCGAAGAGGCCACCAACTCGGGGCAGATCCGCCGCTTCACCGGCAACGACTATCTCCAGGACATCCAGAACGGCAACTTCGCGGCGTGCATCGCATGGTCTGGTGACATCGCCCAGACGTCGAACCCCGACGTGCGCTTCGTCGTCCCGGAGGAGGGCGGCATGTCGTGGTTCGACACGATGGTCATCCCGATCCAGGCCGCCAACGGCGTGGCCGCGGCGCAGTGGATGAACTTCGTGTACGACCCGGTCAACGCCGCCAAGATCACCGCCTACGTGCAGTACGTCTCACCGGTGATCGGGGTACGCGACGAACTCGTGAAGCTCGGCGGTGACGCGGCGGCGCTCGCCGACAGCCCGCTGCTGTTCCCGTCCGACGAGGACAAGACCCGGCTACGGGTCTTCGGCGAGATGTCCGAAGAGCTCGACCAGCAGGTGACCGATCGCTTCATCTCGATCATCGGAGGGTGACCGTGGCCGCCGACGATACCGACAACCGGACCTTGCGCCAATCGCGCTGGACGCCGTACCTCCTGTCGTTCCCAGGCCTCCTGTGCCTGTACCTGTTCTTCCTCGTCCCGCTGCTCACGCTGCTCAAGATCGCCCTGTCGACGCCCGTCGAGCGGGGCAGCAGCCTGGTCGACTTCAGTTGGGAATGGTCGAACTTCTCCAAGGCCTTCACCGACTTCGGGGAGCAACTGTGGCGCGGGCTCGGGTACGCCGGGGTCGCCACCGTCCTGTGCATCCTGATCGCCTACCCGCTGGCGTACTTCATCGCCTTCAAGGCGGGCCGTTGGCGGAACCTGCTGCTCGGTCTCGTCATGGTGCCGTTCTTCACGAGCTTCCTGCTCCGCACGATCGCCTGGCAGTCGCTGTTCGCCGACAACGGTCCGGTGCTCAGCGCCGCCCGGGCACTGCACCTCATCGGCATCACCGACTTCTTGCGGCTGACCACTGACGGCAAGATCATGAACACCTCGGCGGCGGTGATCGGTGGCCTCACCTACAACTACTTGCCCTTCGCCCTGCTCCCGATCTACGTCAGCCTCGAGAAGATCCAGACCAACCTGATCGACGCCGCGTCCGACCTGTACTCGAGCTTCGGGCGCACGTTCCGCACTGTGATCTTCCCGCTCTCCCTGCCCGGCGTGTTCGCCGGGACGTTGCTGACGTTCATCCCCGCGTCGGGCGACTTCATCAACGCCCACCTGCTCGGCGACGTGCAGAAACCGGTGATCGGTGGCGTCATCCAGGCCCGCTTCCTGCAGTCGGGCGACTATCCGACGGCGGCCGCGATCAGCCTGGTGCTGATGGCGATCATCACCGCCGCAGTACTCGTCTACGCCCGCTTCCTCGGAACGGAGGAAATCGCGTGAGCGCCACCACCACCACCGCTCGGAGGCGCAGAACACCGTGGGGCACGATCGTGCTGTGGATCGTCTCGATGGGTGCGCTCGCCTATCTCTTCATCCCCCTCACGACGATCCTCGTGTTCACGTTCAACGAACCGACCACGAAGTTCAACACGACGTGGGAGAGCTTCACGTTCGACAACTGGCTGCATCCGTTCAAGGAGCGCCAGTTCACCGACGCACTGATCGAGAGCATCAAGGTCGCGCTCTTCGCGTGCACCTTGGCCACCGTGCTCGGCAGCCTGATCGCCCTCGCCCTCGCCCGCTACCGGATGTACGGCAGCGCCGCCATCGGCCTGTTGCTGGTGTTGCCGCTCACCACACCAGAGATCGTGATGGGGGCCTCGCTGTTCACCCTGTTCTTCAACCAGGGCGTCGAGCGCGGCTTTTGGACCATCGTGATCGCGCACACACTGTTCTGCCTCAGCTTCGTGGCGATGACCGTGAAGGCCCGCGTGCGCGGCACCGATTGGACCTATGAGGACGCGGCGATGGATCTTGGATCCCCTCCGATGCGAACGTTCTGGAAGATCACGATGCCGAGCATCATGCCCGGTGTCGCCGCCGCCTTCCTGCTGTCGCTCGCCCTGAGCATCGACGACTACATCATCACGTCGTTCGTCGCCGGGCCCACGATCACGTTCCCCCGGCGAGTGTTCGACTCGGCCCGCATCGCGCTGCCCCCGCAGGTCCACGTGCTGGCCACGATCATCATGCTGGTCGCGATCGCGATCATCGTCACGGCGACGCTGGCCTCCAATCGCCGCCAATCCAAACTCAGCTGAGCGCGCGCGGCCGACCTGAAAAAGTGAGGCACCGGCGGCCGCGGACCGCCGGTGTCTCGTGTTTCCTCCCGCGAACGGGGAGAGCTCAGCTCGCTTGGATCTTGATCTCGATGTCGACGCCGGCCGGCAGCTCGATGCGCTGCAGACTGTCGATCGTCTTGGCGTTCGGGTTGACGATGTCGATCAGCCGCTTGTGGATCCGCATCTCGAAGTGCTCCCTGGAGTCCTTGTCGACGTGTGGGCCACGGATCACCGTATAGCGGTGCTTGTCGGTCGGCAACGGGATCGGACCACGGACTGTCGCGTCGGTGCGGGTCACCGTCTCGACGATCTTCTTCGTCGACTGATCGATGATCTCGTGATCGAACGCCTTGAGACGGATCCGGATGTTCTGCGCCATATCTAATTGCTCGCTTCGCTCGCTGCGGCTCGCGACCGGGTTGATCTATGCTTGAGGATTTTCACGACGCGGCCGGCGCCGACGGTGCGTCCGCCTTCACGGATCGCGAACCGCAAGCCTTCGTCCATCGCGATCGGTTTGCCCAACTCGACGGTCATCGCCACGTTGTCACCCGGCATCACCATCTCGGTCCCCTCCGGCAACTCCACCGTCCCCGTCACGTCGGTCGTGCGGAAGAAGAACTGCGGCCGGTAATTGTTGAAGAACGGCTTATGCCGGCCACCCTCCTCCTTCGTCAACACATACACCTGACCCTCAAAATTCGTGTGCGGCGTAATCGAGCCCGGCTTGCACAACACCTGCCCCCGCTCCACATCCTCTTTCTTCGTCCCCCGCAACAACGCCCCGATGTTGTCCCCCGCCTGACCCTGATCCAACAACTTGCGGAACATCTCCACACCCGTACACGTCGTCTTCTGCGTCGCCCGCAACCCGACGATCTCAATCTCATCACCCGTGTGGACCACACCCTGCTCCACCTTGCCGGTCACCACCGTCCCCCGACCCGTAATCGTGAACACATCCTCGATCGGCATCAAAAACGGCTTATCGAACTCACGCACCGGCTCCGGCACCGACTCATCCACCGCCGCCATCAACTCCAACACCTTCGCCTGCCACTCCTCATCACCCTCCAACGCCTTCAACGCCGACACCCGCACGATCGGCGCGTCATCACCAGGGAACCCGTACCCGTTCAACAACTCCCGCACCTCCAACTCCACCAACTCGAGCAACTCCTCATCGTCGACCATGTCGGCCTTGTTCAACGCCACCACGATGTACGGCACCCCCACCTGACGCGCCAACAACACATGCTCACGCGTCTGAGGCATCGGACCATCCGTCGCCGCCACCACCAAAATCGCCCCATCCACCTGCGCCGCACCCGTGATCATGTTCTTGATGTAATCCGCATGACCCGGCATGTCCACATGCGCATAATGCCGATTCTCAGTCTCATACTCGATATGAGCAATCGAAATCGTAATCCCCCGCGCCTTCTCCTCCGGCGCCTTATCAATCGCATCAAACGGCGTATACACCGCCAACCCACGATCCGCCAACGTCTTCGAAATCGCCGCCGTCAACGTCGTCTTCCCATGATCAATATGACCCATCGTCCCCACATTCACATGCGGCTTCGTACGCTCAAACTTCGCCTTACTCATGGCAACTCGACTCCAATGTCGTTGAAATTGTTTCGGATCTGTGGGTTGTCAAAGAACGGGGTGCCGGTCGATCGGGCGATCACTCGCCGCGAACACGTTTCACAATGTCGGATGCAATGCCCTCGGGGACCTGCTGGTAGCTGTCGAACTGCATCGTGTACGTCGCTCTGCCCTGGGTGCGCGAGCGAAGGTCGGTACTGTATCCGAACATCTCCGACAGCGGTACGTGGGCGTGCACGACCTGGGTGTTGCCGCGGGCTTCCATGCCCTCGATCCGACCGCGACGGCTCGACAGGTCGCCGATCACATCGCCCATGTACTCGTCGGGGGTCACGACCTCGACACCCATGATCGGCTCGAGCAGCACCGGGGCCGCCATCTCGGCCGCCTTCTTGAAGCCCATCTGGCCGGCGATCTTGAACGCCATCTCCGAGGAGTCGACGTCGTGGTACTGGCCGTCGATGAGGCTGGCCTTGATGTCGACCATCGGGTAGCCCGCGAGCACGCCCGAATCGAGGGCGGACTGGATGCCCTGGTTGACGGGCTGGATGTACTCGCGCGGGATCTTGCCGCCCGAGATCTTGTCGCTGAACTCGTAGCCGCCGGCAGGGTTCGGCTCGAGGCTGATCTTGATGACCGCGAACTGGCCGGAGCCGCCGGTCTGCTTGACGTGGCGGTACTCGACCGGGCCGACGGCCTTGGTGATCGTCTCGCGGTAGGCGACCTGCGGCTTGCCGACGGTGGCCTCGACGCTGAACTCGCGCAGCATGCGGTCGACCAGCACCTCGAGGTGCAACTCACCCATGCCCGAGATCACGGTCTGGCCGGTCTCTTCGTCGGTGCGGACGCGGAACGTCGGGTCCTCGTCGGACAACGACTTGAGCGCCTTGCCGAGCTTGTCCTGGTCGGTCTTGGTCTTGGGCTCGATGGCGACGTGGATCACGGGCTCCGGGAAGACCATGCGCTCGAGGATGACCGGCTTGTCGCGGTCGCACAGCGTGTCGCCGGTGGTGGTGTCCTTGAAGCCGAGACCGGCCACGATGTCGCCCGCCATCGCCACGTCGAGGTCCTCGCGCTGGTTGGCGTGCATCAGGAGGATGCGGCCGAGTCGCTCGCGCTTCTCCTTGGTCGAGTTGTAGACCTCGTCGCCCTTGTTGATCTCGCCCGAGTACACGCGGAAGTACGTGAGCTTGCCGAACGGGTCGGCGACGATCTTGAACGCCAGGGCGGCGAACGACTCGTCGTCGGGTCCGCGGGTGACGGTCTCGTCGCCGCGGATGTTGGTGCCCTCGGCGGGCGGGATGTCGAGCGGCGACGGCAGGTAGTCGACAACGGCGTCGAGCATCGGTTGGACGCCCTTGTTCTTGAACGCCGACCCGCACAGGATGGGGACGAAGTCGAAGGCCAGCGTGCCGGCGCGGATGGCGCGCTTGACGTCGGCCTCGCTGACGTCGTCACCGGCGAGGTACTTCTCCATCAACGCGTCGTCGCTGCCGGCGATCGTCTCGAGCAGCTGCTCGCGGAACTCGTTGGCCTGGTCGACCAGTTCGGCGGGGATGTCGACCTCGTCCCACTTGGCGCCGAGCTCCTCGTCGTGCCAGATGAGGGCCTTCATCTTCACGAGGTCGATGAGGCCGATGAACGGCTTCGACGATTCGGGGCCGCCCGCGCCCACCGGGAGTTGCAGGATGGCCGGGGTCGCGTCGAGGCGTTCCTTCACCATCCGCACCGTGCGGTGGAAGTCGGCGCCGATGCGATCCATCTTGTTGACGAAGCAGATCCGCGGGACGTTGTACTTGTTGGCCTGGCGCCACACCGTCTCGGTCTGCGGCTCGACGCCGGCGACCGAGTCGAACACCGTCACCGCGCCGTCGAGCACGCGCAGCGACCGCTCGACCTCGATCGTGAAGTCGACGTGCCCGGGCGTGTCGATGATGTTGATCCGGTGGTCGTTCCACACGCAGGTCGTGGCCGCCGACGTGATCGTGATGCCGCGCTCTTGCTCCTGGGCCATGTGGTCCATCGTGGCGGCGCCGTCGTGGACCTCACCGATCTTGTAGCTCTTGCCCGTGTAGTACAGGATGCGCTCGGTCGTGGTGGTCTTGCCCGCGTCGATGTGGGCCATGATGCCGATGTTGCGGGTGCGCTCGAGGGGGAACTCTCGCTTGGCCATCGTCGGGTCAACTTCCGTGTTTCAAATCGTGTGGCAGGTGGGGGGAATCAGCGTCGTGCGCTGGGACAACAGGGCCACGGGCACGGCGATTCAGTGTATCGGCGACGTGCTTGATTGAGTCGGCTCACCAGAGTCGGTGGTGGGCAGGTTTGGTCGCCGACTCGAGCGGGATCGGGTGATGACCTCTACTGACCTTGGTGGAGGTAGTCGAAGAGCGCTTGGTTCTCGCTCTCGAGCTCGGTGAGGCGGCTCTTGACGACATCGCCGATCGAGATGATGCCCGCCAGACGGCCGCCGTCGTCGACGACCGGGAGGTGGCGGATGCGGCGATCGGTCATGAGGGCCATCAGCCGGTCGACACCGTCGTTCGCCGAGCACGTCACGACGTCGACCGACATCGTCGACCCGACGGAACGCCCGAGCGCACCTGCGCCATGGGTGGCGATGCTGCGCACGAGGTCGCGCTCGGAGATGATGCCCTCGATCGCTCGCGCGTCGCCGGAGACGACGAGCGCCCCGACGCCGTGGTCGCGCAGCAACTGGGCGGCGTCGGCCAGCGAGGCGGCCTGCGTCACGGTCGCGACGGCCGTGCCCTTCAAAGCCAGGATCGATTGGACGTTCATCGGAGCCCCTTTCCGAGCGGTCCCAAGGCGGGAACTGTATCCGAGATCCGACGGGTATGACCAGGGGTGGCGGGGCGTTCGCTGAGGGTGAACTCCAGGTGAACGAAGCGGTGAGAGTGATATGAGGAGAGCTTGCCGTTGGCGGGCGAAGCCTCGCCAGGTCGTCGCGTACTACCAGCGGTAGTGGGCGAAGGCCTTGTTGGATTCGGCCATCTTCTGCATGTCGTCGCGCTTCTTCATCGCCGCGCCGAGCCCGTTGGCGGCGTCCATCAACTCGGCGGCGAGGCAGTCGGCCATCGTCTTCTCGCGGCGGGCCCGGCTGAAGTCGACGATCCACCGGATCGCCAGTGTCGTCGCCCGGCGCGGCCGCACCTCGACCGGCACCTGGTAGCTGGCGCCGCCGACGCGACGGCTCTTGACCTCGAGCGGCGGCTTGACGTTGTCGATCGCCCGCTTGACGGTGTCGAGCGGGCCCTCACCGGTCTTCGTCTCGATGACCTTCATCGCGTCGTACACGATGGTCTCGGCGACGCTGCGCTTGCCGTGCAGCATCACCTTGTTGATCAGCTGCGTCACTTGGACGGAGCGGTAGATCGGGTCGGCGACGAGCTCGCGGCGCGGCGCAGGACCTTTGCGAGGCATGTTCGATCAGCTCATTTCCATCGTGAGCTTCTCGGGCCATCACTTCTCGGATTTCGCGCCGTAGCGGCTGCGGGCCTGCTTGCGGTTCTTCACGCCGGCGGCGTCGAGCGCGCCGCGGATGATCTTGTAGCGGACGCCGGGAAGGTCGCGGACGCGACCGCCGCGGACCAGCACGATCGAGTGCTCCTGCAGGTTGTGACCCTCACCGGGGATGTACGCCGTCACCTCGACACCGCTCGACAGGCGGACTCGCGCGACCTTGCGCAGCGCGGAGTTCGGCTTCTTCGGCGTCGTGGTGTAGACCCGAGTGCACACGCCGCGGCGCTGGGGCGAGCCCTTGAGCGCCGGGGTCTTGGTCTTGGTGAACTTCGAGCTCCGGCCCTGACGGACCAGTTGCTGGATGGTGGGCAAGCGACAACCTCTACGATTCTTTGGTCGACTCTGGTGTTCGATGACGACTCGCGCGGGGCGAGGGACGCGTGAGCCGGGACACCCGACTCGCAGGACCCTGCAATGTTATGGGCGTCGATCATGGTCGGCAACCCGGCGCGGGCCTCAAGAGGTCCGCAGTACGGTCGATATACCAGCGTGCCAATCGTGTTGGTGGCGGGGATCGCCGTGTGCGTCGCGCTGCTCGCCCGCTGGCGGGCCGAGTTCGTCGCGCACCGGCGGCGGGTCGAATCGCTCGAATGGCGCATCCACGTCAACGGGATCCGTGGCAAGTCGACCGTGACCCGGATCATCGCCGGGATGCTGCGTGAGGCCGGCTACGTGACGATCGCCAAGTCGACCGGCACGTTCGCGGCGGTCATCAATCGTGACGGTGTCGACGAGCCGATCGACCGCCGCGGACCGCCCACGATCCTCGAGCAGATCGAGGTCACCCGCAGGTACCTGACGCCCGATGTCGATGCGCTCGTGATCGAGTGCATGGCGATCAAGCCCGAGTACCAGGAGGTGAGCGAGCGGATGATCGTCCGTTCGAACATCGGCGTGCTCACCAACGTCCGCGAGGACCACCAGGACGTGATGGGCGAGACGCTTCCCGAGATCGCCCGCTCGTTGCTCTCGACCTGCCCTCGCAACGGCTTGCTGATCACCGCCGAACGGGACCCGGACATCCTCGACGTGATGCGCGACGTGTGCGCCACGCGTGGCACCGAGCTGCTCGTGGCCGATCCCGACTGCGTCACCGACGACGACATCGCTCGCTTCGACTACATCGCCTTCAAGGAGAACGTGTCGATCGCGATCGCCATCGCCGAACACCTCGGGATCCCGCGCGATGTGGCGATGAACGGGATCGTGGAGGCGGCGCCCGACCCCGGCGTCCTGCGGATGAAGGAGCTCGCCATCGATCGCAAGCGGGTCACGTGGGCCAACCTGTTCGCCGTCAACGATCGCGAGTCGATGGTCGCCGCGATGGAGAAGCTCCAGCCGTACATCACGGAGACGACCACGACCGTCGGGATCCTCAACAATCGTGCCGACCGCGAGCGGCGGGCGATCCAGTTCGCCGACGTGGCCGTACGCGACCTGTCGTTCGACCGCCTGGTCACGTTCGGCGCCTACGAGGGGTTGGTCACAGAGCGCCTTCGCGCCAACGGCTACCCGGCCGAGCACATCATCAACCTCGGTGACGAACACCACCCGTCACAAGACGAGATCGTCCGCCGGATGATCGTCGAGCAGCCGTCCGAGCACGTGCTCGTGGTCGGCTTCGTCAACATCCACACCCATCAGGCGGAGCAGATGCTCGAGTACTTCGAGCACGAGGCACAACCCTGGTCCGAGAGCGAAGGCTCCGGCGACCACCGCCACGTCGAATCGGGAGCAGCCTCACTCCCCCGCCGAGGGGGGTGACCCGCCATGCACGACTACCTCGTGTCGACCGAGATGGTCCGCTTCGCGTTCATGCTCGGCGTCGCCGTCTCGATGTTCCTGTACGAGAAGCGCCACCTCACGACCGGTTCGATCGTGGTGCCCGGCTACATCGCGACGTTCATCCTGTACCCGCTGATCGTCGCCGCCACGTTCGTGAACGCGCTCGTGTCGTACGTGCTCGTCAACAAGCTGCTGCGGCGCTGGTTCCTGCTGTACGGCCGCACGAAGTTCACGGTGCTGGCCTTGATCTCGATCCTCATCCAGACCGCGATGTTGAAGGCGACGCCGTCGGGTGCCTGGCTCTGGGAGTCGGACTTCAAGTTGTTCGTCGGGGTCGGCTACGTCGTTCCCGCCCTGATCGCCCACGACATGGGACGCCAAGGCGTCGTCCGGACCGTCAAGTCGGTGACGTACGCGGCGACGCTGGTGGCGATCCCGATCGCTCTGGCGCTGGCGTTCGACCTCCCCGGCGTGAACGACCTCGCGCCGCTCGAGGGTTTCGGGGACATGGCGATCGACACGGCGTGGCTCCCGTTCGCCGTGCTGCTGTCGGCCGCCGCGGCGTGGGGAGTGGCCACGAACTACGGGATGCGCTCCGGCGGCTTCGTCGGCGCGGCGTTCATCGCGATGTTCATGGGCGATCCGTGGCAGGTGATCGTCGCCGGCGCGATCGCGGCAACCACGTACCTGATCGTGACGCGGCTGTTGATGAATCACATGATCCTGTTCGGGCGACGCAAGTTCTCGTCGATGCTCCTCGTCGGGTCGTCGCTGTCGTGGGTCCTGCTGTGGTCGGGTCGCGAGTTCTTCGGCCCGGAGGTGCAGCGCCACCTCGACCTCGGCTCGTTGGCGCTGACGCCGCTGTTCCTCCCCGGCCTGATCGCCAACGACGCCCAGCGCACCAGCCCCCGGAAGGTGGTCCTCGGCCTGGCGATGGCGTCGACGTTCGTCCTCTCGTGGACATGGTGGGCCCAGTCACTGTTCGAGGGCCTCGCCCTGGCCCTCGCGTGGAAGGTGGTCGCCGTGGCCGCCTTCGGCGCCATCTTCTGGCGTCAGGTCGTCCCGGTTCGCGGACGCAACACCGCCGCCGACACCACCGACGATGTGGTGGTGCACGCCGTACCACGCGGCCGTTCCGGTGCGCGTCGTTCCGGCGCCGCGTCGGGCCGCCGTTGCCGACCTCGGTCGCCGGGGCGTTCGGGATGGGTGGCTACCGACGCTGGGCCACGGCCCACCCAGTGGCGGCTCAGGCCGCCGAACGCTGGCTCACGACGATCGTCGGCGACGGTACCGTCGGGGTTCCAGCGCTCGCACTTCCCGCCGCAGGTCCGATCGACACTGGTTGGTCACCGCGGCGCGGACTCCGTCCTCCACAGATCGAGCAGTTCCGGACATCCGCCCTGGCCGCCCGGTCCGGAGCGGCCCCGTCCCCCGCCCTGCCGACATATCGAAGGTCGCCGACATACCGAGGGTCGCCGACATATCGAGAGTCGCCGACATATCGAGAGTCAGAGCAGGATCCACTCCGTGTGGACCACGTCCTCCCCGGATGATCCGAGCACCGAGAGGCGCACGGGACCGGGTTGCACGACGTCGAACGTGAACCGGCCGAGGTCGTCGGTCTGCGTCTCGGCCACCGAGTCTCCCGACGCGAGCTGGATGGTGACCTCGGACGGCGGGATCAGCTGACCGACGATGCGGCGCTGGCCGTTCTCGATCACCATCACCTCGATCTCGACACCTGGGGCCTGGAACGTCACCTGCCGAGGCGAGGTTTCGCTGCGGACGCCGGTGAGCTCACTGGCCGAGTCGAACACGAGCTCGGCGAGCTCGGCATCGATCGTGCGCCACGTGAACGCTGCCCTGGCACCGGCGAGGACGTTCTCCGGCACCGGATCGGCACGCCTGATGGCGTCGCCGAGCGTCGCGATCAACTGGTCGTCGGTTCGTTCGTTCATGATTCCTTGTCCTTGCTTCCGGCTTCGCCAGGGATCAGCCGGCGGAGGCGTTCGAGACAGCGTGCCCGGGTTGGGCCGATGCTGCCGATCGGTCGACCGAGGATCTCGGCGATCGTCTCGTAGTCGATGGGGGGGACTGCGCACAGCAGTCGGAGAAATCGTTGATCGTCTTCCGTCAAGAGGTCGAAGGCGGCCATCACCCGGTCGCGGTCGTCGAGGTCGACGACCCGATCGTCGATGCTGGGCGTTGTCGGATCGCTCTGCTCGTAGGGCTCGTCGACCTTCGAGAAACGGGAGCTCTGGCGAATGACTCGGAGCGACTCATTCCTGGTGGTGGTCGCCAGCCACGACGCCAACCGATCGGGCTGGCGGATACGGCTGCTGTGCTCGGCGAGCCGCAACCACACGGTCTGCACCACATCGTCGGTTGCCGCCTTGCCGAGTCGAAATGACCTGGCCACCGACCACACGAGACCGGCAAACTGCTCGACCAACTCGTTCCACGCCGACTCGTCACCCTCGCCGACCCGCGCGAGGAGTTCGGCCGGATCCACGAACCCGCAGCGTAGACGCGCTGCCAGCTGCACACCGTGGTGGTCGATCTTCATGTACTACGAGAGTCGCGAGCGTCGGTCCTGATACGCGTCGTCGCGCAGTCGATCTCGTGATTTCTCGCGCGGCCGATCGGGCGCCGTCATGCACCAATCACGACGAACGCGGCCGCCGTGGCGTCCAGCTCATCGCCCACGGCCGCGGCGCGGGCCAGTGCGACGGCTGGTCGAGCGCCCGCACGCAGCTCCTGATGGAGCCTGGTCATCAGTTCCACTGACCGCTCGTCCGACACCGGCGTCAGTGGGGCGATCACGCTGGACACCCCGAGCTGGATCAGCGCCGACGACATCCCGAGCAACGACCCGCCGCGGAGCACGGCCGAGACGGCCGCATTGCAGGCCGAGAGCACCATGGTCCGAGGGAGCCGTCGGCACTGTTCGAGGTCGTAGACGGTGATGTCCCCATCGGCGACGCGCAGGGTCGAGAACAGAGGGTTGTCGCTTCGGAACGAACCGTGACAGGCGAGGTGGGCGAGGGAGACATCGCCGAGCCCGGCGATGCAGCGCTCTGCCGTGGATTCGTCGACGTCGAGGACGACGGCGTTGCGGTGGATGCGAGCGAGCGCGGCGAGCTCTGCACTCGCGGCACTGAGCGCGGGTCCTCCGATGAGCAATGTTCGGGACGGCCGGCGGATCGCGGCCGCTCGGGTGGCGACTGCCCATGCCATCAGCGACGGTGCGACCACCGTCGGACGCGCGGCAAGTCCCGGAAGGGCTCGCCACGGAAGACCGTGCAGTCGTCCGGTCGGAACGATGACCAAGGAGCGATCGGTGCGCAGCACCGAGGCCGGCAGCAGGGCTGCCTGCAGTCGCTCACCCGCGACGCGAATCGCCTCGCGAGCCGCCTGTTGCGCTGCCATCGAGCCCTGCGTCCGATTGAGTCGATGCAGGGCGAACTCGATGGAGTCGATGTCGCGCTGCAGACGATCGATCGACCCGAGATCGTGCATCTTGGCGCGGCCGTCTCGAACGGTCACTGCCCAGAGCTCACCCGCGATGTTGCCGTATTCGATCAGGACGTGGTCGCCGACCGCACGAAGCGCATCATCCATCGACAGCACGGGCGAGAGCTCGGAGGATCTCCTCCGGCGGCTGTGCTCGCGAATTCGACGTTCGATGTCCAGTCGCCGTGACTCGAGCGCGGGATCGACGCGCCCCTCGCCGGCCGTCTCACGTACTCGCTGCGCCACCGTCCGCAACTCGGTGAGCATCGCCGCAAGCTCCGCGTCTTCGGGCGCATGGGCGCTCGGCAGCAACGCGATCATGCCCCGCGCCGACTCGATCCGGGCGAGGAGATCACGCGGGCGCCGATCTGTGACCGCGATTCGTGCTCCCAGCTCGGCCAACGCCTCGCCGTGCGCAGCAGCGTGGGCCCGCAGTTCCAGCGCTCCGAGGGTCGCCTGGTTGTCCCACAGCGTGCGCAGACCACGCGTGACGGATCGGCGGGCCGCTCGGAGGTCGCCCTCGGCCTCCGCGAGCAACGCGGTCGCCAGATGGGCTGCAGCCATGTCCGCGGCCGGTCGCCGCTCATGAGCACCGGAGGCCTTCTCCAGCACGCGTCGCGCGAGCGCCAACTCACCGAACTGGAGCGCGACCCGACCAGCCATCACGTAGGCGCTCGTCGCCTCCGTCGTCCAATCGGCCTGCGCCAGCGCATCGGCGACGTCCTCGGCGCGCGCCGCCTCGGCGACGGTCGGGTCGACCAACAGATCGGCCTGGACCTCCACGAGCCGAGCGAGTGGCCGCCAGGGACGGCGATCGTGGGCGCCGAACAGGTCATCTGCCAAGCGCGCCGCGTCGCGGGCACCAACGACGTCGCCGGCGGCAAGACGGGTGCGCGCGGCCAGCAACGCCGTGTCGGCGACATCGGTGACGTTGCCCCCCGCTTCGATCGCGGCGAGCGCAGTGTCGGCTTCTCGGCGGGCTTCGTCGACGAGGTTCGCCGAGAGCAGAACCGACGCCCGGTCGGCGCGCGTGACTGCCAGTTGCTGCACGTTCCCGAGTTGTGCGAACCGCTGCTCAGCGTTCCCCAGCGCCGCGAGCGCAGCCGGGACGTTGCCCTCGAGGGAGAACAGGTAGCCGAGGTTCTGCTCCGAGATCGCGGCGAGGTGCGCATGCCCGATGGCATCGCCCGACCTGATCGCCTCGCGCAGGTGCTCGGCGCCTTCGTCGACGCGGCCACGTTGGGCACACAGCAAGCCGAGGTTGGCGTGGGCTCGCGCCGCTCCCGCCTCGTCACCTGACGCGACCAGCTCGTCGAGCGCCGAGCGATACCCCGAGTCGGCCTCGCCGAGGCGACCCAGGCGGTGATGCAGCAATGCTCGCTGCAGAACGAGGAGCGCGCGATCCGCGCCCTGGAGATGGTCCTCGTTCCCGTCGAGCAGTTCCAGGGCGCCCGGAGTGTCGCCGATGTACATCAGCACCAGCGACAGCGTCACCGCGATCTGAGCCGCCGTCGCCCGGTCGCCCGCCAACACCATCGCCGACTCGAGGTCCGAACGCGCCTCCGCGAGGAGTCCCATCTCCCGCCGAGCGAGGCCGCGGATCCACAGCAACTGCGTTCTCGCGGCGTCGTCGAGGTCGTGATCGGCGAGCGTCCGGGTGGCATCGTCGGCGGCGGCCGCGGGATCGGAGTGGGCCAGGTCGAACACACTGCGCTCGGCGCCCTTGACTCCCACACCAAGGGATCGTAGACACACGTATCTGTCCGCCCCGGCGGGGATCCCAATTGAGGGCGGCCGACCTAGGAGACCATGCACATGGACAACGGAGCGAACGATCGCGAACGGCGGGAAGGGCGACGACCGAAGGAGAGGGCGCGCACCGATCACGGACCTTCGCGCCGGCGCCGACTCGGTGAGCACCCAGTTCTACCGTCGCGGCATCGCGACGGCCTTCTCGGGGACAACGGGCGCGTTCCTCATGAGGGCGAACAACGTGTGCGTCGACATCAGCGAGGACGGACGTGCCGAAGCGCTCGAACGGCTCGTCCGGGAGAGGGAGGGATGGAGCTTCGATCGCCTCCGGCCAGGAATCGATCCGAACGAGCCCATTCGCGATCCCGTCCAGGGGACCGAACCGTTCGCCGGTTGGAGGTGCATCAGCATCCCTGACCGTCCGCTCTGGTACGACGGCGAGCGCAAGACTGGCCAATGGAGCGTCGAACCGGTCGTCGAGGTGATGGAGGAGTTGCGGGCCGCCGGCTTCCCCGTCAAGCCCAACCACGTGTACTTCGGTGCCTCGGGCAGCTACATCGGCAGTCCCGGCTACATCGGCAGCCCCGGCTACATCGGCAGCCCCGGTTACATCGGCAGCCCCGGCTACATCGGCAGCCCTGGCTACATCGGCAGCCCCGGCTACATCGGCAGCCCCGGTGAGGGGCCGCAATCGGCACGTTCGTCCGCCCGGCCGTTGGAAACGGGACCGGCACTGCGGGACGCGTTGCAGTTGGCCGACGCCGATCGCCCGCGTGTGCTGGTGCTCGACACCGGGCTCAGAACCGTCGGTGATGACGTGAAGGCCTTGTCCATCGAGCACCCCGCGCTGTCCGGCACGGCACGGACCCACGACGAGTGGCGTCGCTCCAGCGACCCCTTGGCGACCGACGACGACGACGAAGCCGATGTCAATGTCAACCACCGCCTCGATCTCCAGTCCGGCCACGGCACGTTCATCGCCGGCATCGTCCGGCAGTTCTGCCCCGAGGCCGTCGTCCACCTGGAAGGGGTGCTCTCGAGCTTCGGCGACGGCGACGACGACACGATCGGCGAAGGGCTGCGGCGGGCGGTCGACCGGATGGAACGCACCGACCGCGCTACCGGACGTCATCGTCATGAGCCTGTGTGGCTACACCGACGACGATCG
Source organism: Ilumatobacteraceae bacterium (assembly GCA_963722415.1). Classification (GTDB taxonomy): domain Bacteria; phylum Actinomycetota; class Acidimicrobiia; order Acidimicrobiales; family Ilumatobacteraceae; genus JALOLG01. The sequence goes on from CAVRNI010000024.1 coordinate 24,461, forward strand.
CCCGCCGCCGCTGACGCGGGCACTCGCCGAGTACGTCCCGTCCGGTGCGATTGTCGTCGCGGCCGCTGGCAACGGGGGTTCGTGCCGTCCGGCCTATCCCGCCGCGCTTCCGGACGTCGTCGGCGTCGGCGCGCTCGACAGCGCCGGGCGCGCGTGGTTCTCGAACTTCGGTGGCTGGGTCGACGCGTGCGCGCCCGGCGTCGACGTGGTGAGCACGTTCTTCACGCATTTCGACGATCACTTCGGCGACGTGACCCTCGACGAGATCAATCGTTTCCGGGGTTGGGCGGCATGGAGTGGCACCAGCTTCACGGCGCCGAAGGTCGCCGCGGCGATCGCCCACGAGGTGTGCGACGAGGGCCGGACAGCCGCCGAGGCGTGGCGTCGCCTGTCGAACTGGCAGAAGTTCCGCTATCCCGACCTCGGCATCGTGTTCAACATGGTCTGAGATGCCGATCATCTACGACGAGCCGAGCAACTCGGCCATGCCCTGCCAGCCCTTGCCACCCTTCCGCCGGCCGCGGACGGTCCCGGGCCGCCGTCGCCCGAAGGTGTTGGTGCTCGACACGGGGCTCAGCACGCTCCGCTCGGGGGCAGGGCCGGCGCACCCGTATCTCGCCGACGCCGTGGTGATTCAGCCCGATTGGCGGGACCGGCTCCGTCCGATGGCCACCGACGACGAGGACGAACCCGACGCCGACCACGATCTGCGGCTCGACCTCCAGTCGGGCCACGGAACGTTCATCGTCGGGATCATCCGCCGCCTCTGCCCCGAGGCCGAGATCTACGTGAACGGAGTCCTGTCCGGTCTGGCCACGAGCGACGATGCGACGATCGGCCACGGCATCGAACGCGCCGCGAGTCGAATCGGCCGGCACGGTCCCGACGTCGTGGTGATGAGCCTCGGCGCATACACCGACGACGATCAGCCACCACCGTTGGCGGGGTGGATCGAGCGGTTCCTCGGCAACTCCGTGGTCGTTGCGGCGGCCGGCAACAGCGCGTCGCCGCGGCCGGTGTTCCCGGCCGCGCTCCCCGGTGTCGTCGCCGTCGGAGCGCTCGATTCACGCGGCCGCGCCCCGTTCTCCAACTACGGCGGTTGGGTCGACGCATGCGCGCCGGCGGTCGACGTGGTCAGCACGTTCTTCACGCACTTCGACGACACGGTGAACGGCGTGAGTCGACACTTCCGCGGGTGGGCGCGATGGAGCGGCACCAGCTTCGCGGCGCCGAAGGTCGCGGCGGCCATCGCCCACGACATGTACCTCAACGGCGGCACCGCCCGCGCCGCGTGGACCCGCCTCTCGGCCGCGGCGCGTTTCAGGTACCCCGACCTCGGCGCCGTCTTCAACCTCATCTGATCTGAGGTCGTCCGACACGTCCGCAACCCCCGGTTTGTGTC
>CAVRNI010000025.1:0-7381 GCA_963722415.1 Ilumatobacteraceae bacterium
AGACCGTGCCTGGCCGGTCAGTTGGGCGTGCTCGGCGGTACGCACGACCTCTCCGATCGCTCACCGACAGAGCTTAAGGACGAACCCGAAGGTGCACCCTTTCAGTCGTCATCGACGACGAGGGCGGCGAAACGGGCCACGGGCCCTCGCAGCTTGGCAAGGACGCCGTCGGAGAGACTGACGGTTCGTCTGTTCGCGTTCAGGAGGTCCCCCATGGCTGAAGTGGAGCAAGCATCCGGCCCAGGAGTGTCAGCGGAGGTGTTCGGCTCGTTGAGTTCGCCGGAGTCGTTGGCGACGCCGTTCGGGACGATGGAGTTCTTCGACGGCGTGCCGCTGCCCGCGCACGGTGGAGATGGGCTACGACGCGCTCGATCTGCTCCGCGGGATCGACGTGTTCTTGAACTGCATGCCGGGAGCGTCGATGTTGGCGATGCGCAACGGGCTGCGCTCGATCGGGGCGCGCTCGAACGTGATCGCCTGCACCGATCCGCGCAGCACCTCGGCGCCGGTCGTGCTGACGGCGAACACCGAGACCACATACGGCACCACGTTCCTCGACCTGAAGGCCGACGGACCGACGGTGATCGAGTGCCCGTCCGAACTCGTTGAGCTTCGTCGATGACCTGTGGCAGCGCTACGTCGCCGACATGGGCAACGCCGGCCCCGATCGCGGCCAGGGCGGCAAGTACCTGTTCCTGCCCCCCGGACACGACGGCGACGTTCCTGACGGCTACTTCGTGTTCCAGTCGCCGACCTATTCGAACTGGGTCGTGATCCGCGCCCTCGACGGCCTCGACGCGCTGCTCACGACGCGGATCTACCCGCTGGCGCCAAGCCGACGATCCGCCCGAGACCGGGTTCGTGAACATGGCCGAGGCGTCGTTCAACGGCATCCACGCCAACGACTTCAGCTTCTTCGAAGAGGTCAACGAGATCATCCAAGAGGAGCCCGAGGGCACCCTCGACCCCGAACGCGCCGGACAGCTGGCGGCGATCGGCATCGTCAAGGGCCAACCGTTCGCGCCCGACGCCCGCATGCGCACGATCCTCGAACAAGCCGCCAGGATCGGTGCCGGGCTTGCCCGCACACTGCTCTACAAGCCGCGCGATCCGGACGGTGTTCTTCTTCGAGGGCAGGTCGTGGAAGACGGCGTTCGTCGGCGGCAGCTACGAGTTCCTCATCAACGGCGCGCGGATGCTCGACTACCGCAGCCTGATGCACTACGTCGGCACCGGCATCACCCCAGCGATGACCCACGCCGCGCCCGGCATCGGATCGCAATACGCGTACACCGTCGACGACGCCAACGGCGACACCCTCGACGGCGCCAAGGCCTACACGCTCACCCTCCCGGCGCCGATCCCGGTCAAGACGTTCTGGGCGATCGACATCTACGACACCCAAACCCGATCGCTGCTGCAAACCGACAACCCGTACCCGAGCATCAACGACCGCTTCACCGACCTCCACACCGAAGCCAACGGCGACGTCGTCATCCATTTCGGACCCGAACCGCCGCCGGATACCGATGTCAACTGGCTCCGAACGATCCCGGGCAAGAGCTGGTTCCCGATCCTGCGGCTCTACGGACCGCTCGAAGCATGGTTCGACCAGACCTGGCGACCAGGAGAGATCGAGCCCAGCTGAGCAAGCAGCCAGTCCTCGTGAGCCGCTTGATCCTCGGTGAGGTTGGACCGGGGATGTCGGCATTTGGCATTGTCACGCCAGACCCGGACGTACGCCCCACAACGTGAGGACGGTATTTGCAGAGCGGCCGCAAGCTCCCTGGGTGGTGCGCGCGTGTCGGGGTGAGGGCGCACCTGACGTTCGCAGATGCCGACGCCTCTCGCGAAGATGTGGCCGTGGCGATGCCTGACGACCTTGATGAGCCGCTCGGCGAAGACGCGGCTGGTGCGGCGCCAAGCTCGCTGATGGGCCAAGTCGGCCGCCGACGGATTCGATACGGGATGAGGATCTGGTTTCGCACGCCACCGCGACGTCATGGCGAGGTCATCGACGAACGTGAGGTCAGTTTCCTCGAGTTGTTCTACGACCTCGTGTACGTGGTCTTGATCGGGAGCACGACGCATCATCTCGCTGCCCACGTCGCCGGGCGCAGCGTCGTCGAGTTCGCGGTTGTGTTCGGGTTGATCTGGTTGGCGTGGTTCAACGGCACGCTTGTGGCACGAGTTACATGGCCGCGAGGACGGGCGTAGCCGGAACTACATCTTCGCGCAGATGGGTCTGCTCGCGTTGCTGGCGGTGTTCGCTGGTGGAGCAGCGGGCGACGACGGACAAGGTTTCGCCATCGTCTACAGCATCCTGTTCGCGTTGTTGACGTGGCAGTGGTGGCAGGTGCATCGCGTCGACACCGATCGGCGCTACCGGCCGACGACGATGCGTTACCTCGTCGGCATGGGCATCAGCACTGCAGTCGTGCTGGCGAGCGCATTCGTCGGGGACAGTTGGCGCGTCGGGTTGTGGGCGGTGGTCGTGACCTGCTGGGTCATCGGCGGCTACATGCTCGTCTCGACCGATCACACGGAGGGATTCGGCGAAGGTGTCACAGGGTCGTTGGTCGAGCGGATGGGACTGTTCACCATCATCGTGCTCGGCGAGTTGGTCGTCGGTGTCGTGGGTGGCATCAGTGATGCGGAGCATCGCGACGTCAAGACGGTCGCCACCGGGATGCTCGGGCTGACGGTCGCCATGGGCATCTGGTGGAACTACTTCGACATGCTCGGCCGCCGCGTGCCCGGGCAGCGAGGTCATCGATTGGCCAGCTGGCTCTACGCCCATCTGCCATTGGCGATGGCCATCGCGGCGAGCGGCGCGGCGATGGTGAGCATCATCGACCACGCCCACGACAGCCGCACACCCGGCGCCTCCGCATGGCTGCTGACCGGTTCAGTGGCGGTCACGCTCGGCGCCGTGAGCATCGCGTGCACCGCCCTTCCCGTTGACGAGTTCCCGTCGGGTATGCAGCGATGGATCGGTCCGTCGCTTGGCATCGCCGCCGCCGTCGCCATCGCGATCGGCGCGCTCCGTCCCGCCCCGATCGTGCTCCTCTCCTGTGTCTCGGCGGTGCTGCTCCTGGCGTGGCTCGCGTTGTTCGCCGTCTACCTCGCACTCGGCGGCGACCCCGAAGTGGAGAACTTTCAACTCGGCGACGACCGAGGTACTCGCACGATGTAGACCGCCGTCGAGGTGACCGACTCATCGACCCATTGAGCGCCGCTCGTATCCAGTCAGGCTGCGCCCGCGGCGCGCCCAGCGTCACGAATCGGACGCCGCTACCCGGCGACCGGGGACACTGCCCAAGTCGGCGACCGGGGTCGGGTCCGGCGAGATCGAAGGCGGTCGGGCTGCGGTCCGGTCCTGTCACTTCGGAGCACGGACGTTGCGTTGACCCACCGCGCCACGCAGCCCGACGCATCCGACGCACCCGATGCAGTCCACACAGTCGATGCACGCGACACAGGCAACGCAGCGACGGCAGCGGATGCACGCGACGGTGGCGACGCAGTTGCGGATACCCACGCCGAGGATGGTGAGCAAGCTGCCGATGACACCGATGCTCCCGGCGGTGCCCGCACTGCCCGCGACGGCCACGCTCCCAGCGGTGCCCGCACTGCCCGCACGGCCACGCTCCCAGCGGTGCCCGCACTTCCCGCGACGGCCACGCTCCCAGCGGTCGCTGCGCTCTGCGCGATGGCGACGCTCCCGACCGTCGAGACGCTGCCAGCCACGGCGACACTGTGGGCAGTAGCTCGACTGCCCGCCACGGCGACGCTGTCAGCGACGCCGACACTTCCCGCTATCGCCACGCTCTCGGCGACGTCGCGACTGCCCGCCACGTCCGCCGAGTCTCCTTCCTCGGTCACGATGCGTTGAATCTTCCGGAGGACGCCACGATTTCGAGTCTCCCATGACCGATGACTCTGCGGCGGCCGCCGTGAGGTCATCGGGTGAACGTGAGGTGGGTGACGCCGCTGGGCGTCGAGACCGCCTCCACGTCGTACTGCTGCTCCAACGCCTCCAGGCCGTCCCACAGCCGAACACCGCGGCCGAGCAGGATCGGCACCAGCACGACGTGCAGGTGGTCGACGAGACCGGCGGCGATGAACGCGCGCATCATGGTCGGGCCCCCGCCGATGCGGACGTCCTGACCGGCGGCTGCGTCCCGCGCCACCTCGAGTGCATCCGCTGGCGCGGCGTCGAGGAAGTGGAACGTCGTACCACCCTCCATCTCCAGCGACGGGCGCGGACGGTGGGTCAGGACGTACGTCGGCGTGTGGAACGGCGGGTTGTCGCCCCACCACCCGCGCCACTCCGGGTCGTCCTGCCAGCCCGGAGGGCCGAACTTGCCCGCGCCCATGATCTCCGCACCGATCCCGGGTCCGTGCCGGTCGGCCATCGCGTGATCGACACCCTCGGTGCCGCCCGGCTCGCCGAGGACTTCGCGGCGGGCGAACCGGGTGGCGAGCAGCCACTCGTGGAGCCGATGCCCGGCGTGGCCGAACGGCGTCTCGAGGGCCTGCCCCTCGCCGGTGGCGAACCCGTCGAGCGAGATCGAGAAGTTGTGGATGCGGACGCGCGACATGGCGGCTCCTTCGGGTGGTGGTGGTCGGTCAGACTGGTTGACCTGTCCCGCGGCGAGATCTCATCGGCCGTGGGATTCAGGCGACCCCGAGATGGTGAGCGAGCTTCTGCATCGTCTGCAGACCGAGCTCGACCGCGCCGAAGCCGATGTTTTGCATCTCGCTGCTCGACGGTTGGGTGGAGCTGCCGCAGCGTCAACACCGTCTTTCCATCGGCTTGTTCATCGAGGACGATCGTCACTCGGAAGCGTGCCGGGTCATCGTCGGCGTCGGACCCGTGATCCAGCACCAACCTCTCGACTGGAACGACTTCGAGGTAGTCGAAGCGATTCGTGAACACGGTGCCGTCTCCGGAAACCATGTCGAAGCACGCTCGACCTCCCGGGCGCACGTCCATCTCTCGGACAGTGCAGGTGAACCCATCGGGACCAAACCATTGGCAGAAGGCATCCGCATCGGTCCACGCGGCGAACACCGCTTCGCGTGTGGCGTCAAGAACTCGAACGAGGACGATCTCACGATCGAGAGCCCACGTCGTCGGATCGGTGATGGTCGGGGTACTGCTCATGGCTTCTCCAATGTCGGTGGGGATGCGGTTCGGTCAGATGTGCGCCGGAGGTGCGCATCGAGCCGGTCGAGACGGTGCTCCCACGCAGCTCGTGTGTGCTCGGCCCATGCGGCGATCTCGACCAGAGGCTCCGGCCGCAGCCGGCATGGCCGCCGTTGTCCATCTCGGCCGCGACTGATCAGACCCGCCCGCTCGAGGACCTTCAGATGACGGGAGATGGCCGGGAGACTGATCGGGAACGGCTCGGCCAACTCGAGCACGGTTGCCTCACCGTCGGCCAACCGACGCACGATCGAGCGCCGCGTCGGGTCCGACAAGGCGGCGAAGACGACGTCGAACCGATCGGGGGCCGTCACGGTCATCGTTGCCGTCGCTCCTGCAGATACTTCACAGATTGGTTATTTAACAGAGTGACTACATATAGTCAAGGACGCCCGGAGTGTCGCCACGGCACACCGCCCCAGAGTTCGCTTGAGACTCGCCCCCGGCCATGGCCATGCACCCCCAGCCGCCCCCTCGGGCCGTTCGGCTGCGCGTGCGATCGCTTCGTTGGTATCGGTCGGCGAATCGTCGGCATCCTTGCCCATTCGGCGGTGCTCAGCGGCCGGGGCGGTGCACGCGCTCCCACGGCCACTCGGCGGCCAGCCAGGCGGCGACGGCGTCGGCGAGCGGGACGTCGAGCTCGGCGTGACTGGAGCGCACCCACGACTGGGCGGTTACGTCGGCGTCTGGCGACGGCGAGGGGTAGAGGTAGACGCACCCGATCACGTCGCCCGTGACCGGGTCGAGGACGGTGAACGTGAACCCGGTGCGAGCGTCGAAGTCTGCGGCGTGGCGGCGGAGGTCGTCGAGGTTCCGGTCGAGCGACATGCCCTCCGGCGGCGGCCAGTTGCCGTCGGGAAACCCCGGAGTCGAGCGAACATGGGCGATGCTCGATGTCCAGGCCGCGTGATCCGCCTCGTTGTGCTGCGGGCCGAGCGGCTCCAGCCGGAAGTGGTCGCTCTCGAGGGTCAGCGGCGGCTCGAAGTCGGCTGGGACGAACGGCGGCTCGGCCACGACCCGGACGCTACTGGGGACGCCCGGATGACGGCGGCCCCGGCGGCACGCCAGCCCCTGGACTGTGCCGTCCTGCGAGTCAGCGTCGTCCCGAACCACCCACGCCGCTCGCGATCCGGCGCTCGCAGGTGCGCGGCGCGGTGGTGTTGACTGCGGGCGGTAGAGGAGGAGGCCGGTGACATCGAGTGACGTGGTGGTCGCGGAGCTGTGGCGGTACCCGGTGAAGTCGATGCAGGGTGAGCGCCTCCCCGCCGTCGACATCCAGGACGACGGCGTGGATGGCGATCGGCGTTGGGGGGTCCGTGACGAGCGCACGGGACGGGTGCTGACGGGTCGGCGCGAGGCGAGGCTCCTGGAGGCCGCGGCGAGACTGGCAGGGGGCGGCGAGCCCGTCATCGAGCTTCCTGACGGCACGGTCCTGGTCGGGGCGGGCGAGGCGACCGACACCGTCCTCAGCGACTGGCTGGCGCGCCCGGTACGCCTCGTCGAAGCCGGGGTGCACGGCGATCGCGCCGAGTACTTCGCCGATCCGACCGACGACGCGAGCGAGGCGATCGAATGGACGATGCCACCGGAGCGGTTCGTGGACGCCATGCCCTTGCTGCTGATGACCACGGCCAGTCTGCGTGCCGGCGCTGCGCTCCATCCAGCCGGCGAGTGGGACGTGCGCCGGTTCCGCCCGAATGTGCTGCTCGATGCCGCGGGTGACGGGTGGCTCGAAGACGACTGGTGCGGACGGGTCGTGCGCATCGGTGAGGTCGACGTCGTTCCGCAGCAACCGTGCATTCGCTGCACGATGGTCACGCGCCCCCAACCCGGCCTCACCCGTGACCTCGACGTCTACCGCACCTTGGCCCGTCATCATGGCGGCCACCTCGGCGTCTGGACCGCAGTACGCGACGGCGGCACGATCACCGAGAACGACGTCGCGCATCTCGTCGCCGACGACCTACCTGATCACTGAGCACGCCGCACCCTCACCGGCCAGCTGTCGATGACGCTCATCGTCCCGGACGAGCCGGTGTTGGATGTGCGCCCGTTGTTGGTGGAGAAGCGCGCCGGGCCAGGGCGTAAAAGGCGTCGGAGGCTTCCGAGGTAGACCGCCCGAGATGTGCGGTCCGCCGTTGTTCGTGCGTCTGCCTACGATTCGTCGGT